>JAGXFP010000030.1 GCA_024637225.1 Desulfobacterales bacterium
AAGCCAGAAGCCAGAAGCCAGAAGCCAGAAGCCAGAAGCCAGAAGCCGGGCCGCAATCGAGGTGAGGGTCGGGAGGTGTAGGCAGGCGGGCGGTGAGTTTTGCGGACGGTTCGATGTGTTCCCGCCGCCTGGCGGGCCCCTGTTGAATTTGATCAATTCGCAAAAACCCCGAAAAAAAACACGACGGCGGCCCATATCCCTTTTGCGCCGTCATCAACCCAGCGGTAAGCAGAGACAAATCGCCTCAAGGTAATAAAGAAATGACGAAACTTCCCATAATCACTTTGGACAAGTGGCAACGGCTGACCTTTGCCGGCCACTCCGTTTATCTTCATCCGGAGAAGCCCGACTGGTTTGTTCCCGGCGCCGAGGCGGATCTGCTCCTGCAAAATATTGACCCCGAACCGCCTGCCTGCCTGCGGCGGCAACAGATCCGCAACCAGATCGACGGGGTCGACCTGCCCGATTACAAAGGCAGGGGGGCCTATCTCTCCCTGAAAGATCTGCGGGAATGCTGGTTTCACCTGACCTCGAAGTGCAACCTGGCCTGCGGCCACTGCCTCTTTTCCTCCTCTCCGGAAATGAGCGAGACCCTCTCGCCGGCGCTTTTGGATAAAGGGCTGGCGGAGGCCAGAGCCCTGGGCAGCAGCCTGTTTTATTTTACCGGCGGCGAACCCTTTGTCTATCCCGGCTTCCCCGCAATAATCGCCAAACTTCTAGCCGACCCCGAAGTCCATGCGGTTATTCTCACCAACGGCCTGCTGCTTGACGGTTTTCTGGATCAGCTGGACGCCCTGCCCAAAGAGCGCCTCCATCTGCAGATCAGCCTCGATGGCATGGAGGAGCATCACGACTCCCTGCGGGGGGCGGGAACCTTTGCCCGCCTGATGGCCATTCTCGATCTTCTGGCTGAACGGGGCTTTCTGCTTACCCTGTCGGTGACGGTCAACAAAATTAATTTTTCCGATCTGGCGGCAATCACCGAACTTGCCGCCCGCAAGAAGGTGAAAAACCTCCATTTCCTCTGGCATTTTGTCAGGGGCAAGGGGGCGGCCGGGCAGTTTGTCGGCCCGGCTGAGATTTTTCCGGAACTGGTCAAGGCCCAGCGGGCCGCAGAGGAGCACGGGGTGACCATCGATAATATCGAGGCGATCCGCAATCAGGTCTTCAGTGCGCCGGGGACCAGGTTCGACCTCAGCAATACCGGCTGGGAATCCCTGGCGGTCGGGCCGGACGGCAGGGTCTACCCATCGCCTGCCCTGGTCGGCATCGAGGAACTCGCGGCCGGAGAACTGGCGGACGGCCTCGAGGAAGCCTGGCGGCAGAGTCCGGTTCTGGAGAGGATCAGGCAGGCATCCCTTCTGGATTCGCCGGAAAGCTGGGGACGGCCGTTGCGGTTTCTTACCGGCGGCGGCGATCTCGACCACAGCTATCTGGCCGGCGGCGAGTTTGTAGGTCACGACCCCTATCTCGATCTTTATGAACTGGTGGCCCTTTGGCTGATAACCGAGCGGGCCGAGAGCTATCCTCTACGCGATCCCGCTGAAATCCGGCTCCGGATGGGGGATGTCCTCCGTGACTGTCCGGACGGCGGCGATATCTCCCTGACCCACTGCAATTGCGTGATCTCCATTTCGGCCGGGGACGGCCATCAGTCGGTCCGGGAATTTTACGGGGCGGCGGCGCAGCGGACCAATAGCGAGATCACCAACCCCTTCGGACCAGCGGGCGATGCCCTGTCCTTTATTCCCCTTGAGTCGAGCAGCAGGTCTTACGGCTGCGGCAGCCCGGTCAACGATGCCGGGCTGCGGCCGGGGGAGACGGTGGTCGATCTCGGCAGCGGCAGCGGGGTCGAATGTTTTATCGCCGCCGAAAAGATCGGACCCGGCGGCAGGGTGATCGGGATCGATATGACCGCCGAGATGCTGGCCCTGGCCCGGGAGTCCCAGCAAGCGGTCGCCGCGAGGCTCGGTTACGATAATCTGGAATTCCGGCATGGTTATCTGGAAGATATTCCCCTGGAGGACTCCTCCGCCCATGTCGTGATCTCGAACTGCGTGATTAATCTCAGCCCCGACAAGCGCCGGACCCTGCATGAGATCTTCCGGGTCTTGAAGCCGGGTGGCCGGCTGGTCGTTTCGGATGTGGTCACCGAGCGGCCGATCCCGGCCGCGATCAGAAACAGCGAGAAACTGAGGGGGGAATGTCTGGGCGGCGCTCTCCAGCAGGAACATCTGCTGGCCATGCTCCGGGGCGCCGGTTTTCGGGGGGCCGAACTGGTAAAGCGCTTCCCGTACCGCCTGGAGGAAGGCACCCAGTTCTATTCGCTCACCTTCAGCTGCCTGAAGCCCACGGAAGCCGATGAGGTCACCGTGATTTACCGCGGTCCGGCGGAACTGGTGATGGTCGAGGGGGTCATCCTCTACAAGGGGAGAACGGGCTGCCTGCGCCGCGATGCGGCCGAGCGCCTGGGTGAAGCGGTATTTATAATCGACGATCGGGGCGAGGTTATTAATATGGAGGCGCGGGATTCATGCTGTAACCCTCTTCCCGCCCCCACCATGGAGAAATCCGGCTGCTGCGGGCCGCCGCCTTTGGTTGAGCCGGGCCGGATCAAGTGATCAGCGGCCAGAGAGACAAGAAATTACCGGTTGAGGTAAATCAGGCGGCCAGAACCCTGGTGTTGCACAGCCGGTCGTAAAGGGTCCGGCGCTTGGCATCGAAGATGGCCGGGGCGTAAACCAGACCGAGGGTAACCAGAACCGCGACGGCGATGCTGTTCTCCCATGGATTTGCCGGAAGCATGATGCCTAGGATCCAGAAGGCCGTCATGATCAGAAAACCCATGATGCCCAGCCCGGCGATATATTCACCGCAGTAGCGGCCGAAGGCGTGGAGATAACCGATCTTGTTGCCGGGGGGGGTGGAGATTTTCAGCTTGAGGACCATTTTGCCGGGGGTCGCCCCGAACTTGCCGACAAACCAGGTGACATAGAAGACGCCCAGCAACATATTGAGGGTCAGGGTTATCATGAAGACCGGAGTCACGGCATTGCTCGCATAGGAAGCCGGAAAGATCTTTCGGCTCAGCCCCTCGATCATCCCGGCCATGGCCAGCATGAATAAAAGATCGATGATCTTGGCGACGAACCTGTTCGGCAGACGGCCGTATTTGAGCCTGGTTTCGGGCAGGGCTTGCCGGGACCGGGCCAACTTGCAGTTCTCGCAAAACTTTTCTTCAGAGCCGGTTAACGGGGTCGGGGCGTAGTCATTGCCGCATTCGCCGCATTTTCCCCATTCGTTTGGGGAATCGGACGACATATTGACTTCGGACAAGGGTTGCCAGTCGGTCATCCCCATCCTCCAGATCAGGGTGTCGGCGCCAATGGTCCCGTCGGCAGCCAGCCGGTTGAGCTGGTCCTGGCTGACCGGTCCCGCTTTGTTGTTGCCTTCGGCGTAGTACCATGTTCCGGCGGCAGGCAACCTGACTTCGGCCAGGGGCTGCCAGTCCGTCATTCCTTTGCGCCAGACCAGAGTTTCCGGAACAATGGCGCCGGCGGCAAGCAGCCGTTCAAATTCCTGTTGTTTGATGGGACCCTTCTTCAGGTCCCCTTCAGCGTAATACCAATTCCCTTTCCGGATGGTTTCGGCCACGAAGCTGGAGCCGCATTTGGGGCAACGAACCTGGTTGCCGGCGAGTTGATCGGCGAGCTTGCCGACACTGTTGCATTTTGGGCATTTGGCGATCATCTTCATCTCCGGAAGCTTTTTCTCTGACTGGTATTTATACTATGAAGCAGGAGTTTGATAAGATAGCACGATTTTTAAGAGTGTCATAAAAATTTGTGCAATGGGCGGAAAAAAATAATAAGGCTGATTTTGCCGGGGAATGAAAGGGTTTCCCGTCGGGCTTGCCCCTTTTTTGTTTTTCCGCGACTAATTGTTTCCGGGGAAGTGAGGCAAAGGAAGGCTCCCCTCGCTTTCGAGACGGCCGGGAAGCGTCCGCTTAAGCCATTGATTCGCGCCGATCGAATTAAGCGATTTTTGACTTTTGGCGGCGCCATCATAATCATAATTTAAGGAGAAGGGATGCCCGAATTACCGGAAGTGGAAGTGATCTGCCGCGGCCTGGCCCCGCTGCTCGAAGAGCGCCGCCTGGAAAGGGTTTTCTTCAATAAACAGAAGTTGCGGCTACCCCGGCCCACCCCGGAGGCGCTGCTGGAGCTGGTGGAGGGCCAAAAAATCGCTTCGGTGCGGAGAAGGGCCAAGTACATCGTTATAGGCCTGGAGAATTCGGCAAGCATAATCATCCATCTTGGCATGACCGGCCGGCTCGGGCTTTTCCCGGCGGGGACCCCCTTGGCGAAACATGACCACGGCCGCTGGCTCCTCGACAATCAAATGGAATTGCGCTTCAACGATACCCGGCGCTTCGGTTCGGTGCAGGTAGTAAAAACCGATGCCGACCTTGAGGCCCTATTCGCCAATCAGGGGCCCGATCCTTTCCAGCCGGCTTTTTCCGCCGAGTATCTTGCCGAAAAGGCGCGGCGAAGGGTGCTGCCGGTCAAGAACTTCCTGATGGACAACCGGATCGTCACCGGGATCGGCAATATCTACGCCTGCGAAACCCTCTTCGCCGCCGGGATCAACCCGCAAACCTCGGCCGGTACCCTTGAGCTCCCCGATTGGCGGACCATCGTCCAGAAAAGTCGGGAAATCCTCGAAGAGGCCATCGCCTGCGGCGGCAGCTCAATTTCCGATTACGTCAACAGCAGCGGAGAAAAGGGCTACTTCCAGGTGAGACTAAGAGTTTACGGGCGTCTGGGAGAGCCGTGCCGAAGCTGCGGCAAACCGGTCGAGAAATGCATCCTCGGCGGGCGGGCCAGCTTCTACTGCCCCAGCTGCCAGCCGGAAAGGGGATGATTCGGCAGATTCGATTTGCCGCATTCCTTGCGGATCTGGAGAACATAAAGAATTAAAAAGCGCTGCGCCCCTTTTTATGACTTTATACGGCTCTGAAGATTTCAGTGTAAAAATGATTGAAAGAGATATGCCAAATCTTTAAGGGAGTTATCGATCTCTTTGGGAACCATCTTGGCATACATATCTAACAAGATTAACGAGTTTACAGATGAAGAAGGAGTTCCCTCCACCGAACGTAAGCGTTCAGCCATCGTCATGTTTACAGTCTGGAGCTCGTCATAAATCTTTCTTAATCCTACCAGGTCCATGTCGGGTGGTGCGCCGGTCTTGTGTTTGAAATACTGGGCAAGGGAATACATGGACATGGCCCGCATGATGGTTTCATTCTCACTTGCCAGCGGAATATGATAACGGACCATAGGTCTAAAATATATGGTGTGGGGACATCCAGAAGTCGCGAACAGAAGACCGACAACAGAGCTTATCGCTCTTCGGGCGGGAGCAGTCATGAATATTCTGCGGTCGGCAACTGTAGCCTGCACCTCCACTTCATCGCTTGAATCAACATTCCTGAATCGTTCGAGGACAGGGATAAAGCTCACCGCGGTGGGACAATAATCAACGTCATTTGAGTCCAGGGGACAGTTCGGGCATTTACAATAATCCAGCTGGGTCCATACGGGTAATTCTTCCGGGGGTTCGTTAAGCAGGGCTATGGAGTCTTTGTCGAATTCAAAATCAAAATCCGCGTGACCGCCACTCCATGAAAATAAATATTCAATTTTAAATACTCCCATTTACTTCCCCCCTTTTTTCAATATAAAAAAAGCCTGCTCCGATGAAAAGGGAACAGGCTAAAAGGTTTCTTGTAAGAAAATTTTCTATTGGGTAACCTGGCGGCCCCCATGGGGCCCATAGCTTTGCGTCCCTGGATTGCTCCCCCAGGTTTGCCCTTTCGTTATGGGAGTACTCTACCAAAAAACGGTCAAAAATCAAGATAGTGTAATGTTTTCTGACAGAAAAAGGGTAGAGCTATCGGTTTTTCCCAGGAAGGTGGTAGTGAAATAAAGACAGTTTTCTGGTGTTTCCGAAAACCATATATATCTATTGCTTTTTCGGTCCCGGCTTTTGCTTTCTGAGTATCCGGGCGGTCCGCTTTTCCATCTCTTCGACAAAATCGTCACTGCCCAGCGGACGGCCGGTCCTTTCGTGAAGGCGCAGGTTTTCATATTCCTCTTCGGACAAATCGCTTGCCAGCAGTTCCCGCCAATCAGGGACTATCGAAAGCAGTGGCTCAACCTTTACGAGGATATCGTCTTCGCCTTGCAGATGGGCCTGGGCGCTGCTCCACTTGTAATCTTCCGGCTTTTTGACGATCTCTGCCCTGACGGGATTTAATTCGATATACCGGGCCGCGGCGATCAGATACTCCTCGTCCATCGGAAACGAACCGAATCTTCCCTGCCAGAGATGCCCCTTCCACCCCTTCTGGAAATTGATATACCTGGTATAGCGGCGATGGACCTCCCCGATCGCCCGGCGCAACCCATCCTCGGTCTCGGGGACGACAATAAGATGAACATGGTTGCTCATCAGACAGTACGACCAGACCTGAACCTTGCAGCGGTTGCACCACTCCGCCATCAGAAACAGATACTCCCGGTAATCGGCCTCGGAAAAGAAGGTCTCCATGCGCCGATTTCCCCGCTGGATTATATGGTGGGGGATGTTGGGAATAACCACTCTTGCTATACGTGCCTCTTCCCTTTCTCTGTCGGAAGACGTGGCCGAAGATCAAGAACTCGCGCGGTGAGCTGAAGACCCAACCCCATTTCGGTAACGACCTTTGAGGCTTGGTCTTGGAGCATTGATTTTAGCCCGGTGACATCAAGGAGTTTGTTGGAATCCGGATGCTTCCAACCGCTGTTTTTGGCGACAGTAATCAACAGGCAGCCGGATCGGCAATTTTCCGGTGCCATGTATTTGGTCACGAGCTGCTCCATGATGGTATCGCGCAAGTTTCGACCAGAACGATCATCGCCTAATTTTAGCTCGATCACGGCTTGTTGATCGGAAGCGGTGGCTCGCAACCTGATGTCGGTTTCTTTCTCGTCAGCCGTCACGCCCTCTTGATCAACGGTGTAAGCGTGGTTGGCAATATTGTTCAACTCGTGCGAAATTACTCGGCGCATTACTTTTTCATCAGAAATACAGGCCCAGGCAGCACGCGGCGAATCATCACGAAGCAACAGATCATCGAGATCGTCGAGGCGATCTTCCATAAGCGCAAACATTTCGTCACGAGTTAAAGGTGACGTTTCTCGGTTCCGGAATAGGGTAATCACTTCGGATTCGGAGAGTACGGCATTATCGGATTCTTCGGCTTCCTTTTCTCTCGCAATCGCCAAGGCCCGATCTCGGAAATGGGCCAATAGTGGGTCATCAGCCACTTCGAGCTTTGCTGCCCAACCATCTGGCCCTTTAGTGTTCAAGAGGGCGCCCATGAGGGCATTGCGCCCGTCTTGGGCATGGTCTCGAGGGCCTGAAGAGTAAACGCCCTCATGGCTGATATCTTCCGAAGGGAGCACTGTACGATAAGCAAGACGTACGAGTCGTAGCAGCAAGGCCGGTGTAAATTCTGGTAAGCGAAGATTAACCAGCCCTTGGTTATAGCGATCCCCAAACAGGAAACCGATCCAGTCTACGCCAGGCCCTTGCGGACCAGGTTCTTCACGACTCAAGCCTTGCTCCAACCGCTCTGTTCCTACGACGGGATCTAATCGCATCAAGGTCGGTAGCCATACATATGCGTAGACATGATCAAGTCCGCCAGCGAGTTGTTGTGCGGCAACCGTGCAAATATGTCTGTGAGTTTGATTGTCGCCACAATTTAACAAGACATCGATTACTCGCCTAAGTCGTTCAGACGCCTGGGCGATTTCCTCCCCCTCGCGAATACGGTGGGCATTTTCATCGAACCAAACGTGGAGCCTTGGCAAGAACAAGGTTGCGAGGAATGGGGCCGCGTGACTTATATTTTGCAATAGAGAGGCGTGAAAATTAGCATTGGCTATCTCATCCAGCTCAACTGTGAGTTCCGGGCCAAGTACGGCCTCAACGGCCACGGAATGCTCGATGGCAAGGCTCTCAAGCCATGATGGGAATCCATTCAGTTCGAGCGGGGCGTAGCGGGCTGCCAATTTCGCTTCGTCGTTGGTCAGTTTTCGAGCCCAGTTTGAATCTTCGGACTCAGCCGCAACAGCGGCAAGTCCCAGTTGCCAGCGGATCATGAAGGTGTCCTTCTTCTCGTCAGAGCGCTCGGAACGCAGTGTGGGTCTGTCATTACGCCAGATGTCCATCATCGTTGTGCGCAATCGGTCGGCAATATCTTTACTGAAATACTTCTCGATGAAGCGCCGGTTCCACCCGGAGGCTCGGCTTTCTTGGCCTGAACGTCTCATCGTCTGCCACAGATTCCAGGCAGTGTCTTCGGCGCGTTTCGGATCGAAAGCAGTTTGCGGATTATCAACCACCTCCTGCCAAAACGAGACCCAGCTGGCATGATCGTTGGCTCGTTGCTGTTTGGCTTGTTCCTGAAATTTTTGATGTTTCTCTTGCCTGCGAAGATGCTCTGGATTATCTTGGACAGGTTTGAGATATTCATCAATGCACTCGATAAGCTTGGGACTATCGGTGACTAAACCCTTTAGCCTGATCAAATGGTCATGACATTCTCCATGACCATCCCACGTCTCACGAATCGCCGCTTCTAGCATCATCCGGCGTTCAGCGAATGGATTCTCAGTGTTGGCGAGGTTCGCCAGAACCCAGCTTGCATCCTGTCTGGCATTCAAGGTTATCGCGCCTCTATGGCTAGCCTCGTAATAGCGCTTCCAATGGTCGTCTTCAGAATGAAGTTTCTGGATGAAGGTGTCCCCGGCCCAGAATGCCGCCTCCCTCAAAATTGTCGGCGATTGCTCAAGCCCCTTTCTCAGGTTGGTTGCAGGCTCGTTACGATCGTATTCATCGCCCGCAAACCTGAGCGCTATGACACTTGATTCGATGACATGCGTTGATGAGTGACCTTCTGTCAACTGGCGAAGGCAAACAGCGGCAAGAGGGGCAACAAGATGTCGCTTGGGGGTTAAAAGGTGTGGCCATTCCTTGCTCCATTCGATCCCTTCAGTTACAAGATCAGTCAATCCAACGCGCAACGCTTCAAGGTAGCTTGGTGTCATGTCAGACTCGGTTATCGCATGCGGCCAGAACCAGTTCAGATCATAGGTACTATCTCGAGAAACATTGATGCGGGAGAGGATGCGGCACAGGTTGTCAGCCTGAATATGAGCTGGGAAAAGCCTCTGGGTTGAGGCATTAACAAGGCTATTGGGCCAGAGAATTGGATCGATTTGGATTGAGGAGATCACCGACTCAAGGCGAGAGTCATTGAGCTTGATCAGCGCATCAAGCGCATCCATCCGTTCGCCAACACTCGCTTCTCCATGAATAACGACTGAATAGGCAATATCGGCGCCTTCCCGCATGGGAACAGCCGCGACAAGTTCCAAGAGCAGTTCACGCACTTCTGGATTTTCAATTCCGGATTCCCAGAAGCGCAGAACTTCAGGGGTAAGTTCAATCGATGCGAAACGATGAACTTGCATGCGCGGCACATGTAACCCACGCCAGGTGCCCTTCCCATAGTGGCTGATGTAGCTGCGCAAAGCATCACGACGCTGCAATGGCGTCAGTGATTCAGGATCGGCATAATCGAGCAACAGGTCGGGTTCGCGTTCTCGAACTTCACTGAAAATACTCGGCTGGGAGAAAGCAAGCCAAGCGGCAATTGGCCGCATTGAGGGCTTCACGACCTTGACGCCTTGTGGCGTCTCAGCGAAAAGCAGACGCTTTACCGCCTTTATAGACATGCCGTGGCACAACATATTTTCTAGCTGCTGAGCCGCAAGATATTCGATCACCGACCGATGGTGAAACCGCACTCTGCCATAGCTGGCAAAGCCGAAAAGTGCTCTCTCCAGCAGAGTCTCGCGCTCGTCTGACGACCAGTGGGGCAATATCGCTTCCGGATATAAGGCGGTTCCCGGTTCACCACCCCTGTCGGATTCGGCGCTGTGCCGAATGGTGAGCTTACGGGTAAGTAGTGTGGCGAGTGCAAGGCGACTGGCACCTTCTAGCGCTTTCTCTGCCGTGAGTTGAGCCTTTTCTCCCCTTCCTGCCCGGGGCTTCAGCTTGATTTCAATATTGTGCGCAACCTGTTCGCGATGGGTGCGGATACGATGATGATCGCGCCAATCGACACAAAGCTCGATCAAATCTTGCGGGCGCCGAGCAAACTCTTCCGCGTTGCGCTTGCGGATATCTTTGAGCAATGCAGCAGTATCGGTAACCCCCTCAATAGTTGCCATCTCCCGAATCTGATCATCAGAAAGCGGCATCAGGGCGACATGCCGCCAGGCAGGGGCAACTTCGTCGGGTTTTTTATCCTTTTTGTCGTCGCGATGCCTGTTCATCGCGATATCTGCGAAACTCTCACCACTGGCAACCGCCTCGCCCTTTTCTGGAATCGGTAAGTACTGCTGTATCAGCCGAAGATCAACAGGAATAGGTCTCGTCGTGATCACGAGCCTGATCCGTCCGAGCTGCCCCGCCATCGCCTTGTTGAGGCGCTTCAGAGCACCTTCGAATGACCCGAGCGTCAACTGCAATTCATCAATAGAGTCGAGGAAGATGGTGGCGATATCAGATTGGGAAGCGAGCCAAGCATCGAAACGCTCTTCCTCCTCCGTTTTCAGAAGGTCGCGCAGGTTGGTGCGGCAAAGCTCCGCCAGATCGAAATAAAAGATTGGCTCTCCTGCCGCCCATTGCTCTGCCTGCTCTGCCCGGCATTCATGTGTCTTACCCGTGCCAGCCTCGGAAACTATAAGAACACGCTGAGACTTAAGCAATTCGTTCCACCCAAATGTACCGGGCCAACCAAACTGGGAAAGGATGGAAGCTTGGTCAACGTTATTAAACGATTCATCCGTAAGATCGTGAAAGTTACGGTTGATCCTTCTGTGCTTGTTGTCTAATAAATTCATGGGATAATTCCAGGTAGACCGGAGATGCGGGACATCCTTCAGAGTATAAGTTTCTCTATTCAGAGAGCCTCGGTGATTTTAGCCTCAGTGATTTTTCAATACATAGAGGCCGGTTTTTTTACCGCCGACTTTTTCGACCAGTCCCGCAGCAATCAACGGCCGCAGCAAGTCCATCGCTCCTTGCCGGGAGACCCCCAGCGCCTTCCATATTTCGCGTGGGGGCATGCCGCCATGGTCACGAAGTAAATGGAGCAGCTGTTCCTGACGAGGACGCAAAACCACTTTCCCCTCGGACTTCACCTGGAAGGTTTGAATCCGCAGCCATGCCCGTTCCAGTGTCTGCCGGAGGCCGGCCGCGCAATACTCCAGCCAGGCGGTCAGGTCTTCTCCAGCTCTTCTCACTCCCTCCAAGGCGGCATAATATCCAGGGCGATCTTCCCAGTAATATTCATCCACCGAAAAGATGTGATGGGTGTCAAAGCCTCGCCGATAGAGTTCCCACAAGGCGAGCGCCCGCCCCGTGCGTCCGTTGCCGTCGGCAAAGGGGTGGATGTCCTCGAAACGGTAATGGAGTATGGCGGAGCTGAGCACCGGCGATATTTCTCTCGCTTTTGCGTTCCACCACTCCAGAAGTTCGAACATCAATCCCGAGACTTCCGACGGCGCGGCAGGCAGATGTTTCCCGACCCGAACGGCGATTGATCGATAACTGCCGGCCTCGCCCTGGTCCATGACGCCGCCGGCCAGAATGCGATGCAATTCAAAGATATCCTCATGCCTGATTGTCGCCTTGCCCGCCTGCTTTTCCACATAGCGCAACCCGGCGAAATAGTTGATGACTTCCCTCCTGTGCCGATCGCCAGGTGCAAAAAGCTCGCGTCCTTCCGCCAAAGCTCTGACCTGTTTGAGGGTCAGCGGATTTCCTTCGATGGCCGTCGATGCGTGAGCATTGCGGGTACGGGTGTCCTTTTGCAGAGCGGGAACCCAGGCAAAATTCACAACGGCGCTCTGAATCCGCTCACGTAAAGCGGCCACCTCCTCAACTTCGGAGAGAAGGGATGGTGTAATTGTAAAATTGGGAATATAGGTCATAAAAGCAAACTACCGATAAGCATAAAATAAGTCAAGTATAAGTCAAGTTTTGTGTCAAGCGAGGGACGCCAAGGGGAACGCAATTGACTCCCTTGACTGCATAAATCTACTTTTACTCTAGAGCTTAGGCGGAACAAGGGGCTAAGGGGGTTGGCGTCGGGCAGGCACAGAAGAAGACCACAGAGCGTCGCTTGGGGTATGTGAGTAACAGCAAATTCCGCGCTGAAAATTGGCAGGCAGTCGATAAGCTGAATCGCGATGATTTCAGTCCGGCGCAAATTTCAGGACGTGCCCTTGTCTCTCGGAAGTTCATATAATAAGGCTATGGAGTCCTTATCGAATTCAAATTCAAAATCCGCATGACCCATGCGCCGCTTGAACTTCCAGGTCGTCTAGGAAAAAGGCGGTATGAATGATGGTCCGGAAAGGCCTGGAGGAAAAGAATCTGCTTGCCGGCAATTGACCTAGATTCTTAACGATCGGCATTCGCCGACCGCATATTCAGCTCCCCGCGTACGAATTGACGGAACAGCCCCGCCTCGACATCATAGCAGGCGATTCCGGTTTCATAGGTGGAAACCAGCTTTATGGTAAAGCAGTCGCCGCCGTGGCCCGGATATTCGAGCCGATCGCCATCCTCGAACAGAGCCGCCGCCTCCGCCCGCTGTTTCGGGAACGGCGCGTAAAGATCGGTTCTGGCGGCGAGACTTTTGCCGGCCAGATCGTAAAGTCTGATGATCGCCTCCGGACTGGCCCCACTCTCATCGGCAAGGCGGCCGATATCCGAATAAAAGACCTTCGGTGTCATTGGGCTCAACTCAAGCTCTCGCCCCTCCTCCGTTTCCCCTAAATCAGCGAGTTTTGACACGTAGAAGCGATCGTAGACGTAGATCACTGCGACTGGGCGCTCATGATAGACGATATAGGTCCCGGCGGCCAGGCATGAGAGCTGAACCAGGGCGATGATCGTCAGATCCCGGAACAGCACCGGTCGCGATTTGGCTATATCGTAGACCACCAGGGTGAGAAGCGGCCCGATGACCAGATCGACCCCGATAATGATCCTGGTTCCGGCCCAGCCGCCGGCGGCGGTAAACAAAGCACCCGGATACCAGAAGAAGACGATCAGCAGTAAGAGGGCCAAAAAGATTAATAGGCTGATCCCGAGATGGGAAAGAAAAGCGAGCCAGCGGTTTTTTGGCATGTGCATAACAGGAGTCCCGGTTGATTTAGGGGTTAAAAATATTTCCGTAATGCCGAAATATTTACCTGAAAACCTCCGGCTTTTCAAGCCACGAAATCCGCCACCGCTAGCGACGGTCCCATGGCCGGGCTATTCTTCGGTTCAGCGGAATAAAATTCCTTAAAAACAATTTGCCGCAAGCCTGGGTTGTCGAATGCAGATAGGATGAGCGGATTGCCCAATAGAGCCCTTTACTTGCGCAGGCAGCACTTCTTGTGCTTTTTGCCGCTGCCGCAGGGACAGGGGTCGTTGCGGCCGACCTTCGGCTCTTCCCGCCGGATGGCGGGAGGGAACGGCGGCCTGTGCATCATTTCTTCCCGGCGTTCTCTTTCCAGGGCGGAGGCATGGGCGTGGATCATATCGACCGCGGCCGGCAGCATGATATAAAGAGTGGCGAGAATTTGCATCTTTCTTTTTTCCGCCTGGTCGGTTCCGGTCTCGGAGGGTTCCTGCATTTGCTCGTCTTCGACCCCAAACAGCTCGTCCACCCTCTCGGGGTTGTAATCAAACAGCTTTTCCGCCTGGTCTGGATCGGTGATGCCCTGAAGCGTCGCCAGGCAGATCGAAAGTTCCTCATCATACTCTTCTTCGGAAACGCCTTCGGGAAGGGTTTCCGGACGAAAGTCGTACCAGCAGTCGGGCCGCAGCGACAGGGCCAGGTCCAGACCGTAAACCCATTCCCTGACGACATTCAGCTCTTCCTTATGATCGAAATCGTCGGGGAACGGGAAGCTCAGAGTGTCGTTTTGAAACCCCTCGGTCAGTTTATTGACGATGCCCAGCAACGCATTGAGAAGACGGTTTGCCTCCTCATTCGAATCGAAAACGATCATCTCCTCGCCGAACGCCATCGGCAGCCACTCGCTGGGCGCGACGAGATCGGGGGTGATCGCCACTCCGAAGAGGAAACCGCGCATCTCGTCATAGGTCAGGGCTGCGTCCGGCTCGGCGGCCAGGGAGAGCATTTTTCTGAGTACTTTTTCGTCTTTTTTGGAAATCATTTTTTATTTCTGGTCTCACTGTTTTAGTCATTGAAGGGTTGGGGCAGACAGGGCCATGCCCCAGAATAATCGAACATGCCTTGGCAGAATAACAAACCTCTACTTTGTTTTCGAATAAATTTTGGCTAAAGGTCGGGGAAGGGCGTTAAAAATGGCCGGGCCGGCGATAACCGGAAGATATGAAGCCGGTTGCCGCGTAGATCGGAAAAATGTTATGTTTTTGCTTCAGCATTGCAACTTTATCGATCCGGGGGTGAAATTTTGCGCATAATCCGTTTGTCCCAGATACTGCTCGTCCTGGCGGTGTTTCTCGCCCCTTCGGCCTCCCCCGTCTTCGGGCTCGGCGAAGTGCCGGTGGGGGAGGAGCTGTTCACCTTCGAAACCGGTCATTTCCGGGTGATCTATCAGGAACCCCTGGCCGACTCCGCCCCGGTGATCGGTCGCTATGCCGAGGAGGCGTACGCGGCCCTGACCGAAATCTTCAACTGGACGCCCGCGGGCAGGATCGATATTCTTTTCGTCGATTCGCTCGACTCCCATAACGGTTGGGCCACCGCCGTTCCCCACAATACCATCCTGATCCAGGCGGCCGGTTCCGAACCGGGATCGAGCATCTATCAGCCGGGCAATTACCTCCGCAGAACGGTCTATCACGAATTGACCCACGTTCTCGTCATGGACATGCGTTTCGGCTACAACCGGGTTCTTTCGGGGATCTTCGGCAAGGTGCTGCCGTTCGGCGACCCCCTCTCCGGGCTCCTTTTCCTGTTCACCTCCTCGCCGGCCGCCCTTTCTCCGGCCTGGTATCTGGAGGGTCAGTCGATCTGGTCCGAGACCGAATTTGTCCCCCCCGGCCGGGG
>JAGXFP010000031.1 GCA_024637225.1 Desulfobacterales bacterium
GCCACGCTCTTTTTCCTCAGGCGCCTTGTCGATCTCGTCAAAGGCGGTCGCGGAGGCCAGGCCCTTGGTGGATAACACCCGGGTTATCGCTGAAGTCAAAGTCGTTTTGCCATGATCGATATGACCGATCGTACCGATATTTACATGCGGTTTACTTCTTTGAAATTTTTCCTTTGCCATGACAAATCTCCTCTGCCCTGTATTTTCTTCTAATTTAGTACAGGTCCCGTTAGACCTCTGCAACTGGACCAACCGTAAAATATGTGGAGCCCACGACCGGATTTGAACCGGTGACTTCTTCCTTACCAAGGAAGTACTCTACCTACTGAGTTACGTGGGCTTGTTGAAAAACAACTTCAAGACCAGCCCCAAAGAGACCAATCCATAATGATTTATGGAGCGGGAAACGGGTTTCGAACCCGCGACCCTCAGCTTGGAAGGCTGATGCTCTACCAATTGAGCTATTCCCGCTTTTTATCGCATCTAAAAAAGCCGTATCGCCTTAGCGGGGAAACGGCACAAAAAATGGTGGAGGGGGGAGGATTTGAACCTCCGAAGGCTACGCCGACAGATTTACAGTCTGTTCCCTTTGACCACTCGGGAACCCCTCCACAAAATCACCAACGCCATGCACCTTGGCACATGGCGATAAAGAATTACATAAACCAGAAAGCGCTTGGAGCAACCGGTGAGCCGGCACAGTTAACAATCTGGAGCTGGCGATGGGACTTGAACCCGCAACCTGCTGATTACAAATCAGCTGCTCTGCCAATTGAGCTACGCCAGCGTAACGAACGCGCCATACTAATAACTTAGCAATTAAACATCAACTGTTTTTTTATGGGCAGAAGATGTTTAATCAAACCAAGTCAAAAGTCGCTAACCGCCAATCACAAAGGCCTGAAAAGCTCACGGCCCAACAAGAGCAGTCGCTGATAAAACTTACTCCGCGCCGGCTGGTTTCACGAAGCTGCTTTCACGATATTTCTCAAAGGCCATTGCCACAATCCGATAGACCATATGGGCAAATTTTGTGTACGGCATATAAAGAAATAACATAAAAACGGAAACCAGATGAATAAAATAGAGGAAATAGGCAAAAGACGGAATTCCGAACAAGCGGACCAACTCAGCGCCCAGTCCGGTAACGCCTACGGTCATAATCAAACCAATCAGAAACCAGTCATAGAAAGTCGCATGGGTGCCCCGCTCATCCTCGTCGCGGGAGCGCTTGATCCACAAGAGGCCGACTCCGACAATCAAGGCGATAGCCCCGATATTGGCCAACACCTTGAACGGGTCAGCCTGGGGAATCGGGGCGTGAAGGATGGTGCGCATCTCTTCACTGACCAACAGGGAAAAAAGATCCTTACGCAGGAAGCTGTAGGTAGTCACGACAAACAAGGCAATAAAGGAAAGCAACAACGGCAGGTGCCCCTTGACCCGATCCCGGTTGACCCCGCACTCGTTAAACCTGGTGTGCTTTACGGATTCGACAATGGCCGGCACAAAAAAATCGCCGACATATTGCTTGGCCGACGGCCTGAAATCGGGGTTGGGATCCAATGATTCACTCATCTTACCCCACATCGTGCTCGCCCCTTTGAATACTGCAAAGGCGGCAAAGAAAAAAGCAGGCACAAAGATCAGATCAATAAAGAAGACATTCTTGGTGAGCCAATGAAAATCCCAGTGACCGAAGAATTCCCCGAAACCGACCTCCCGGAAGGTCTCAACATCCGGAATGTGCATGCCACCGGAAATCATCCATAATATACCGATGAGCAACACCGGAATACCGATCAGGATCGGCAGATTCTTACCGTCGCTGCAGAGCTTGGCCAGTCCCTGGGGAAAGCCGTAATGGGTGTAGGCATAGGCCCGGATGGCGCCGAGCACATCACCGGGCTTCGCCCCGCGCGGGCAGTAAGCCGTGCAATCCCCACACTGATGACAAAGCAGGATGTCCGGGTCGGCGGCCAGCTTCTCCGTCAACCCCCACTGGGCCCAGATCATCTCCTTCCGGGGAAAGGGATTGTCCTCCGTCGCCAGCGGGCAGACCACAGAACAGGTGGCGCATTGATAACATTTCTTCATCGAGTCGCCACCGGCGCTCTTGAGATACTTGATAAATTTTAAATCAGGTTCAACCCTTGTTATTTCTGACATACTTACTTCCTCCCATAAGTTCCAGCACTGTGCAGGAACCCGCCATTTTCAAAATTGTCAAATCGGAAGTTTAAATTTGCCTGCCGCCTCATAATAAAGCGGCAGGCAATCGACAACCACCTAAACGGTTAACTAAAAGCCCTTAAAGGGGTTGGGGCCAAGCTCGTCAATCTGGTCGACAAATTCCTGAATCATGTCGGGAACCTTATTGAAATCAGTGATTGCGACCTGCTTCATGGCACAACGTTCCGGCTCAAGGCCGAGACTGCCCAAGGTTTCCCCGATATTGTCCATTCTCTTGTTGGCGATTTCACTACCCTTGACGAAGTGACATTGATAATCATCGCCGTACTTGCAGCCCAAGAGCATAACGCCGTCCATTCCCGAAGAAAGGGCGTCCTTTACCCAAACCACATTCACCGAGCCAAGACACCGGACCGGGATAAAACGGACCAGATTGTTCAAGCCCTTGCGCCGCATGGCCGCCATATCGAGGGCCGGATAGGCGTCGTTCTCGCAGACCAGCACGAGATAACGCAGTTTGTCGTCATCGTCTTCGGGAACCTCGATCGACTTGACCATCGAGCCGATCATATCGACATTGTAGTTCTTGAAGCCGATAATCCGCTCGGGACAGGCACCCATACAGGTTCCACAACGACGGCAGCGAGTCGGATTAGGCAGCGGGGTGCCCTTCTCATCATCATCGAGGGCGCCGAAGGGACATTCCTCGGTACATCGTTTGCACTGGGTGCAACGCTGAAAGAAGAACTCTGGATAAGACTGGTCGCCGGAACGGGGATGGACGGATACGCCCCGGTCGGCGGATTCAATGCATTGGATCGCCTTGAGTGCGGCGCCGCCCGCATCGTCGATGGTCTCTGCCATGGTTGTCGCCTTGCGAACCCCTCCGCAGGTATAGACTCCGGTCCGTCTGGTTTCATAAGGGAAGCAGATAAAGTGGGAATCGGCGTAACCGTCAAAAAGATCAAGATCAAGGAAGCCGGGCCCCTGGCGATAGGCCAGATTAATCGAAGCTTTATCGATGGTGGCAGGCAACATGCCGGCAGCCAGAACGACCATATCAACCTCGAGGCTGATATCTTCATTAAGCAGGGTGTCCTTGGCGTTTACAATCAAGGAGGCGCCCTGTTCCTCAACAGAGGTAACCGCCGCCTTGGTCATAAAGATTCCGTCATTATCCTGGGCCGCCTTGTAAAACATTTCCATATTGCCCGGCGTGCGCATATGCTGATAGAGGACATAGGCCTTGCCGTCGGGATTGTCTTCCCGGACATAATTGGCCTGTTTCAAAGCAACCATGCTGGTAACCGAGTTACAGTAAGGGAAGTCCTTGTCGTGTTCTTCTCCGCCGGGACTCTGGATAAAAGCCACCCGAGCCGGAACCTTGCCTTCCTTGGCCAGTTTTTCAAACTGGGCATTGGTAACTACCTTGTCATTGCCGGGAAGCAAGTGTTCGAATTCGGAAACGTCGGCCGGAGTCCAGCCGGTTGCCAGCACCACGCTGCCGAATTTCTCGGCGGCGGGATTAGCTTCGGTATATTTTTTCATACCGACGTTAGGATCGTCCATCTGGCCCTTATCGATCTTATCCTGCTCATCTACAGTCACCCTAAACGGCGCATCCCACTCGCCTTTAGTGCCGGCAGCCTTGAAGGTAGCCCCAAAATCACCGGGTGCACCGCTGATCCTGGCCACTTCGGTCGTGGTTTTGACCGTGATCGAGTCGTTGGCATTAACGGCATTGACCAGATCGGCAATCGAATTCTCCTCAAGATTGGACCACGGTGCGCTGGTCGGAAACTGCTTGCGCCATCCCAGGGCCTTGCCGCCCAACACATCGGCCTTTTCGATCAGGGTCACCTCATAACCGGCCCGAGCAGCCTCCAGGGCCGAGGTCATTCCAGCAATACCGCCGCCCATCACCAGAATCTTCTTATTGATCACATCCATCTTAAAAGGCACGGGAAGATCGGTCTTCTTGGCCTGGGTGCAACCCATCCGCATATAGTCTGAAGCCAGTTCCTGGGTGAAATCGGCCCCGGCGCCTTCAGGCTGGCACCAGACCACCTGCTCGCGCAGGTTGGCGCGAACCGTAATCTTGTCATCACCAAAATCGAACTCTTCCCGCATAACCCTGGGGGAGCAAGCGCCGATCACTACGGTATTGACACCTTCATTATTAATATCGTTTTCGATCAATTCACGACCGGCCTTGCTGCAAAGAGCTTCATGGGTCTTACACTCCATGCTCATTTCACCGGTCACCACTTGGGTCAGCGCCTCAATATCGAGGGCCTCACCAATTCCACAACCTGTGCATATATATGCACCGTATTTTTTATCCATTATCGTCACCTCTTACCGGGAAGCCTGAATAGCTTTCAGAGCTGCAGCAGTTGAATTCTGATTACTGGTTACCACGTCAGCCGCTTTATTGGCACAGCCAGCGGAAAGCATCGCCTTGTCAACATCAGAGAGAATGAAGCCGTTGCTGTCGACCGCAACCCCGACTCGGGCGGCGGCATCGGCGCCGGCGGGCTCCATGCCGGTGGCCAGGACAGCCAGATCGACCTTGACCTGCATCTTCTGGCCGGTAACCGCATTCTCGGCCACCACGGTAACGCCGCCATCGTCCTCGGCGTTGATCGCGGCGACTTTACCTTTAATAAAGGTAATATTCTCATCGGACATCAATTTCTCCCGGAATTTTTCATATTTGCCGGGGGTTCTGAGATCGATATAAAAAACCGTAATCTTGGCTTCCGGATAACGCTCGCGGATATAAGTAATCTGCTTGAGACTTGCCATACAGCACACGTAAGAACAATATTCGAGATGGTTCTCATCCCGGGATCCCGCGCATTGAAGAAATGCAAAAGTTTCGGGCTCCTTGTTATCGCCGGGCCGAAGGATTTGCCCGTCTGTCGGACCGCCGGGCGCGGCCAGTCTTTCCATCATCATGTTGGTAATGATGGCGTCGCTGGAGTCATAATTAAGGTTGTCCATCTTCGTGGGATCATAGGGATTCCAGCCGGTAGCCCAAACGACGGCGCCGACGTCAACGGTTTTGGTCTCGGCCTGGGCATCCAGTTCGACCGCATCGTATTTACAGGCCTCGACACACTTGCCGCATTTGCTGCAAGCATCGAAATCAATGGCGTACTTCATCGGAAAGGCCATGTCATGGGGCTTATAGATCGCTTTGGTCTTATCCATCCCGAAGTTAAAGGCGTTATCACGTTCTTCCGGACAAACCTCCACACAGGCGTTGCAGGCCGTGCAGTTGCTGTTGACGCCTCGAGGAGCGGTCTCCAGGGTTACCTGAAAATTACCGGGGCCGCCCTCGACATTTTTCACCTCGGTCGTAGTGTATACCCGAATCTTCCGGTTGTTCTTGATTCGCTGGAAATTGATCTCCAACCCACAGGAAGGAGGGCAGAGTTTCGGGAAATACTGATTCAATTGTGCGACCCGACCGCCCAGGTAGGGATTCTTTTCGACGAGAAAAACGTCCTTACCGACTTCCGCGGCTTCCAGTGCGGCCGTCAAACCGCTGATGCCACCGCCCACGACCAGAACTCCACCTGCACCAGGTGCACTGCGTTCATCCGTCATGCCTAGCCTCCATTAGCAAAAAATTAATTGTTAAAATAACCGGTTTGTTTAGCTCAATCGGCCTACAACCGACTCAGCTAAACAAACCTCAGAGGAGCTGATTCTACAGAAAAATCTCCAGGCACCCTGTGAAGCGATGCCTGGAGATTTTTTAGGTCAAGGTACTAAACCGTAGATTTAGATTAGATCCAAGGTTCGGTCTCGACGATATTGATACAGGCTACCTTCTCACACTTCCATTCCTGAGATTTAGGATCGAAAGTGGAGTTAACGAAGGCTTTCCAGTTCGCATCGTCGACGGTCGGGAAATCAGACCGGTAATAGAAGCCCGGATAACGGCTCTCTTTCCTGAACTCAATGTGGCGGATATGGGTTTCAACACACCAGATACGATGGTAGTTCTCCCAGGCCCTCATCAGCTCATGCAGATCGCCGGCCGCCATCAACTCGGCATCTTCACGCAGCATGCGGAGAAGATCGAGGCAGATGTTCAGCAGTTTTCCGGAGGTCATGTAGTAAGTAGCAACACCGCCGCCGTACTCGTCGGTGGCCTTCATCAGACGCATCATCAGACCGGCAGGCTTGCAGTAGTTGGGGTTGACATCGGAAGCGGTGGAAGCACCGACATGCTCATGGTACCGTCTAACCGGTGCGTAGATCTCGTCGGCCAGTTCCTGAGCGGTCTGGCTGAGCTCGGGTTTGAAGTCGGCATGGTCGCGGCAGTACTTAACCATCTGCTTAGCAACAATACGTCCCTCGGCGTGGGAGCCGGAAGAGAACTTATGTCCGGAAGCGCCAACGCCGTCACCGGCGGTGAACAGGCCGTCAACGGTGGTCATCCGGTTGTAGCCCCATTTGTACTGGTGGCTGCGGGGGCCGTCTACGGTCGGAACCCACTCTTCATCGGGACCGGAAGTCCAGATGCCACAACAACCGGAATGGCTGCCCAGCATGTAGGGTTCGGTCGGCATGATCTCGGAACCGACTTTCTCGGGCTCAATGTTCATACCGGCCCAGAGACCGGCCTGGCCAACGGACATATCGAGGAAATCTTCCCAGGCCTCGGACTCGAGGTGTTTCCAGAACTTCTTAACCTCTTTCTCGTCCAAACCCTTCTCGCGACGCTCTTCCAGGAAGGCGTTCAATGCGACATCGGTAGCCATGTAGATGGGACCGCGACCTTCCTTGAGCTCGTTGATCATCAAATGGTTACGCAGACAGGTCGGGGTAACCGCGGACTGACCGTAAGGCATGAATTTGGAAAGCTCTTCCTTGGCGGAATCGGTATTGGCATAGAACTCGCCGAGACCGTTCTGCACTTTGGCCTTGAACAGCAGGAACCAAGCGCCAACCGGGCCATATCCGTCCTTGAAGCGAGCCGGGGTGAAACGATTTTCCATCATGGTCAGGGTAGCGCCGACCTGGGCACACATGGTGTAGGTGGAACCAGCGTTCCAGACCGGGTACCAGGCGCGGCCTTTACCCTCACCGGTAGACCGGGGACGGAAGATGTTTACCGCGCCGCCGCAGGCACAGAGAGCGGTTTTGCAGCGGAAAACGTGAACTTTGTTTTCCCGGGTGGAGAAACCGACCGCACCGGCGATCTGGTTGGCAACGTTTTTGTCGAGCAGCAATTTAACGATGAAAATTCTCTCCAGGCAGTTCTCTTCGCCGAGAGCGCTCTTGGCCGGCTCGGCAACGATGCACTTGTAGGACTCGCCGTTGATCATGATCTGCCATTTACCGGTGCGTACCGGCTGGCCGCCTTCACGCAGGGTCGGAGCAGGCTTGGCGCCGTCCAGGTTCTCGCCGTTTTCGTCTTTCTTCCAGATCGGCAGGCCCCACTCTTCGAAGAGCTTTACGGACTCGTCAACGTGACGACCGAGATCGTAGATCAGATCTTCGCGAACAACGCCCATCAGGTCGTTGCGGACCATCTTCACGTAGTTTTCGATTACGTTTTCGCCGATATAGGTGTTGATGGCGGACAGGCCCTGAGCAACAGCGCCGGAACGCTCCATGGAGGCTTTGTCTACCAGGGTGATTTTCAGATCGGCCGGGGCCCACTTCTTGATTTCGAAAGCAGTACCACAGGCTGCCATACCACCACCGATGATCAGAACATCGACATCGTGCTCGACTATCTCCGGATTGGTTACGGCAGGCAGTTCGCCCAAAGGCTTATTCGGTAACGCCATAATAATTCTCCTTATATATCACATTTAAAATGGATAATTCACTTGTCCTCAATTTACTATGCAAGCATGGTGGGTGCCGGAAGATCGGACTCGAGGGTCAGCTTCTCGTCGTCCAGATTCTCTCCCTTTACATCCGGATAAGCATTGGCAGCACCTTCAGCGGTGGTCCGAATCGGGAACTTGAAACGCTTCATGTTGCCATTACGGAATTTAACAGTCCACATGATGGAGTCGGAACTCCGCATCGGATGAACCATCCCGCCCATGGGAACGAAATCGTTGTAGCCACGCACGGCAATGGCGCCCTGAGGACAGATCTTCACACAAGAGTAACATTCCCAGCATGCATCGGGCTCCTGATTATAAGCCTTCATCTCCTCAACGTTCAGTACCATCAGATCGTTGGGGCAGATGTACATGCAGGCAGTCTTGTCGCCACCTTTGCAGCCGTCACATTTGGAAGGATCTACATAGCTCGGCATTAACTTACCTCCTAACTAAATTGATTTTTCAGACCCCGCAAAGCACGGAGTCCACTATAAACATACCTCTGAAAATCTTCACTACAAACTCCCGTCAGGTCCTCAAAAACAGATGCGGACCCTATCGCAAATCACGCTTTTCCGTCGCGACTCTACCCCCGCAACAGGAACAGTGGATTTCAGACTTTAGTGCAGCAGGACGGTCAATCACAAAAAAAGAATGAACGATCACTCAGTATTTCGCAAAACAGATGTATAATTTTTCACTTATTAAATGTCAAGGAAAAAACTCCCGCCCCAAACCGCCCCCTGAAAGCCCGGTGAGACGTGCAGCATTTAGATCCTGCCCACTTATCAGCCGGGCTCTTTCGTCGTTAATATGCACTGTTAGTGTCAGTCTGGAAATGAGGATTTTTATCTGGAAAAGAGAGCCCGCCTCTTCCGCCACCCTGCACCGGTGCTGCCCCACTAACACTTCCGATGGGGCCGGTTTTATCGCCTCGAGCTCCTATCGCGAGCATCAATATAAAAACCGGAATCCGTGCTCGGCCATTGGCATCTGCCATTAATCAATCAGGAACTACTTGCTTATCAGTCCGCGATCAGGGTAGAGAAATTGCCGCGGCCTTCAGGGCGCCCTTAGCGAGTTTCTGTCCAGAAATGAGGATTTTTGTCCGAGAACGAGAAGCAAGGATGTCGGAAAAGCGCAGCGTACTCGGGTACGTGAGCACTTTCCGACTCCGTGGCGACGAAGTTATCGGGCAAAAAGACCATTTATGGACAGGCACTAGCGAGCCATCTGCCGTTGTAGCAACTTCATGATATATCAGTATAAACAAGCTCGTCGCCTCCTTGCAAGCCCCACGTTCCCGAACGCGCACCAATTCAGGATAATAATTTGACACCGGACCCTGGCGTGGTTAAAGTGACGCAAACTTAACCTACTGGCAGTTACAGCCGCTTGTAATCTGCATAACCCAGACGATTTCAACTACGCAGGTATCCACGCTATGAGCGATTCAAAAACCGGTGAGATCAAGACCGCCAAATCTCTATTCAAAACCCAGAATAATCCGAGCAACATTGTGCCAAGCAAACTCTTTCTGGACAGCAGGATTAAATTTCGCTGCCATCCTGAAGTTTCATGCTTCACCGCCTGTTGCGGTAACATCGATATTATCCTGACCCCTTACGACATTCTCCGGATCCGCAAAGCCCTGAACCTCCCGGCGGATGAGTTCCTGCTTCGCTTTACCACCCCCCTCTTCCTTGAGAAAACCGACATGCCCGGCGTCAAGCTCCACCTCGACGAAGAAGGACGCTGTCCTTTCGTAACCGAAAAGGGCTGCACCATCTATGAGCATCGGCCCACTACCTGCCGCTATTATCCGGTCGGCATGTCCTTTTTTCACGAAGCCGCCGAAGAGGGCGCGGCATCCGAGGAATTCTATTTCCTGGTCAAGGAAGAGCACTGCAAGGGTCACGATGAAGAGCAGGTCATGACCATCCGGGAGTGGCGCAAGGACCAGGGGATCGACGAAAGCGACGAGATGAACCGGGAATGGATGGAACTGGTAATGCGCCGCAAGTCTTTCGGCCAGCAGGCAACCTTGAGCGAGCCGGCCCAGAAGATTTTTTTCATGGCCAGCACCGATCTCGACAAGTTCCGCAGTTTCGTGATGAGTGATTCGTTCAGGGACACCTACGAAATCGAGCAGGCGACCATCGACGGCATCGCGGAAGACGATGTGGCCTTGATGAAGTTCTCGTTCAAGTATCTGGCTTCTTCACTGTTCGGCACCCAGGACCTGAAGATCAAGGAAGAAAAAATCAGGGCCAAATCCGAAGAGATGCAAAGGACCCGGGGCGATGCCGAAAAACGGGCTGAAGAGACCTATCGCGAACTCCTCAAGGACAAAGAGGAGCTCATCGCCGCCACCAAAAAGGCTTAACCGAGTTTTATACCTCAAGGGCATAAGAGGCTGTTCAACTCAGCTTTATACCACAACAGGGCATAAGTTTCGTTTGAGCAGGCGAGCTGCTCAACTCAACTTTATCCGGAAGGTGGTTCCCACGCCAAGGACGCTGTCGACCTCGATCGAGCCATGGTGGTTGTCGATAATGTTTTTGGCGATAGCCAGACCGAGGCCGGTGCCGCGGGTTTTGTCGGTATAGAATGGCTTGAAGATCTGATCCTGGCTGTCTTCAGGAATGCCGGGGCCGGTGTCGGTGATCTCGATAACGACTCCGGCCTCGTTCGCGCTGTCCCGGCCGACCCTTACGGATAGCGATCCTCCTTCCGGCATCACCTGGACCCCGTTCAGCAGGATATTCAACAGGGCCCGGTAGAACAGTTCCCGGTCAACCGGCACCATGGGCAGCTCCCCTTCGATCTCCAAGCGCTCCGAAATACCGTGACTTTCCAGCTCTGTACTGACAAATCCAACCGCCTCCCTGACAATATTCTCGACCGGGGCCAGCTTAAGATTAATCTCGCGGGGTTTGGCGAAATCCAGAAACTCACGGACAATCCTATCCAGTCTGGTGGTCTCATCGATAATCACGGTGGTGAGCTGTTTATTGGCAGCAGACTCGGCCCCGATCCTCTTGCGGAGCATCTCGGCGGTACTGCGGACAATTCCCAGAGGGTTTTTGATTTCGTGGGAGACGGAAGCGATCATTTTCCCGAGACCGGCCAGATGTTCGCTGCGACGCAGTCGATCTTCGAGAATCTGGCGATCCCTGGCCCGCGCTTCGATGATCCGGTCTGCCCTGGCCACGATAAGCCGCAAAATCACGAAGAGGACAAACATGAACAGAAAGGCGATGCCGCTGATCATCCACTGCAGTTTAATGGTTGCCAGATAATCGTCTGACATGTCCTGGATGATCTCGATTACCCCGAGAATTTTGGCCGGGGTCTGTTCGGAACGCAACGGAATGTATGAGATTAATCGGTATGAGGGGGGTTCGGAACCCGGCAGCAGATTGAGCATGGAGCCCTTCACCTCCAGCCGGGAAGAACTGCGGCCTTCCTTGGCACTCATGAATTCCTCGCCGCCTTCACCCTGCTCCCCGACCCGTTCGTTGATCGTACTGTAGACCACAACATCTTCCTGCTGATCGAATATACTTACCGCTTCGACCTTCATCCCGTGGGTTATATTGCGAATGATGATATCAAGGCGTTTCTGCTGGCCGGGATGGCTGGGGATAATGCTGCCGTAGCGAAGATAGGACGGCATTATGAAACGCTCGTATAACTGCTGGTTGATGTTTCTGGCAAAGACCAGGGCATACTCTTCACTGCGCCGCAGCATCACCCCGTTGGCATGGTTCGAGATCAGAATAGCGAAAATCGGCGTGAAGACCAGAAAAACCAGCAGAGTGGTAAAGGAAAAAAACTTCACCAGCGCGAAAGGTTTAATGGGAACTACCGACAACTTGTCATCATTTTTCATTATTTTACCCAACGCAAACACCACAGCGCCTGCATCTGGAAGTTTCACAGGGACCGGTGGCGCGCCCGGCCAGAGCCCGTTGATACTCCGCCCAAAGATAATCACCTTTAATCCCATGGTCAATCACCTCCCAGGGCAGCAGTTCAAAACGATCTCTGCTTCGGAGGGCGTAATGTTCGGGATTGATTCCGTTTTTCCGCATGGCCTGGCGCCAATTGCCGCCGATCGTGGCCAGCTCGATCAAGGCGGGGGCCAACAGCCGATCCCCCCTGGCCAGGACAGCCTGCAAGAAGGCGTTATTGGGATTTTCACCCATGATCTTCAGGTTGGCCACTCCCTTGAGGGCCTGACGCAGATATTTAAGTTTCTTTTTAAGGAGATCGACTCCGGCAAAGGGCTGGTATTGAAAAGGGGTCCACGCCTTGGGCACAAATGGATTAATGCTCAGGGTCAGAGTGCTCAGCCTGCCCCGGGCCCGGCCGGGAATATTCATGATCTCCCGCACCTCGGCCACCAGTTTCGCCATTTCGTCCAGATCACCATCGGTCTCGGTGGGCAAGCCGATCATAAAGTACAATTTCAAGTTGACGATCCCGGCCTTGACTAGTTTTTCGGCCCCGCGGAGGACATCCTCCCGGCTGATCCCCTTGTTGATCACCCTGCGCAATCGCTCCGAGGCGCCGTCCGGGGCGATTGCCACGGTCTTCAGGCCGCTCCCGGCCAGAAGGGTCAGCAGGGAGTCGCCAATCACATCAGCCCGAAGCGACGAAAAAGAGAGTTGACAACCGTCCAGCAGCAGCCGTTCCGCGACCTGCTGCAACTCGCCGGAGCGCACCATTTCCATACCAAGAAGGCCGATCTTGTCGGCCCCTTCGGGACGTTCCTCAATTGCCGAGACAATGGCGGAACCGGACCACAACCGCGGCGGCCGGTATACGAAACCGGCCGCGCAGAACCGGCACCCCTTGCTGCACCCGCGACCGAGCTCGACCATGTACAGATCGGCAAACTCCGCCGCCGGTGTGAGGATAGCGGAATGGCCGGCAACCTCCGGGGCCTCAATCCCCAGCCGTTTGACCCGTTGCGGAATGCCGGGCTCTACTACGATTTCCCTTAGAATCTGATCCGGGCCGTATTTGAAATGGTAAAAGCGGGGGACATAACAGCCCGGCAATTCAACGGCCATCCTTCGTAAAAGCTCGCGCCGGTCGAGCTTCTTTCCGGCTGTAGACAGTCTTTCGAGAATGGCCGGCAGCACCGGCTCCGCTTCACCGATTACCAGCATATCAAAAAACGGGGCCACCGGTTCCGGATTGATAAAGCAGCAGACTCCGCCACCGATGATCAGCGGCTTGCCGGACTCAATCCCGGCCTCCTGCCGCTCTTCCGCCAGGGGCTCGAGACCGGAGGAGATCAGCATCCGGACCAGGCTCGGAATATCCTGCTCGAAACTTATCGAACAAAGAATTACCGGAAAGTCGGCAAGGGGGCGGGAAGACTCGACGGAAAGGGGTTTCTCATCACCATCCGGCAGAAAGATCCTTTCGCAAACCAGATCGGGGTTCTGGTTGACCAGCTCGTAGACCAGTTGCAGACCCAGATTGGACATGCCCACCCCGTAGGTGTTGGGAAAGAGCAGTCCCACCGGCACCCTGCCCTTCCAGCTCTTCTTCCAGGATCCTCTCTCCCCGGGAAATTCATGGCTGGCGTCGGGACGTCGATGGCGCATTCTGTTATATTTCTTTTATGGGATTAAATGGCTCGGTGAAAAGACCGGAGGCCCTGCAAAGAGAATGCTTAAAGCAATTCCGGCGATCTCGCAAAAAGGGAAAAATGGGATAACTAAGTATGCAAATACCCCTTGTGGGTGAAAATCATCAGCTCCATGACGCGTGAATTTCTAGGAATGCGGCATACTTCAGTACGCTGCAATGACGAGACAATTTGCAGCAGCGCCGAAGCCGGCAACTTTTTGCGACGCCATCAATTTTCGTTTCGGCGGATAAATGTCGGGGTGTCCAGCTTGTCCTCGTCTAAACCGACATCCAGGAAAGGGTTGCGCTGTTTCTTGACGGGATTCGGACGCGGCTCGACGCCCGTGCGTTTTTCCTTCTGGTTGAAGGGCAGGGTCTGGGCCACCTTTTCCCGGGGAGCCCCCAGGGAAGCAACCTTCTGGGGCAAATCCTCTTCGCTGTTGATCCCGGTGGCGATAACCGTGACCCGCAAGGTCTCCCCCAAGGATTCGTCAAAGGTAACCCCGAGAATAATGTTGGCATCTTCATGTGCCTCCGCATGGATAATACCGGTCACCTCGGTAACTTCGGCCATGCTCAACAGATCCTCCCGGGAGGAGATATTGACCAGCACTCCCTTGGCCCCGTCGATGCTGATATCCTGGAGGAGAGGGCTGGCAATCGCCATGTTGATGGCCTCGGAACCGCGATTATCGCCAATGCCGACCCCGGCCCCCATCAGGGCCGCGCCCATCTCGTTCATAATCGCCTTGACGTCGGCGAAGTCGGGATTTATGTAGCCGGGCAGATTAATGGTATCGGTAATGCCCTTGACGGCCTGCAAGAGAATATCGTCGGCCATTTTCATGCCATCTATGAAACGGCCGCCTTTTCCGGAGAGGGAGAGGAGGCGATCGTTTGGAATGGTGATGATCGTATCGGCATGCTTCTTCAACATCTCCCAGCCCTGATTGGCGTTTTTAGTCCGGGTCCGCCCTTCAAAGGAGAAAGGCTTTGTCACCACCGCCACGGTCAGGGCGCCGAGCTCCTTGCTGATCCGCGCTACCACTGGTGCGGCCCCGGTTCCGGTGCCGCCGCCGAGACCGGCCGTAACAAAAACCATATCGCATTTGCCGATCACCTTGCGAATCTCTTCGACGCTCTCCTCCGCCGCTTCCCGGCCCCGTTCTGGATTTGCCCCGGCCCCGAGCCCTTTAGCCAGAATGGGACCGAGCTGGAGGCGGACATCGGCCTTGGAATTTTCCAGGGCCTGGATATCGGTGTTGGCGGCAATAAACTCGACCCCGAGAATATTATTCCCCTCCATGGTATTGATCGCATTACCACCGCCGCCGCCAACTCCTATGACCTTGATCACCGCCCGGCAATCACTATCGGCAAACTCAAATGACATTTAATCCTCTATGTAAGACAAAGTAGTTGTTCTTCTTAACATTTATACCGCAAACCTGACACTTCTTCTATTAGTTTTTCTAAATATTTCGCCCGGTATGGCCTCCAAGCTCTAACTGCCGTCAACCCCAAAGTTCCCCAAGGGATAACCAATAGCCTTCCGGCGAGGTTTCGGTAATCAGAAAGCGCTACCGAACCAGTTGCGCATCCGTTCGATCAATCTGACCAAGAAGCTGCCTTCGGAATTTTTGAAGCGGCAGTTCGCCTCGTTTTTCATGCCATGGAAGATCAGCCCCAAACCCGTTGAAAACTGAGGCGTATTCACCATATCGTACATGCCTCCAACCGGATGGGGATAGCCGATGCGGACCGGCACATCGAAGATCTGCTCGGCCAGGTCGATCATATTGGCCAGCAGCGAGGTTCCCCCGGTCAGGACCAGGCCGGCATTGATCGATCCGCCATAGGACGATTCATCGAGCTGCTGCCTGACTAGGGAGAGAAGCTCCTCGATCCGGGGCTCGAGAATCTCACCCATCAACCGCCTCGACAAGCGTCGCGGCGGTCGTCCGCCGACACTGGGCACTTCTATGGCCTGATCCCGGTCGATCATCCCGGCCAGGGCCGCGCCGTATTTTTCCTTGAGCAGCTCAGCCTCTTTCATGGGGGTGCGCAGACCTATGGAGAGATCATTGGTCAGATTGTGTCCCCCCAGGCCGAGCACGAACGTATGTTTGATGCTGCCCTCCGAGAATATCGCCAGGTCGGAGGTGCCGCCGCCGATGTCGAGCAGTCCGACCCCCAGTTCCATCTCCTCCTTGGTAAGCACCGCTTCCGCCGAGGCGATCGATTCGAGGACCACATCGCAGACCTCCAGATCGGCCCGGTTGCAGCACTTGATGATGTTCTGTACCGCGGCAACCTGGCCGGTGACGATATGGACATTCGCCTCCAGTCTCACTCCGGTCATTCCCAGCGGATACTGAATGCCGTCCTGGTCGTCGACCATGAACTCCTGGGGAATGACATGGAGGATCTCCTGGTCGGTGGGAATATGTACGGCACTGGCCGCCTCGATAACCCGGTCGATATCCTCCTGATTGATATCCTGCTGACGGATCGGCACCAGACCGCGGCTGTTGAAACCCTTGATATGACTGCCGGCGATACCGACGAACACCGAGGATATCTTGCAGCCGGCCATTTTTTCGGCATCCTTGACCGCACCTCTGATCGACTCGACGGTACTCTCGATATTGACCACGACCCCGCGCCGCAGGCCGTCGGAGGGGTGGATACCGACTCCGATCACATCCACCTGCCCGTCCCTGACCTCTCCGACCATCGCGCAGATTTTGGTGGTGCCGATGTCAAGACCTACGATCAGTTCGCCCCGTTCATTTTCTACCATGGTCAACTCCGGGGCCCGGAGGCCCGATTATTTTCTTGGTTAATTTGCTGAATCGATGACGGACTTTAGGGCAAATTCACCCTCTCAACCGGTTATTACCTGTTTTTCTGTCGTGATCGCGGTGATTAACCGCACCAGCCCGCCTTTCCAGGGCGCATGCTCCCGGATTCACCTCAACCGCTTTCCATGCCGACCAGAACCCGTTCATCGCCATAGTCAACCTGGATATAGGAAACCCGCTCAAATTCCTTCCGTTTATAGAGCCAATAGAGGACTTTAGCCAGCCGGCGATATTTGTTCAACATCTCACCACGGCCCAAGCGGATAGGGAAAGGGCGATCGGTCAGAAACATCACAATGGTTTCGTCCCCGAGCCTGATCTCGGAGATGTTCTGGACCGGAAGATTGGGATTATCGCGCCCGCCATATTTAATTATCTGCAACGCCTCCCGGAGGGCGGAAGAACGATCGAGCCCCCCCTCCCCGACAGCGGTCAGGCCGGAAATAACCGGATAATCCAGATCCGCCTCGCCAGTCAAGGCGGCAAAGAGCTCCCCGGATTTATCGATATAGTAGAGACCATCGTCCAGATTGACAATGGCCACGGGCTTTCTCTCCCGGATCGAAATCAAGAGCCGATCCGGCCACTTGCGGGCAACCTCGGCCCGCTCCACCCAGCGATGGCCCGCGACCAGCTCCTCAACCCGGCTTTTGCCGATCTTGACCAGATTCGACTGGATGCTGACTCCGCTCAATTCCAGGATCTCATCCTTGCTGATTCTTTCGCATCCCTCGATATCAATGGCCGCGATCCGAAAAAGTCCCGATTGTGCCAAGGCCACGTAGCACAAATAAACCGCTCCAACCCCTAAGAGTAAAATAAGGGATATCACCGTAAGTTTCCGGGCGATCCGGTGCTCGGCAAGAAAGCCCTTCCTCCGGACCGGGGAAGAGCGCTGTCGCCTCCCGCGCTTACTTCTCACCTCGGCTCCATCTCCGGCATCCCGCCGGCGATTTTCACTTCCGGCTCCAGTCGGACTCCATGGACTTCCCATACCCGGGCCTGCACCAGATCCATCAGCCTGATGATATCGGCGGCGGTAGCCTCACCGGTGTTGACGATGAAATTCGCGTGCAGTTCGGAAACCATGGCGCCGCCGATAGCGGTACCCTTGAGCCCCGCCTCTTCGATAAGCTTTCCCGCCGCCGCGCCTTCGGGATTCTTGAAAAAGGAACCGGCCAGCCCATGGGCGGTTGGCTGCCCACGGCGCCTCTCCGCGACCCGTTCCAGGCAGAGCCTGCGAATCGCGGCGCCATCTCCCGGGCTTAAGGCAAAGAGGGCGGAGAGGACCACGGCGTCGTCCGGACGGTGCAGAGTGCGATAGGCGAAATCAAGTTCCCGCCGATCTTTTTTAACGGTCTCGCCGCCGGACAGCCAGGTCAGCGCCGCAACAACATCCTTGATCTCTCCTCCCCGGGCGCCGGCATTCATAACCACCGCGCCGCCGACCGTCCCGGGGATCCCAGCTGCGAATTCCAGCCCGGCCAAATCTCGATCCGCGCACCAGTTCAACAATCTGGCCAGACGGCAGCCCGCCTCGACCTCAACCAGCGTCCGGCCGCGGCTATCCTGGCCGACCCGGCTGATTTCGCCGAAATTGCGATCCAGGGCGATCACCAGCCCGGCAAAACCTGCCTCGGTCACCAGCAGATTACTGCCGCCGCCTACTATATAGAAGGGAATCTTACCGGTCCGGCAGCCATTGATCAAGCGGAGCACCTCATCCATATTCTCCGGCACTACCAAGGCCTGGGCGGGACCTCCGACCTTCAGTGTGGTTAACTCCGCCATCGCCACATGCCAGCGCACATTGCCGGGCCAGAACCTGCGCAGGCGCTTCTTCAGTTCATGATCGGAAAACAAGTCGGCCATTACTGTTAATCCTTCCCGGATATGGTATCCCGGGTTGGGGGTCTATAGGCGAACATGATCGAGCTGCTCCAGGATCTGCTCGCCGGCCCGGGGAATATCGCCGGCCCCGAGGGTCAGGACTACATCGCCCGGCTTAAGCATCGCCACAACTTCCATGGCCAGGTCGTCGACCTCAGCCACAAAATGGGTCTGGCGTTGACCGTGCTGTTTGGTAGCCTGGAGAAGTGCTTCGCCGGTGACCCCTTCGATGGGTTCTTCGCTGGCGGCATAGATCTCGGTCATCACCAGGATATCGGCCTCATGGAAGGCGGTGCGGAATTCCTTGAACAATCCCTTAGTCCGGCTGTAGCGGTGGGGCTGGAAGAGGACGATCAAGCGCCGGGTCGGCCAGGCATCACGCAGGGCGGAGAGGGTGGCCTTGACCTCGGTGGGATGGTGCCCGTAGTCGTCGACCACGGTCACCCCCTGCTTCTCGCCCTTGATCTCGACCCGCCGCTGCACCCCGGTAAAAGCGGCCAGGGCCTCGCCGATCACCGGAAAGGGGATGTCCAGCTCCAGGCCGACGCAGACCGTGGCCAGGGCATTATAGACATAATGCAGCCCCGGCTGGGTGATGGTCAGGCGGCCCAGCAATTCGCCGTCGCGATAGACGTCGAAGCTCGACCGGAGCCCGTCGGTTTCAATCTCCCGGGCATGGACCTCGGCCTGGGCCGTCATTCCGTAGGTGATGACCCTCTTGTCGATATACTGAAAAATCTCGGCGATATTCGGGTCGTCGATGCAGATGATCGCCGCCCCGTAAAAGGGGATCTTCGCGATGAACTGCAGAAAGGTCTCCTTGATCTCGTTCAAGTCGCTATAATAGTCGAGATGCTCCAGATCGATATTGGTGACCACTTCGACCACCGGCGAAAGTCTCAGGAAAGAACCGTCGCTCTCGTCCGCCTCGGCAACCATGAACTCCCCCTCGCCCAGCTTTGCGTTGGTCCCGAAGGCATTGACCATGCCGCCGATGATCACAGTCGGGTCCAGCCCGGCGTGGGCCAGCAGGCAACCGACCATCGAGGTGGTCGAGGTCTTGCCGTGGCTGCCGGCGATGGCAATGCCGAATTTTTTGAGCCGCATCAGTTCGGCCAGCATTTCGGCCCGCGGAATCACCGGGATGTGCAGCTCGTGGGCGGCCAGCACCTCGGGATTATCCGCCTTGACCGCGGTGGAGGTCACCACCACGCCCGCCCCTTCGACCGCCTCGGCCCGGTGGCCCAGACTGATTTCACCGCCTTTCGCTGCAAGCCTTCTGGTGGTGGCGCTCTCCCGCAGATCGGAACCGCTGACCCGATAGCCAAGATTCAGCAGAACCTCGGCAATACCGCTCATCCCCACCCCGCCGATCCCGACAAAATGAATATGTTTGCTCTTTTTCTTATACATTGCCTTCCTTTGTCCCGATCAGGGCCAGACACTCCCTGACGATGGCGGCTGCGGCCCCGGGAAAGGCGACCTCCCGGGCTGCGTCGCCCATCCGTTTCATTTCCCCATGATCGTTAATAATCCTTAAAATGGCGGCACCAAGTGTCTCGCTTGCCAGTCCGGCTTCCCGCAGGACGATGGCGCCGCCGCGGTCAGCGACCATCCGGGCATTATACTCCTGATGGTTATCGGCCGCAAAAGGGTATGGAATCAGAATCGACGGCTTGCCCAGCACGCAGATCTCCGCCAGACTGGTGGCCCCGGCCCGGGAAACAACGAGGTCGGCCCGGCCGTAAACAGTCGCCATATCGGTGATAAAAGGGGCGACCTCCGCCGCGATCCCGGCGGCGGCATAGCCCGCCCGGACCATCGCTTCATCACGGCTGCCGGTCTGGTGAATGACCCGGAATCCGGCTGGCAACTGATCCCTTATTTCGCCAAGCCCCTCACTGACCAGCTCGTTTACCCGGTGGGCGCCCTGGCTGCCGCCCATGACCAGGAGGACCGGACCGTCTTTACCGGACCCTTGATCCCAAATGGCCATGATTTCCTCCCGGACCGGATTGCCGGTCAGCCGGATGCGATCGGAGGGAAAATACCCCTCGCTGCCCGGGATCGACAAAAAGATCCGGTCGACAAAGCGCCCGGTCAATTTATTGGCCAGTCCGGGAATCGAGTTCTGCTCATGAATGCAGGTCGGTATCCCGACCGCTTTTGCGGCGAGGAGTACCGGCCCGGTGACGTAACCGCCGACCCCCAGGACCAGATCGGGACCGAAACTCCTTAAAAGGGAAACCGCCTGGAAAAAAGCCAGGGGCAGCCGGAACATAGCGCCCAGCACCGCGGCGACCGATTTGCCTTTCACCCCCCCGCACTTCAAAACGGCGGTCCGGAAAGGGCGTTCCCCCAGGACCCGGTTGTCGACCTGGCGGCCGGTGCCGATAAACAGCACCTCGCTGCCCGGCCTCTCGGCCATGATCCTCTCGGCCACCGCGATGCCGGGAAAGAGATGCCCGCCGGTGCCGCCGCCGGTAACGACCAGGCGCAGCGGTTTATGTTCAGGAGATGGTGTCATCTTTCCCACCTGGATGGCCCGGATTTTCTTTATCCCGCAAAGCCAGGACCGCCTCCCGAAAGACTTCGCCCCGGTGGCCGTAGCTCCTGAACATATCGAAGCTTGCGCAGGCCGGGGACAGCAGCACGACGTCGCCCTTTTCGGCCAGGGTGCGGGCCAGATTCACCGCCTCCGCCAGATCGCCCGCGCTTTCCACCCGCGTCACGTCCTGAAAGGCCTCGGCCATTTTCTCCCGGGCCTCGCCGATCAGGACCATCGCCTTGACCTTCTTCCCCACCATCTCGCGCATCAACCGGTAATCGCCGCCCTTGTCACGGCCGCCGGCGATCAGGACCACCGGCCGGGTCATCCCGGTCAGGGCCGCCGCCACCGCCCCGATATTGGTGGCCTTGGAGTCGTCTAGATAGAGGACCCCGTCTATTTCAGCTACTCTTTCCAGGCGATGGTCGAGGGGCTTGAAGCCGGCCAGCGCCTCGGCGACCGCCTGCTCCGGACAGCCCAGGAGCCGAGCCGCAATGATGGAGGCCGCCGCATTATGCGGATTGGGCTCCCTGACCAAGGGTGAATTCCCCAGCCGGTAGCGTTCATTCTTGCCGGCATCAATGCCCCTGACCATAATTTCGGGCCCTTCGATTATCGCTCCTCTCCCGGTCTCATTCCATTTTTGACCGAAAAAGAAGCGGCGGCCCGGCAAATCGGCCGAGGCCAGGCGGCCGGTTATTTCCGGGTCGTCACTATTCAGGATCGCCGCGTCATCGCTGTTCTGGGCGCCGAACAGGGAAAATTTCGAGGCGGCATAATGCTCGTAATCGTCGTAGCGGTCCAGATGATCGGGGCTGATGTTGAGGAGCACCCCGACCTCGGGCCGGAAATCGGGGGCCGTATCGAGCTGGAAACTGCTGACCTCCAGGACCAGGACTTCGGCCCCAAAGGGATCGAGCAGATATTCGCTTAAGGGACTGCCCAGATTGCCGCCGACAAAGACGCGCCGGCCGGCACGCCTGAACATCTCGCCGATCAGTTCGGTAACCGTGCTTTTGCCGTTGGTGCCGGTAACCGCCACGGTCGGAATCGAGACCAGAGCGGCGGCCAGGGCCAGCTCCCCGATGACCTTCACTCCCTTTGCCCCTGCATCGGCCACCAGGGGCAGTCCGAGGGGTACTCCCGGACTGATCACGACCAGATCGATCTCCGGGGGCAAGTGGTCGCGACGGCTGCCGCATTCCAGGTGGACATGGTGACCACCAGCCCAGTCCAGAAAGTTTTTATCGAGCCGGTCCGCCGGAGCGCTGTCGAGTCCCCTCACTTTCGCACCCAATTTATGCAGCAATTTAACGGCGGCGATGCCGGAGCGGCCCAGACCTATCACCAGCGCCCTGGTACCGTGCTTAACCTTCGCGCCTCTACCCTCCGTCGGTGTCATATCTTACCTGAGTTTCAGAGTTGCCAGGGCCGCGAGGCCGAGGACGATGGAAACTATCCAGAAGCGCACCACCACTTTGGGTTCGGCCCAGCCCTTTTTCTCGAAATGGTGATGAAACGGCGCCATCAGAAAGACTCTTTTGCCGCCGCTGCACTTGAAAAAGGTGACCTGGACGATGACCGACAGGGCCTCCATCACGAAAACGCCGCCGACAATAACCAGGAGGATCTCCTGCTTGGTGATGATCGCCACCGTACCGAGAGCGGCGCCGATCGACAGGGAGCCGACATCGCCCATGAAGACCTGGGCCGGAAAGGTGTTGAACCAGAGAAAGCCGAGACTGGCGCCGACCAGGGCTCCGCAGAAAACCGCGACCTCCCCGGCTCCCGGCACGTAAGGGATCTGCAGATAGGAGGCCAGGCCGGCATGTCCGGCCAGATAGGAAAACAGCAGATAAACGCTGCCGGTAATAACGGTCGGGCCGATCGCCAGACCGTCCAGGCCGTCGGTCAGATTGACCGCATTGGAGGCGCCGACCACCACCACCAGGGCGAAGAGCAGATAACCCGCGCCCAGGTCCGGACCGACTTCCTTAAAAAAAGGAATACTGAGATGGCTGTTAAAATCGGGGTTGGTGTAAAGAAAAAATCCGGCCAGGATCGCGCCGGCGATCTGGAAGAAGATCTTGCCCCGGCCGCTCAGCCCCTTGCTGTTCTTCCGGGTTATCTTCCGGTAGTCGTCAAAGGCCCCTACCGCCCCGTACCAGAGAGTCACGGCCAGAACGATCCAGACATAATAATTAGTCCAATCGACCCAGAGCAGGGTGCTCAAACTGACCGCAAAGAGGATCAGGATGCCGCCCATGGTCGGCACCCCTTGTTTGCTGAAATGAGTTTCCGGGCCGTCTTTCCTGATCACCTGACCGATCTGGAGATGTTGCAGAAAACGGATAAAGACGGGCGCCACCAGCAGGACCAGGACAAACGAGGTGATCGTCGCGCCGATGGATCGGAAGGTTATGTAACGAAATACATTAAAGCCCCCAAACAGCTCATGGAGGGGATAAAAAAGGTGATACAGCATCTATTGGTCCTCCCGTAGACCGGCGATTACGGTTTCCATGCCGACTCCCCGGGAGCCCTTGACCAGAAGCCAGTCTCCGGCGCCGATCATCCCGTTTGACTCAAGTTCGCGCAAATGGGTGACGATCCGCTCTTTTTCGGTAAAACTCCCGGCCCGCTGCTCCGGCATCCCGACCTCCATGGCCCCGGCAACTATCTCCCCGGCGAAGGAACCGTAAGCCAGCAGATAATCGTAGCCGAGCCGAGCCGCGGTCCGGCCGAGATCGCGATGGGCGGCAGTGCTCACCGCTCCCAGCTCCAGCATATCTCCCAATATCGCCACCGAGCGCCGTTTGCCCTTCAGCCCCCGCACCGTTTCCAGGGCGGCGAGCATCGAGGCCGGATTGGCATTATAGGTATCATTGACAATCTTCAAGCCGCCGCTCACCAGCTCCACCTGCAATCGTTTATCATAGGGGACAAAATCACTCAACCCCCGGGCGATATCGTCAAAAGCCATCCCGGCCGCATGGGCAAGGGCGGCGGCGGCCAGAGCGTTAAGCACGTTATGGCGGCCCAGGGCTTGCAGCCTGACCCGCTGCTGCTTGCCATCGATGGTCAGGGTGAAGGAGAAGCCCTTTTCGCCCAGATTGCGAAGGTAACTGCCGCGCACCGCTGCCCGCCGTTGCCAGCCGTAGCTGACCTGGCGGAGATCGTCGCGGCCGGCCAGTTCCACAACCAGGGGATCCTCCAGGTTTACCACCAGAATTCCGCCTGGCCCGATCCCGGCAAAAAGCTCGCCCTTGGCCCGGGCCACGCCCTCGATGGTGGCAAGCCCCTCCAGATGGGCAGCCTGGATATTGTTGATGCAGGCAATATCCGGTCGGGCGATCTCGGTCATCCGCTTGATCTCGCCGGGGCTGTTCATGCCCATCTCCAGAATGGCGATCTGGTCTCTTTCGTCCACCGGCAGCAGGGAAAGGGGCAGCCCGATCAGATTATTAAAATTGCCCCGGGTTTTAAGCACCTGATATCTTTGCCCGAAGACGGCAGCCGCCATCTCCTTGACCGTAGTCTTGCCGGAACTGCCGGTAATCGCAACAACTTTCAGCTTTTTCATCTCGATCCGGCGGAAGGCGGCCAGATCCCCCAAGGCCCGCAAGGTATCGTCAACCACCACAACAGGCACCGGCAGCGGCGGGCGCGGAGCGCGCTCGACCACAACCCCGGCCGCGCCGCGCCTTACCGCGTCGGCACAGAACTTTTCACCGTCGAAATTATCCCCGCGCAGGGCGACAAACAAGTCGTGTTCACCGATGGCGCGGCTGTCGGTCGACACTGCCCGGAAAACCGTTTCAGGGCCGCCGCCGATCAATCTGCCGCCGGTCGCCTCGAGAACATCCTTAAGGGGCCAAACCCGGCCTGACAAGGCTTTCTTTTTATTGTTCACATTCCCGGCCGCTGCAACCATTTGCGGTATCCTGTTCTAGGTGAGTTGATCATCGACAATGCCGCCGGCACCCGGCCCGGCCAGTTGCGCGGCAGCCTCAAGCCGATCATCGAAAAAATATTTGCGCTGGCCCACGAGCTGGTAGGTTTCATGACCCTTGCCGCAGATCAGCACCACATCCTCGGTAGCGGCGCAATCGATCGCCGCCCGGATCGCCGCCCGGCGCGATTCGATCATCCCATAGCCCCTGCCGCCCGGAACCCGGAGTTCGGCCGGGGCTTTTTTCGGCAAAAGATTGCTGCCACCGTCGCTTCGCAATCCCGCTTTGATCTCGGCCATGATTCGCCGAGGCTCCTCGCTTCGGGAATTATCGGTGGTAATTATGACCAGATCGGCCAACCGCCCGGCAATCTCGCCCATAAGCGGTCTTTTCTCCTTGTCCCGATCGCCGCCGCAGCCGAAGACCAGAATCAGCCGACCCTCGCAGAGATCACGGACACTTCGCAGCACACCGGAGAGGGCATCGGGGGTATGAGCGAAATCGACAAAGACCCGGCAGCGGCCGCCTTCTCCCTCGGCAGCGCCCAGCACTCTTTCGAGGCGGCCCGGCACCCTGGTTAGATCGCCAAAGCCCCGGCCTATCTGTTTTTCATTCAGGCCCAAGACGTGGCCGATACCCATCGCCGTAGCCATATTCAACAGATTAAAATCGCCAACCAGCGGCGATTGAAAAATCACGTCATCTCCCAGTCCGACGATCTCGGCCCGGATCCCGTCGAGACTGATCTTCGCCTCGGCAACATGGATATCCCCCCTATCGCGGCCACAGGTAAGCAGCAAGCGCGGGCAAAGGCGGGAATCGCCGTCTGCCGCCGTCCCGTACCGGCTAAAACCGGCGGTTGCCAGCAATTTCCCGGCCAGGCGCTCCCCCCAATCCTGTTCCCGGTTACCGGAACCACCCGGATCGGCAAGCATCACCACCGCTATGCCGTCTTCTTTTAAATGTTCGTTAAAGAGTCTGCTCTTCGCGGCGAAATAATCGTCCATATCGGCGTGAAAATCAAGATGTTCATGGCTGAGATTGGTGAAGGCCGCCACATCGAAATAAATCCCGTGCAGGCGCTGCTGGCTCAGGGCATGGGAAGAGACTTCCATGATCAGGTGATCCACCCCGTCGTCCACCATCTCGCGCATCATCCGGTAAAGCGCGATCGGCTCCGGAGTCGTGAAAGGCGCCTCCTCCTCGCGCCCCTTGAAACGATAATTTATCGTGCCGATCACTCCCGGTTCGCCGCCGCCGGCTTTGATCATCGACTCCAGGAGATAGCTGGTGGTGGTCTTGCCGTTGGTGCCGGTGATTCCGACCAGCTTTAATCGTTTTTCCGGGTGGCCGTAAAAATTCGCGGCCAATTCGGCCAGAGCCCGGCGGCTGTCCCCGGCCGCCAACACGGCCAGGCCCCGGCCCCGAAAATCGTCGGCAAGTTCCCGTCGTTCAAGGACTACGGCGCGGCAGCCCTGCGCAACTACCCCGGCCAGAAAGTCGTGGCCGTCAAACCTCTCTCCCTTCACGGCGACAAACAGTTTCCCGGGTCCGGCCTGCCTGGAGTCGGCGGTAATCCCTTCGATCCGCAGATCGGGATCGCCTTCGACAATCTCCAGATCGGCGTCGACAATCAGCTCCCGCAATGTTTTGGCTGAGGCGCCTGTTTTTCGGGTCATTGCTCTCTTTTCCGTAAACCTGTATCCGTGACGGCTTAGTGCATTAATTCACGATATACGATTGTTTTTACGTCAAATACAGACAGAGATCCGTGGTGGCTCGAATGCACCCGCCGCCCTGCGGGGCGCCCGATAACGGCGCATCTGCGGCGTTGGCAACTAGTTATATACCATTAGTATTATCAACATCGTTGCCGCCTTGCATCTGCACCGTTCTCGAACGCTCACGGATTCAGGTTAAAGATCTGCCGTTCAGACATCGGACCGCAGGGACAACCGACACTCCCCGCCGTCAAAAACAGCGCCGGCGGCGGGTTCCTGCTCGACAATCCGTCCCGAACCGACGACTGTGACCTTGACTCCGAAAGTCTGTAGAACCCGCAAACCCTTGCGCAGGCTCAAACCATGCAGATCGGGCATCACCTCGGGCCGTTTAACTTCAGGATCGGTGTTAACCGCTGCCGCGACCAGATGATCATAGGCCTGCGAACCGAGCCAGGTTTCGAATATCCGCTTTTCCCCGGCCGCCATGACCTCGGGGGAAGGCGGATCAACCTGCTCGATCGCCAAAGCGGCCATCCTGCCGATAACGTCCTCGCCAAGGTTTCGCATCAAGGTTTTTTTATCGGCTTCGACCACCGCCCCATCAAGGGCAACCAGCAGGGCCACTCCGTCCTGTCCGGGAGTAAAGCCGATCAGCACCGTCCGAAATCTCGACTCGGGCTCTTCAACGGATTCCTCCGCGCCTTCCCTTGCCTCGCTTAGCCTCCCGGCTGGCCTCATACTTTCGAGAAAAATCGCTTCGGGTCCGGAGCGGGAAGCTTCCGCCAATAATCCGACTATTCCCCGGCTGGTCCGCTCCCCGATCAATTTCCCCTGAGGTTCGGGCCGAGCGATCGAGGTGCGGCGGCCGGAAGAGGGATCAACAACCGCCTCCCCGACATATGGGGTGATTCCCCTGCCGCCGTTGACCAGCACCGCAAATGCGCTTAACAGGTTGAGCGGCGTAGTCCTGCCGGTCTCTTGCGATCCCGCGACCGTTTCCGGCAGATCGATGCCGCTTTTACCGAAGAGGCCCAGCTCCGCGAGCAGAGCAACTTGTTCCCCCCCGGCCGTCGCGGCTTGCCGCCACCCCTTGAATTCGGGGGAGAGCAGCTCAGCGCCCCGTTCTTCAAACCACTCGCCGGAACGCGCCTCCTTGGCCCGGCTCTCCAGGAGCAACTCAATTTTCAGGGAGGACAACCGGTCCCGATTGTCATCACCACCGGCCATTTCCCGGGCGGCGGCCAGTCCGAAAAGTGACGAAAAGCCGCCCAATTCGATACCGCCGTTAACTGCCCGGTTAAGCCGGCCGTTCTGACCGGCATCCCAATATGAGTTCGGATCATAATCGGGGAAGGCGACCATGGCCAGCACCGCCCCAGTTTTATAGTTCATCACGATACCGGTGCCGGTCACCGCCCCGGTTTTAGCCATTAGGCCGTCAAGCCCCTCGGCCAGCAACTCCTGGATCCGCAAGTCTAGAGTGAGCTGAAGGTGCCCGCCCCCGGCCGCCCCCCCGGAACCGCGCCGGAGGATATGATCGAAATTAAGCTCCACTCCGGCCAGGCCGTTATTCTCCTCCACGAAACCAACCACATGAGCGCCGCTCCTGCGCGCCGGGTAAAAGCGCTGGGATTCCTCTATCGCGTAAATTCCGGCTAAATCTTTCTGCAGAACGGTTCGCGCTCTTTCTTCCGGCAAGCGCCGCCCCAGCCAGACAAAACTTCGTTCCGATTTAAGCCTGCGGCCAAGCTCCACCGGATCAAGCCCCAATCTCTCTCCCACAAAAGCCGCGGTTCCATCGATATCTTCTATCTCCAGGGGCCGGGCATACAGGGACTTCATCATGAAACTTACCGCCAGTTCCCGGTAACCACGATCATATATAGTACTTCGCCGGGAAATATCCAAGACCGATTCGGGATCATTGCCCCTTTGCTGATCTGTTAAGCCGACCGGCGGCTCCTTGGAAAACCAGGCGCCGGTTAACGGAACCAGAACTGCCGTGACCAGCAGAACCAGGAAGGCCGCGACGAGTTTTGGCAGTTTCTTTTTTGTAGTCCTGCGGGCAGACCTTCTCATCCATGAGCCTATGGTTTTCTGATCTGTTCATCGGTCGGCGGGAAAAGTCCCAGCACCGCCGCTTTTTTGACGATGTTCTCCCGGGAGAGCAGAAAATCGCGTCTGGCCGTCAACTCGCGATTAGTCTCCGTCTCGGCGACAAACTCCTGCCGGTTGCGGGAGAGCTCACCGAGATCACTATCGATTCTCCAGACAAACCAGACACTGGTCACAATCCCGGCCACCATTATCATGAGCATCGGCACCCCGATCCGCCAAGGCAAACCGTCGCCGGCTCCGGGCGCCCTCATCCTGGCTCGGGGTCTGGGCCGGTTCATTCCGCGTAACCGTTCATCGGTGCGGTCACCAAAGCACCAAAAACCGCCGGACTGTAACCGATCATCAGTGTGGCAGATTTGGACAAGCGGACCGGAGCCGCGTACCTCGTGTACGTAAGCCGGGCCGATCGTCCGAAGATGCGGTGCTGCTGAACGGTTACCATTCCGCCACCCGTTCGGCGACTCTCATCTTGGCGCTTCTGGCTCGTGGGTTTATTTGACATTCTTCCTCTCCCGGCCGCAGGGGCCGCCTGGTAATGACCTCAAGTCGCCGGTCTTCGGCAAAAGCGCGCTTGACCAGGCGGTCTTCCAGGGAATGAAATGAAATTACACAAATACGGCCGCCCGGCTTTAAAAGTTCACCGCCGGCACTAAGGATCTTTACCAGATTATCCAGTTCTCGATTTACCGCGATACGCAGGGCCTGGAAGACCTTGGTGGCCACATGAATTCTGCGTGGATGAAAGCGTTTGGGGATCGCCCGCGAAACGGTGTCAACCAACTGATCGGTGGTCTTGAATGGCTGCCTGCCCCGGTCCTCCACCACCATTGAGGCAATGGGCCGGGCCTGCCTCTCTTCACCGAAATAATAAAACATATCCGCCAGTTCATCCCGGGAGAGTTTGTTGAGAAGATCGGCCGCCGTTTCGGAGGAGCGATCATCCATCCGCATATCAAGGGGCTCGCTGCCCCGGAAACTGAAGCCCCTCTCGCCACCGTCCAGCTGCAGGGAGGAAAGTCCCAAATCAAGAAGAATGCCATCGACTGCGGCGATGCCGAGACCGTCGAGGACCTGCGGAAGCTCGGCAAAGTTATTTCTTACACAGACCGCCCGTGCGCCGAAATCGGCCAGATTAGCGCGGGCGAGGGCAAGGGCGCGGTCATCCCAGTCAAGACCGATAAGTTTGCCGGCAGGAGCGCTTTTTGCAAGAATTGCCCCGGCATGGCCGCCCAGTCCGAGGTTGCCGTCGACATAGACCCCGTCGCTGCGCGGTTGCAGGAACTCCAGAACCTCTTCGAGGAGAACCGGGACATGAATGCCGCCGGAATCGACTGGGCTGCCAGGATCGCTCAAAACAGACCGATCTCCAGGAGATTAAGCTCGAAACTTCTGAAATCCTCGACGGATGGCTGGTTTTCGGTTTCCCAGGTTGTTTTGTCCCAGATTTCAAAATACGAGATCATGCCGCTGACCAGAATCTCCCTGGCGACGCCGCTGTCCGTCCGCATCTTGCCGGGCAGCAGGATTCTGCCCTGCTTATCGAGGGGGCACTCGACCACCCCGCCGACTACATAACGGACCATCTTGATGGTTTCCGGCTGCTTCTTGCTGGTGTCCAGCAGATTAAGTTCCAGCTTCTCCCATTGTGCCAGCGGATAGGCCTTGAGACAGTTCTGCCATGGAGAGACCATCAACAGGTTGTCCTTATAGCGCCGGCGGAGCACCTCCCGGAAACGCGTGGGAATATTGAGCCTGCCTTTGTCGTCCAGATTATGCTCGGAACGACCGCGGAAGTTATGCACCGCCCCTCTGATCAACGCAGACTCCATCACTAAAAACCCCTTGATTCCCTTTTACACCACTTTACACCACCATAGTTAATTGTATAAAGAACCGCAACGTTTACTGTCAAGGAAAAAATTCACTGCTTCAACGGTTTTCTTCTTGCTAAGATCCCTGATTTCCGATAATATAACCGGTTCTTTATCAGATTAATCCCTACTTCAGAGAATTCATGAACCAAGACAAGATTCGAAACGTAGCCATCATCGCCCACGTCGATCATGGCAAGACCACCCTGGTAGATCAGCTCTTCAAGCAAAGCGGCATGTTCCGCGACAACCAGGAGGTCGCCGAGCGGCTGATGGACTCCATGGATCTGGAGCGGGAGAGGGGCATCACTATCGCTTCCAAGAATGGCTCCTATAACTATAAAGGTCACCTGATCAACATCATCGACACCCCAGGCCACGCCGACTTCGGCGGCCAGGTGGAGCGGGTTCTGCGGATGGCCGACGGCTGCCTGCTTCTGGTCGACGCCCAGGAAGGACCTATGCCCCAGACCTATTTCGTCCTCAAAAAGGCCCTGGCCAACAACCTGCCGATCATCGTGGTGATCAACAAGATCGACAAACCCGCGGCCCGCTGCGAATGGGTAGTCGATCAGGTCTTCGACCTTTTCGTCAAGCTGAATGCCCCGGACGAACTTCTCGACTTCCCGGTGATTTACGCCTCGGCCAAGGAAGGCTACGCCTTAAAAGTGATGGGCGACAGCCCCGAGGACATGCGGCCGATTTCGGACATGATTATCGAGCACGTCCCCGCCCCGGTCGGTTCGGCCGACGCCCCCCTGCAGATGCAGGTCAACAGTATCGAATACTCACCCTACCTGGGCCGGATGGGGGTCGGCAAAGTGGTTAACGGCACCCTTAAAGTCAACGAGAACATCGTGGTCGCCAAGCGGGACGGCTCGCTCACCCCGGTGCGGATCTCCAAGATCTTCCGTTTCGAGTGCGACCAGAAGGTGCCGACCGACCAGGCCGGGGTCGGCGAGATCATCGCGGTGGCCGGCACCGAGGAAATCACGGTCGGGGTCACCTTCACCGATCCCAACGACCCGCGGCCCTTGCCGCTGATCGACATCGACCCCCCGACCCTGTCGATGAACTTCATCCCCAACGACTCGCCCTTTGCCGGGCTTGAAGGAAAGTTCGTCACCTCCCGCCACCTGGAGGCGCGGCTCAGCAAGGAGACCCTCTCCGATGTCGCCCTGAGGGTCGAGCCGCTTACCGACGCGGTCGGCTACCGGGTTTCCGGGCGGGGCGAGCTGCATCTGTCTATCCTGATCGAGAAGATGCGCCGGGAAGGCTACGAGTTTCAGATCACAAGGCCGGAAGTCATCATGAAGACGGAGAACGGCCAACTCCTCGAACCATACGAGGAACTGACCATCGATGTGGATGAGGAGTACAAGGGCGCGGTTATCGAAAAACTGGGCAACCTGAAGGGCCAGATGATCGACATGACCCAGGATCGTGGCATGGCCAGGCTGGTTTACAAGATCCCGACCCGGGCCCTGCTGGGATTCCGTTCTGAATTCATGACCGACACCAAGGGCATGGGCATCATGAACTATGTCTTCGCCGAATATGCTCCCCACGCCGGCGAAATCACCAACCGGGTGAACGGGGTGCTCATGTCCATGGAGGACTGCACCACCGTGGCCTTCGCCCTCTTCAATCTCCAGGAGCGCGGCCGCCTGTTCCTCGGCGCCGGCGAAAGGGTCTACAAGGGCCAGATCATCGGCGAAAACTCCCGGAATAGCGACATGGTGGTCAACCCCGCCAAGGGCAAGAAACTGACCAACATGCGGGCCTCCGGCACCGACGAGAACGTGGTCCTGACCCCGCCGGTGCGTATGAGCCTCGAAGACTGCATCGCCTTTATCAACGACGATGAACTGGTCGAGGTGACCCCGGAATCAATCCGGCTGCGGAAGAAAGGGGAAAACAAGTTCAAGAAGCGCGGTTAACCACCCGGTCGACCTCGCGTTCGCGGCTGAATCTTCTCAGCAGGCTTCAGCCGCGAACAATCTCGGACAACCTCCGGTTAAATTCGCGGCCAAGCCGCTTCTACAGATATTCCAGCGATATCATCTTACCGCCGATCTTTCCTCCGCCCTACGCCAACACCCAAACCTGTTTTTTTGAATCCGGAAGAACCGAAGCTCTTTTTAGCGATATAGACCACATGCCGCCGCCCGCCCCTCCCAGGGCTCTGGCGATTGACCGCGAAGCCCGCCCCCTGTAAGCGTTTTTCAAAGGCCCGGTCCGGAAACTCTGACCAGACCGCGAACACCCCGCCGGGCTTCAGGGCGGCACGACTCAGGGCCAGGGCGCCATCGCCGTAGAGATACTCACCCTCCTGATTTCCCTCGTAGGGTCCTTCGTACAGATCGAGGATGATGGCGTCGAAACCGCGGTCCTCACCCTGCCGGGCGGCTGCACCGATCAGCGAAGCGACGTCGTCGATCACCACCGTGACCCGGGGATCGGCGACGGCCCCGCCGGTAAGCGCCGCAAGCGGCCCCCGGCACCACTCGACCACCACCGGTGTCAACTCGGCCACCGTGACCTCAGCGTCCGGGGGCAGATTGTCAAGGGCCGCCTTCAGGGTAAACCCCATCCCCAGCCCGCCGACCAGCACCCGGGGCTTCTTTTTATTCTTGAACGGCGCACAAGCCAGTTCGGCTAGGACGACCTCCGACATATTGGCCGAGGAGTTCATCAGCACCCGGTTGTCGATAGTGATCAGGAAATCCTCCTCCCCGCGCCGGCGCAGCACAAGAAGTCCTTCCTCGATTTCAATACTGTCCACAACCTGCCATGGTTTTGCCATTCATGTCCTCAATTCATCTTCATCCAAAATTCATTGGAAACCAGTAGACAAAAATGCCGAACCGATGACCTGTTAAACCAGCCGGGGAACCGGTAAAAAATAAAGCGGCGCTCCAGCCTAAGCCAGACCCCTTGCGATGGAAGAAGCAAAAAGCTACCCCTTCCCGGCCCGGCACAACCCAGACCTCGCCCCGGTGCCCCGCAAAATCTCAATAAGCTCATCTCCACTTTCCGGGTTGGAGATTTATATGTAATAACAACATATTATACGTACAGCCCCAGAGGTCTTTCGTCATTCCGGCATGTTTTTAGTGCTTTCACTATATACTGGACCCCGGCTCAAAACTTGCCGGGGTGACGGAGACGTGAAATTGAAACACATAGGTAGCAACAAATTAGTTCGTTATCACAACATAATAAGTCAACCCGGAAAGTTGAGGCTCATATTTACCTTTGAGTTCACCGCTGAAGGCATTCCTGCCCCTGTTTTGGCTCCTTTCTTATAGGAAGCGGCTTCAGTCGCGCTTAATCCGGACCTTCCTGGTTAATAACCGGCCGTAGATGGCCAGATTGACCACCACGACCAGGGTTCCCAGGACTATCTGCACCTCCCGGGTCAGTTCACCCGGATAGAGCAGGGGCAGCAGATAGTGTTCGATGAAACCGCCTGGGTATCCCTCCTGCCCTGCCGACCGGCGCAGATAGTTCTCCAAGGGGGTGAGGGGGCAGAACCAGCCCAGGTATTCAACCGCCGCTCCCCAGATGACCGCCGGGAGATGGAGCCAGGCGAGCCGGGGCCGCCTGAAAACCAAAAAGCCGCCGAGCACCACAAAGCAGACAAAAGCGAAGTGGAGCACCAGCACCAGATTTGCGGCCAGCCAATAAGCCATATGAATTTTACCTCATCGAACCGGGCGGTCTGGGATGCCCGGTCCCTGAAAAATCAAGAACTTAACTGGTGAATTCAAATTGTCAGCAAAATGCTTTTGCTACCGCCTTATTTATGCCTTGAAAAAAGGTAGTAGAGAAACGAACCGAGGCAAAACAGACCGATAGCGCCCGCCACCCCGGCAAACGACAACTTACTGACGGAATCCCTTTCCAAAAATTCCAAGCCGATCAGTAAACCGGCGCAGGTGGTTCCCACCACCAGAAAGACCTCGGCAATTATTTTATTCATTCCCTTCCCAATTTATCATAAAAGAACAGTCCCCAAGGCCGGCTAACCCGTAAACCATAAATTTTCTCAAGATTGCAAAGGGATTTTGGGGGCCGACAAGGTCAGACTTCACAGAGCAGCGCTCTGTAACGGAAGTCGCAACGCAGTTGGCACATAAAATAACGAGCAAGATGCGATAGTTTAGGGGTTACGGATACTTAGTTGCCCAATATTTTATCGGCGTGCTCCGGATAGAGCTTCTTGACGCAGTCGGGACAGATGCCGTGGCTGAACTCCGCCTCCGAGTGTTCCTTTATGTAACTTTCGATAATCTGCCAGGCCCCCTGATCGTCCCTGATTTTCTTGCAGGAAGCGCAGATCGGCAGCAGTCCCCGCAGGGTTTTGATTTCATTCAGGGATTGATAGAGCCTGGCGATCAGCTTTTCCCTTTCGTCGGCACCCCTCTTGATCAGTTTGTAAGATCCGAAGGCGCCGATCAATCCGCATAACCAGATGAACAGATTGCTCAGCCAGATAAAGGCAAGATCCTTTGCCCGGCGCTCCAGAAGCTGGGCGGTCGAAATCGAAACGCTGATGCCGCCCCTGAGGTCGCCTTCCTTGTAACCCTGAACCGCATGGCAGCCGAGACATTCCTTTCGGGTCCAGAGCGCGCGCATATAGCGGAAAGTGCTGGCGCCGCCCTCATCCTTGCCGGACCAGGCATACTGCTCGGTATTGTCCCGGTCAAATCCCCGCAGCATCTCCGCTTCCCATTCCGAAGGGACATTTTTCGGCCGAAGCGGCTTGAGGCTGGTCAGGCTGAATTTCACCCCGCTGGCCCGCAAAGTCAGATTCGACAACTGCCTGGTCATATAGGCCGGATTGATCAAAGTCAGCTCCCGGCCGTTTTCATCGACTATTTCCCTTTCGGGAGCATTGAGGTAGGGATTGGGCCGGGTATTTTCGGAGACCGGAACATAAACCCCGCCATGGGAGGCATTCCAGAGCCTGGTCGTTAAGATCAACTGGTGGAAAGAGCGGGCCTGGGAAAGAAGGCCGCTGATATTGCGATCTTCCAGTTCCCTGATATCCAGGAAAATAAAGGCCGCCATCAGGAGCGTCCAGGCAACGGCCAGCCCCGAAAACACCCTGCTTATCAGCCGCGGTCGTGTGGGCAAATCCATGAACTGCTTTTCCTTGCAAAAAAGAGGCTTTGGTAATCCCCCTTCAAATCCGTCAATTAAACCGCCGGTTCAGCGGTAATTTAATTTTTACTAGAGAATCACGGTCCTCTTGATGTAGTGGACGACCTCGTCGGGATCGTCCAAAACGTTGAACAGAAAGAGATCTTCTTTTTTAATATTGTCGCTCCTGGTTAAAAGCTCTTCCTTGATCCACTCGACCAGGCCGCCCCAGAAATCATTGCAGACCATGATCACCGGGAAAGGCTTGATCCGGTGGGTCTGGATCAGGGTCAACGATTCGAACAGCTCGTCAAGAGTGCCGAAACCCCCGGGCATGCAGATGAAGGCCATGGCATACTTGATAAACATCACCTTGCGGACGAAAAAATATTTGAAATCGAGGGGCAGATTGGTGAATTTGTTGGGCTCCTGTTCAAAAGGCAGGGTGATATTAAGGCCGATGGAAATGCCGTTGGCCTCGCTCGCCCCCCGGTTGGCCGCCTCCATGATCCCCGGCCCGCCGCCGGTCAGGATCGGATAGCCGGCCAGGGCAAGCTTGTGGGCGATATCGACGGTCAGCTCGTAACAGGGATGGTCCGGCTTGGTCCGGGCCGAACCGAAAAAGGATACGGCTGGATGGGGCAGGGCTGACAAGGTATCGAAACCGTCGACGAATTCGGACATGATCTTGAACAACCGCCAGGAGTCGCCGACATTGAATGTATCGAGGCCGTATTGGTGGCTTTCGTCGTTAAGTTTGGGGATCGGGGCCTTGGGGACCATATATTCACCTTGGAATTCAAATTCGGCCGAATCCGTGAGCGTTCGATCGTGAATCAAGGCACTAAGCCGTCACGGATTCAGGATTCGGTTAAAGACGCACATCTTAAGCTTTTTTGGTTATTTTTTCCAGCTTTTCCGCCATCCGCGCCGCCAGGCGCCCCTTACCCGTTTCCCGGTAGATTTTTTCCAGGAGACGGACGGTGTCGAGATTAAAGCGGTTGAGCCGCAAACTCTTCTGGAGATTGACAATAGCCTCCTGCCTGAAACCCTGCCGGTATAGGACCTGGCCAAACCGGTGCAGGTTGTCCCACCTGGAATCGTCCAGCTCGACCGCCTCCCGGCAAAGGGACAGAGCAATCTCGGCGCCCTCGCCTTCGGCGTCGTAGAGCTCGCCGAGCAGGCTCAGCACCCGGCTGTCCCGGGGATTAAAAACATTGGCCTGCTGGAGGCACTCCATGGCCCGCCGGTTCTCGCCGAGATTCCGCCAGGCCTCACCCAGACAGCGGAGGGCGGTGGCATCTTCCCAGTCGGCCCGCCGGTCCCGGTCGGCTTCGCCGGCATCAAGCAGTTCGACGACTTTGCGATACTGGCCGGAACGGCAATACAGTTCGGCCAGCTGGAGAACCAGATCGAAGATCCGGTCGTCGACGGCGAGCGCTTTTTCAAGATAGCCGACCGCCAGATCGTCGCGGCCGCGGGTCAGCCAGGCCGAGCCGAGATTGAAGAGGGCCATGTAATTATCCCCCTCGACCGCGAGGGCTTTCTCGAAACAAGCAATCGCCGCCCCGGCCCGGTCCAGCCGGACATAGGCCACCCCCAGGCTGTTGAGCAGGTTGACGTTGCGGGGATCGAGTTCCAGGCCAAGCCGGTATTCGCGGACCGCGCCGTTCATGTCGCCTTCGTTGTAATAGACATCGCCGCTGATGTTAAGGGACACCGCGTCGAACCCGGTAATCGTGCCGGGGCCGAAAAAAAGGGTATGCCGCAGAGCCTTGCGCGCGTTGACCGGAACCGCCGATCTCTTGAAACCGGCGCAGGGGAAAGCGGCAAGCCCGGCCGAAAAAGCCCCCCCGCTCTCCCCGGCCGCTTTGTCCTGCAATTCGGCAAGAGCGGTCGCGGTCCGGACCTGATCGAGCCCTCGGGAAAAAAGAAAAAAATCGCCGCTTTCCACCTCGATCAGGTGTTCACCGGTGCCGAGATGGGCACCGAGCAGTTTGCCGAGATCCTGGCCGTCCCGGTCGCTCTTGAGGGCGGCAACGCAGAAGATCTCTTCATCGCGCCACATATCGCGAAAACGGTTCATCTCCGGCGCTGAAAGGGGTCGGAAGGGATGACGGCGTCGCTCTTCTTGACCCAGATAGACGGCCTTGGCAAACGGCCCCCTTTGCCGGGCCATAACCACCGCCTTCCAGGCCTGGTCCATCAGCTTGGCGAAATCGGGATTATTCCCGCCCTCGACCCGGACCTGGCCCATCCGGGCCCGGTCGAGGCCGTCCCGCTGCAGGCGATAAAGGATAACGTCGGCCAGAGTGCGCATCTCGCCAAGGTCCAGATCGTGCCAGAGCATGCCGAAGAGGCCGGAGCCGAAATGAAAGAGGGGAATCCCGGGGCCGACGATGGAATCCAGGGTTCCCGTCGCTCTTTGCAGGTAGGCATGGGCATGGGCCGCGTCCCGGGCTCGGGGATAAATCTCCAGGAGGATCAGGACGAAGTCGTCCCGGCGCCCCAGGCAGTTCTCCAGGTGCTCACCCCAGAGCACCGAATTAAACAGGCCGGTCAGGGGGTCGAGCGCCCTGGCCTGCAAGGCCTTGAAGTCGGCGGTTACGGCCTCGCCCAGTTCGAGGAGTTTTTTGGTCGTGTATTTTCGGTAAAGGGCCGGATCGCCCCCTTCCAGAACGGCAATCCCGTACAGGCCGCCCTCGTCGGCCAAGGGCAGAAAGAGGCGGTCGGGCCGGCTGTCGATCACCGGCCTGCCGCTCGTTCCCGCCAGGCGCATGGCCTTGCGGCTCTCCTCGGAAAACTCCTCGGGCCCCAGATCGCCGGCACCGGCCGGGTAGAGTTCGGCATCTTCGCAGGGAAGATGGCGCCGGGCCAGATCGTTGAAGAAATAACGAAAATGGTGGGGATCGTTTTTTTTCGGCGAGATCAGCGACCAGTCGAACGGAGAAGCCATTAAACCGCCCCGAACGCCTTGAGGATGATCCCGGCCAGCGGCAGGATCTCTTTATCGGCAACGGTCCGCATATCGAGCAGGAAGAGGTCGTGCTCAATCCGGCCGATGACCGGCACCTCGCTGCCACGGAGCCTCTCCTCAAGCTCGTTGACCGAGATCGCCCCGGGCCGCAGGGCCACGGCCTTGCTGGGCAGGTCCTGCTCCGGCATGGCGCCGCCGCCGACCCGGGAGCCGGTATCGACGATCGAGATCGAACACACCCCGCTGAGGCCTTTCTTCAGACGCCTGACCAGCCGCCGGGCCTTGGCGGCGATCTTATCCTTGCCCATACTGAGCATCGCCAGAGTCGGGATCCTGGCCAGGGCGGTCTCCTCGTCGTAATAGAGGCGCAGGACCGCCTCCAGGCCGGCCAGGGTGAACTTGTCGATCCTGAGAGCCCGGGTCATCGGGTTACCCTTGATCTTGTCGATTATCTCCCGCCGGCCCAGGATGATCCCGGCCTGGGGGCCGCCGAGCAGCTTGTCGCCGCTGAAGGTGACCACATCGACCCCGCTTTCGATCACCTCACCGACGGTCGGCTCCTTGATCAGGCCGAAGCGGGAAAGATCGAGCAGACAGCCGCTACCCAGATCTTCCATGACCGGCAGCCCGTGCCGCCCGGCCAGCTCGACCATCTCGGTCAGGGGCACTTCGGAGGCAAAACCGATCATCCGGTAGTTGCTGGTGTGGACTTTTAAGAGCAGGGCGGTATCCTCGCCGATCGACCCCTCGTAATCGCGAAGATGGGTGCGGTTGGTGGCCCCGACCTCGACCAGCCGGGCGCCGCTTCGGGCCATCACATCGGGAATCCGAAAGGAGCCGCCGATCTCGACGAGCTGGCCCCGAGAGACCACGACCTCGCGCCCCTTGGCCAGGGTATCGAGGCAGAGGAGGACTGCGGCGGCGTTGTTGTTGACCACCAGCCCCGCCTCGGCCCCGGTCAATTCGCGCAGGAGATCCTCGACCAGGCTGTAGCGGCTGCCCCGCCGGCCGGTTTCGAGATCGAACTCCAGATTGGAGTAACCGCCGCCGACCCGGGCGATCATCGCCATCGCCTCGTCGGGCAGGACCGAACGGCCAAGATTGGTGTGGATCACCACCCCGGTGCCGTTGATCAAACCGCGGAAATTGGGAGCCGTGCGCCGGTGCAGGCGCTCTTCGACCCGGTCCGCCAGGTTTTCGAAAGCAAGATCCTCCGGGTCGGTGAGCTGTCCCGCCAGAATCTCTTCCCGGCAGCTTTCCAGCACCTCGCGCACCGAGAGCTTGACCTGTTGGCCGATATCGTAGCCCCGTTCCTCAAGCCGGCCGAGAAGTTCGTCCACCTTGGGAATCGACTGCAACAGCTCCCGGACCTCGCCGGGCATCTTTTTTTTGCTTTCTGGCGTCATCTGTGATTACCCTGGATTTCTTCTTCTCCGTCAAGATATTCCCACATTTCATTCTGGATTAACCATATCGGATCCGCATTACGCCGAATAAACTCGTCGGGGTCCATGCCATTGATTGTGGGTGGTCGTTTTATTCGTACCTGCTTTCCGTTCATAAAAACCCACATATATTTCTTCCGCCTTTCAGCTTTCGCCTCTCTTCGGGCACGCTTTTGTGCGGAGGTGAGCTTTTTCCTCAACTTTGCCATTCCTCCGGCTCCGGTGTGCTACCATATTTATTAAAGCTTAAGTTGAGCAGCTCGTCTGCTCAAACGAAACTTATATGCCGCGAAGCAAATGCTCTCCTCAAGGGAGGATTGAACAGAACCCTTGGGGTGCCCTGTGGGTGCAACAGGATGATAACCAACTGAAAACTGTTACCTTTTTTACCGATAAGTGTCAAGAATCGGTCTTTATTAACTGCCGCGCTTCGCAAACCACCGGCGGCCGTGCCGCGCGGTGGCGGTGGATAGTTGCATCGACTTTTTTCGGCACCCATGTTAGAAATGGAGCTTCACAAAAGAGCTGAATACATGAGGGCTGGCGGGCGGTTTACCCTCATCGGCCGGTAATTATCGGTTTTCACGTCCGTGGTCGGGTTGAAATTTAGCCACGCCCGCCCTTCAGACCTTCCGCGAACGGATTCAGGAAAGATATATTTAAAACGCGAACCGGACAAGGCCAAATCATGCCTGTGTTTCAACTTGACGAATCGATCAGCTTTCCGCCTCCGCAAATGGCCCGGGAAGACGGCCTGCTGGCCGTCGGCGGCGATCTTAAAACGGAACGGCTCCTGCTCGCCTATCATCTGGGGATTTTCCCCTGGTACTCACCGGGGGAACCAATCCTCTGGTGGGCGCCGACCCCCCGGATGGTCCTCTTCCCCGACGACTTCCATCTCTCCCGCAGCCTGGCCCGAACCACGCGGCGTGGAACCTTCAAGGTCACCTTCGATGAAGCTTTTCGACAGGTCATCGATAACTGCGCCGAAGTCCGCCTCAACAAGGGTGAACAGACTTGGCTCGGCGAGGAGATGATTGAGGCGTATTGCAAGCTCCACGCCCTGGGCTACGCCCATTCGGTGGAATGCTGGCAGGGAGATGCGTTGCAAGGCGGATTATACGGGGTGTCGCTTGGCTCGGTCTTCTTCGGTGAATCGATGTTCAGCTTGGCCCCCGATAGCTCCAAGGTGGCGATGGCCGCGCTGGTCAAGCAGCTGGTGCTCTGGGAATTCGACTTGATCGACTGCCAGATTCACAACTCCCATCTGGAAAGCCTCGGCGCCGAGGAGATCCCCGGCGATGAATTCTGGGAGCGGCTTGCCTTGGCGGTGGACAAGCCGACTCTGGTCGGCAAATGGTCCAACCCGGAAAAGCTCGGACGCTGAAAGGGTCAGGTCCGGATTTCTCAAAGGGGCATCACCGGCACGGCGGGGTGCCCCTTTTTTTGACAATATCCTGAATCAGTCGATCAACCGGTAGGGATAGGCCCTTTTGGTCCATTCGCTGTCCGGAAAGCTTTCTTTCAGCTGATCGTAAGCTTCCCGCAACGGCTTCGGGTCGCCGCTGCTCTTATAGCGGCTCACCCCCCGCAGGTAGGCGGCCTCCGGAGCTGCGTTGGTTTCCGGGTAATCAGCCAGAATCTTCTCGAATACCACCAGCGCCTCGTCAAAACAATCTTTATCGAAATTGCATTTCCCTTCACCGAGCAGCAGACGGGCAATCATTTCCTTGGGCTCCAGGAAACCGATGGTCCGATGATGTTCCTTCCCGTCGGAATCCAGGGTGATCAGGGCCGGGGTCCACTTGATATTGAAATCATCGCTGATCGGCTTGGCATCGGACTTGACCCGCAGCGGAATCAAGGATTCATTGCAAAAATCGATTACTTCCTCATTAGGATACGTAACTGCATCCATTTGTTGACAGCCAATTCACTCCGGATTGAAAAAATCGAGCAGGACCGGTTTATTCTCATCCTTGGCCCGGGCGAGGGCCTTAGCCATATCAGTTTCCCACTGGACTGCCTTAGCCATAGTCTGTACCTCCATCATTTTATTCGGCAACAACCGGCCCCGGTTTACAGGGTCCGGCCCATTGAAATGATTCTCTTTGAACAAGATCGCATCCGATGGCGGCAAATGTCAAATCATTTGATAACGACAATTCAAATTTCAGGAGCGCCGGAAAGTCAGGAAGAAACTTTCCTGAATCCCGTGACGGCTTAGTGGATTGATTCACGATATATGGTTGTTTTTACGTCAAATACAGACAGTGATCCGTGGTGGCTGGAATTAACCTGCCGCCCTGCGGGGCGCCCGAGAACGGCACATCTGCGGCGTTGGCAACTCGTTGATATACCATCAGTATTATCAACATCGTTGCCGCCTTGCATCTGCACCGTTCTCGGACGCTCACGGATTCAGGACTTTTAACCCGGTCAAGCTGAAACGGCGGTTCCGGCCCTGAATTACGGATGTTTTCACCGGAGCCCTTACCAAAAGCGTCATTCCTTAGCACTAGTAGGATGGCTAAATCATCTCGATATCGACCCGGCGGGTCGGCACCAGCCCGTAACAATCCATATTGACGATGCCGCTTTCCCTGTGGGACAATGACTCATCAGCAGATTCGTCTAACAGACCCTGGCCTGGAGGGTAACATGGATCGCTACACCAAGGGCTTTGTCGTTGCCTCGCTTATCTACTTTTTTCTCGCCGCCGTTCTCGGCATCTGGATGGGCGGGGAAAACTACGCGGAATGGGCCCGGTTCGCCCATGTTCACCTCAACCTCCTCGGCTTCATGGCGATGATGATCTACGGAGTCGGCTACTTCATCCTGCCACGCTTCAACGGCAAACCGCTGTATTGCCCGAGCTGGCTGCCGGTCCACTTCTACTTGGCCAATATCGGCCTGCTCGGACTGGTCGTAACCGCCCCCGGCCGGCCCGGTCTCGCTTTTCATATCTTCGCGGTAATCAATGTCATTGCGGTGGCGATGTTCGCGATCAATATCGGCGCCACCGTCCTGATCCCCGAAGCGGAAGAAGCGGAAACAAGTGCCGCCGGCGTTGAACCGGAAATCGAGATCACTCCGGAAACCAGGATGGCGGAGATCATCACCAGATGGCCGGAATTGGTCGGGCTGTTGATCAAGAACGGATTCACTCCCCTGGCAGATCCGGACCACCTGGAGAAAATCAAAACCATGCCGATCACCTTGGGCATGGCCTGCGAACGCCACGGGCTCGATGCCAAAATGCTGTCGAAACTGTTGACCGAAGGGGCCAAAAGCCTGGCCCGGGAAGAAAGATCAGCCGCTCATCCGCCCTCCTCTGCCGCGCCATTGCAAAGTCCCGGCTCGATCGGTTCCGGTCTGCAGCCCGGCGACCCCATCACCCATCGCCACATAATCGGGGAAATCCTCAAGGTTTATCCGGCCACCGAAAAGGTCTTCAAGAAATATTACGGTACGGCCTGCTTCTCCTGTCCCGGGCAGGCTACCGAGAACATCCGGCAGAGCGCCATGATCCACAACACCGATGAAGAGCGGATTCTGATGGAACTGAACGAAGCTGCCCGAGAGGCCCTGGAGTCCTAAGAGAAAATCACCTTTCATGATGACCCGGAAATCTTTCTGCCAATTTCGATGTAAACTCTTACATTCCTCTAATACCCCTTAGTGCCCGGCTGGCCCTCGAAATATTGAGCAACCAGAAATTCCTGGAGGAGAGTCATGTCGATTGTCCTGAAACGTGCCTATGAACCGGCCTCTCCCGAAGACGGCCACCGGGTTCTCGTTGATCGGATCTGGCCAAGGGGCCTTTCGAAAGACGAAATGAAAATTGATGAATGGCTGAAGGAATTCGCGCCATCGGATCAGTTGCGGAAGGCTTTCCATAAAGACGAATTGAGCTGGGGACAATTCCGCAATGCCTATCTTGCGGAACTGAAAAACCACCGGGACGAGCTTCGCGGTTTGGAGCGGATTGCCAAAGAGGGCCGGCTCACTCTGGTTTTTAGCGCCCATGACGAAGAGCACAACAATGCCGTGGTTTTAAAGGACTATCTCAACTCCCTTGGTTGAGTTAACCAGGGCGGTTCCCCCAGTGCGACTCAGTTTTTTTTTAATAACTCCAAAGCATCCTTGACCAATCGGGGCATAGGTCATATATTTAAAGTGAGTAATCAATTACTATCTTTCTTTGGGGAATTTATATGAACTCACACGTCAAGCATCTCCCAGCCGAAAAGCGCCGCGCGGTGACGGTTGAAGCGGTGGTCGAGCTGGCCGCGGAGCGGAACCCGAGCGAAATCACCACCGCCGCCATTGCCAAGCACATGGGGCTGAGCCAGGGCGCCCTGTTCCGCCATTTCACCAACAAGGACGCGATCATGCTGGCCGTAATGGAGTGGGTGGCGGAAAGGCTGCTGGCCCGGGTGGACAAAGCCGTCCGGGCGCTCGCCTCCCCCCTCGGTGCCCTCGAAGCGATGTTCATGGCCCATGTCGACTTTGTCGTTGAACATCCTGGCGTGCCCCGCATGCTGTTCGGCGAGTTGCAGCGCGCCGATGAAACGGCGCCGAAACGCATGGTCCAGACCCTCATCCGCCGCTATGGCGAACGGCTGCAAAAATTGATTGAGGAAGGGATAATTTGCGGGGAACTGGACGCCGGGCTCGACCGGGAAGCCGCCGCCACCCTTTTCATCGGAACGATCCAGGGGCTGGTAATGCAGTCGCTTTTGGCCGGCGATGTTAACCGGATCCGCGAAGACGCGCCAAGGGTCTTTGCCATCTACCGACGTGGAATCAGGAGGTCACCATGAAAAGTCTACCCTTGCAGGGCCGCACCGCGGCGCTTTTGGCGGTTATCCTGCCGCTGCTGGCCCTTTTCATCTATGTGGCCCTTCGCTCCGGCCCGCTGGCTCCGATTCTGGTGACCGTCGTCAAGGTTGAAAAACGCGCCATCGCCCCTGGATTATTCGGGATCGGCACCATCGAAGCGCGCTACACCTACAAAATCGGGCCGACCATTGCCGGCCGGGTCCAGAACCTGGATGTCCATGTGGGCGACCGGGTCAAGGGAGGAGAGATCCTCAGCAGAATGGACCCGGTCGATCTCGAGGAGCGCATCCACGCCCAGGAAGCAGCACTTAAACGGGCCGAAGCACATTTGGTTGAAGCCCGGGAAAGGCGGAGCTATGCACAGAACCAGGCCCGCCGCTATGAGCAATTACTGGCCGTGCGTTCGACAAGCGAGGAGATCGTCGCCACCAAAAAACATGAGCTGCGGTTAGCCGAGGCCAGCCTGGACGCGGCGCGGGAAGAACTCGCGCGTCTCGAGGCCGATCGCGGGGCATTGCTTGCCCAAAGCGGCAACCTGGAGCTGACTGCCCCGGTCGACGGCCTGGTCGCGGCGCGCAACGCGGATCCGGGCACCACGGTCGTGGCCGGCCAGGCGGTGATCGAGGTGATCGATCCGGAGAGCCTGTGGATAAATGTGCGCTTTGATCAGATCAATGCGCGGGGGCTGGCCGCCGATCTGCCCGGCCGGATCGTTATGCGTTCCCAGGCGGAGAAGTCCCAGGCGGGTCGGGTGCTGCGGGTCGAACCGATGGCCGACGCGGTGACCGAGGAAATCCTGGCCAAGGTGGTATTCGAAGAGATCCCCTCCCCCCTGCCGCCGGTAGGAGAACTGGCCGAAGTCACCATCACCCTGCCGGCGCTGCCGGAGGCGCCGGTAATCCCGAACGCGGCGATCAAGCAGATTGATGGCGAAACGGGCGTGTGGCGGATTATAGATGGCGATCTGCGCTTCACCCCGGTTACGCTGGCCGTATCCGATCTGGACGGCAATGTCCAGATACGGGAAGGGCTGGAGGTCGGCGACCGGGTGGTGCTCTACAGCGCCAATGCCCTGAACGGGCGGAGCCGGATCAAAATCGTCGACCAAATTCCGGGGGTGACCCGATGATCAGTCTGGCGGGCCGCGACATCATGCACTCCTGGGGCAAATTCGTTTTTACCGGCATGGGTCTCGGCCTGCTGATCGGCGTTACCCTGTCGATGGCCGGCATCTACCGCGGCATGGTGGATGACGCCAAGGTGCTGCTCGACAACAGCGGGGCCGATCTCTGGGTGGTGCAGAGGAACACCCTGGGACCCTATGCCGAATCATCCAGCATTTATGATGACGCCTGGCGCGGGATTCGGGGGATGCCGGGGGTGGCCCGGGTGGCCAACATCACCTATCTCACCATGCAGGTGCGCCGGGGCGAGCGCGACGTGCGGGCGATGGTTACCGGAATCATGCCCGGCCGGCCCGGGACACCCGGCTGGCCCCCCTATCTCGTGGCGGGACGGCAGATTACCCGGGGCCATTACGAAGCGGTGGCCGATATCGCTTCGGGATTCAAGCTTGGCGAAAGGATCCGGGTCCGCCGCAACCATTACACGGTTGTCGGCCTGACCAGAAGGATGGTGTCCTCCAACGGCGACCCCATGGTCTTCATCCCGCTGAAGGATGCCCAGGAAGCCCAGTTTCTCAAGGACAATGACGCCATCCGCCAGCAGCGGCGGCGCACCGCCGAAAATCCCGCTTTCAACCGGCCCGGAGTCCCGGGTCTGCTGGAGGCGGTCATCGCTTCGCAAAGCACCAACCCCTATGTGAACGCGGTTCTGGTCCAGATTGAACCGGGCCATCGCCCGGAAAGGATAGCGGAGTCGATCCGTCGCTGGAAACGGTTGACGGTATATACCCGCGAGCAGATGGAGGAGATCCTGGTGGGCAAGCTGATCGCCACCTCGGCCAGGCAGATCGGCATGTTCCTGGTGATCCTCTCGATTGTCAGCGCGGCCATTGTCGCCTTCATCATCTACACCCTGACCCTGGGCAAGATCCGGGAGATCGCGGTACTCAAGCTGATCGGCACCAGAAACCGCACCATCGCCGCCATGATCACCCAACAGGCCATTGCCCTGGGCGCGATCGGGTTCGTGGTGGGCAAGATCTCCGCCACCCTGCTGATGGCGCCGATCTTCCCCAAATATGTGCTGCTGGAACCCATGGACTCGGTCAAGGGGTTTGCGGCCGTGGTGGTGATCTGCGTGCTGTCGAGCATTATCGCCATCCGCGCCGCTCTCAAGGTTGATCCTGCCGAAGCCATTGGAGGTTGATATGGCCGGCAAAGGTATTCTCATAGAGGGATTGAGCAAACGCTACGGCAGCGGCGACACTGCGGTTGACGCCCTGAAAAAGGTGGACATGCAGGTGGCGCCGGGCGAGGTGGTCGGCCTGATCGGCCCGTCCGGATCGGGCAAGACCACGCTGCTCAAGGCCCTGGGAGCAGTGATCGAGCCCACCAGCGGGCGGATGACCCTGGGCGGCGAGGTGATCTATGACGGCGGCTGGCTGATCAAGGATCTGCGGGCCCTGCGTCGGGACAAAATCGGTTTTGTCTTCCAGGCGCCCTATCTCATCCCCTTTCTAAACGTCACCGATAATGTCGCCCTGCTGCCCATGCTGGCAGGAATCCCCAATGCCGAGGCACGGCAGCGGGCCGCGGAGCTTTTTCAAGCGCTCGACGTGGCACATCGCGCCAAGGCCATGCCTTCACAGCTTTCCGGCGGCGAACAGCAGCGGGTCGCCATTGCCCGGGGCCTGGTCAACCGGCCGCCGGTGATCCTCGCCGATGAACCCACCGCGCCCCTTGACAGCGAACGCGCCCTGGCGGTGATCCGGATCCTGAACGACATGGCCCGCAAACTCGAAACCGCGGTTATCGTGGTCACCCATGACGAAAAGATCATCCCGACCTTCAAGCGCATCTATCACATCCGCGATGGCGTGACCTATGAAGAAGCAGGCGAAGGAGTACTTGCATGAGAAGAAATAAAAGCAGTATACACGGTCGGATGGCAACCGGATTGATCATTGCCGTTCTGCTCGGCGGATGCACGGTTGGCCAGGATTTCATCCGCCCGGCAGCGCCGGAGGTGAGTTCGTACACGCCTGAGCCGCTGGAGGGGCAAACAGTTTCCGCCCCCGCGCCATTCGGCAAGTCCCAGCGTTTCGTCGAAGGCGGCCCGGTCAACCCTCAATGGTGGCGGGAACTCGGCGCACCCCGGTTGGATGCCCTGATTGACGAGGCTTTGCAGAACAGCCCCACGCTGGCGGCGTCCCGGGCCACTTTACGCCAGGCGCGGGAAATATATGCCGCCCGGTCCGGATCGACTCTGTATCCCCGGGTTGACGCCAACATCAACGCCCAGCGGCAGCGATTCAGCCCCAGCACATCAGGACAGGAAGGTGACGCCACTGAATTCAGCCTGTACAACGCCGGCGTCGGCGTGCGGTACAATCTTGATCTGGCCGGCGGCAACCGGCGCGCCCTGGAAGCCCTGGCCGCCAACATCGACTACCAGCGCTACCAACTGGAAGGCGCCCGGCTGACCTTGACGGCCAATATCGTCACCACCGCAATCACCCGGGCCAGCCTGGCCGCGCGGATTGAGGCCGCCGAAACCATCCTCTATAGCCGGGAAGATCAGCTACGGCTGACCAGGGAACGGGTCCGTCTCGGCCAGGCCGCAGCTGACGATGAACTGGCCCTGCTAACCCTGGCGGAACAGACCCGCGCCACCATACCGCTGCTGCGTAATCAGCTCCAGCAGGCCGAGCATCTGCTGGCCGTGCTCGCCGGTCGGGCGCCGGGAACGGGAGGACTGCCGTCCTTCTCCCTGAAAGAGTTTTCACTTCCCGCAGTGCTGCCGGTGGTTGTGCCCTCAGAACTGGTGCGGGTCCGCCCGGACATTCAAGGAGCCGAGGCGGTGCTGCGCGCGGCCAATGCGGAATACGGCGTGGCCGTAGCCAACCTCTATCCGCAACTCAACCTCAGCGCCAATCTCGGTTCCCAGGCCCTGACCACCGGCGCCTTGTTCGGCAGCGGTTCGGCGGTCTGGAGCCTGGTCGGGCAACTGACGCAACCCCTATTCGACCCCGGGCTGCCGGCAAAAAAACGTGCCGCGCTGGCCGCGTTCGAGGCGGCGGCGGCGAATTATCAGAACGTGGTGCTCGAATCCCTGCGTAATGTCGCCGACGTGCTGCGCGCCCTGGACAACGACGCCCAGCGGCTGGCCGCCCTTTCCGCCGCTGACACCGCCGCCCGGGGTTCCCTGGAATCCATGCAGCGGCAGTACGCACTTGGCGCGGCCGGCTATATCCAGCTGCTCATTGCCGAGCAGCAGTCGCAGCAGACCCGCATCGACCTGATCGAAGCCCGGTCCCGGCGCCTCATCGACAGCGCCGCATTATATCAGGCCGTGGGCGGCGGCAGGTTAAGAGAAGGCGAGAGTGAGTAGTGAGGGGTCAGGGTAATAGAATTCAGGGGACACCTTAGAATGGCGCTAGTTTAATCCATTTTTCATTAACCAATGCCTGGAAACATAGGTCACAAAAGGCCGACTGCCCGACGCGAAAGACAATGGCAAATTTTCAAGTTGATCACTGCCAAACGCTGTATAGACAGCGATATATTTAAAGCACCCCGGAAATGGTCCGGCAAATCTTGCGAAGTTACTTAATGCCGCTGGGTTGGGCAAATATCGTTACTCTGAACCCTTAAACTAGCGCCACTCTATGGTGTCCCCGGAACTCGCGCTGCAAGGGCACTAAAACTTATGTTTCAAGACCTGGTGCCCCTGGCTGACCCCGTGTCCCAGTGTTTCACAGCATTGGCGCGATCCTGGTCGTATGTTGAATGAGTGATGATCAAGTAAACAATAAATTTGACAGCTATGCCGCCGTTTCGATATTGTGAATTGTAATGCACAACAGGAAAAAGGATGCAAACGGGTCAAGGGGGACATCCTATACTCCCCCTGTCAACAGATAAAAAAATATCTTTTAAATCAATGAGTTGAAGATTTGAGGCTTTCGCGGACGAACCATATCAACGTCCTTCTCACTGAAGGATTGGTTCAGACCGGCAAGCCCCTCAC
>JAGXFP010000032.1 GCA_024637225.1 Desulfobacterales bacterium
CGCGTTAATTTTAGGCGAAACAATCCTGCGGTTTTTTGGGATTTCAATGGCTTCTTTTAAAGTCGGGGGAGGAATCCTGATCCTTATTATGGCCATCTCAATGCTGCACGCCCGGATGAGTTCGGTCAGGCAGACCGAAGAAGAGGCGATTGACTCGGAAGAAAAGGAAGCCGTAGGGGTTGTTCCTCTCGCCACACCTTTGCTGGCTGGACCAGGGGCAATTAGTACGGTAATTCTATATGGGCAGAGATATAATTCAATAACCCATACATCAATCTTCATTTTTGAAATTTTTCTTCTCGCTCTTATTACATGGTTGAGCTTCCGGAGTGCGAACACCATCGAGTCAATTCTGGGCAGGACCGGAATAAATGTTGTGACCCGTATTATGGGATTGTTCATGGCGGCGGTCGGTGTTGAGTTTATTGCCAACGGATTGAAACAGCTTTTCCCCGTATTGGGCTAAAAGGGCAGGTGGCGGCTCGGGTAATGCCCAAATGGAGGCGGCAAAAAATAGATCTGTCCCGGTTTATTTGGTATTGCCAATTCAATACCAAGGCGTTGAAGCGATGAATATCTCCGAAATCCTCATTTGTCAGGATCTGCAAGGGAAGATTCGAATCGACGTGCACCTGGAGGACGAGACCGTCTGGCTTACGCAGGAGCAGATAGCGCAACTCTTCGGCAAGGTCAAATCCACCATCAACGAACATATCAAGAACATTTTCGCCGAAGGGGAGCTAGTCGAAGGTGCGGTTATGAAGAAATTCGGAATTTCCGAATTTCTGGGTAGGGTGGGCTCCGCCCACCAATAAAACTCCTCACATTATCCCATACAATCCTGACATAAGATTTTGAGTTTATTACTCAATCGGTTATGGTTGATAACAAACTCGTAAAGTGTAATCATCGACGGCAACGATATTTATCATATTGGCGAATCGCTCAAGGATCTGGGCAAAAAGTGGTTCGCCTTCTCGAAAATGGATATCGGAGCAGTGGAGATGCTTGGCAAACTGGAGAAACTGCCGAAGGTGAAGATATGAGCGAGTTAGTTGAGCTGCCGAATATCGAGAGTCACATTTTCACTCTGCGGGGCGTGCAGATGATGCTGGATCGCGATCTGGCAGAGTTGTATGGGGTAGAAAACCGGGCACTTAAGCAAGCGGTAAAAAGGAATAAGGCCAGGTTTCCCGAAGATTTTATATTTGAGCTAACGGATGAAGAGATCGATTCTTTGGTATCACAATCTGTGATACCTTCCAAAAAGCATCTTGGAGGGGCAAGACCCTTTGCCTTTACAGAGCAAGGGGTAGCGTCCCTCTCGGCAGTTTTAACCAGCACAAGAGCCATAGAGATCAATATCGCAATCATGCGCGCCTTTGTGAAAATGAGGCAATTTCTTACGCATAACGCAACGCTCTTTCAACGGCTTGATCAGGTAGAGAAGCGGCAGCTTGCCAGTGAACTGGAAACCAATGAAAAATTTGAGCAGATTTTTAATGCGCTGGAAGACAAAAACATCAAACCCAAGCAGGGTATTTTTTTCGATGGCCAGGTTTTTGATGCATACACATTTGTTTCCGATTTAATCCGATCCGCCGGAAAATCAATTGTACTGATTGACAACTATATCGACGATACCGTCCTGACCCTTTTTGCAAAACGGCGAAAAGATGTTCTTCTTACCATAGTCACCAAAATCGTTTCAAAGCGGCTGAAGCTGGATATCAAGAAATTCAATGAACAATACCCGCCATTGACAGTAAACGAATTCGGGAATTCACACGACCGATTTTTGATAATTGATGATTCCCTGATCTACCATTTCGGCGCTTCCCTGAAAGACCTTGGCAAAAAGTGGTTCGCCTTCTCGAAGATGGATATCGGGGCAGTGGAGATGCTTGGCAAACTGGAGAAACTGCCGAAGGTGAAAATAGATGGGTGAAAGAAGAAAAACTGGACGGACAGATTCACCCCACGCTTTTGTCGGTAAGATAAATAAAGAAACTGTCTCCGGAACTCCTATAAATGAAAGCATCTAAAGCAAAATATCTCATTCTATTTGCTCTCTATAATTTCCACGAGCAACGCCCATCAAAATATGACTTCGCCTTGCTATCAGGCATTCTAAACCAAGTTGAAATAACAGATATGGATTTTGCTAGAAGCGTTATAAATAGTTTGTACGAGGATGGGCATTTAGAAATAAAGAAATACCCTAATCCCAATGCAACTGGAGCGAGAATAACAAAAAAAGGGATTGATTTATTAAATGAAATTAGTGCATCCAATGCTGGATTATTACACATAATCAAAAAAATCATTTGGCCTAAAGAATTCATTAAAAAAGTTATGGTCATTGTTGTCGCTGGAATTATTTTAGGGGCTATCACTTTTTTATCCAGTCTGTATATCGCTCCACGATTTCTAAAATCAGAACCCCATAAACCAGAGATACAAACCAACCAAACCACCAATTCCTTCAATCAGTCAAAAAAAACAGAAAGTCATCCCAAAACGAAATGATAAATTCACACATAAACCACCCAGCCTATGCACTAACGCCGACGCATATCGGCGCGGGTTGTGCCAACCGTTATGTATAAAACAATAAACCTATGAATCTCCAGCAATACTTAGAAACAATAGCCAAACGGTACAAGTCCGGGATTTCCAGCGAACACACCTACCGGGCCGATTTAGAGGGCCTAATTCGTGAGCTTGTTCCGGGAGTGGAAATCACCAATGAACCATCAAAGGTTACCGATTGCGGAAACCCCGACTATGTAATCACCAAAAAGAAAATTCCCGTCGGTTTTATCGAAGCCAAAGACCTTGGCAAAGACCTAAACAGCAAGCAATACAAGGAACAGTTCAACCGCTATAAAAAAGCTCTTGATAACCTGATTATCACAGATTACCTGTGGTTCCAGTTCTACCAGAACGGTCAACTTGTTCACGAAATCAGAATAGGCGAAATAGACGCCTCCACCGTCAAGCCCCTATCCGAACAGTTTAACGAATTTCAAGACCTGATAGTTAATTTCTGTACCTTTGTCGGGCAGACTATTAAGTCATCTAAAAAGCTGGCAAAAATGATGGCGGCCAAGGCCCGGTTACTTGAAACCATTCTGGAACAGGCGGTAAGCTCGGATGAGGAAACCCAAGACAATTCAAGCCTGAAACAACAATACGAATCATTCAAAGAAGTCCTTATCCACGATTTAACCCCCAAAGCCTTTGCCGACATCTACGCCCAGACTTTGGCTTATGGCATGTTTGCCGCCCGGCTCCATGATACAAGCTTGGAAAATTTCAGCCGTCAGGAAGCCGCTGAACTTATCCCAAAGACTAACCCTTTTTTAAGAAAGCTTTTCCAGTACGTGGCCGGGTATGACATCGACGTACGGATCAGAACCACAGTTGATAACCTTGCCGAAGTGTTTCGGGCTACGGATGTAAAAGCACTTCTGAAAAACCTTGGCAGCTCAACACGTAACAACGACCCGATTATCCACTTTTATGAAACCTTCCTAGCAGAGTATGACCCTAAACTCCGCAAAGCCCGTGGAGTCTGGTACACGCCGGAACCTGTAGTCAATTTCATTGTCCGGGCTGTTGATGACCTGCTTAAAAGCGAATTTGGTCTCAAAGACGGCCTAGCCGACACCAGTAAAACCACGATCAAAGTCAAGGCCCAGGGGACGGCGATTACCAGAGGCAGAAACAAAGGCAAAGCCATTTACACAGACAAGGAAGTTCACAAGGTACAGATTCTCGATCCTGCCACTGGCACCGGCACCTTCCTGGCCGAAGTAGTAAAGTTTATCTACAAAAAGAAATTCAAGGCAATGCAGGGAGCCTGGAGTGGTTACGTGGAAGACCATCTAATTCCCCGCCTTAACGGCTTTGAATTGTTGATGGCTTCATATTCCATGGCCCACCTGAAACTTGATATGCTTCTTGTTGAAACTGGCTACAAGCCGAAAAAAGAGCAACGCTTCAACATCTACCTGACCAACTCACTTGAAGAACATCACCCCCATACTGGCACTTTGTTTTCAACCTGGCTCAGTAGCGAAGCTAACGAAGCAAATCACATCAAACGCGACACACCCGTCATGGTCGTGATCGGCAATCCGCCCTACTCAGGCGAAAGCGCAAACAAGGGCGACTGGATCATGAAGTTGATGGAGGACTACAAAAAAGAGCCCGGCGGCAAAGAAAAGCTCAAAGAACGCAATCCGAAATGGATTAACGACGACTACGTCAAATTCATCCGCTATGGTCAGCACTTCATCGAAAAGAATGGCGAGGGAATCCTTGCCTTCATCAATCCCCACGGTTTTCTGGACAATCCAACTTTCCGTGGCATGCGCTGGAACCTGCTGAAAACCTATGACAAAATTTACACACTCGACCTGCACGGCAACTCCAAAAAAAAAGAGACCTGCCCCGACGGCTCCCCTGATGTGAACGTCTTTGATATCGAACAGGGGGTTTCAATCAACTTGTTTGTAAAAACTGGCCAAAAGAAGCCCGGAGAACTCGGAACGGTTTACCACTGCGATCTCTACGGGAGTCGGCCGAAAAAATATGATTTCCTGACTAAAAATTCGGTCGAATCTATTAACTATAAAAAACTTCCGAACATCGAACCAGCTTACTTTATGGTTGAAAAGGATTTTGAAAAAGAAACTGAATACACTCTCGGCTTTGAAGTAAAACAACTGTTCCCGGTCAACAGCATGGGCATCACAACCGGAAATGATAAGAAGCTTGTATCGTTCAACAAAGATGGATTTGGAGATTTGGACAAACCGAAGCTCATAGTCCCGATTTGCTATCGGCCTTTCGATACGCGAGCGATCTACTATGATCCCGATATTTTGGCTCGATCGCGATTCGACGTAATGAAAAACCTAGCAAAAGAGAACTATGCCATATCCCTAATCAGGCGATCGAGAAGCGACTCCTTCACTGGAAGCTTTGTCCTAAAGGGAATAGTGGACAAGTGCATTTCATCAACTCTTGACAATGCAAATATTTTCCCTCTCTACCTCTACCCGGCCGGCGAACAGCTCAATCTGGAAGAAAATAGGCCCCGCAAACCTAATTTGACACCGGACATTGTCGCGCAAATCGCCGAAGGGCTTGGGCTGGAATTCACAAATGAAAAACAGGATAGGGACGGCACATTAGCGCCGATTGATCTGCTCGATTATATCTATGCGATTCTGCATTCCCCAGCCTACCGCGAAAAATACAAAGAGTTCCTGAAAATTGACTTCCCGCGCGTGCCGTATCCGACTGATGTCGAAATATTTTGGCAGCTCGTTCGTCTTGGCGGCGAACTGCGGCAGATTCATCTGCTCGAATCCTCGACAGTCGAACAGTACATCACCAGTTATCCGGTGGACGGCGACAATACAATCACTCGCAAGATGACCAAAAAATCAATCGGCTACGAGTCTGCCACTGAAGAAACCGGCCGCGTTTGGATCAATGACGAGCAGTATTTCGACAACGTCCCGCTCGTGGCATGGGAATTTTACATTGGCGGTTACCAGCCCGCTCAGAAATGGCTAAAAGATCGGTTCGGCAGAACACTTTCCTATGAAGACATCCAGCACTATCAAAAAATCGTTGTCGCCTTGGTTGAAACAAATCGCCTTATGGAGGAAATCAACAAAATAGACTTTGAGAAGGATACATAACGAGGTGAAGAAGGGTCAGGTCTACACGGGCAACAGCCCGTGTAGACCTGACCCTTCTTCCACTGAAGATTCTTTAACACTCACAACACGATTGTGGTTCCACAATCTCGCAATTGGAATAAGAACCCAATTATATGTGAGTAGCAAGCATTGAGAGGGAGCACTTTTTGATTGATCGGCTGAAAATCTGGGTGAGTTCCAAATCTTGGTTTTGGAAGTTTCGAATATGGCTAGGAAGGATTGGTTTTGCCTTCGAGCGCAGCGCGTACAAGAGGAGCGCCTCAGCCACCAAAGCAAAAGCAAACGCCCGCATTTTAGGCTCTATCGCATGGATCGGAGTGAAAAGCCTTTTTGGGGTCGTTTTGGTTTTGGCTGCACTAAATTTCGTTGAAGGTTATGTCGGAAACAACCTGTCTTGGCTCACACCACTCAGTGCAGACGACAAAGATTTTAACATCGAGCAGCTCAGGCTGTACGCCCAACTGCTCACTGCGATATTTTCGATCTACTTCGCTACAATTGGTATTATTCTGAGCGCCGGTTACACTAGGCTTCGCCGGGATATCATCCAAATGCTCACCAACGAGCAGGTGGGTAGCGTATATTCTCGAGTTTTGGTGTTTTCAGCAATTTTCTGTTTAGTTGCAACGGCCTTGCTTTTGTTTAGATTTGAACCCGGTCTGTTCGTTTATGCTGTTGGTACGATTTTGACTTTGTTGAGCTCTTTGGCATTGTTTCCGTTGGGTCAGAGGCTGTTCAATTTCTTCGACCTCAATCTGCTGGCTCGCAGCGAGATACTCCCCAGCATTGCTCGCCACATCGAAGGTGCAGCAAACCCTCGGAATTCAATTTCGTTAGCCAATCATCATTCGAAGGCTGCTCGACATGCCCTTGAGCAACTCTCCTATATTGATGATCGTGTCAAAGCGGACAAGGAGAGGTTGGGAGACAAGCTGTCTGCGCTAAGCGATGATTATTCGGCCTTGCTGCTACACTACCTTCAGCAGAAACACACAATCGACCAAGAGAGCTATTGGTTTCCGAGGCGAAGCAAGCACAAGCAATGGTTTTTAGCTGGTGACAGTGCGACGTCTATGGCGCTACAAATGAGCAGCCAGGAAATGCTGGTTGAGGAGAAGCTTGATCGCCAATGGCTTGAAAACGAGATCGTGGGAAGATTGGCAGGCCACATTGAGCTCGCATTTCAAGTCGGTGACTTCGATCTTGCGTTGAAACTCATCGGTCGCTTCTCGACCCGTATTTCAGCGTATGCAGTACGCTTTCAGTTCGACGTCGGCATGCAAGAACTCAAAAGATTCAAGGAGATCATTGAACTGGCTTTCGCCTCATCGGACGCCGTAGCGGATGATAAAACAGCGAAGATAAAGATTGGCATAGCAGACACATGGGCTGCGCTGGGGAGCAATCTCTGCTTAGAAACTCTACGCCAAATGATAACCTTTGAGAAAGAGCTGAAACAGTTCTTTGATGCGGACGAGTGGAGCGAGAAGTCCCTGCGCCATCTACCAGCCTTTCTGCAAGTGGATCTCGCCTTCATTGTCGAACGCATTGAGTTTGAGCAAGAGATCGAGGGACAACGCCTATCCAAGCCAAAATACGTCCAACAGTTGGCGGTCCAAAAGCTGTTGCAGCACTATTCAAAAGTCCTGCCTGCGTTATGCGACTTCTATCAAAATATGATTCCAGATTTTGTGTCCTTAATGGCAAAGTTGAAAATGTCAGAGGCCGCAACGCAGGTTGTCCTAGCAAGCTTACATAGCCATTGGAAACTGCCGCGCTGGTTTGACGAGCTCGCCCAGCTCGTGGACCGGTATAAGGAGTATAGGCACTACACCGAAGAGCAGTACACACTGCCTGAGATCAATACCGCTGAGATGTCCAAACGGCTTGCTTCTACGCGAGATAATGCAATTGCCATGCTTGGCAGTGGAGCCATGATCGGACATATCTTCGAACCAAAACACAACGATGAACTTCCGGATCATTTCGGGCAAATCTACTTCGAACTGGCCGAAACATGCATAAGCGCGCTTGAACAAAACGATGAAAGCAAGCTGACCAAGGTTCTCCCGATGTTCTTGTCCCTAGCGTTTCTGGCGGCAGATTCGAAGTTCGTGGACCTTTCACTCGACGTAAACGATGAATTCCGACTTCATCTTATTTCAACGGTGATAAATGACTTTGCGTCAGTCTTAGGCTTTGCCATACTCTACGGGGCATACTTCGACAATGAGAAGTTGTCTGAGAGCGCCCTTGCCAAATTCGATACTTGGATTTTGCACGTTACCGACAAGCAACAATACCTTAAACGAATGGTGCTCCTTTCAAATCCTTACAGCTTTAGCATGAGCGCGTCGCCGCGTGGTCTAATTCGGATTAACTGGGAAATGTCGTTCAAACATCGCGCGAGACACGATGGATTTGAGGACCAAATGAGTATGGGGCGAGGGAAGCAGCACCCAAATAAAATCGTGAGGGAGTTTCTAAGGTCGCATTCTGATGCGTCTCATCTATTTTTTGCAATACAAGTTGTTCCGCAACTCGAGCCAATTGACTTCAAGATCGACCACCACATCACCTTCCTTGCTCGCCGGTTACGTGAAGACGACGAAGAGGTACAGCATGAAGATTTTTAGGGCTGAGCCTTCGCACCGGCATCACTATCGCGATGAGCAAATTGGGTTAGTTGATAGCCTCTTCGTCAAGCGCGAACGGCAGAAGCCAGACTTCAATCGCCGGATGTTTGACGAGGATTTTGCAAGCTTGTTCCACTCGATGAACCGCCGAAGCGGTAATTTGTTCGAGGTCGTGTCAAATGACGACGAACTCATGCAAAAGCTACTTGGCAAAGTTAAGACAAGATACGCACCACATCCGGTTGACGATACAATACGTGAGTTGGTAGAGGAAATAGCTCAGTCGCTAATTTGGTCCGGAAGAGCGTACTATTTCCTTCACGACGATACAGAGATAACTTCGTTCAGCTCCAGCGGCGTTGTACGCCTCTTTGGTACGCATATTCAGTGGGTACCAAAACGCAGAGAAAGGCACTGGGATCGAGATGACGAGGAACTTCCGAGAGAAATACGTATCTTGGATGCAGCCAAAGTAATGCGCTTCGACCTGCCGACATCAATCAAACGCATGCTATCCGCACAGAACAGAACTTTGGCTGTCCTTGACAAACACCAATTTGAGGTAACCAATTTCCACCCTCAGGCCACATACGAGAACCCGAATCCTACCAACCATTTCGATTTCCGTGTGTGGAAAGATACGCAAGAGCGCGCTTTGTACCGTGCCACGCGAAGTAGCGGCTGGAACGGTAGAACATATGACTCGTCAAAGCGATCAGACTTCTTCGATTGTCACCGATTGATCCGCTTCCGACGAAACCAACTCTTGCTAAGAGACGACATTTTGAACCAGCTCAGCGGTGAGCTCTCGAGGGTTGGCAAAGGTTACAAAGCCGAATTCTCGGTTAAAATATCGGGAACTGATGAATTACCCAGCGTCGCACACCTGAACGAATTGGAGGTGAGGCTGGTGCGTGAAGAGGTGGGGTTCAACGAAATTATCGACTATTGCTACAAGCACTAAATGGCCGGTTCGAAGGGCCGCAGTGCAGTATGCTGCAACCCATCGAACACATCCCTATATAAAGCCTCCGGCGTTGCCGGGGTTGATGAAGGGGGATTCCTTTATCGGTTTGACTCGCAGGCGGAGTTTTCCTCTTTAGAAGATATCCCCGTTCCATAGCTGGTTGGCAAAGTCCCGTGCCGGCAGAATTTCTATCCGGTCATCGGTTGTTCTCGGTTTGTCTTCCAGGCAGACTACAATCCTTTTTGAGATACCGGGATGGTCTTCAGGCAGGCTGCGCAGGCCTTTCAAGTGGCTTGCCGAAACCTTGCGGGTCGCCTTGGCTTCAATGGCTATCTCCATATTGTTGACGATAAAATCGACTTCAATACCGCTTGCCAGGCGCCAGTAACTCAATTCCGAATAAGAACCGCTATAGTGGCTATACGCCGAAAGCTCATGGAAACACCAGTTTTCCAGGGCCTTGCCGTAGAGTTCGGAACCGGGTGCAACTTTTCCTCGTCGGGCCAGAAAGTTAACCAGACCGATATCCGCAAAATAAAATTTCGGGGCCAGAATAACTCTTCGCTTCGGCCGCTTTCTGTACGATGGCAGCCATTTTCCCAATAAAGTATCCTCCAGGATCTGGAAGTATTCCTTGATGGTTATGCTCGAAACCCCGCAGTCTCTGGCAATTGTGGAAAAGTTTACAAGCTCGGTATCGGACAGGGAGGCGATGTTTAAAAATTCGGAGAAAACCGGCAGATTTCTGACCAGTCCTTCAGCGGCAATCTCCTCTTTGAGATAATTTGCTACATATGCATTTAACCTGGTTGCGGGACCTTGTGAGCTGTAGATCGATGGCAGGTATCCATGGTTGAGCATGCGGTCGAGCTGCCAGGCATCTCCCAGTTCCGCCGAGACAAGGCCGGAAAGCTCATAGCGGCTTGCTCTCCCCCCGAGAAGATTGGCGTGGCCCCGCCTTACCTTCCTGGCGCTTGACCCGCAGAGGGCAAAGCGGGTGCCGAAATTCTCATGGAGCCAGTGTACTTCGTCAAGCAAGGCCGGGATCTTCTGGATTTCATCTATCACTACAAATGACGATTTACGTGTGGCCGACAACTCCTGCCTCAGGTATTCAGGGTTCTGGAGATACCTGCGGTATTCCTCCGCCTTAAGGAGATCGATCCAGATTGCATCGGGATAGGTGGCACGCAAGAGGGTTGTTTTGCCGGTCTGGCGGGGACCCCATAAAAAAAAAGTTTCATCTCCCGGTTCAGGTAGGACAAGCTTTCTGTTCAGCAGGGTCTGCATATTGTTTTTTCAGTGTTTGATAAATTAGTCTTTTGGTTTAATATATCATGATAAATTAAAGTGTCAATTGTATTTATCGCGCATCCTGGAAACCTCCACCATCGAACCAAACCAACGACCATGGAGTTCCGGAGACACCTTGCTTAACTATTGCTTTTCCGGGTAGATTCAAGTTCAAAGTGCACCACCTGAGCTAAAGCAGGACATGACAGGATTTCTGGTATGTTGAGAAGATCGACCAACTCACATCCAGGAGGATCCTGCCATGTCCTACAGTCATCTTACCGAACAGGAAAGATATGGCAGTAGCCATTTACGCAGTACATACGTGCGATCGGGTGGCACCGCCGTTCACTCCGCTGCAAGGTTTACAGAAGGAAATTGCATGTCTCAAACCATACTGCTTTGCCTGTTGACCCTTATTGCTTCCGGAATCGGAACCGCAACCGGATTCGGGACCTCCACGGTTATGATTCCGGTTATGGTTTTGTTCGTGCCGCTTCCGGTGGCACTTTTATTTGTCGGGGTTATCCACTTGGCCGGCGATATCTGGAAGGTTCTTCTGTTCAAGCGGGGGTTTGACTGGAAGCTGATTCTTGGGTTCGGCATTTCGGGTATCGCGGCCAGCTATTTTGGGGCCTCTCTTTCCATGCAGGCGCAGGCGCTTCCGCTTAAGCGAATCCTGGGCGCCTTTTTGGTTCTTTACGTGGTCTATCTGTTTCTCAACCGTGAATGGGTATTGCCGAAGACAAACGCCACGGCGGTATGTGGGGGGATGCTGTCCGGTTTCTTCGCCGGATTCTTCGGGGTCGGCGGCGCGGTTCGGGGCGCCTTTCTTACGGCATTCAATCTGCCCAAAGAGGTATATATCTTCACTTCCGGGCTGATCGCCCTGTTTATCGACCTGACCCGCGTTACCCGCTACGCCTGGGGAGGGACACGGCTACAGGAAGAGCTTATGGTCGCACTCCTGCTCAGCATTCCGATTTCATTTGCCGGCGCTTACCTTGCCAAGCGATTTCTGCACAAATTGCCCCAGAAGTTTTTCCGGATCTTTGTCGGCGTATTTCTCGCTCTCTTGGGCTTCAAGCTACTGATCTGGGCATAGGAAAATGAAAATCGCGCTATCCCGCAGGTCGTCTTAGGTTAATGGGAGCGCCGAGTCAAGCGGATCCATTATCCTGCCGACAAATCAAATCCCCCGGCCCCATTTCTCTTTTGCCGCCTCGATCAGATCCCACTGGACCGGGACCACGAAAATGGTCAGGAAGGTGGCGGTGCAGAGGCCGGTGACGAAGGTCATCGCCATGGTTCCCCAGACGATCGAATATTCCGGAAAGCCTATCGCCATCGGCAGGAGACCCAGGGTCGTGGTCAGGGTGGTCAGGAGGATGGGGCGCAGCCGGATATGGGTCGCCTCGATAATCGCCTGGCGGCGGGGGAGGCCGCTCCGGTAGCGGCGGTTGATGAATTCGATCAGGACCAGGGAATCGTTGACCACTACCCCGGTAACCCCGACCACGGCGATAAAGCTGTTGACCGTGAACAGGGTCCGGGAGAGCATGGTTCCGAAGATAATGCCGATCAGGGCGAAGCTTACCGCCAGGAGGATCGCCAGGGGATGGAGGTAGGATTGGAACTGGGCGGCCAGGATCAGGTAGATCAGCATGATCGCGATCAGAAAGGCGTAGGTCAGGGAGATGAAGGAGTTGCGGGTCGATTCGAATTCCCCGGCGAAATTAAGGGTCGCCCCGGGAAAATCGTCACGCACGGTGTTGTAATGATTTTTGACCAGGTTGACGATCCCCGTGCTTGAGTGAGTCGCGCCGGACCTGAGGTTGGCGGTCAGGGTTATGGCCCGCTGCCCCTGGAAGCGGTTTAGATAGCCGGGTTCCAGATAGGTTTCGACCGCGCAGATATCGCCGAGCCGGACCGGGCCGCTGGGGTGCTCCAGGACAACGATCGAAAGGGTGTCGCTCAGTTCCTGAATATGACTCGGGTCGATTTTCAGTTTGATATCGATATCCTCGTCGCTTAACCGGTACTGCCCGATATTGCGGCCGTTGATCACCGAGGCGGCCAGGCCGGCGACCCGGGCCTTGCTCAGTCCGTATTCGGCGGCCCGATCGCCCTTGATAACGTAGCGAAAGATCCGGCCGGGCCGGCCCTGATTGTCTTCCAGGTCGATCAGTTCCCCGCTGAGCACCGGGTCGCTTTCCAGATAGTTCTTGATCTCCGCGGCCAGCTCTCCCACCACTTCCAGGTCGGCGCCCAGGACCTGGATGTTGACATCCTTGCCTTCCGGCGGCCCGTCTTTTTCCGGTCTGACCCGCAGACTGTAGCCCTCGCTGTCGGGCAATTCCCGGGCCAGGTATTGGCGCACCCAGTCGAGATGGGCGACGACGTCGTTTTCGGGGTGGTCGGCGAATTGCCGCGCTTTTCGGGCGGGCAGATTAACCGCCACATGGCCGAGATGATTGCCCCAGACCGGCTGGAAGTCTTCATTGATGTAGTAACCGGCAAAGGCCGCCGTCGACTCGGCCATGACCGGGCCCTCGGCGGAGATCAACCTGGAAATTCTTTTTAACACTTCAGAGGTTTTTTCGAGGGGCGTGCCGACTGGTCCGCTTACCTCGACGTAGTAGAGGGAATAATCGTCCGGAAAGAATTCGATCTTGATCAGGTTCGATTTGCCGACCAGGGAACTGATGGCGATTATCATCGCCGCCGTAAAAGCCGCCAGCAGCAGGAACATGGTGGTGAAGCGGAAGGAGAGGGCCAGACGGAGCAGGTAGTCGAAGCCGCGCCGCAATAATCTCATCAGCGGATTTTCCCGGTTTTGCCGGGGATCGGCAATGTCCCGGACAGGGGGCTCGTCTGTCAGTCGCGGGCCGTAATCGAGATAATGGATGGGCAGGATGAACAGGCATTCGAAAAGGGAGGCGAGCAGGGCGAAGGAAACCGCCTTGGGGATGATCGCGAAAAAATCGCCGGTGGAGCCGGTCATGATCAGCATCGGCAGAAAGGCAGAGCAGGTAGTCAGGGTGGCCGAGACCACCGGCATGAATACCTCGGCGGCGCCCTCGATAATCGCGGTCCTGATTTTCTTGCCCATCCGGGCATGGCGGGTGATATTCTCCATCACCACGATGGCGTCGTCGACAATGATGCCGCTGACCAGCACGAAGGCGAACAGGGAGATCTCGTTTATCGAGTTGCCGGTCAGATAGAGGATGATCAGGGTGACCAGAAAGGCAAAGGGGATGCCGATCGTGGTCAGGGCGGCGTTGCGGAACCCCATGAAATACCAGATCAGGGCCGAGACCAGGAAGACCCCGAGCAGCAGGTTGGAGCCGAGAACCCGCATCGCGTCCCTGATCTTGACCGTGGAGTCCTGGATCACCACCATTTCGACCAGCTCGGCGGCGAAGGGCTCTTCATAGGAATCTATAACTTCTTTGGAGTCCCGGACAATGGTCAGGGCGTTGGCCTCCGGGGTTTTGACGATCTGCAGGGTCACGCAGTCCTGGCCGTTTACCGAGGTCAGGGCGAAAGGGTCGCGGTGGGAGAGATAGGCGGCTGCGGCCAGATCGGCGACCCGGATAAAGGAGCCGTCTCCGTCCCGGCGGACAATGGTGTCGAGCGCCGCCTGCCGGTCACGGAAACGCTCGTCCACCTTGATAATGAATTCGCCGCCCGATGTGGTGTAGTCGCCGGCCGGAATCGATATATTGGCGCTTTCCAGAGCGGCGGCGGTCTCGTCGAAAGTCACCCCGAAGCGCCTCATCAGCACCGGGTCTAGTTCGATATGGAATTCACGGGTGAATTCGCCCTGGAGCCGCACCTCCCTGACCCCCTTGATCTGGCGCAGGGATATCTTCAGCTCATCGGCCATCAGGCTCAAGGCCCGGTTGTCCCGGTCGCCGTAGAGGCTGATGCTCAAGGTCGGCTGCCAGAAGTTGACGTCGATATAGGTGAAGCGGGGCGGCTCCGCCTCGGGGGGCAGCTCGTCGATGACGGCCTGGACCTTGAGTCTCATCTCGTCGTAGCTGCGCTGGTAGTCGGTGTCGTCGATGAATTTGACCAGGATACTGGAGCGTTCCCGGTAGGAGGTCGAGCGGATGTAGTCGAGATTTTCCAGGTCTTCGATGGAGTCCTCGATCTCCCTGGTGATCAGGGTCTCGACATCCTTCGGCGAAGCGCCCGGAAAGTAGGTGTTGATGTAAGCCTTGCCGAAGTCGATATTGGGATAGCGCTCCACCGGACTTTTGAACATGACGAAAACCCCGATTACCATCAGCAGGACGAAAAGCAGGTTGAAGAGGACCCGTTGCCTGAGGGTAAAGGAGATGATTCCCTGCATGGGGCGTTACTCCCGGTCCGCGGGCCGGTCGTCGGCCGGGGTTCGGAGGAATTTGTCGCCGGCCTCGATCCCTTCACCCGAGACCCGCAGGGTTTGCGGCTCCGGGCCGGGGCCGAGGACGATGACCGCTACCTTTTCACCATCGGCCGCGGTCAGCCAGTGGGTATCGTAACGTTTATCGACAGCGCTTGCCGGCACCAGCAGGGCGCCGCCGGGCTCGGGCATTTCGATGGCAAGTTCTGCTCTGATGCCGCCGCGCTGTGCGGGCAGGGGAGTCCCGATGATGAGCTCCAGATTGAACTTTCGGGTCTGGGGATCGAAATCCGGGGAGATCGTATGAAGTTTGGCCGGGACGGTGAGGCCTTCCTCGGGAAGCCGGAGGCTTAGGGCTTCGGGCCCCTGCTTGATCCGGAGATATTCGGCGTGGCTTACGGCGAAAGGTACCAGCAGGGTGCGGAAATCACCGATCTCTGCCAGGGGCGTGCCCATCGTCACCCATTCGCCCGGCTCCGCGTAGCGGGCGATGACCAGCCAGCCGGCCGGCCCGGTTATCAGATGGCGGCTGAGATGTTCATGGAGCCTCTGCTCCTCGGTCTGCAGCTCCCGGAGAGTCAGCCTGGCCTGATCCAGCTCTTGGGTCAGCGAGTCGAGCTTTGCTTCGGAGATCGACTGCTTATCGAACAGGGTCCGGTATCGCCGAAGTTCATTTTCGAGGTAATCGATTCTGCTGATCAGTTTTTCCTGCTCGATCTTGATTCCCTGCAGATCGAGTTCGGCAAAGCTCGGGTCGAGGCGGGCAAAAACACCGTCATTACCGATCCGGTCACCGGTGTCCCCCTTGACTTCGATGATCCGCTCGGTCAGCAGACTCGTGAGTTTCATGGTTGCCCGGGCTCTGGTAAAACCGGTGAGGATGACGCGGTCGGCGGCAGGTTCGGCCGTGAAATAGCGACTTTCCTCCGTGCTTGCCCGGCTGCTGATGGGGAAGAGCAAAGCTGTTAACAGCGAAATAACCAGAAGCGGCGTAACCGGAGGTCTCATCAGGATCCTTTTCGATAGGGGAGATGAGCCGAACCCGGGCGGCTCATTCCGTGATCGGGGATTGGGTTTGTGCACTTATCGTCCTTGAAAATGGAGGCAAGATCCGGTCGTATAGGTTGTAGTCCGTTACGATAAATCTGTCTCCCGGGAGTCCCTTTCCTATACAAGTACCATGTAATCCTATAACTGTCGCATCTTGCTCGTTATTTTCCGCGCCGACTTCATGCGGCTTCCGTTTCATAGCGCTGCTATGCTCCTTCAGCCACGCCTCGCCGTCACGAAAAATCCATTCGCAATTGTGCGAAATTTAAAGTTTTACAAGTACTAGTGGCAAATTAGAAAATTTCTAATAATACTTTGCCGGTCGATCCGACCGGTTTCTGTCATTATAAAGGAGCGTGGGGCTAATGTTGACAAAAATTTACGGGATTTATCAAAAAGAGGTGGCGGCAATTCCTTTTGCCTGCCGGGAGGGTTGCGCCGCCTGTTGCACCCAGAGCGTGACCATCACCACCGTCGAAGGCAGGGCGATAACCGCATTTCTGGCCGGGCAGGAGAGGAAACTGCCTCCCTTGCCTGATCTCGGCGAACGGGCGCGGCCGATCATGACCACCAATGAACTGGCCGCCGATTGCCTGGCCGGGCGTGAATCGGAACCGGAAGCGGAGTCCCCCTGGATCTATGAACCGTGCGTCTTTCTCCGGAATGAGCGCTGCACGGTTTATCCGGTCAGGCCCTTCGGCTGCCGGAGTTTCGGTTCGACGAGATCTTGTCTTGATCAGGGCATTGCCGAAGTCCCGGAGTGGCTTGTCACCCTGAACAGTGTGGTCAACCAGCTTCTCGAAGATCTCGACCGAAAAGGCTTCTGGGGTAATATGAACGATGTCCTGGCCTATCTGGATAAGCTCGCCGGCGGCCGCCGCCCCGAACCCGGTAAGGCCCGTCTGCTGCCGACCCGACAGGTGCCGGGTTTTCTGGTGCCCCCGGGGGAGGAGCGCATGGTCAATCGTTTTCTGGAGGAGTTGGTGCGTTCGGGCGGGCTTCCCCGTGATTTTATGGGTTGTAAGTAAGTGAGCACAAGGCACCGAATCCGCTGGGTTATCGGCCTGCTCATGGACCTCAGTATATTCCGGCATCCTGTAATCGCATACCGGATGGGAGATTGGCCAATACCGGCTGGGTTATCCCCCTTAATCGGTTGCTATGGGCTGGGGGCGGTCACGGCGCAATGATGTCGAATGAGTATGTTTTGTTGCCTGCCAATTTTTTTGACTGCTCTTCCGGGGCATTCTTGCCGAGCGATCCTAATTCGCTGTGACAGCCCACGCAAAGTTCCTCGGTGTAGTCCTTAATCATCAGAAATTGCAGGTCGGATGCGTGGGGATTGTGGCAGGTGACGCAGCTGATCCTGCCGTCGTCCAGAGTAGGGTAGTCGTCCGGGATCACCATCTCTTTTTTAGGGAAGACGTTAACCGGATGATGACCGCTCATGTCCTGGTGGCAGTTTTTGCAGACGACCAGGGAGATCGTCTTTTTTTCGTTGACGATAACATGCTTGATGTCCGGCGACTCCTCTTCCATGGCTTCCTGGTTTTCTGAACCGATGCCTCCCTTTATCTTGAAAAATATTTTTACCGGCCGGGCCAGGGTGATGTTGATCAGATAGCTGCCGCCCTTACGGTAGAAACGGCTTTTCAGTCCCAATGGCGCGGCCAGGCAGCATTTTTCAAGTTCCTCAAGGGCCGGGCTGGAAAAGGTTGAAACGGTGCTGAATTCATATATATCCGATTTCGCGGGGTTGCCGACCGAATCCTCGGCGATAATCCGGAATCGGTAAGTCTCTCCATGTTCCAACTGGCTGAGAATTTCCAGGTGATCGGTCTGTAAGCGGTTGTCATTTATGGTTTTCTGATCTAGTTCCTTGATCCCGTAAGATATCGCCGAGCTGGTCGGCCGATCGGTTTTCCAGGAGATGGTGGCCTGTAAGAAGACCCCTTTTTCCACGCCCAGGACTTTCACATCGTTAATCATCGGTGCTTTATCTTGGTAGATATCGGTCAGCTTGGGCAGTTCATTTAAAGGAGGGATCCGGATTTCACGGTAGAGCCGGACTCTGGAACCATAGGTCGCCTCCAGAATCATGATGGCGGGTTGGTTCTCGGTAGTGAATTCAAACCAGTGGCTGGTGGCCGGCACCAGGCTTTTCCCGGTCCAGTTTATCTTATCGGGATCGTCGGATTCGTCGGTGTCTGAATCTTCAGTACCTAGCGACGAGTCGGCCGCGTGGCAATCGAAACATTTTTTTTCCAGAAAGGGGGCATGGACGAATCGCTTGGCCGCGCCTTCATTCCAGATCTCTTCATGACATTCAAGACACGCCTCTGGGGAGGTGCGGCTTTCCGGGGGGGCGTCTTCGCCCTTTACCGTTGTTGCGGGGAGTTGGGCGAAAACCAGCAGGGCGAGCAGCAAGGAGTAATATATCTTGGCCATTGATTTCACCTTCCTTCCGTTAATCCGGATTTAATTGATTTCCGGTTTTGGCGGCGCCGTTTCAGGGATCACAATTTCAAAATCGGTGACGATTTCGACAGTGTTGCCGATTGTAACCCCGCCATTGGGAAGGGTGTTGTTGTAAGTGATCCCGAAGTCGGTGCGGTCGATGGTGGCGGTTATTTGGCCGCCTTTGCGCAGATTGCCCCAGGGGTCCTTAATGGTCTCCGTCGGGCCGTGGAGATCGGCAACCACCTCTTTGGTTATGCCCTTGATGGTCAGATCGCCGACTATCTTGCAGGGATCCTTTTCCCCGGGCTCGATTTTCTTGGCAATAAAGATCATGACCGGGTATTTGTCGACTTCGAAAAAATCGGCGCTGCGCAGGTGCTCGTCCCGTTTGGCGACCCCGGTGTCGACGCTTTCGACCCCGATGATGATCTGCATGTCGGTCATCTTGCCGCTCTGCTCATCGAAAACGGCGGTGCCGGTCAACTCGGCGAAATGACCGCGGACCATGGCGATGGTCATGTGTCTTATCGTGAAGTGGGCGGCGGAGTGGTCGATGTCTATCAGCCATTCCCGGGCGGAAGCGGGCGGAGCGGGGAGCAGCCAGAGAATGGTGAAAAACAGGGCTGCAATCAGACGGTTTTGGGAAAAAGTTCTCACTTCAGGCTCCTGGATTATTTAAAAAGATCGGTGAATTCGTCATAGCCTGCGGCGCTCAGTTGTTCCGCGGGAATAAAACGCAAGGCTGCCGAGTTAAGGCAATAGCGGAGGCCGGTAGGCGGTGGGCCGTCCCTGAAGACGTGGCCCAGATGGGAATCCGCCTTTTTACTGCGGACCTCGGTTCTGGCGGTGATCAGCTTGCGATCTTCTTTCTCCACGATGTTTTCCGGGACCAGGGGTTTGGTGAAGCTCGGCCAGCCGGTGCCGGAATCGTATTTGTCAAGCGAGCTGAACAGCGGCTCGCCCGAGACGATATCCACATAGATTCCCTTTTTCTTGTTATTCCAGTACTCGTTGGAAAAGGCGGGCTCGGTGCCGTTCTCCTGGGTTACCCGGTATTGTAGCGGCGTAAGCTTTTGGCTGAGATCGTTTTGATCTTCCCCGCCGGGGAATTTTTTGCCTTTCCATACCTTGTCGAGAAAGCGGTCCCGGCCGGAGCCGCGCCGGTAGAAATTATAGCGTAACGGATTTTTGCGGTAATAATCCTGATGGTAGTCTTCCGCCTTATAAAAGGTTTCGGCCGGTAAAATCGGAGTGACCAGCGCTTTGTGGAAAATTTCGCTTTTGTCCAGCAGCTCCTTTGATTTTTCGGCCGCTTCCCGCTGGGAACTGTCATGATAAAAGATCGCGGTTGTATAGGGATGACCCCGATCGGCAAACTGGCCTTCGGCATCGGTCGGATCAATCTGCCGCCAGAAGACCTCCAGGAGTTTCTCGTAAGAGATTATGGCCGGGTCGAAGACGATTTCAACCGCTTCGAGGTGGCCGCTGTCGCCGTAGTTTTCATAGGTCGGGTTGTTGCTTGCACCGTAGGTGTAGCCGGCGGTGACCGAGATGACCCCGTTTAGTTTTTCAAAGGGTTTCTCCATGCACCAGAAGCAGCCGCCGGCGAAGGTCGCTTTTTGATAGTTGTTGTCGGAGGTGGTGTCCGCGGCTGCGGGCGATGCCGTGGCAAACATCAGCATTGTCGAACTTAGGAGCAGGGGAAGACAGGGGAGCAGGCTTCTCATCGGAGTTCCTCACAATAAATCCAAAGCCGTTTTGCGGGTCGATCAACCCGTGTATAAATTGCTTTAGGGACAGGCAAGAAAGCTTTGTTTGCCTGTCCCTGCTATTCAGGTTATCATCATCGTTCTCAATTTTTACAGATTAAAATTGATGGCGTTGCAAAAAGTCTGGATTGCCATAATGTCATTTCGATCATCGGGAGAAATCTTAATGGTTCCAATGAGTTAAAGAACAAGATTTCTCGCATGCGTTCGAGATGACAGCTTTTCCCGAGTTTTTGCGACGCCATTAAAAACTTGATCAGGAAAAATAAATGGATGCCAAGGAAAGAATACTGCGTCAGGACTACTCCGCTCTGGATCGGCCCGAGGTTCTGGAACTGCTGTTTCATCCTGTCCGGATGAACAGGACTCCGCCTCCGGTGAATTGCGTCGATCACGATATTCCGGTCGGCGACGGGGTGACGGTGGCGTCCCGTTTTCATCTGCCCGCCGAAAAGAACGCTCCCAATATAATCTTCTTCCACGGCAACGGCGAGTTGGCTGGTGATTACGACGAGGCGGGCGCCAGGTTTGTCGAACGGGGCATTGGATTTATCGTTGCCGACTACCGGGGATACGGCTGGAGCAGCGGCGCGCCTTCGGTGACGGCGATGATCAGGGACAGCCATGTGGTTTTTGATTATATCCGGGAACGGCTGGCCGCGGAGGGCCGGACCGGTCATCTGGTTGTGATGGGGCGCTCCCTAGGCAGCGCGCCTGCCCTGGAACTTGCCGCCTTCCGCCATAACGATCTGGCCGGGGCGATTATCGAAAGCGGCTTCGCCAATACCCGTCCGGTCCTGAGCGCTCTGGGAATCGATGTCGATTCGCTGGGAATAACCGAGGAGGCGGGGTTCGGCAATCTCCTGAAGATCGGCACCTTTACCAAACCGGTGCTGATCCTCCACGCCCAGAACGATCAGATCATCCCGATCAGCGAAGCGGCCGATCTCCATGCCGAATCCGGCTCGGCAAGCAAGGAGCTGCAGATGATCCCCGGCGCCGACCACAATAACATCCTCCAGGTCACCGGCCCGATGTATTACGAGGTGATCGGCCGTTTCGTCGGACGTCTCGGCCGCCCGGCCCGCCGCAAGAAATCAGGGGTGAGGTGATCCGGAGGTCAGATCTTGTTTTTCAAGAGATAATCCGGCTTGAGGTTGGCCAGGGCCGAGAAGATCGTCGACTTGACCGCTTCGTCTTCCCGGTAGATCGATTCGAGCAGTTTGCGGACCTCCTGCCTTTTCGACTTGTCCGATAAGGGGCAGGGATTTGCCACCGGCTCCACTCCCCAGTCGGCACCGGCCTGCCTGATCGCTTTTTTCTCCAGATAGGCCATTGGTCTGATCAGGGCCAGCTTGCCGCCGAAAAGATCCTGGCGGGGGACCATGGTGCTCAAATTGCCGCCGTACATCATGTTAATGAAAAACGTCTCGATGATGTCTTCCTTATGATGGCCCAGGGCGATTTTAGTGAAGTTCTTCTCCTCGGCGATTTCAAAGAGCCGCTTGCGGCGGCGTCTGGTGCAGTGAAAGCAGCCGCCGCGGCCGTTATCCTCGGCGAGAGCCTTGGCGCCGATATCGGTAGTTTCGAGCAGATAATCGACCCCGAGCCGGTCAAGTTGCCCGGCGATCAGTTTCGGTTCCGCCTTGCCGAAACCCATGTCTAGGTGGACGGCCAGCAGTTCGTACTTAATGGGTGCCTTCAGCTGCCAGTTCTTCAGGATGTTGAGCAGGACCAGGCTGTCGATGCCGCCTGAAACCGCCACCAATACCAGGTCCTGATCGGCGAGCATTTTATAGTCGTGCATGGCACGGCCGATAAGCCTGTTGGTCCGGGTGTCGAGTTTCATGCTGGAGTTCGGCCGGGTGACAATTCTCAGGACTTTTCCTGCAGGGTCGGGCAGGCGGCAAGTTTTTTCCGAATGGCTTCGACGGCCATTTCCCTTACCGTTATCCACTTGAAACCGCGTTTGAGGGCTGTGAAAAAGTTCAGGATGTTCTCGGTGAGGGGTTGCTGGGTTTCGTCGAACCGGCCCCTGCAGACGGTTTCGCCGTTTGCGACCTTTATCAGTTTGAACTCGAAAACCAGGGAGGCCGGTTCCTCAACGGAGTATTCGTCGCCGTCCCTTTCCCGGTAACGCAGGAGGGAGAAGATCAGGGCGTGGTCGCTCTCCATTTTTTCGGTTACGGTCCTGATCAACTTGGCGCGGCTGCCGGTATCGTCACCGGCCAAGGCTTCCTGCTGCTCTTCGGAGATGACCCGCACCGAGTGGTTGTCCTTGAAATAGTCGGAAATAACCTCCTGAAGTACTTCCGCACCCCCGGAAAGCGATTCGTCAGCGAATTCTATCGGCATGACCACGATCTTGCCGGAATCGTCGGCCGCATCGAGGTTGGCGGCTGCCAGGGTCAAGGCGAACAGCAGGGCGGCCAGGATTGTTTTTATCATCTTTAGGGACTCCAGTCGAAGGGGGTGTCGGTCTGTTCTGGTCTTCTGTATCTGTTCTGGTCTATAGAGAACCCTTGGAAGACAGCGGTCCGTCAACCCTGGTTTCGGTCGAGGAGGCCATGTCCAAGGTGCGGCCCAGGGATTTGAAAATGGCCTCGAGGATGTGGTGGGTATTCTCGCCGTGGACTACTTCCACGTGCAGGGTCAGGCCGGAGTGGAGGCTCAGGGCCCGCAGGAACTCCTGAACCAGCGGGGTGTCGAAATTGCCGACCTTCTGGTCCCTGACCTCGGCGCCGTAGTGCAGATAAGGGCGGTTCGAGAAGTCGCAGGTGGTCCGGACCAGGGTTTCGTCCATGGGGACCGCGCTGCTGCCGTAACGCTTGATGGCGCTGAACTCGCCGAGGGCCTCTTTAAATGCCCGGCCCAGACAGATACCCAGATCCTCGACGGTATGGTGGTCGTCGATCTCGATATCGCCCCGGGCCTTGATGGCCAGATCAAAGAAACCGTGAACCGCGAAAAGGGTGAGCATATGGTCCATGAAGGGAACCCCGGTTTCGATCTCGGTTTTGCCTCGACCGTCGATTTGCAGTGAAATCGTAATGTCGGTTTCCTTGGTGGTTCGCTTTATTTCACTTTTTCGGGAAGCGCTTGCGCTCATGGTTTTCTTCTCCTGGTTGTTGAAAAGTTAGGCGGGTGGAATTTTAATCAGTTGGGTAAGGTTTGTGATCTCGAACTAAAATCCTCTCCTGGACAGAGATCCGGGAAATCATTAAACTGGGTTGTGGCAGGTCGGGATTGCGGTAATCGACCGTTTGTCAGTCTTAGGCTTTTATTTTCTGGCAAAATCATACCATTAAAGGTTTTTATCGCAAAGAATTTATCCATCGAAGATTTATGTTATAATCCTGCAAGGCGGCCGGTTCTTTTCAGCAGCAGAAATGCGCGGGGGATTTTTGCTTTTTTTGTTGACATAAACAAAAACATTCGGGTATATTCGCAGCCTGTTTAGGGCTTACGGCCTGAAAGCGGGAATAACTCAGTGGTAGAGTGCGACCTTGCCAAGGTCGAAGTCGCGAGTTCAAATCTCGTTTCCCGCTCCATGATTATTCAAGGTTCGAACAGGGTTCGAGCCTTTTTCATTTTTCATACCGCAAGGGCATAAGTCTCGTACGAGCAGACCAGCTGCTCAACTCGGCTTTAAGATGTCTCTCCGCGGCATGGGTCACAAAACTGTCTTTAGAGGTTTAAAAAGTAATGAAAACGTACCTAGCCCCACTTAAAGAGATAGACAAGAAGTGGTTTGTGGTTGACGCCAGCGACAAGGTCCTGGGCCGTCTGGCCACCGAAATTGCCAGCCGTTTGCGTGGCAAGCATAAACCGACCTACTCCACTTTTATGGATAACGGTGATTTCGTCGTTGTGGTTAACGCCGAGAAGATTGCTCTTACCGGCAAAAAATGGGATGATAAAATGTATTATCGTCATTCCGGCTACATGGGCGGCCTTACCGAGACAACTGCCAAAGAAATGCTGGTGAAGAAACCCACCGACATTATCTTCAAGGCGGTTAAGGGCATGCTTCCCAAGAACAGCCTGGGACGGGCCCAGCTGAAGAAACTTAAAGTTTATGCCGGTGCCGAGCATCCCCATGAGGCTCAGCAGCCCGAGAAACTCGATTTATAAAGCCAAGTTGAGCAGCTTGTCTGCTCGTACGAAACTTATGCCCTGTGGGTATAATATAAAACCAGTTCGGTTTGGAGAAAAAGATGTCTGAAAGTTACTACGCTACGGGAAAGAGAAAAACGGCTATCGCCAGAGTTTGGTTGAAACCCGGCAATGGTAAGATTGTGGTCAATCGCACCTTTGACATTATTGGATATTTCGGTGGCGGTGATGATTTCAGCCAGAAAATCGAAAAACCGCTGGTTGTTACCGATACCACCGGTAAGTTTGATATAATGGCCACCGTTAAAGGCGGCGGCAAATCGGCCCAGGCCGAAGCTCTGCGGCATGGTATTTCCCGGGCCTTGCTTGGAGTCGATCCTGAAAACCGGATCTCCCTCAAAAAAGCCGGATTCCTGACTCGCGATCCCAGAATGAAGGAAAGGAAAAAGTACGGCCAGAAGGGCGCCCGTGCGAGGTTCCAGTTCTCCAAACGTTAATTCGCGGTTTCAGCAACAGTCCATTCAAAATGGGGAAGACGATTTTAATCGTGCTTCCCCATTTTTTTGGGCTTTAAAGCAGACAGACATGGTGGTTTTTGCGACGTCATCAAACTTGGCCGCAATGGTTATGTTGTGTATTTGGAACAAGGTATTCTTATGGCCCGGTACTTTATGGGTATCAGCTAAGAGGGGTTATTCGATATGACAAGAGTAGGGATAGTTGGTGCTTCCGGTTACACAGGTGAAGAACTGGCCCGGATCATCGTTCGTCACCCCGAAGTGGAATTGACCGTGGCTACTTCCCGGCAGTTTGCCGGGCGCAAACTCGGCGAGGTATTCCCGAACCTGCGGGATCTGGTCGATATAACTCTGGAGAATGCTGGGCCGGATGAAATTATCGACCGGGCCGATCTTATCTTCACCGCCGTTCCCCACCAGACCGCGATGGATATTGTCCCCAAGTTTCTGGACGCCGGCCGCAAGGTGGTCGATCTTTCGGCCGATTTCAGGATCAGCGATGCCGCGGTTTATGAAAAGTGGTATCAGGCCCATTCGGCCCCCGATTATCTTTCCCGGGCGGTTTACGGGCTGCCCGAACTCTATCGGGAGAAAATTAAAAAGACCTCACTGGTTGCCAATCCGGGCTGTTATCCGACCAGCATCATCCTCGGTGCGGCCCCTCTGCTCAAGGCGGGTTTGATTGACGCCGCCACCATCGTCGCCGACTCCAAATCAGGTGCTTCCGGGGCTGGACGGGGTGCCCTGGTCGGCAGTCTTTTCTGCGAAGTGTCCGACGGTTTTCGGGCGTACAAGGTCGGGGAACATCGGCACACCCCGGAGATCGAACAGGAACTGAGCTTATTGTCGGATCGGCAGGTCATCATCTCCTTTACTCCGCATCTTCTTCCGATCGCCCGGGGGATTCTGAGTACGGTCTATGCCTCGTTACGGGAAGGAGTCGATGCCGCGCAGGTGGCGTCTGTTTATGAGGAGTTCTATCGCGATGAACGGTTTGTCCGGCTCTGGCCCGCCGGGACCTATCCGGCTACCCAGTATGTCCGGGGCAGCAATTTCTGCGATATCGGTTTCAAGGTCGATCCTCGGACCGGCCGGATCGTTATCCTGTCGGCAATAGATAACCTGATTAAAGGGGCTGCCGGCCAGGCGATCCAGAATATGAATCTGGTCTGCGGCTTCGACGAAGACGAAGGCTTGGGAACGGTCCCTCTTTTCCCCTGAAAAAGGTTGATTCCCAACAAGTCAAAAATAGGATGGCAAAGCAAGAATTCGATATACGCCACGACGCAGGAGATCGGGTTGCATGCCCCTTTTGGGTGCTTTTTTGCGACGCCATCAAAGATAATAAGTTCGCAAAAAGTCAGTCAGGGGATGGCTAAACTAAAATCGTCAGATCCAAGGCGCGCGAATTTCGAGGAATGAAACGTACTTCAGTACGCTGCAATGACGAGACAATTTTGCAGCAACACAGGAGCTGGCGATTTATGCCCTTCAGGGTGCTTTATGCGACGCCATCAAAAGATAATGCGTAATATTCTCTTGCGGCTGGCCTTCGACGGCACTGCTTATGCGGGCTGGCAGAAGCAGAAGGACCAGCCGACTGTCCAGGGCACGGTGGAGGACAAACTGGCGTTGATCACCGCGGGCCCGGTCATCCTGCACGGAGCGGGACGGACCGATGCCGGGGTCCATGCCCTGGCGATGACGGCCGGTTTTGAAACCGCTTCCGCTATTCCCTGTGCCGGAATCGTGCGCGCCTTGAACAGCCTGTTGCCCGAAGACATCAGGGTGCTGGCCGCGGATGAGGTGGCGCCGGGATTTCATGCCAGGATCAGTGCCCGGGGCAAAGCCTATGTCTACCGGATACTGGTCGGGGAAATCTGTCCGCCGACCCGCCGGCTTTACAATCATCACCTTAAACATCAGCTCCGCATCGAACCGATGCGGGAATGTCTTGAAGCACTGCACGGTCAGCATGATTTTTCCTGTTTCGAGGCGACCGGATCGCGCGATCCGGAATTTACTGAGGGGCGCGGCGCGGTCAGGAATATTTTCAGGACGGAGCTGGTCGAGGGGGAGGGGGTTCCGCTGCCCTTGGACATCGAGATCGCGGGCGACGGTTTCCTCCGTCATATGGTCCGCAATATAGTCGGCACCCTCCTAGAAGTAGGGGTGGGGCGGATGAGGGTTGATGAGTTCCAGGCGGTTTTGGCCGGTCGTGATCGGAGTGCCGCCGGCCCTACCGCGCCGGCCCGAGGGCTTTTTCTGAAGGAAGTTTATTATTGATGAATTCGCAATACAAATCAGGCGATTGCAAAGCTTAAAGTTCGATATGCCAGCAGTAGTGTGTGTTTTGTGATTGGGTTTATACATATCGAGTTCATGACGCGTTAAATCTGACTTTTTGCGACCACATATCAGTTTAATAAGGTCACTTCAACTGCTGGCACAGATTGAGGATTTTTTTTAAAATCCGGTCGATTTTCTTGTTGAGTCGGGCCGGCTCGGTTATATCTGTCCTGAAGAATTTTTTTGTATCGGAGATCGTCAGTTTGACCGTAATCGCAAATCGTCGCGAACCCGACGGCCAGTTCGGTTTTCACCCACAGGGCAACCCAAGGGTTCTGTTCAATCCTCCCTTGAGGAGGGCATTTGCTTCGCGGCACATAAGTTTCGTATGAGCAGACGAGCTGCTCAACTCAGCTTTAACTGGTAGTTTAATCGATAGGAAAACCGGTTGATTCTGGGTTTGGCGACGCCATCGATTCTGATGAGTTCGTAAAAAGAGGCGGTTTTGGCTAAGTTGTTAATTTTGCAGCCTTAAGAGCAAGGCATACAGGAAAATCATGCAATCAAAGATTAATCTGGCCGAAAGGGTCAAACAGATCAAACCTTCACCGACCTTGGCGGTTAATGCCAAGGCCAAGGCCCTCAAAGCGGCCGGTGCCAATATCCTTAACTTCAGCGTCGGGGAGCCCGATTTCGATACTCCCGACCACGTAAGGGAAGCGGGTAAGGCTGCAATTGACGCCGGATTTACCCGCTATACCGCGGTTCCCGGAACTCCGGAGTTGCGCGAGGCGATTGCCGCTCGGTTTGCTGAAGATCATGGCTGGAATTATTCACCGGAGCAGATCCAGGTATCATGCGGCGGCAAGCACGGGCTCTACAATATGGCCCAGGCTCTTTTCGGGCCGGGGGACGAAGTGCTGATCCTGGCGCCCTATTGGGTCTCTTACCCCGATATTATTCAGCTGGCCGGCGCCACTCCGGTGATCGTGCCTTTGAGCGAAGAAAAGAATTTTGATCTGGAATACGAGGTGCTGGCCGATTATGTGACCGAACGAACCAGGGGGATCATCATCAACAGCCCTTCGAATCCTACCGGTTCGGTGTTCTCCCGGGAGGCACTGGCAGCCATCGGCAAGTTGGCACTGGAAAACAACTGGGCGATCATCACCGATGATATCTATGACACCATCACCTACGTTGATGGTAAGCTGCCCCATATCCTCGATGTCGATCCCGCCCTTGCCGCTCAGACCCTGGTCTTAAACGGCGTTTCCAAATCTTTTGCGATGACCGGCTGGCGAATCGGCTACACGGCCGGTCCCCAGCATGTAATTTCGGCCATGAACAAGATCCAGAGCCAGTCCACCTCCAATCCATCTTCCGTGGCCCAGATGGCGGCATTGGCAGCCGTTTCCGGCCCCCAGGATTTCCCCGCCGTTATGCGGCAGGCCTTCGAGCCCAGGTTGGATTACATTCTTGAGGCGCTTGCCGGGATCGAGGGGGTGAGCTGCGTTAAGCCGAGCGGCGCTTTTTACGTATTTCCCAATGTCGCCGCCTATTATGGCCGGAGTTTCAAGGGGAAAAAGATCCAAGGATCCCTCGATATGGCCGATTATCTGCTGGATGAATCCAAGATCGCCGTCGTGCCGGGCATCGCCTTCGGGGCCGACCCCTTTATCCGGTTCTCTTTCGCCACCTCGATGGAGGTCATCAGGGACGGCATGAACCGCTTCAAAGAGGCGCTTGGCCGTCTGGAATAGTGATGGCGGAGCGGAAGCGAGGAGGCTGTCCGCTGTTTTCAAATAGTCAGAGTTCTGTGGATGGCTTTACTACCCTCGCAATGCCCTGATTTCTGTTTTTTTGAAAGCTCGCCATGATTAACGGACCGCCGGGATTTTCTCTCGACGGTCCGTTTTTATTTCGGCGGCTATCTCGTGCCTTATCTCGACAATCAGCGGGGCCATTCACAGCTGTCGGCCATGCCTTTCGGTGAAAAAACCACCTGCCATAGCTGGCTGTGGCGAGCCCGAAAAGAGCCGGCGCAGGAAAGAAGATAGTATTTCCACATCCGATAAAACTCTTCTCCGTATTTATCGCTGAGTGACGGCCAGCTCATCTCGAAATTTTTGTACCATTCCAGCAGGGTCGTATCGTAATATGGTCCGAAATTATGCCAATCCTCCATGATTAAAAGATTTTCAGCGGCGGAACTTAACTGTTTGGTCGAAGGCAGATTGGCGTTGGGGAAGATGTAGCGCTCAACCCAGGGATCGATGCATGAGGAAGATTTATTGCCGCCGATAGTGTGCAGCAGGAAAAGACCGTCGTCCTTCAGCAGTTTTCTGACTATCCTCATGAAGACCGGATAATTTTTATAACCGACGTGCTCGAACATGCCGATCGAAAGGATCCGGTCAAATTTACCGTCCAGGCTCCGATAGTCGGCGAGTCTGATCTCCACCGGCAGTCCCCGGTTATTGTCCCTGGCCAGTTTGGCCTGCTCCTCTGAAATAGTCACTCCAACTACTTCGTTACCGTACTTTTCCGCGATAAATTTGGCGGTGCCGCCCCAGCCGCAACCGATGTCGAGAACCTTCATGCCCGGCTCTATCCTCAGTTTCCGGCAGATCAGATCGAGTTTGGCCTCCTGGGCTTCATCAAGATTGGCGGCGTCCTTCCAGTAACCGCAGCTATAGATCATCCGTTGGTCGAGTATGGCGCGGTAGAGATCGTTGCCCAGGTCATAGTGTCGCTTGCCGACCTGGAAGGCCCTGACCCGGCTCTGATAGTTAATCAATTTAGCCTGTAAAACCCGGAGTTCGTCCTTCCATGAGTTGAGCTTATTTTTCAGTTCGGCCCTTAGCATTCTGGTGATCAACTCGTCAAGCTGGTCCGATTCCCACCACCCCTTCATATAGGTTTCGCCCAGGGCCAACGAACCGCCGGCAAGGACTTGATCGTAGAAACGATGGTCTTTCACCTTTATATCCCAGGGATGGGACCCGTCGATCTCCACATCAGCATGGTTAAGGAGTTTTTCGACAGTGACTCTGGAACTTGGGGTTGCGGTTCGGCTCATCCGATGCGGAGCGAGATGACTGCCGGGAAATTTTTTACTGCTCTCCTGTCTCAACATTTATATGCTTCCCATTTTTAATATTTAATTGAGGGCCCATGTCGTGCCTGGATGCGTTCATATATTATTTGTATAACGGTCGTTATGGCTGTGTCAAATCCGGGACCCTTTCAGCAGGAATTCGATTCCGTATGCGATAATAACGAGCGGGAAAGGTTTGTCCTGAAAATGGAGCGTATTTCGGCCAGTTTATTCTTCGGCGGTTTTTCACCACTTTCTGAAAAGATATTCTGGCAAAACCGGGCGAATCGGGTATTTTTTAAACCCGCTTCGCCATGACCGATCTCCCTGATTCAGGATAAAGAGAAAACCCGGCGCAACCTTGCCATGATTTTTGTAGGTAAATGCAGGTTGATTTGTACGCCGGAAATATAAGGAGGAATCCGATATGATCGATACCAGCGGAAAGAGTGATGATCTTTCCGGTAAGATACCCAAAGTAGATGACGCACTTCTCGAAAAGGCCCGGACCGCCGCGGCCAGGCAGACCGGTGCCTATGCCCCCGGTGAGCGGGAAGCCCTGGTCAAGCGGATCAAGGTGCTGCTCGAGCGGGAAAACGCGGTGCTGGTCGCGCATTACTATACCGCCCCGGAACTTCAGGAACTGGCCGATGAAACCGGCGGCCATGTCGCCGATTCACTGGAGATGGCCCGCTTCGGCAGCGAACATCCGGCCACGACCCTGGTGGTGGCCGGGGTCCGCTTCATGGGAGAGACCGCCAAGATCTTAAATCCCGAAAAGCGTATTTTGATGCCCGACGAGGCGGCCACCTGCTCCCTCGATCTCGAATGTCCGGTCGAACTTTTCACCGAATTTTGCGACGCGCATCCCGACCACACCGTAGTTGTCTATGCCAATACCAGCGCGGCCGTCAAGGCGAGTGCCGACTGGGTGGTTACCTCCGGGATCGCCTTGCCCATCGTTGAATACCTGGCCGGCCGCAACGAGAAGATTCTCTGGGCTCCCGACAAGCATTTAGGCTCTTATGTCCAGCGGGCCACCGGAGTGCGGATGCTGATCTGGCCGGGAAGCTGTGTGGTTCATGAAAATTTCAAGGCCGACGGCATCCGCAGGCTAATGGAAAAGCATCCGGATGCCAAGTTGCTGGTCCACCCGGAATCGCCCGGGGAGGTCATCGAGATGGCCGACGTGGTCGGTTCGACCACGGCCCTGATCAAGGCCGGCTCCACCCTCGATGCTAAGAAATTCATTGTGGCGACCGAACCCGGCATTTTTTACAAGATGAAGCAGGCCGCCCCCGGCAAGGTTTTTCTGGAGGCTCCGACCGGCGGCGACCTGGCTACATGTGAGAGCTGTCTGCGCTGTCCCTGGATGGGCATGAACGGTCTGCGTAACCTGGCCGAAACCCTGGAGAGCGGTGGCCATGAAATTACCGTTGATGAATCCATCCGCCAAAAGGCCGTCATCCCCCTCAAAAGGATGATGGATTTTGCCAGGGAGCGGGGCATCGCCATGAAAAACCGGGGTAATGCCTGATTGCTGCCTGCAATCGCCCCAAAAGCTGAAGAGAGCTCGCGCCGCCAAGTCCGTGACGGGAACTCGCCTGAATATCTTTGTCGTCATGCCGGCATGCTTTTAGCCGGCATCCAGCGGATGAACTGGATTCCTGCTTAAAACCTGCCGGTATGACGGACTTTTCGATGCGTCGTAAACCGGTATATCAACAATTTCTGAGTCCCTTATCGTCGGCGGAACCGGCCGATTTCGAGTTTTTACGCTTTGTGGTCAGACAGGATATTGTTGAATTTTCCATTCCTGAGCGGATCTCTATTTAATTACTTGCTAAATTCCCCGAACGGCTTTATTATGTACATCAACTTGGTTATAAGAATCAGAATCCAATGCACGTCATTTTCCCTTCCGCGCAGGTTTTATCCCCTCCTCGTTAGATGCCGTTAAGTTTCTGCTGATCACTTAAGGAAGGTGCCAAGAATTAACCGGTTGGTTTCCATTTGTTTGGGATCCCCGGTCCTTAGGCACTGTCCGATCCAGACACCGTAATGGTCCGTTTATGGGTCGATAGTATTAATCGGCTTCCGGAAACCCTTTTTTTTCGCGGGGAACCCTGTTTCTACAGGTATAATGCGAAAAATTTTCAGGATTAATTTATCCAACTTCCGGACCAATAATTTTTTTGCGCGATTGTGCAAATATCATTTTCATAAGAGAGAAAAAAATGAGTTTCGAGAAGTTTAATTTTGATCAGAAGATAGCCGCCGGCATCGAAGCATGCGGATACACGACCCCCACTCCCATCCAGTCCCAGGCGATTCCCGAGGTTATCAAGGGCCGCGACATCATGGGCCTGGCCCAGACCGGAACCGGCAAGACGGCGGCTTTTGTGTTGCCGATCCTGCAGAAACTGACCCAGGGTCCCCGGCGCCGGGTGCGGGCGGTAATCGTCGCGCCGACCAGGGAGCTGGCGGAACAGATTCACGAAAATATCAGCCAGCTGGGTTGTAAAACCGGATTGCGCAGCGTTGCCGTTTACGGTGGGGTCAGCAAGTTCGGCCAGCTCAAGATGTTCAAATCGGGAGTGGAGATTATTGTTGCCTGTCCGGGTCGTCTTCTCGACCATCTCGACAGCCGTGATCTCGATCTTTCCGGAGTCGAGATGCTGGTCCTGGACGAAGCCGATATGATGTTCGATATGGGTTTCATGCCGGCCATCAAAAGATTAATGAAGTATCTGCCCCAGAAGAGGCAGAACCTGCTTTTTTCGGCCACCATGCCCAACGAGATCAGACATCTGGCCGACTCCATTCTCAAGGATCCGGCCCTGGTCCACATCAATCATTCCCGGCCGACCGCCCTGGTATCCCATAAGCTCTACCGGGTCGAGAAGTCCGGCAAACCGGCCCTGCTGAATCACATAATCCAGGATACCACGGTCAGCACCGCCCTGGTTTTCACCAGAACCAAGCACGTCGCCAAGAAACTGGCGATTAATCTCGAGAAGGCCGGTCACCGGGCCGTAGCCCTCCAGGGCAACATGTCCCAGAATAAAAGAAAGGCTGCCATGGATGGCTTCCGGCTTGGTCGATTCAATATTATGGTCGCAACCGATATCGCCGCCCGGGGCATCGATGTCTCGGGGATTTCCCATGTAATCAATTACGATGTGCCGGCCACCGTTGAGGCCTATACCCACCGGATTGGCCGCACCGGCCGGGCCGATCAGACCGGCGAGGCTTTTACCTTTGTCACCGGCGAAGACCGAGGGATCGTCCGACAGATCGAGCAGACTATCGGCGCGAAGATGATTGTCCAGACAGCCGATATTAAGTATTCCGCGGCGCCCGTCAATAATCAACCGGCAGCGCCGGGCGCGGACGGTAACAGGGCGGGACGTTCAGCCGACAAGTCCGGTGCCGAAGCCAGAAGTGGTTCGGCGGCCCCGAAAACCCCCTGGGGCAGTAAAAAGGCACAAGGCAGGGGAGGGGAGCCGCAACGGCGGAATGGCGGTGGTCAGAATAAAGCGAGCAACCCGCGGCGGCGCCGTTCAGCCCCCCTCGGGGTCGATTTCTCCAGCCAGCCCCAGAGAGCCGGGGCCAAGACAGGCCGCAATAGCGCCTGAAAAAACGGCAACTATTCAGCTGCACCACATCTTCGGACGATCGGCCCGGCTTACGTACACGAGGTATGCGGCGCCGGTCCGCTTGTCCAAATCTGCGGCACTGCTGAATGGTTACAGTCCGGCGGTTGCGGTACTTTGGCGACCTCCCGCCCGGTGAACGGTTGCAAAACCGGAAGTAACCGTAAGACCGGGACGAATGAAGGCCGGGTAGTTAAAAGAGGGCTGTTTCGAATGATGAAGATCATTCGGGACAGCCCTTTTTTGTTTCATTTCAGGACCTTGATTGGTCCTCGGCCGGGAAATCTTTGCTGGATCAGCAAAAAAGGGAAAAAATGATCTGGCAGGGCATACATCCCTCTTGCAGGTGCAAATCGTCGGAGCCAAACCGGCGCGATAATTTTTTGGTCATGCCTGCAACCCTGGAGATTGCATGCACTACCAGCGCCAAAGAGCCAGGATCAGGCAGACGATAAACACGAAGCTGAGGTTCATGTAGGCCATGAAAAAGAAGATCTTTTTATGGAGCTCGGCCCCGGTACTTTCCGCCTTTTTGACCAGAAGGCCGATCTCCGGCAGGGCCAGGATTTTTCCTTCATCGTGGGGGGCCTGGGCAAGGAGTTCGGTAAGATCAACGCCGGCATGGTGTCTCTGCATGTGGCTGCCTTTTTTCCAGAGTTTGCTTGCGCTCGCATCATAGATCTTTCCCTTGTAGGCGAAATAGGCGGGGTGGCCTTCCCGGCCGTCGAAATTGGCCATCTCGGCAAGGGATAGATCCCCCGCGGCGACCGGTTTTGCCACTTTTTTCTTTTTCAGGCGGGGACCGATCACTAGGACCACGAATAGGGCGGATATCGCCATGACCGCGAAAATAACGATCTTGGCGAGAAGGAGGATTCCGAAGCGGGAAGAGAACAGAAGATCAAGAGAGGGGACCCTGAAATAGGTCAGCACCGAGCCGGTTATGCCGATTATCACCATGGAGATCAGGCCGACCCTGACCTCGCCTTTGGGTAGCCCCGTGGAAGCGTAAGCCGGTTTCAGGACCAGATGAACGTAGAGGATGGTGCCGAACCACAGGAAGGCGGTAATGATATGCAGGTAGCCGACGGCTAATTTAAAAAGACGCGACAGCGGGTTTTTCGGCCCGGCTTCCGGAGCGCCACCGGCCTCGATTGAGAGCAGGTAGCCCTGCCCGGCTTCACTAAGTTCGCCGCCGCCCAATGGATCGATATGGCAGAAGCCGCACTCAGCGCCGGTTTTTTCTGCATACTCCTCGGTAGCGGAAACCGCCGTGACGAACAGAACCAGAGAGATGAAAAATATCAGGACCTTTAGACCATTATGGCTGAGCATATCGGTGCCTCTTTAGAAAATTCAACACAACGGACTTCTCCGAAACCCGGATCGGGTGCCGGGAAGGGCGCCATCTCTTTTAAATGCGGCCTGAGAACCCGGACGCTCTCCGAGACATGCTTGGGACTGACAGATCCGCCTGTCGAGTCCTCGCCGTAAGATCAAGTTTTTCCCTCTTACAGGCTTGCTCGGACGGGACGGCGGGGGCGATTTTACCATCAGGAACAAACGGACCGAATGCCGGCCGGCAGGAAGAAGGAAAAAACGCTGATTTCAGCCGTCGGCCAGCACATTATAGCTTTTCCATTTACCCTTATGATAGCGCCACGCCATCAAAATGCATTGCAAGATCATCGACAGCACCATGGCCAGCCAGACCCCGTTGGCAGCAAGTCCGGTGGCCAGGGCCAGCGCGGCGGCTACCGGCAAACGGAAACCCCAGAGCGCTCCAAGCACGACTTTCATCACCCCGAAGGTGTCCCCGGCCCCTTCAAGCGCGCCGCCGAGGCAGATGCCGAGTGCCATGAAGGGCTGGCTCAGCATATTGAAACGCAGGTAGAGATGGGTCATCTCCCGCACGACCGGATCGGGGGTTATAAGGCCGGCGATTTCCATGGAATATATGAAGACCGGTACGGCCACCAGGGTAAGAACGACGGCGGCGGCGCGGGCGATCCGCCATCCGGTATTCCGGGCTTTTCTGGTATTGCCTGCCCCCATGGCCTGTGCCACTAGAACAGCGGAAATCATATTTAGGGCATAAACCGGCAGGTAGAGGACCGCTTCGATCCGCAGACCGTTAGTAAGGGCGGCGGTCGCTTCCACGGCTTGCGCCGGGAGACGGCCCAGGATGCCGTAGAGAAAGATGTTGCCGAGGTACCAGCCCATCTGCAAAACCCCCATCGGCCAGGAAAGTTTGGCTATTTTTTTCATCAGGACGATATCCGGGCGCCAGCCATCGGTTTTGAGCCCCTGGCCGATAAGAATCGCCACGCCGAGGGCCGCACCGGCAACGGAGCTTGCGGCCGTGGCCACGGCGATACCCTGAGGGCCCAAGGCGGGAAAGGTCCAGAAACCGTAAGACAGGGCGAAATCGCCGATGAAATTCAACAGGGCTGTGCCGCCGGAGCAGACCAGGACCAGTAGCATCTGGGTGCGGGCGCGAAAAACCGCCCCCGCAATGGTGATGATGGCCTGGGGCCAGAGGGCAAGGGCATAAAAGGGCAGCAGATTTCTGGCAACCAAGGCCACCGGTGGCGGCAACACCGCGAGCAGCAGGGGGCTGTTAACCGAGACAATTCCCAGTATCGATAGGGGCACCGTCAACAAGGATGCCAGGAATATGCCCTGCCGGGCGCTGTGCCAAATGCCGGATTCGTCCCGCGCTCCTTTCTGCCGGGAAATAATGGCCACCAGGCCGACTCCGAGGCTGTTGGCGATCACTCCGAAAAAAAACAATAATGTACTTCCGAACCCGACGGCGCCCTGGACTTCCGGATCAAAGCGGCCGGCAACGTACACATCGGCCAGACCCACGGAAAACAGGAGAAACATGGTCAGAACCAGCGGCCATGACAATCTCCAGATATCCTTAGCCGATGTGTTGGTCGCAGTATCTTCCATCAAAATATTATGCCTATCCCGGATTTAAACCGGGCCGCTAATCCGTATCCCGCAAGATGCTTCTTTGACATTAAAGCGGCTTTTAGGGACAATATAAAAAATGCTTTGGCCCCTGTTCCGTCGATTTATTCGGAACCAAGTCCGATACGACCGGAAGGAATGATCTTTAGTTTACCAATAAAAAGGAGGAAATCGCCATGACTGGAAGAGAAAATTCACCTCGAAGCGCCGACCGGAAAGCCCGAAAATATGTAGGAATATTATCGGCCGTTTTTTTGATGATGTTTTTCGCCGCCTCGGCTGTTCAAGCCCACTGCGAGATTCCATGCGGTATCTACGATGACGAGATGCGGCTCGATATGATTTCCGAGCATGTCACGACCATCGAAAAATCCATGAACCAGATCATGGAATTAGAGAAGGAAAAGAAGATAAATTACAACCAGCTGGTTCGCTGGATCGACAACAAGGAGCACCACGCCAACGAGATCCAGCATATCGTCAGCCAGTATTTCATGACCCAGCGGATCAAATTCGACGACAAGGAGTACGGGAAAAAGCTGGGCATTCTTCACAAACTGCTGGTTTATGCCATGAAGTGCAAGCAGACCGTCGATCTTGAAAATCTTAAGAAACTGCGGGAGGCTTGCCGTGAATTCGAGGCATATTACCGGTAGGGGTTCGGAAGCGTTGTCCCGGTCAATAATTTCGGAATTTACATGGCGGAATATTGGATTTTAGAGGTCTCAATAGTGATATCAGCCAACTGGTTGTCGTGAAATTTTGACAGGATCGATAAAGCTGCAACGGCCCCGGTCAACGCCACGGCCATATCGGTCTGGGTGTCCCAGATGTACCCCTGGGTGCCCAGGAAGGCCTCGGCCGATTCCCCGGTCATCACCGCCGCCATCCATTCGATCAGTTCGTAAAAGGCGCTGAAGGCCAAGCTGATGCTGACGATGATGAAGTTGCGCCAGCCTTTGAAGGCGACCACATTCTTTCTGATCAGGATTTCCCGGGCGATGATCGCCGGCACGAAGCCCTGGGCGAAATGGCCGACTTTATCGTAGTTGTTGCGCTCGAAGCCGAAAACCGTTTTCAGGTAGTCGAAAAACGGCACTTCCGCGTAGGTGTAATGGCCGCCGACCATCAGAATCAGGCAGTGGATCAGGATCAGGGTGTAGAGCAGAGTGGTGAGGGGGAATTTGCGGTATGTCGCGGCCATAACGAACAGGCCGATAATTGCCGGAGCGACCTCGAGGAGCCAGGTGAAGTAGTCCTTCGGTTCGATCCCTGACCAGAGCAGAACCCCGAAGAATATCGACAGCCAGATTATTTTCATGGTTATGCCTTTCTTTTGATCTCTTCGTATCTATAGCAAGCGGTTATATGGTCGTTGACCATGCCCGCCGCCTGCATGAAAGCATAGCAGATGGTCGAGCCGGCGAATTTGAAGCCCCACTTCTTCAATGCCTTGCTCATCGCATCTGATTCCCAAGTCGTCGCGGGGATTTCCGCGAGCGCTTGCCGGCGGTTCGTAATCGGCCTGCCTTTCGTGAAGGACCAGATGAATTCCCTGAACGATCCGTATTCCCTGACGATTTCGAGATAGGCCCTTGCATTCGTCCTGGCCGCTTCGACTTTCAGCCGGTTGCGGATGATGGATGGATCTTTCAACAGCTTTTCAATCTTCTTGTCCGTCCATTTTGCCATTTTGGCGGGGTCGAACCCGTCATAGGATGTTCTGTATCCTTCGCGGCGCTTCAAGATGGTCAGCCAGCTCAGCCCCGCCTGGGAACCTTCCAGGATAAGCATTTCGAACAATGCGCGATCGTCATGGAGCGGAAGGCCCCATTCATTATCGTGGTATTCAAGATAGAGCGGATCATCGGTCACCCAATCGCATCTTTTTTTCATAATTTTGATTATTGAGGATTTTTATAGGACTGCGTTCAGCGCATCAGAGCGTAAGATCAATCTCAGGCAGGTATGATAAACGAAACGGTGGGCATGGCGCCAGCAAACTATTACCGTTATAGTCAATCACTTTCCAGATACTCGTTATTAAGGGGTTTTTCGAGCAAATTCGATTTGTTATTATCTCTAAGACTTTCAAGGTTTTACTATATGGTAGGGCCTTATTATGTCAAGCTGAAAGGCGAGACAGGATGATTTGTTTAAATCGAGTGCTTGGGGTGAGGAGAGAAATAAATCCGGTTTCCGTCAACTTTCTTTGAAAACCGATCCAGGTTTGTTTTACCCTTTATTTAGTCTAGTGGTTCTGTATGAAACTCAGCTTCAACTTCTGGATTCCCGCTGAAAACGTGCGGGAATGACGGCCCCGGTGTATTTGAATGTCATTGCGGCATGTTGTAAGCCGGAATCCATTACCCATCAACGGAGCACCGGGTAAAATCTAATTTTTAGCTAAGTCTGATGCATAGCCATGTTTAGTTTTGATTTCGACGACTACTTTTACACGAATCTTCCACAGGAGGTATGATGAAAACCCGGCTATTCTTCATTCCGGCTTGTATATGCGCAGCGTTAATAACGATTCTGACCGGCCCGGCGTCGGCCGACGAACTTACCCTGAAAAACGGCGACCGGTTGACCGGCACTATTGTCAGGATGGGCGACAAGAATATCGTCATCAATACCACCTACGGCGGCGAGATCGCTGTCAAGCGGGAAGAGGTCACCAGTCTGGAGACGACCGGGACGCTGGTCTTTACGCTGGCCGATGGTACGGTGGTAGAGGGCAACGCCTTTCCGGCCGAGGAGGGCGAGGTCGGTATCAGGTCGGAGGAGGCCGGCGAGATAACGGTTTATTCTCTGGCCGCGATCCAGGGGATCAGGCAGCCCGGCGTCGATCCGGACAACTACCGGAAGGGCAGGTTGTTCGCCGCCGCCTCGGTTGCCGACGGCAATACCGACACCAAGACCTATCACTTCGAAACCGAGATGGTGCGCCGCATCGGCCGGAACCGGGCGACGGTGGGAGCCTCATACGACGCGGCCTCGGACCAGGGCCACAAGACCGAGGAGAATTACGAAGGACGTTTGAAGCACGACTATTTCATGAGCAAGAAGTGGTATCTCTACGCCAATCTGGAATTGGCCAAGGACCGCTTCAAGGACCTGAATCTGCGCACCTTCATCGGCATCGGCGCCGGTTATCAGGTCTGGGAGACGGAAGAGGGGAGCCTGGCCCTGGAAGGCGGCCTCGGTTACACCAAAGAGGACTACGACCTGGCTCCGGACGACGAGTATCCGTCGGCGCGCTGGGCGTTGAACTACGACCGGCAACTTTTCGATACGGCGGCCCGCTTCTTTCACAACCATGATTTGCTGGCCGGCCTGGAGGATACAGAAGATCTATATCTCGAGGCCAAGACCGGCCTGAGCATGCC
>JAGXFP010000033.1 GCA_024637225.1 Desulfobacterales bacterium
CCCTTGCCCCTTGCCCCTTGCCCCTTGCCCCTTGCCCCTTGAACCTTGAACCTCACTCGCAATAACCGACCGTTAAATCATCAATGATCGCCGCCGTTTTCCGTGGGCCGATTCCCTTGACTTCCATAAGTTCGGATATATGCGTGAAACCACCGTGTCGGTTACGATAATCGATTATCCGGCCGGTCAGGGCAGGGCCGATTCCTCGAAGAGAGGCGAGGGTTTCGGCATCGGCTCGATTCAAATCAATGGGCTGCATCTCAAAAATTGCCCGCCTCGGATCAATTCCGCAATCGGTAACAGCTCCGATACCGGCCAGCATCTCCTCCAGGCCGGTTTCTTCCCCTGCTTTGACATTCCTGTCTCGGATAAGATTGCCCGGGCCGATCCAGTAAATAAGCAAGGCCATCGCAAAGAGCAACAGGCCCCGCCAATCACGGCGAAATGGGATATTTTCAGGTGGGGTTTGGTTGAGGTCCGGCATAGTGGAAAGTGCCTGGAATATTTTAACAATCAAGGGTTTGGGATCACCGAATCCCTGGACAGCTGAACCGAGGAGAGGGCCGCAGATCCGCGAAAAAGGCCGGTCCGCCATACACCTGTATATGGGCAGGCCGATGCCAAAGCAGATGCTATTCCCTGTGGTCGCTTACGATTAGACCGCGTCCTTCATCAGCTTATAGGTAATACTGTCGACCAGGGCCTGCCAGCTGGCCTCGATGATATCATGGGAAACTCCCACCGTGCCCCATTCGCTGTGCTGATCGCTGGAGAGGATTAAAACCCTGACCTGAGCGCCGGTGCCGTGCTCACTGGCCAGAACCCGGACCTTGAAATCCTTGAGCTCCATTTCGGCGAGGCTCGGGTAGAAATGGGTAAGCGCCTTGCGTAGCGCCTTGTCCAGGGCATTAACCGGCCCCTCGCCCAGGGCCGCGGTATGGACCATTTCGCCTTTGACCTCGATCCTGATGGTCGCCTCATCCTGGGGGGGGAGCTCGGCCTCGGTCTTCTGGCTGATCACCCGAAAGCCATGCAGGTCGAAATAATCCCGGCAGGTTCCGAGGGCCTTGCGCATCAAGAGTTCAAAAGAGGCCTCGGCCCCTTCATATTGATAGCCCTTCTGTTCCAGTTCCTTGAGCTGCCCAAGAATACCGGTAACGGCCGGATCATCGCTTTCGAGATCGATCCCGAACTGCTTGGCCTTCAGGAGGACATTGCCGCGGCCCGATTGATCAGAAATCAGAATCCGCCGGGTATTGCCGACCTTTTCCGGCTCGATATGCTCATAGGTCCTGGGATTCTTCTGGACCGCGTGGACATGGATGCCGCCCTTATGGGCGAAGGCCGCCGCCCCGACATAGGCCTGATAGGGATTATGGGCCATATTGGCCAGCTCGCTGACATAGCGGGAAGTTTCGGTCAGCCTGGCAAGATTGGCGGCCGCCGCGAATTGTCCGGACATCTTCAGGGCCAGGGCGGGCATGATCGTGGTCAAGTTGGCATTACCGCAGCGCTCGCCGACCCCGTTCATGGTCCCCTGCACCTGACGGGCGCCCATCGAGACAGCGATCAGCGAATTGGCCACCGCGGATTCACTGTCATTATGGGCGTGGATGCCGAGATCGACGTTTTTACCAGCGGCGGCCAGATGGTCCTGCAAAGCCTTGATGATTTCAGCGACTTCCATCGGCAGGGTTCCGCCGTTGGTATCGCAAAGAACAATGCAGTCGGCGCCCGCCTCGATTGCCCGGTCGATAGTGGCCAGGGCATAATCGCGATCACCCTTGAAACCGTCGAAAAAATGTTCGGCATCATAGAAAAGGTGCTCGACATGGGGGCGCAGGTAGCGCAGGGAATCATCGATAATGGTCAGATTGTCGTCCAGCCCGATCTGCAGGGCGTCGCGGACATGGACGTCCCAGGTCTTGCCGAAGATGGTAATCCCCGGAGTACCGGCCTCGATCAGCGCCTTGAGATTGGGATCGTCTTCCGGCCGGTTCTTGAAATTACGGGTACTGCCGAAGGCGGTTAACCTGGTGTGCTTAAGATCATGTTTCCTGATCTCGTTAAAATACTCGGTGGTAACCGGATTGGCGCCGGGCCAGCCTCCTTCGATATAATCAACCCCCAGCTGATCGAGTTTCAGGGTAATCCGGATCTTGTCAGCGGTGGAGAGATTGAAGTTCGCGGCCTGGGTGCCGTCCCGCAGGGTAGTATCGTAAATTACCAGATCAGACATAAGTTCAACTCAATATTTTAGTTTGATTTATATTATGCAAACATCGTCACCCGGCGCAACAGCCGTAAGCATCACCCGCGAAGCGCCGGAGATCCGAGGGGATTCCCTCAGGATATCACAATAACCACGATAAGTTCCCCTGCATAACGTATGCGTTCGTAGGGCGGATGCAAGGCATCACCCGCACACGCCACGACAAATGGGCAAGAAGCCTCCCCTGCTTTACCGTAAGCGTTCGCAGGGCACCGGAGATGCGAGGCATCACCCTGTGAAGCGTACTTCAGTACGTGAACAGGGGGATAACGAAGCAGATTCGATGTCCTGCGAGCGTTTACCAGATTCGGTGCCCTGCGGACGCTTACTCCGGGACCGGCTGGTTATCGCGCTCAAGCTCGAAGGCATCGTGGAGAGCCCGGACCGCCAGTTCGGTGTATTTTTCCTCGATCACGCAGGAAACCTTGATCTCGGAAGTGCTGATCATCAGGATATTGATACCTTCCCTGGCCAGGACATTGAACAGGGTAGTGGCAATGCCGGAATGATTGCGCATCCCCACTCCGACGATGGAGACCTTGGTGATCCCCAACGAACCGTTAACCGATTCGGCCTTGATCTCCCCCGCCACTTCATTGACGATCCGCATGGCCCGTTCATAATCGGACCGGGGCACCGTGAAGGTCATATCGGTCAGATCACCGGCCCTGGTATTCTGGATAATCATATCGACCACGATACCGGCTTCCGATATCGGGGTAAATAACTTGGCAGCGGTACCGGGGGTATCCGGCACCCGCGAGATGGTAATGGTTGCCTCATTCTTGTTATAGGTCACGCCGGAAACCAGCATCGATTCCATGGTATCGTCCTCCTCCACAACCCAGGTGCCTTCCGTCTCCGTGAAAGATGAACGGACATGCACCGGAACTTTAAATCTTTTTGCCAAACCCACCGATCTTATATCCAGAACCTTGGCCCCGAGACTGGCCAGTTCCAGCATCTCGTCGTAGGTGATCCGGTCGATCTTCCGGGCCCGCGAGCAGATATTGGGATCGGTGGTATAAACGCCGTCGACGTCGGTAAATATCTCGCACTGATCCGCTTTCAGGGCCGCGGCCAGGGCCACTGCCGTGGTATCGGAACCGCCCCGGCCCAGGGTGGTGATATCGCCATCGGCGGTAACCCCCTGGAAACCCGCCACTACCACAATAGTGCCGTTATCCAGATGCTGTTTGATCAGATCGGCATTGATCTCCTTGATCCTCGCCTTGGTGTGGGTGTTGTCGGTGGAGATTTTGACCTGATCGCCGAGCAGCGAAACCGCATTCATCCCTTCATCCTTTACCGCCATGGCAAAGAGGGCAACGGTAACCTGTTCGCCGCTGGAAAGCAGCACATCCATTTCCCGCGGATCGGGAATTGCCTGCATCTGGGTGGCGAGGTCGACAAAACGGTTGGTCTCGCCGGCCATGGCCGAAAGGACTACCACCATCCTGTTGCCTTCCGCCGCCTTCTTCATGACCCGGCGGGCGACGTTTCTGATCTTATCGGGATCGGCGACCGAAGTGCCCCCGAATTTCTGAACAATTAAAGCCATTTATCCCTTATCCTACCTCTGTGGTTTAAAAAAGCCAATAGCAAAGCCGTCCAGGCAATCCGGCACGACCGGGTGATTGCCTCCTCAGGGTAAAGAACTTTTTTGCTTGGCCATCCCGAGACTTTTTGCGACTTTTCAAAAACAGGCGGCAGCCTACCGCCAAAGCGGTTTTCATAACAGGAAACCGCGAAAATAACCAGGCAAAATTCAAGGACAAAATTCAGGCAAACCGTGCCTGGCCGATGAACATAATTCTGGAGGTGGAGAAGGCAAAGCGGCCGGCTTAAACCGGAGCCATTAAAAAAAACGAATCAGCAAAAGCGGACCGGGATTCACCCATGCGGTTGCTGGCGCCGCGTGCAGCGATGTTGACGGGGGACCATTTTCGGAGAGTTCTGAATGCCTGGAAAATCAGTACCCCGTCTACAGACAATCACCATGTCAATCTATAGAAATTTTGAAAAAACTATTTACATAATGCTTTTTTGTTATACTAGGGGTGTAATTTAATTTTCAATCGATCTCGAGCGGGAAAAATGAAAGCCTTCAAGAAATTCCTTTTATCAATCCATTTTATTACCGTGGCCTTTTTCTGCGCGCTGTACCTGATCCTGACCAGTGGGATAATTAATCCCCTCGGCGGTAACACTCTGAAAGATGCCAGGGCCTCAATCACCCAGCCTTCGGCGCCGGCCGCTTCCCCCATTCCCCTTGAAATTCACATCCCCGAAAACTCCGAAACCATCAGCGAAGAGACCTTTGACATCCAGGGAGAAATAAATCGGGGAGAGACCCTCAGCAAGTCATTAAAACGTTATGGCGTTCCCCCCAAGGTCCGGGCCCGCCTCATCGAATGTCTCCGAGAGGCAATCGACTTCAGGAAGATCCGGCCCGGCGACCGTTATTCAATCAAGGTTGACGATGAGGAAAAACTGCTGAAATGCGTCTATGAAATCAGCCCAATCGAGAGTTATACCTTGATCAATACCGACAACGGTTATCGAATCGAGCGCGATAAAAAAAATCTGGAAACCAGAAAGATCAGAATTTCAGGCACGGTCGACACCACCCTTTTCGACGCCTTTCCCGCTGACATCAAAACCCCTAAGCTGATTTACGCCTTCGCGGATATTTTTTCGTCGCGATTGGATTTCAATACCGAAATCAGGGTCGGTGACCGCTTCAGCCTGATCGTCGAGGAGTATTATCTTTTTGGCGAATTTATCGGCTACGGCCCTGTCCTGGCCGGCAAGTATGAAAGGTCGAGCGGCGAACGCCTTGAAGCTTTCAGATATAATCCCGGCGATCAATTAAACTCTTATTTCGACCGGGAGGGCAAGGAGCTGGGTTCTTCTTTCCTTCGTTCACCGGTCGAAATCGGCCGGATAACCTCCAGCTTCAACCGGAGCCGCAAACATCCGATTTCAGGAACAGTCAAACCCCATCTCGGAATCGATCTGGCGGCGCCCAGGGGCACCCGGGTGAAGGCCGCGGCCGACGGCAAGATTGTCTTTGCAGGCAGAAACGGCGGATTCGGCAACCAGATAATCATTGCCCACGCCAACAACTACCGTACCCACTACGGTCATCTGGCAGGGTTTAAAAAAGGCCTGAAGGTGGGGCAGACGGTCAGGCAAAAAGAGATAATCGGCTATGTGGGTTCCACAGGCTTATCCACTGGCCCCCATCTCGATTACCGCATGCAGCATAATGACTCCTTCAGGAACCCCCTCTCTACTAAATACCAGCCGAAGTCGGTTCTTGAAGGAGAGAAACTCGTTGAGCTCCAACACTCAATCACCCCCCTGATCTCCGAATTATATACAGACTACGCCAATGTCGTTCTGGAAGTAGGCAGCCTGGTTATCACGGGCGATCGCCGGATAGCCTTTCTCTAAGCCGGTTGATCTTAACTAATGCCCGAAGACAAAAAACCATTCAACATTGTTCTGGTTGAACCGGAGATACCGCCTAACACCGGCAGTGTCGCCCGTTTGTGCGGTGCTACCGATACGATCCTCCACCTGATCAAACCCCTCGGCTTTGCAACCGACGACAAACAACTGAAAAGAGCCGGACTTGACTACTGGAAATTTGTCGAGATCGTCTATTGGGAAAGCCTGGAGGAGTTCCTGGCCGAAGCCGACATCAGTTCCCTGCACTTTCTGAGCAAAAAAGTGGCAACCCCATATACCGAAAGCACTTTCAATCCCGGTGATTTTCTGGTCTTCGGCAAGGAAACCAAGGGACTGCCGGCATACATTATCGACAGTCTCCCCGAGCGCTGTTTCAACATCCCGATGACAAACCCCAATATCAGAAGCCTTAATCTGGCAATGTGCTGCGGCATCGTCCTTTATGAGGCAATCCGGCAGCAGTCCGGTTGACAACCCACCACCTCCGTCTGCAAAATCTCTTCGCGGACCAGCGCCACTTCTCAATGACCCATTTGAAAGCCCAGCCAATGCCGCGATCAACCTCCGTAATCAGTAGCGTATTTCAGCCAACCATGCTAATATTGTCAAATAATTTCCCAGCTGTTCTCAACATGCATCATGCCGGCCTTAAATCAGTTCTCGAACTCTATTCCGGGATTTTAAGTCCAAAACGTTGTTGTCGAAAACAATGGCGGACTCTTTAAATCACTAGTTGCCCTTTGCATAATTTTTCGGCTTAGCCTTCGCCAAAAGTCTTCATTTCCGGATGTTCTTCTCGGAAATCCAGGTTGCGGGCTCAATGATTTAAATTAGTTACGCCTTCATTTTACTACAAAATATCGCGAGGTAATCCTTTTGAGTACTGCCAAAAAATTTGAAGCAGGCGACGAGATAAATTCCCGTTGTCTTAAATGTAAGGATGTGACCAACCACGTAATTGTCGCCATGGTCGAAGAAAAGGTTGCCAAGGTAATATGCAATGTCTGCAAAGGGCGCCACAATTATCGACCGGAAAAACCCGAGAAGACGGCCGGCGCAAAAAAGAAAGCACCTCGGGGCGCGGCAAGCGCCGAGGCCAAAGCCGCCAAAACAGAAGCACGTTACGTGAAGCTGCTCGCGGAGCGTGATCCCGCAAAAGCGGTGGCTTACGCCATGACCGGTATTTTCAAGAGGGACGAACTGCTTGATCATCCCGTCTTTGGACTGGGGCTAATCACCAAAACGATTCGGCCGGACAAGATAGAAGTGGAGTTCCGGATGGGTTGCAAGCTTCTGATCTGTGGGCCGGTCGAACGGTAGAACCCCCGCCAATTCCTGATGGCGTCGAAAAAGTCATAATTTCAGTCATTGCGAGCGTAGCGAAGCAATCCAGAATTATGCAACTAGTTGAAAATACTGGATTGCTTCGTCGCTTCGCTCCTCGCTATGACGTCGCAAAAAGCTGCCATTTCAAACGCAGTGAAAAATCTTATTCTTTGCACCCCACAGGGCATAAGTTTCGTTTGAGCAGGCAAGCAGCTCAACTCAGCTTTACGAAATGACATTATGGCCAATCAGGAGCAGCTTCAGCCGCGAATAAAGGCGGCATCGGAACAGGGGAATTCCTTGATTCCCAGGGCTTTGCCTGCAATAATAAAGATGTGATTTAGTAGTTACAATGCTGTTTTATCCATGATAACGGATATCGCACCCCCAAATTCCAGGAGGTTTATTTCATGAACGATTTCACCAACCGCATGCTGCGCGCGGCAAAGCTGGATGTCCACTTGTACGAAGAAGTTGAAGCGGACAAAAGCGCAATGCCCCAAGCCATCACTGTTGTTGTCCTGGCCAGTGTAGCGGCCGGCATCGGCGGCATCGGCATGGGAGCTGGTGGTTTCGGCGATATCCTGCTGGGGGTAATCGCGGCTTTGGCCGGCTGGTTTATCTGGGCTTTCCTCACCTATTTTATCGGCACCAAGATTCTCCCGGAACCGCAAACCAGGGCAGATTACGGTGAGCTGCTGCGAACCATCGGCTTTGCAAGCTCTCCCGGTCTGATCCGGATATTGGCGGTCATCCCCGGCCTAGGTGCCATAGTATTTTTAATCTCTTCCCTATGGATGCTGGTGGCAATGGTGATTGCGGTCAGACAGGCCCTTGACTACACAAGCACCTGGCGGGCCGTGGGGGTTTGCGTCATAGGCTGGATCTTCCAGGCCGTAACCATCATGACCTTCTTTGCTATTTTTGGCAGCCCGGAATCACCGCCCCTCGGTTAACCGGAAGCGATCACAGGGTACCGAATCTGCTGTGTTATCGGCGAGAAGATTGGCCAATCCTGGACGGCTTATCCCCTGATCGGTTACATTAGGGACTCAGAAAATGTGGTATGCCGGTTTACCACGCATCGAAAAGTCCGTCATTCCGGCAGGTTTTAAGCCGGAATCCTGATCATAGGCTGGTTGCCAGCTAAAAGCATGCTGGCACCAACGGCAAAGATAAAGTTTGGCCGCTTGCCGGCCCAAACGAAACTTATGCCCTATTGCGGTATAAAAGGTACTTTTATAATTTTCATGTCCATTAGAACAGCTAATTTCGGTAAACCCATGCCCGCAAAACCTGAAAAAACAAAAAACAAGGCGACTCGACCCCGGCCCGCCGAAACCATGGATAAAAAGCCGATTAAATCCCGGCCCGTTGAAGCCCTGGATAACAAGGCGATTCGACCCGGGCCGCCCTCCGCACCGAACTTCTCGACAATTTTGCGTAATCTGGCCGGCAAGCCGACCCGGCCGGTCAGCAGCGCTACCCTCCAAGCCGCCCCCCTGGCCCATTTCGGTTACGGTGAGGAACTGACGCTGAAAGACCAGGCCCTTGCCCGCTTCTGGCAAAGCCACCATCTGCCGGCCGCGCCCGCTCCGGCAATTGCCTCGCCACGCCCCCGCGCTTACCGGACCACCTCGAAAAGACGGACCGTTTTAAGGGGGCCATATCTTTATCTGGTTTTCGGCGATAAAATTTCCAAAAGCCAGAAGAAGGGCTTTCTGGAGTCCCCTTTGGAGCCGCCGGAACACGCGGCGATCTACGCCTTTCTCCAACGGAAGTTAAGCGAACCATCCTATAGACTGCTGGCCTCCCATCTGAACCACCTGATCATCCGCGGCAGCTACCGGGAAATGGCTGTGATTTTCAATGTCACCAAGATGAACGGGCCGCTGGTCCGAAAACTCAAACTGGCGGCAGAACATCTGCAAAATCTCAAGGAGCCGGTAACGGCAGCCTTCGCCTATCTTGACCCGACCGGCTCCGATTATTATTTTGAGAAACGGCGGCCGGACGACAAGATACAGTTCAAGAAACTGTTCGGCCCGCCTCATCTGGAAGTCAAGTTCGGCGAAAGCCGTTTTCACTTCCATCCCACTTCTTTTTCCCAGGTCAACGAATCGATTGTTGAAAAGATGCTCAATCAAGCCGGGGCCATGCTCGCCCCGGACGGCAACGAGCACCTGGCCGACCTCTACTGCGGTTACGGCCTGTTCAGCCATTATCTGGCCGGAGACTATCGGAAAGTCACGGGAATAGACGCTGAAGGTCCCTCGATCAGGGCGGCCCAGGCCAATGCCCGACTCAATCGGACCGGTTCAAAATGCCGCTTCATAGCCCGCAACATCACCCCGAAAGCGATTGCCGACCTGCTGCCCCTCTCCACCGAACCCCTGGCCCTGATCCTTGATCCTCCCAGGCAGGGACCGCAAAGAGGAGTGATAGACGCGATAGGCGAGCGGCAACCCGAAAAGGTATTGCACATCTTCTGCGGGGTCGACCAGATTCCGGAGTCCCTCAAGGAATGGCAGGCAAACAATTACCAGATTGAAAAGGTCGTGCCCTTGGACATGTTCCCAGGCACCACGAATCTTGAGGTCTTGATCCTGTTGACCAGAAAGGATTAGCAGACGGCGAGGAGAGAGGCTACTCCCTTACCCTTTTTCTCTTTTCCCTTAAAGCTGATGAATTCGCAAAAGGTCACCAAGCTGTCATTTCGAACGTATGTGAGAAATCTTGTTCTTTCCCCCCACAGGGCACCCCAAGGGTTCTGTTCAATCCTCCCTTGTGGAGGGCTTTTGCTTCGCGGCACATAAGTTCATTACGAGCAGGCAAGCTGCTCAACTCAGCTTTACACCCACAGGGCATAAGTTTCGTACGAGCAGGCAAGCTGCTCAACTCAGCTTTAACCGATTGGAACTATTAAGATTTCCATTGATCAAAATGACATTATGGCAATCCCGACTTTTTCGACGCCACCGGTCTCAATGGGGATGGCTAAGCTAAAATCGTCAGATCCAAGGCGCGCGAATTTCGAGGAATGAAGCGTACTTCAGTACGCTGCAATGACGAGATAATTTGCAGCAACGCAGGAGCTGGCGACTTTTTGCGACGCCATCAAATTTTGTCCCTCAAACAAGTCCTTTACTTTACCCTTAAAGTAGAATAAAGTATCAGGTTCTTAACAGAACATACATTATCCGCTTTAACATAAGAGAACGCTTCATCAACCCGCGCAATCCTCTTAGCATAGGATCCCGCGGTTTTTTTTTTTGATTAGTCCGGCGGCAACACTCTCGCGCGACTCCCCGACTCATTTCACTTCTTAGAGAAAGAACAATTATGAATAACTTTGCGAAGCTCGGCATTAACGACGATCTCCTGAAAGGGCTTGCCGACCTGGGATTCACCCAACCGACCCCTGTTCAGGCCAAGGTAATCCCCCTGGTGCTGGAGCGGCCGATCGATCTGGTCAGCCTCGCCCAGACCGGCACCGGCAAAACCGGGGCCTTCGGCCTGCCCCTGATCCAGCTGACCGACTCAGACAGCAGGAAGACCCAGGGCCTGGTTTTATGCCCCACCCGGGAGCTGTGCATGCAGGTCGCCCGCGACCTGGAGGGTTTCGCCCGGCATGTCGAGGGTTTGCGGGTCCTGGCTGTATACGGCGGAGCGAGCATCGAGCCGCAGATTAAGGCGCTTCGCAAAGGGGTCCAGATCATCGTCGCCACCCCCGGTCGTCTGAACGACCTGATCAACCGCGGCATGATCGATTTTTCCGGAGTCCATTATGTGGTCTTCGACGAGGCCGACGAAATGCTGCAGATGGGTTTCCAGGATGAACTGAACGCGATCCTCGCCCACACCCCTTCCCAGAAAAGCACCCTGCTGTTTTCGGCAACCATGTCGAAGGGAGTGGCGGCCATCGCCGGAAAATACATGACCGATCCGGTCGAAATCACCATCGGCAAACGCAATGCCGGGGCCGAAAACGTCCGGCATGATTACTACATGGTCCATGCCAAAGATCGTTATGCCGCCCTGAAGAGGATCGTCGACAATTCCCCGGATATCTATTCGATCATTTTCTGCCGGACCCGGAAGGAAACCAATGACGTCGCCGGCAAGTTAATCCAGGACGGCTACAACGCCGATGCCCTGCATGGCGACCTCACCCAGATCCAGCGCGATCAGGTAATGAAGAAATTCCGCGCCAAAAACCTGCAACTTCTGGTCGCAACCGACGTCGCCGCCCGGGGTTTGGATGTCACCGACCTGACCCATGTAATCAACTACAATCTCCCTGACGATACCAGTAATTATACTCATCGCAGCGGCCGCACCGGCCGGGCCGGCCAGGCCGGGATCTCCGTCGCCATTATCAATCTCAAGGAAAAATTCAAGATCAGGGAGATTGAAAAAAATCTCAACAAGAAATTCAACCAGGGCCGGATCCCCTCGGGCATGGAGATCTGCCGGAAACAACTGGTCGGCCTGATAGACGAGGTCACCAGAATCGAGGTGGACCACGAACGGATCGACCCCCTCTATGCCGAGGTTGCCGGAAAGCTCGAAGAACTGAGCCGGGAAGAGCTGATTAAGAAATTCGTCTCCTGGGAGTTCCGCCGTTTCCTGGACTATTACAAGAACGCCCCGGACCTCAATATCAACGGGAAGCCGCAAAAAGAGCGGCCGCTGAAAGAGAGGACGCAGAAAGAAAGGTCGCTGAAAGAAAGGCTGCTGAAAAAAACACCGGTAAAAATCGAACGAAAGCAGGCGCCGGTAAAAAGCGGGGCAGACCGGGACCGGCACTTTACCCGATTCTTCCTGAATGTCGGCCGCCGGCAGGGCATCCTCCCCCAGGCCCTGATCGGAAAGATCAACGAAATCCCCGGGGCCGGGCGCATCGATGTGGGCAAGATCGACATTATGCGGAACCGGACCCTGATCGAGGCCGACAGCAGATATGCCCCGAAGATCCTCGCCGCCTTCCAGCAGGCCCAAATCAACGGCAAGACGGTCACCATCGAAATCGATAAGGCCAAAAGCCCCAGTGCTCCCAGCAAGCCGGAAGCTCCGCAATACCGGAAAATCCGCAAAAACAAAGGGGTTTGAGGTTCAAGAGGCAATGTTCAAGGGTAAAGTTGAAAGTTGAAAGTTAAAAGTTAAAAGTTGAAATTGATGGGGGGGTGCGGGGGTGCGGTCAGCTCCCCTCTCCCTACTTACTCCTCACTCCTCACTCCTCACTCCAGAACCCCTCACATAAACATCCAAACCCTCGCGATACCCCTTGCTGAAGGATTTACGCAAAACAGGATTCCCCAGATCAAGATCCGTCGTCCGGGCCGGCAAACCGGCTTCGCCGATTTTTTCTCCCTGACTATAGTAATACGCAACCTCGGCATCTTCGGTTTTACTGCCATAGACCACCGAAGTTACGCAATTCCTGAAGATCAGCCCCACAAAAACCAGCATCACGACCCAGGCCGCAATCCATACGGCCTTTGTCGGAACCGTGACAATTTTCTCTTTACTCGCGCTCATATTCCCTCCATCAAGCCGCCAATGCGACGGCAAACATAATAACTAAAAACCAGGAAAATACCACTAGAACCACCCTTATAGACATCCTATAATCCTCCTGTTCGCACACAAACGATTCATACATTTGAATAAAGTTTAAATTCACGCCCCGCATGGGTAGTAGTAATCAGTTTTAAAAATTACTTTCTTCCCTTAAGCCGCAAAACATTATCGCCCCTGCCTGCCTGTTTGCAACCGGATAATATTCCCAATCCGCGAAGCTGCGGCTGATTTTTCCATGGAAAACGTCGCTTCCCCTTCGATATGATGGAAGTACGGGAAACCCGCCTCTCACCGAAAAGGAATCGTGGGGCGATATGATATACACTAAGATGAAAAAAAGGAGAAGACGATGATCGGGAAGATTCTGTTCGGATTGACCTTGGTGCTGTTCGGCTTCACTCAGGCCCAGGGTGGCGTGATCGGCAAAGAAGTTACCTATCGAGCCGGGGATGTCGAGCTAAAAGGGTATATCGCCCATGCCGATTCCATGAGCGGTAAACGCCCGGGGATCATTGTAGTCCATGAATGGTGGGGGCATAACGAATATGCCCGCAAAAGGGCCGAGATGCTGGCCGAGGCCGGTTACATCGCCCTGGCCGTGGATATGTACGGCAACGGACGCCAGACGGACCATCCCGACGAGGCGGCCAAGTTTTCCGCCGAGGTGAAGAACAACCTGCCCATGGCCCGTCAGCGGTTCATGGCCGGAGTCGAGGTCCTAAAAGAACATCCTTTAACCGTGCCCCGGAAAATAGGCGCGATCGGCTACTGCTTCGGCGGTGGGGTGGTGCTGGCCATGGCTCGCGAGGGCATCGATCTGGTCGGGGTGGTCAGCTTCCACGGCGATCTGAGCACCGTGGAGCCGGCCAAACCAGGTGACGTCAAGGCGGCTATCCTGGTCGAGACCGGCGGGTCCGATAAATTCGCGCCCCTGCCGGCGGTGGTGGGCTTCGTCAAGGAGATGAGCGAGGCAGAGGCCGATTTCATCGTGCACAGCCTGCCCGGGGCCATGCACAGCTTTACCAATCCCGACGCCGACAATTTGGGGAAAAAATTCAATCTGCCCCTGGCCTATAATGAGAAAGCCGACCATAAGTCATGGCGGGAAATGCTGGATTTTTTTGAAAGAAATTTTACCCGATAGTCCCGGTTGTCATCGGGGTCATGAAACCTCAGGTCGGTTACGGAGCGATAATTTGGGTTAGCGAAGCGCAACCTTATAAAACAAGCTTACCCCTAAAATAAACATTACCATGTCATCTCGAACGACAAAGCCGGAGAGATCTGATAAGAAACTGAAGGGACAGAAAAACAAACCTGTCCCGGTTTAAATTTGAATAAGTACTAAGTCGTGGAATTTTTTTTGTTTATCCGGCATGAGGAATATATGGCCTCGGCTTGTAACACTTCCTTTGGGGATCTTTTGTGGAACAGTTACTTCGGGAATTTATAGATTTTTTTGTTTAAATATTCCGAGACTTTTTACAAGGGCAGCCAAATTGACCGGCAAGCCCTGCTGGTTTAAACAGACAGCTCCTTACCCTGCCCCTGCAAAGGCTTTATACTTTTTAAGAGTGCCGACCATGGATCTATGAAAAAATCTTTCCGAAAGGCCGTCTATTGGCTGTCTTCATTCATCATCGTGATTCTGCTGATCATCCTGACCTGGGAGTTCACAAGCGGTGTCGCCCTCAAACATCTGGCCCGTTTTTTTGCAGACCGGGCTGGGATCGCGCTTGATATCGGCTCGGTCGGCGGCGGGATTTTTTACGAATCGGTCCTGACGGATGTCTCAATACGGCCCGAAGAAGATCAGCCCCAGACCTTTCACTTCGAGGCGCGGTCGTTGCGCTGTCGCTATGATCCATGGAAGCTGCGAGACGGTCTTGGCTCCTTTATCGAAGAAGTCGATTGTACGGTCGAGGAACCCGCCTATTTGCAGGATTTCAGCGTTGCGGCTCCGCGGGAGGAAACACCGGACGGGGAACCCAGCAAATTTTCGCTGCCCCCCTTTATTCCGGCCTTGCGGGTAAATAACGGCAAAGTCATCCTGACCGGAACCGGCTGGACCGTCCGGTTCCTGGGGGTTAATTCCCGGCTGGGCCAGGTCGATAGCGGTCCGGAACTGCTGCTTGATGCCGAAAGTTTCCGGTTCGACCAGGATAGTATAACGAGGATTGAAACGGGACTTGCCGCTAGGCTTCGTTACGCGGATGGGGATTTAATCGTCGACCGCCTCGAACTGGGCGCAGAGGAAATCAAGGCCTCAGGCTCCCTCGAGCTGGCCCGGATCGGCCGGGGCGAGACGGAATTTACGGCTGATCTGGTCTTCGGGAAAAGCCGGCTGGATCTGGCTGGATCGCTTGAAGAGCGGGTTTTAAAGGCACGGGCCGGTACAGAAAGCTTTGCGGTCGGCGAGCTGCAAAAACGGCTGGGCGGCAAGGGCTGGGATATTTCCGGCGATATCCGGGCCGAGGCCGAGCTGGCCCTGGATCTTCAGGCGCCGGCGGAGCTGGAGGGTGCCTTTACCTTCGCCCTCGTGGATGGCCTGGTAAACAAGGTTGAGATAAGCGCGGCAGCGGCGGGAAGGGTTGAAAACAAGCGGTTAGAAATTACCCGGGCCGGGGCGGAGTTTACCGGGGGCACCCTGGCCCTGACCGATGTGTCGGTGCCGGTCGAACCGATAATGACCGCTAAACCGCTGCCGATTATCAAAGGCAGTAAGGCAAAATTTACCGCCGAAATCACCGATCTTGACAATGTCCTCAAACTGTTCGGCCTGGAGGCCAGGACGGTGCCGAAGGCTTATCGGGCCGAATCACTGTCTTTCCGGGGCACACTGGCGGACGGGGCCCTCCACCTTGAAGAGTCCGTCGCCGATTTCCGTCTGGCAATCGAGGCGGAGGGTTGGGATATTACCGGCGAAATCAGGGCCGAGGTCCAGCTGGACTTGGATCTTGAGGCGCCGACGGAGCTGGAGGGAGCCTTCACCTTCGCCCTCGTGGACGGCCGGGTAAACAAGGTTGAGATAAGCGCGGCAGCGGCCGGAAGGGTTGAAAACAAGCGGTTAGAAATTACCCGGGCCGGGGCGAAGTTTACCGGGGGCACCCTGGCCCTGACCGAGGTGTCGGTCCCAGTCGAACGGATAATGGCCGCTGAACCGCTGCCGATTATCAAAGACAGTAGAGCGGAATTTACCGCCGAAATAACCGATCTTGACAGTGTCCTCAAACTGTTCGGCCTGGAAGCCGGCACGGTGCCGAAGGCTTATCGGGCGGAATCACTGTCTTTGCGGGGCACACTGGCGGACGGGGTCCTCCAGCTTAAGGAATCCGTCGCCACCGCCGCCGATTTCCGGCTGGCAATCGGCTCAGGCAAGATCGGGATCCCGGCCGATCTTCCCGCCTGGGGGGCTGCGCCGGTTAAGCTCAGCGCCACCCTGGAAAGTTCCGATCTGAACGAACTGGTCGGGCGATTCGCCGAGATTCCGCTGTCCGGCCGGGCGGCTGCTGGGATCGACATCAAGGGCAAGCTGCTCGACGTCCATGCCGAGATAAAGCTTTCGGGAGATACCCTTGGTTTCGGGGAGAAACAGCTCGGCTCCCTCGATCTCTCGGTAGCGCTTGAATTTCTCCAGGAAAAGCCCGGAGTTCCCGGTCAGCTTCGCTTTAAGATCACCGGATTAAGCCAGGAGAACGAGACCGGGGTTCTGGGTCTTGATGCGCCGGTGTCGGGCAGCTGGAGCCCGACCGGCGATCTGACCGTCGGGGGCGCCCTTATGGTCGATGGACAAGGCGTCGTTACCGCAAATTTCGAGATGACCCCGGGCCAGGTTTCAAACTACGAGATATCCGTGGATAACCTCGACAGCGACGGTTGGCTGGGTCACTTTGTCGAACAGCACTTTTTCTTCCAGGGCGCCTATCTGGAGGGTTCCTTCACCCGCCCACCCCAAGGGCCGAGGCTCGCGCTTACCGGCAAGGTCGCGAAAAGCGGCGCCATCGATATCGCTTACCCGCTGACCGGCAAATTCGATCTCCTTTATTCCCCGAAAGGCGTGGAAATTTCGGAATTCTCCTGGCAATCCCGGGAAAACCGGCTCCAGCTGAGCGGCAGTATCCCCTACGACCCCATGGCCGAAGAACCCTTTCTTGACGGCGAACTGGCCCTGAAGGGCCGGGCCGACATTCCGGCCCTGGAAAACATCGCCCTCTTCCCGGAATCCTGGGGGATTGGAGGGGGCAGCCTTGCAATGGACCTTGACCTGAATGGCTCCTGGGACCAACCCGAGGGGTATGTGATCCTGAAGGCCGAAGAAATCGTGCCGACGGGAAAAGTAGAGGAGCTTTTCGCCTCTCCGATCGATCTGACCGGCGAACTGCTTGTCCGAAAAGATGGAGTTGTTCTGAAAAGGGCCATGCTTGAATCGGAGCGTTACTCAGGGCAGGCAACCGGCTCCTACCGACACAACCTTTCAATCGAAGAGCTTCTGCAGAAACCCCGGAGCGCCCTGGATGGCGAGGTCAGCCTGGATGGCGCGGTCCGGCTCAAGGACTTGAATTTCCTCAGCCGGAGGCTTAGCTGGCTGCGCCGGCTTGAAGGCGATCTGCGCGGGGAAGTCCATGTCGAAGGCCCGCTTGCCGCTCCCGGCATTAAGGGCAGCCTGTCGCTCCGGGACGGCGAGGCAAGTCATACCTTCAACTTCCCGATGCTCTCGGCGGTCAACCTGCAGGCCGATTTCAATGAACAATCCATAACCATCAACAAGATGCGGGCCGAACTGGGCGGTGCCCCGATCAACCTCGGCGGCAGGATCAGCCGGGGAGAAAACGGTCTTAACTTCGACCTGCACGGCGACGGAAAAAACGTCCTGCTGTTCCGCAACAATTACATGCTGGCCCGTGGAAACGTGAAGCTTGAAGTCAACGGTCCCCTGGAAAGACTTGCTTTCACCGGTTCGGTGGGCCTGAGCTACGGCTATTACACCAGGAATATTGATTTTCTCGGCAAGATCGGCTCCTCCGCCGCCCCGGTATCGGAAGGAGTCGGCTCACTGTTTTCGTTTCCGGAGCCGCCGCTGAAAAACGCCGTATTCAATATAAGGATCACCGCCATCGAGCCCTTCAGGATAAGAAACAACCTGATCCGCAGCTCACTGCGGCCCGAACTTTCCTTGAAAGGCACCGGAGAACTGCCCTATCTGGCCGGCACTATCTATATAGATTCCTCCAGGATTCTGCTTCCTTCCGGCCGGCTGCAGATCCAGTCCGGGGTGGTGGTTTTTCTGGAAGAGGACCCCAACCGGCCGCGGCTCGACATTATCGGCCGGTCGCAGGTCATGGGCTACGACATCAATGTCGTAACCAGCGGTCCGGTCACCGACCCGGTCATCACCCTGAGTTCGAGTCCCGCCTTGCCCAATGACGATCTTCTGCTTCTCCTTCTGACCGGCAAGCCGCCGCCCGAGGATGCTTCGGGAGAAGAGGTCAGCGGCACCAGAAATGTCATGGTTTATCTGGGCCGGGATTTTCTCGGTAAATGGCTGGAGGATGACTCGGGAACCGGTGACGAATCACTCCTCGACCGCTTCGAACTTGATTTGGGCCGGAATGTGACCAGAAGCGGAGAGCAGACGATCGAGGCGACTTTCCGCTTGTCGAAAGAGCTGGAAGAAGAAGAGGAGGTTTACTACCTGTCGGCTGAAAAAGACATGTACGATGCTTATAACTATGGACTGAAAGTGGTGTTCCGCTTTGAATAAATCAAACTTAAATCCCGTTGCAATGGCCCTGCTCGGCTGCCTTTTCGCGGTTTTGTCCACTCCGGTCGATCACGCCGGGGCGGCCTCAGAAGCCGGACAATCCGAGGCGCTTGAACGGCCGGCCTCATCTCCGCCCCCCCAGGAGGTGAAGAGCTATGAGCTAACTGTCACCGGCAACGAATATTTTTCGAAAAAGAAACTGTTGGAAACCGCCGCCGGGGAACTGGAGAGGTTCCGGGAGCAGGGCTACCGAAAAGCCGATATCGACGACGCCGCCTTCAGAATGAGGCTCGCCTACCTGGAGGCGGGTTTTGCCTTTGTCTCAGTCGATTACACCTATGAACGGCAGACAGAGCTGGTCAAGGCGGCAATCGTGGTGAAAGAAGCACCCCGGGTCCTGGTCGATGACATTAACTTCGTGGGGAACAGCCAGATCGAATCCGATACTTTACGGGAGTTTTTTTCACGGCAGAAAGCTTTTTTTCCCATAGCGGACCATCCGGTTTTTGTAGAGTCCGAAGTAAAAAGTGCGGTCAGCATGATTCGCGACTACTACCGGGGTGAGGGGTATAATGAGGTCTCGCTGGAAAACCCCGCATTTTCCTTTAGCCTGGATCGAAGCGAAGTCGATATCACCATCGAAATCAAGGAAGGACCCAGATATTTTATTGAGGAAGTACGGCTGAGCGGCGACCTGGTTGCCGAACTGGCCCCGAAGCTTGAGAAAATCAAAAAGGAGTATACCGGCAAGACCTACTATCCCCGGCGTAAACTGCTGCTACGTTCAAGTCTGGAGGAGGCTTATGACCGTATCGGCTATGCCGATGCCGATATTTACATTGAAGCCCTGGAATCAAGGGAACCGGCCCGGATAACCCTGGCGGCTGAAATAACTAGCGGAGAAAAAGTCAAAATTGCCGAAGTTATCATCTCGGGAAACGAAAGCACCAGGGAGTCCTTTATCAGGAACAGGCTGCAGTTGCAGCCGGGGGATCTCTATACCAGAGGCAAACGCAGGGAAAGCTTCAGAAAACTTTTCGATTCGGGGCTTTTTGCCAAGGTCGACATCGAGCTTGCCTCGCCGGGAGCGGACGGCGACCGCGATCTTTTAGTAGAGGTTGAGGAACTGCCGTCCATCGAGATCTATGTGGAGCCCGGCTGGGGGTCGTACGAACAGCTGCGGTTCGAGACCGGCATTACCGAGAAGAACCTTTTCGGTACCGGCAGGAGTGGCCGGCTTGACGGCCTGCTTTCGACCAAGGGAGGCAACCTCACCTTGAGCTACACCGATCCCTGGCTGCTGAAAAGCGAGATTTCCATGACTGTCCCCCTCCACTACGAACGCAGGGAGGAACCCTCCTACACCTCGGAGGAAACCGGGCTGGGAGTCTATTTTTCAAGAAAATTAGGCAGCAATCTAACCCTGACTACTGGCTACCAGTACAAGATGACTCAGCTCATCGACTTGACCGATGAAACCATCCTGCAGGAGGAAGATAATTACACCAAGGGCACCATGACCATCCAGGCGGTCAGGGACACCCGTAACGATATCTTCTTCCCCTCCGGCGGCATGCGCCTGTCGGCAGGATTTGATCTTTCGATACCAGAATTCGCCAGCGAAATAGAACTGGCCCGGATTACTCTGGGCAGCAGATATTTCATTGAAATACCCAATGAATATATCGTCGGGGTGCGGTTCACTACCGGCCTGATCGTTCCGCTCGGAGACCAGAGGTTTATCCCGGTCAGCGAACGTTTTTTTAACGGAGGGGATAATACGGTCAGGAGCTACCAGCATTCCGAACTCGGTCTGAAGGATGCCAACCATGAACCCCTTGGCGGTCTGGGCTACAACGTCTTCTCCCTTGAACTGCGCAAACGGATTTACGGTAATTTCGCCGCCACTGTCTACCTGGATGCCGGCAATGTTTCGCCGAACGACTCCCTGCCGGGAAATGATTTTTCGTCCTACACCGACCGCTCGGAACTCCTGGATGACACCCTGGCCGATTATTTCAATGACTTCAAGTACGGAATCGGCGTCGGCCTTCAGTACCTGCTGCCCGTAGGTCCGATCAGGATCGATTTCGCCTACAATCCCGATCCCCTGGAGAGCCAGGATGAAGACGAATGGGTCTTCCATTTCAGTCTGGGCATGGCGTTCTGAGCGAGGGTAAGGGGCCCAGCCGCAAGCTTAAAGCTACAAGCGGAAAGCTTAAAAGATAGCTGCAAGCTACAAGCTACAATGGCTTGAATCTTGTAGCTCTTGTAGCTTTAAGCTTGCGGCTTGTAGCTTGAGCCAGGTAGGGCGGGCTCCCATGCTGTAAGTGATTACAGGGTGCCGCAGGTTGCGGCAAGCGGGATGGCGCTGCGTACCTTTGTACGTGAGCCGGACCGATCGCCGCAAATGTGGTGCACTGTGATCGCCTACATTACAGGCTTCGGACCATCTTCAGTGCGTCCCGGACCGAGTTCTGGTCGAACTTCATCCGCATTTTGAGATACGGTCCCGCCGTGGTGAAATCGGCCCGGGAGAAATCGCGGTCCTTGAAGCCGGTGAAGTTGTAGCCGAGACTTAGCCAGACGTTTTCGATCAGGTTGTGGCCGACCGAGACGCCGCTGGTGTAGTCGTACTGGTTGGCATCCCATGAATGGAGGACCGCGCCGCGCAGGCCGATATCCCATTTCGGGGTCAGATCGTAGCGCCCTTCCAGTCCGGAGAGATCGGTGTAGCCGCCGTAATCGTCGCCGTCGATGGTCTCGTTGACGTACTTGGCGCCGTATTGCAGGGAAATCTGGGTCTTCGGATTCGGCCGGTAGTTGGCGTTCAGGTTGTTGACCACCCGCCAGTTATCGTAAGCGACGGTTTCCGAGGCAAGCTCCTCGAAGAGGAAGTCGAGACGGTCCAGGACGATCCAGCGGCTGTAAAGGGGCCGGTAGGCGAGGCCGAGGCGGACTTCGCCGTCGGTTTTCTCCTCCCGGGCCGATTCGGTGGCAAACAACTGGGTCCGGCCCGAAACGGCGAGCCCTCGATGGACCTCGCCGACCAGGGCGCTCAGGACGCCCCATTTATTCTCGAAGTCGCCGTCGCGGTATTCGAGGCGGTTGGCCCAGGACCATTTTTCGAGCTTCAAAGTCGCGCCCAGGGAGACGGCGGTAAAATCCTCTTTTTCGCCCGAGGCGGCGGGGACGTCGGTGTCGAAATCCTCTGCATCCGCATCCCGAACCGTTTCGCTGCGGTCGAAGCCGCCGTCCAGGCTCCAGCGCTCGCTGACCTGCCAGTTCTGGTTCAGGCCGAAAAGGGCGAACATCCGGGGACCATATTCGCCGGTCCGCTGTTCCAGGGAACTGCCCAGACTCCCGCCGCTCCAGGGCGTGGCCTTGAAACCGGCGCGGGTGCTGCGCGATTCGCTATCGTCGCCTTGGGTAAATTCCTGGGCCGCGAAGATGGTGGTCGAGTCAAGCAGTTTGAATTCGGCGCCCAGGGTGGTCCGGGTCGGGAAATCGCCGCTCTGGTTATCGCCGAAGAGGGCCTGTTCGTGGGCGGCCCGCAGCAGCAACCGCTTATAGGCCTGCCAGCTTCCGCCGAGCAGAGCCTGGGTGGAGCGCGCCTCGTCACCGTTATCGAAGCGGTCCTCGGCGAAACGCAGACCCGTACTCAAGCTGTAGCTCTCAGCCTTATAGGTGAGATCGCTCTGGGCCACGTCCCGCACCGCATCGGTATCCAGGTTGTACTGGCGATAGAACAGGCCGCCCAGATCGAGATCGGACTTCAGTCTATAGACCCCGTCAGCACCGAACTTGCGGGTCCCTTCCTCGCTGCCCTTCTGCTGCCCGAGCCCGAAGCCGCTCGCCTGTTCGCGCAGATAGAGCTTGCCGGCCGCCTTTTCCGAGCGGTGCTCCAGTTCCGCCAGCCAGGCGCTGCCGTCGCGCAGATCGCCCGGCGCCACGGTATCGCTGGTCGCAAGCTCGGCCCGCAGCCGGGTCTTGCCGGTGATCTCCCAGGCGGCGTCGATCCCGTAGAGATCGCCCTCGCCATTGTCCCGCTCCTCGTGGATGGCGCTGGCCCCGACCTCAAGCCCCTTCTCCGGCCAGCGCAGCGCGCCCCTTCCCCCGTAATTGATGGAACCATCGGACTGGCCGGTGACCTCGTAATCGACCACGATATAGACCGGGTTGAAGTTCTCGTCCCGGGCGGGAATCGGTTCCTTGAAAAAGAGGGTGCCGGCGCCGTAATCGATATTGTAGTCGAGGTGGCGGGAAAGCTCCCGGGAGGAGAGGATTACCTCGCTGCGCAGCCGGTCCCGGACCTCGACGGTCACCTTCTCCGAATTGACCACGATGTCCCGCCGGGAGAAACGGTAGAGGCCCGAGGTGCCGTCGCCGCGAATCTCGTCCTTGACGAAACCCTGGTCGGTATCGCTGGCGAAAAAGTTAAAGGCGGCGTAGCGGCCGTTGTATTCCGCCTTCAGCCCGGTCAGGCTGCGGCTGTAACGGGACAGCTCGGTTTTCGAGAGCCCGGTGTCGTAGTCGCCGAACAGGGCATAAAACTTGTCTCGCTCCATCTTGACATAGAGCTTCTCGGCGCTGGCCGCCTCGTAAGCCTGCTGGCCGGCGTCGCCGTAAAGGGTGTAGTAGGCGTCCGGGTCGATGATCTGAAAAAGCTCCTTGTCCTTGCGGTCCGGCTTGTCGGAGTCGTAGGCCAGGGTCAGGAGCCACTTGCCGAGGACCCGCCCCTTGCCGAAGAAAGCCAGCCTGCCCTCGTCGTAAAGATCCTCTTCCGCGCCGGCGGGCAGGTTTTCCAGGTTGCCGCTCACCTCGTCGTAGCCCACGGTTCCTTCGGCCAGGCCGACCAGGACCCAGTCGCGCAGGACCGGCTTGACGTAGGTCTCCGCTTCCAGGGTGCGGTCGCCGTAGCCGAGAATTGCCCGATACGACCCGCTGCTCTGGACCGGGGCGAAACGGACATAGCCGTCTTCATCGACCGTGACGGTATTCCCCTCCTCCACCGCCCCGACCTCGCTCGCCACCGCCTTCCGGTTCTCGGGGGGCAGCAGGTTCCCTTCGCGAATCTCCAGCTGGGCCGGGGCCCGGATGACCTTGCCGGTTTCGTCCAGCAGGGCAACTCGCAGGCTGACCGGGGTGACGCCGTCGGCGATATTGCCGTCGGACTCAAGGATCTTGATGGCGGTAATCTCGCCGGTCCGGACGATAACGGCGCTCTCCTCGAAGCGGGCATTGCCAAAGGGTCCGATACCCTCGATCTTCAGAAGATGCTCGCCCGGTGCGCCGAAATCGATGCCGATATAACTGTACAGTTTCAAACCCGAGTCCTTATCCTCCATCGTAAAACCGATGCGCCCGGCGGGGATTTCCGCGCCGTCGAGGAGCAGGCGGGGCTTGAGGCGCCCGTCAAGCCTGATCCGCACCGCAGCGATCCGGCTGGCCAGCACGCTGCCGTCAGAGGGGGAGAGGATCCCGGTTTGCAGTCCCGCCGGGGCGCTCTTTTCCTGCTCCTCGGCCCAGGTTTCTCCCGGCCGCAAACCCTCGGTTGCGACCTGCTGGTCGCCGCTGCGGTCCTTCAGGATGCTCAGATCGATATTCTCGGTAACCTTTTCGCACTGGACCCGCACCTCAACGCGCCGGTTCAGGGCCCGGCCCTCCGGGGTCGAATTGTCGGCCACCGGCATGGTGTCCGCCGCTCCTTCCAGAATGATCGCTTCGGGAGGCAGGTTCAGGGCCGCAGCCAGATAGCGCCCGACACTCCCGGCCCTGGCCTCGGAGAGGACGTAATTATCGGCGAAGAGATGTCGGCTGCGGCGGGCGATGGGGACATTGTCGGTATGGCCCAAGGCGTAAAGGCGGATGATTTCCAGCTTCCGGAGCTCCTCGGCCAGCAGGTCGAGTTCCGCCCTGTCCCGCTCCGAAAGATCGGCGGACAGGGAGGAAAAGTGGGGCCGCACGGTGAAATCGGGCAGTCTTTCCCGAAGCAGGAAAAGCTCCCGCAAGAGCAGGTTTTCCGCGACCGGCGTGGCAAGATTCTCGGCGGTGGGCGAATCGAAGGTCAGAACCGCGCGGCTCGCCAGTTCTCCCGGCGCTCCCTCGTCGAGCAGGCAGCGGAAGGAGAGCTCCGACTCCCGTCCCGCTGCACCTGCGCCGAGCAGGAATTCCAGACCGCTCTCCCCGGCGACCGGGTCGGGCAGCACCTCTCCGTCCAGGACCGCGCTACCCTCGACAAAGCGCCCCCCCTCGGGCAGGGTCACGGCAAGGCGCAGATTGCGCAGGGAAACGGCGCCCACCTCGATCGGGACCCGGAATTCCGCGGTTTCCCCTTCGAGGGCGCCGTTCAGGGCGATGGTCGCCTCGCCCCGCGCCCTCGGTTTCAGGACGACATGGAAATCGACGCGCCACATCGAGCCCTCCTGCAGATCGACGAACTGGGAGTAGGCCCGGCCGGCGAAGCGGCTGTTTTCCTCGCAGGCGACGACTTCATACTTCGCCGGCAGGGAATCGAGATCGAGCTGGACCACATGCGAGCCCGGCCGCACTCCCTCGATATGGAACATGCCGTTTTCGTCGCTCACCACATAGGTGCCGTCCTCGAGATAGATGCGCGCCCCGGCAAGGCCGTCGTCTTCATCCGGCCCCGGCTGTTCGCAGCCGCCGGTGAAGACCCGGCCCATCAGGAAGGTGGTGGTGCGGAAGAAATCTTCGCCGACCAGCACGGTGGCGGTGGCGGTATTGGAGACGCTGCCCGCCGCGGATACCGCCACGGCGACGTTGACTGACTCCCCCGGGCGGGCCCCGGCGGCGACCTCGGCCACATAGCGGATTTCACTTCGTTCCCCAGCCGGAAGATCGCCGGGAGTGAAAGTGATGGTGCGGCCGTCGGCGGAAATCGGGGGATCGGCGATCCGTTCCCCATCCAAACGGGCCGAACCGGACTGGTACCTGAAACCGACCGGCAGACGATCGGTCAAGGTGATCCCGATAATCAGTCCATCGTTCGGATTTTCCATCTCTATCCGGTAGGGCACGAAATCGCCGGGGGTTGCCCGGCTCTTGCCCGCCGACTTCTGCAGCCAGACCGACCCGACTTCCACGGGATCGATGGGAATGTCGATCCGCAGGGCAGGGCCGGGATTGAGCGGAAAGATTTCGTTCCGGGTGCCGATTTCAAGGGCGTAAGGAGCGCCGGGCAAGAGCTGCAAATCCGCGTCGGCAACGGCGGAAGGGGCCGCGTAGCCTCCAGGCGGCAATACGTCCAGGCGATAGTTCCCCGGCGCCACAAAGGGGAAGCGGTAGGCACCGGGGTCAAAGGCGTAGACACTGCCCGAGCTGTCGGTGGCGATTCCCCCGGTGGTGAGGGTGGAGGGATAACGGCTGATCCCGTCATCCCCGAAAACCACGGCCGGCTCACCGGTGTCCACATTGACCAGGGTGACGACAGCGCCGTCCACCGGCAGACCGGTGGCGCTGTCGAAAGTAAACCCGAAGGGATCGAACAGGGTGGCGATGGCGGAAGTATCGGGATTATCGAAACGATCCACGTAACGGGCTTCTACGACTCCATCCTCGCCAACTTCCAATCTGCCGTCGTAGGCCGCGCCCGCATCAAGGGAAGACTGGATATAGCCGGCGAAAACCCCGGTGTTCGGCCCGGTTTCGCTGAGGCGCAGGACTTCCACGTCTCCGGTGTTATCGGCGCTAAGGGTGACCAGCACGGTTTCGGCGCTTTCGAAGTCGACGTTCTGATCCGGGTCGGTAAGGCGCACGAAAACCGGCTCGCCCCGATGGAAGATGGCGGCAGGCGCCAAGGGTATGGCGACGCTCAGATCGATCGGCTCCGAAACCGGCACCCCGAGAGGAATCGCGAGAAACTCGAAGGAGCTTTCACCTCCGCCGCCGGTCCGGTAGGCGGTAGGGGGGACCGCCGTCGCTGCCGCCTCCGGGGAGGCGGGGGCATACTTGAGGAAAACGATCTCCGAGGGGGTGCGGACCACCACCGTGACGCTGACCGAGGAGGAAGCGGCGGGCTGCCCCCCGGATTCGAGTACGGCCTTGTTGACAATGTTGTCCCCGTGCACGGCGGATGAGGCTTTGCCGGGCAAAAGCAGGAAAAGCAGAGCCGCCAGAAAGAGCCCGGCATAAAGGGAAGTTTTCAACAACTCGACCGGACGCTCCGCCGCACCGTACCGCAATGCCTTGGCATCGCGGCCGGAGGGGCGGTCAAGCAAACCGCCCCGGTCTCCCCCGCCATTCGGGCCGGGAAGATCCATTCGGGTATTGTGAGTCCGGTTAAACAACATAAGCCGTCAGCTAGTCTTCCTGATTAATGAGTATTGGTGTCGTGTCAACTCTGAACTGTCGCATCTCGCTTGCCCTTTTCCATGCCTGCCGCGTTACGGCTTAAGTCACATAGCGCTGCTATGCTCCTGAAGCCGTGCCTTGCAGGCATGGAAAATTGCGGCGCGATATTACAACATTTCATCCTTGACACGACACTAGTTAATGGTGACCTGATAAGCGATTGTCACGCTGCCGCCGGCTGGAATCGTTCCGGCCGTCGTACTGTCGGCGCCAGTGCCCACGTTGACGATCAGGTTGGGATCGCTGCCGGCGACGAAACTCGCCTGGTTCGCCCCCACCGCCCCGGCGGCGAAGGTAAAGGTGGCGCCGGCCGGATCGATATAGAAGAGACCGTCGCCCCCGTAGACTCCGGGCTTGAAGGTGGCGAACGCCTCCGGCACCAGCTCGGAGATGCTGCATCCGGTCAAGCCGGCCCCGCCGCTGTTATCCGCCACGATGACGTACTCCAGGGTATGGCCGGACTCGCCGGTCACCCCGCCAGTGAAGTATTCCGAGGTAATGGCGTTGATCGCGAAAGGTGTTCCCGAGCCGGCCGCAGGATTGAAGTTCGAATCGGTGGCATTTCGCACGTAGCTGGTCACGCTCACGTTCGGCGGCGGCGTGGTCCAGGCGTTCGGGATGGTGTTGAGCGCGGTCACCGCGGCAACGCCCGGGGTCGCGACCTCCGCCTCCACGGTTACGGTGATGTCGGTGCCGGGGCTGACGACGGTGCCGGGCAGGACGGAAAGATTGACCGTCTTCCGCTCGCCGACCTGCACCCCCGAAGCCGGGACGGCCGAGGTGGCTCCCGACCAGTTGAGGCGAAAGGTTCCGTCGCCGTTGTCGGTGGTGGAAGCCACCTGCCTGGTGAAGGTGTCGGCGCCGACCGTGAAGACGATGGTGTCGTTGACTCCGATGCCGTTCACTTCGGCATCGTTGCCGCCGGCGCCGCCGGCGGGAACGGTAACGTAAGTGGTAGCGCTGGTCCCGGAGGTGACCGTCGCGCCGACGGTTACCGTGGCGCCGCCGCTGACCTCCGGGGCCGTGGTGTTGGTGGAGCCGGCGACCGTCGCGGTAACGGTATAGTCGGCCGGACCGTTTGCGGTGGCGACGATCACCACCGGGCCGGTCAGGGCCGGGGTATCCGGCGCCGTGTAGGCGCCGCTGGCGTTAGCCACGCTCACGTTCGGCTGAGCCGGAACCAGAGCCACCGTCACCGTCACGGTGGCCGAAACCGTGCCGCCGTCGAAGGTCAAGCGGGCGGAATTAACGATTTCCGTATTGGCCGCCACCTTGGCCAAAGCCTGGGAGGCCGGCTGAAACAGGGCCAGGACCAGGGCGATGACCGTGATGATTTTCCATGAATGGTTCATGGCGTTTTCCTCGTAACTCAGAGCCGGGCGGGCCGTTGCCCGCCCGGCGGTTTATATAGGTTTCGGACGGCGGCAGTGCCGCCGTCCGGCAAGGTGGTTACTTAACCTGCACCGTATATTCGATTACAAAGCTGCTGCCCGCAGCCATGGTTTGACCGCTGAAATCGACACGAAGATCCGTAATAGTGGCGTCGTAACCAGCCGGCGCCCCTCCCGTTCCGGAAGTGGGAGTCGCTGCCCAGGTCGACTGATTATCGTTTGAGTAATCATCGTCGGCTCCGGCTGTATAAGTAAGAGAGGAAGAAGTAGCACCATCGGTGAAGGTAATGCTGCCGACCTCGAAAGAAGCAAAGGGGCTCAGGTCGTCGATCAAGGTGACATTGTCAGCCACACCGGCCCCGGTATTCTCCACCGTGATCTGGTAGGTGATGTCGGTACCGGGAGTAACATTGGCGGGCGAGGCGACAAAACCAGCACCCACATCAGCCAGTTTTGTCACGGTGAGTCCGGGCGAAGTGAGGTTTATCACAGCCGAATTATTGGGGGTCGGATTGGCGCCGTCGGTGGCGGTAACCGTCACGGTATGGCTCGGCGATGCCCCGGAGATAGTACCCGCAGTAACCGTGGTGGTGAAATCCTGGGTTTCAGCGACAAGCACACCAGCACCCGGAACCGAGGAGAGAGCCGAAGCCAGGGTAATTGTCGCCGTCGTACCGTCATCGACAATGGCGGAAATCTGAACCCTCTCGCCGCCTATGACGACATAATCGTTCACGGCGAGATCATTAACCGCATCGTCATCCGCGCCGTCGTCCGCCACCTTGAATACAGTGGTGGTAAAAGTGCCGTCATCCTCGATTGTCGACGTGGCGCCAAGGGTAATATCGGCAATGGCGGGAAGCGTCGGTGCGGTGGCATTGTTATCGACCGATGTAGTGGCGGGGAACGAATAGATATCGGAATCGTTGGCATTGGTGGTGATCCGATAAGTCAAATCGACATCGGTCTCCTGACCGGCGCTGACCGGGGTAGCCGTTGTAAGAGTCAAGGTTGGCGCCTGGGCGACGAAACTCACTGTGATCGTCACCGAATCATTATCGGTGCCTCTCCCGCCTACCACGGTCGCGTCATCCCAGCTTACCTCGACGCTGTTGACGATTGCCGTCCCCGCCGCGGTGGCGGCGTGGGAATTACGCGGCCCGGCGAAGGCGATGACGGCGACGAGCGCCAGAGCGCCCAGCAAGGCACGGCCAAGGCCGAGACCGAGACCATAATGGTTTTTTCCTGTTTTCATGTCATGCTCCTTTTTGTTTTGTTGCTTTGGTTTTTATGTTTTTCCGTTCAAATACATATATTTCCGACAAGTTGCGAAACGAGCCGGGCTTGATCCTACCGAGAATTTTCTAACAACTGAGGGGCAGGACCGTTTCTGCTTCTTTCCATTTTTTCCTCCTATCCATTTTATTGCCTTGAAATCCTTTCAGTACTGCTCATCTATTGGACCTTTACCCGGAAACCGACCGCACCCCCTTCTCCGGCGCCTATTTCAGGAAGCTGCCAGCGGATATGGGTGTACTGCTCCGGAGAGGCGGTGCGCTTCTCCTTGGTGCCATCGGGATTGGTAGTTTCATAGATAAGCAGAGAGGGGTTCTTGTAGGCCTTGCCTCCGTCGATGGAAAAAGAAACTTCACCCTTTTCCGTAGCGCTGCCTGGAACGTAGTCGGTCCCTTCCGGAATAGGATTATTGACCACTACGTTGTCGGCCGCCTCGTCACCAACATTCTCATAGGTAATGGTAAAGATCACTGTCTCTCCGGGGTCGGCTTCTGCGGCCGGGATCCGTTTGACCACCTGTTCACCGCCTTCGTTGACGGTAACCTCTTTCTCCGCCGTAACGTTAATCCGTACCTGTGGCGCAGCCCAGGCAACGGCGGGCAGCAGCAGAAGCGCCGCCATGGCGGCCATAAGAAACTTTCTGGGGTGATTCATAAGATTCCTCCTTTTTGGGATTGCGCTTTTCCCGTAGGGGCGAGGCATGCCTCGCCCTGATTTGCAAATAACCTGTGGTTTGATTTATCCATAAATCGGTCTCCTTATATTGCGGCGAACCATCGGGACAAAAAACGCCCCGAAATCCCCGCCAAAATTCCATCGTCGTGATTCCACCGCCCCATTCATCGGCCCCATCTATCGTCGTAGGGGCGAGGCATACCTCGCCCCTACCTGACCATTGCTTTATATCTTAGGGTGAACTGGCCTCCGGGCGCCATTTCGCCGGTCAGGGGGATACGCCAGTTGGTGATGGTGCCGTCGTATCCCGCCGGCGCGCCGCCGCTCCCCGAGACCGGGGTGACGCCCCAGGTGGCGCCGTCGTCGCTGGAATAATCCGGAGTGCCGAGAGCGAGCCCCGAGGTCTGGGCCGCGAAACCGAAGGGCTCGTCCGGACCGCCGTCGCTGTTGTAATCGAGCTGCCAGACCGTATAGGGGCTCATGTGGTCGTCAAGCTCGACATTGGTGGCCTTGCCGCAGCCGGTGTTCTGCACCTGCACCGTATAGAGCACCACATCTCCCGGACTGACCGCCGGGGCGTTCGCCGACTTGAGGACCATCAGGCTGGGCGAGGCGGGGCTCGGCACCACATCGACCGCGGCGCTGTTATTGTCGGCATCCGGGTCGTCCTGGTCGGCGGCAGTAATGCCGGCGTTATTGGCCAGGGTCAAACCGCTGCTGCCGCAGTCGGTCTTGGCGGTAATATTCAGGGTGACGTTGCTCATCGCGGCCACGCTGCCGATCTCCCATACGCCTGTAGCGCTGTCGTAGGTTCCCTGCGAGGGAGCGGCGGAAACGAAGGAGAAACCGGCCGGCAAAAGATCGTTCACCTGAATTCCGTCGGCGGCCTCGGAACCATGGAGATTGTAAAGAGTCAGGGTGAAGACCACGTCGCCACCTTCCACGGGAGTCCCGTTATCCACGGACTTCGCCAACCGCAGATCGATCAAGAGCAGCTGCGGAGTAATGACGATCTCCGCGCTGTCGTTGAAAGTATTCGAATCGCTCTGGTCGGAGCTCACTTTGCCGGCGGTGTTGGTGATATTCTTCCCCTCGCTGCCGGCCGCCAGAGTGGCGGTAACGGTCAGGGTGGCGGTACCGTTTTTCGCCAGTGCGGCGACATTCCAGTCGCCGGTAACGCTGTCGTAGGTTCCCTGGCTCGGAGTGGCAATAACACCGGTGAAGACCGGCGACGGCGCGACTTCCGGATTGTCCGGTTTGGCGGCCAGCAGGTCGCGGACGACCAGGCCGGTGACCCCGTTCGGACCGTTGTTGCCGGCGGTGATGGTGAAAGTCACAGTCTCGCCGGCGTATGGGGTGAGGGTATCGGCCCCCTTGTTTACGTAGACATCCGCCTGCTGCACGACGATGCTCGCCGAAGCCCGGTCGTTGGCGGAATTGGGGTCGAGGGCGGGGTTCGCGGAGATAAACGCTTCATTGATGATCACCGTGCCGTCGGTGCCGGCGTCGACGGTGGCGTAGAGTTCGATAGTGGCCGTTCCCTTCGTTTCGGGGGGGTCGGCGGCGTAGCTGAGATCTCCGACGGTCCAGATGCCAGTGGCCGGATCGTAACTGGCGGCGCCGGTGCTGGCGGCATGGCTGCTGTATGTGACTCCGGAGGGCAGCTGATCGGTGACTTCGATGGAGCTGACGCTGTTGCTGCCGTTGTTGATGACGGTGACCGTGAACATCACCGTATCCCCGACATTGGGAGCGGCATTGTCGACGGTCTTGCTCACCTCAAGATCGGAGGCACCGACATAGATGATCTGGCCGGCGGTATTGTTAGCGACATTGGGGTCGGACTGATCGGCGCTGTCGATGGTTGCCCGGTTGGTTATGGTGCTGCCGTCGGCGGCGCTGACCGTCGAGTCGAGGACCATGGTGGCGCTGGCGCCGACGGCGAGGCTGGGCACGGTCCAGTCGCATTTGGTGCCGTTGTTGGTAAAGCTGCCGGTCGAGACGGTGGTGGCATTGTTGCACGACAGACCGGCGGGGTAAAGATCGATTACCTTGATATTGGTGGCAGGATTAGGACCGTCATTGGTCAGGGTGATGAGGAATTTGCCGGTATCGCCGCTGGCCGGATAGTCCGTGTAGCCGGCCTGCATCGTTTTGCTCAGGCCGAGGTCAGTCCCCTCCACGCTGACCACCGCCGAAGCGACGTCGTTAGTGGCGTTGCTGTCGCCGGGGGTGCTGCCGTTAAGGGAGGCCGTGTTGAAAAAGGTTTTCGGATCCTGGGCTCCGAGATTGACCGTGACATTGATTGTCAGGGTGGCGCCGGCGCCGGGGGCCAGGGTGATCCCGCTCCACAGGTGGGTCGCGGTGTTGTAACTGCCGTTGCCGCCGGTGTCCGCCGAGGTAAAGGAGACCTGGCCCGGCAGCTGATCGAAAATCGATACCCCGGTGGCGGTGATACTGCCGAGGTTGGTGACAGTGACGGTGTAGCTGACCGGGTCGTTATTGGCCGGGGCCGGGTCGCTGACCGTCTTGGTTATTTGCAAATCGATGGCCCGGACGGCGATCCCTGCGGCGGCGCCGTGGTTGGCGGTATCGACATCGACCTCGTTGTAACCGGTGATGTTTGCGGTATTGGTAATGATCTGCCCGGCGGTACCGCTCATGACCGTTGCCGTCAGGACCAGCGAGGCGGTGGTGCCGGGGGCAAGGAAAATGCCGCTCCACTTCCCGTTTCCCTGGGAATAGCTCCCCTGACTGGGGAGGGCTGCCGCAAAGGTCAGGCCGGCCGGCAGCAGATCGGTTACCTCGACGCCGGTGGCGGTGGTCGAGGCGGCGGCGCTGTTGGAGACGGTAACCGTAAACTCAACCTGATCGCCTTCGTCGGGCGTAGCGGATAAGGGGGAGGTCACTTCCTTATTGAGTGACAGATCGATGCCGCCGACCACCAGGCTGACTTCGGCGCTGTCGTTGCCGGGTTGGGGGTCGCTCTGGTCGACACTAGTGATGCCGGCGGTATTGACCACCGTGGTGCCGCCGGCGACGGCGCCGTCCAGGGTGGCCGAAAGGACCAGGGTGGCGCTGCCGGGATAAGGGAGGTCGCCGACGGACCAGATCCCGGTACCGCCGGCATAATTCAAGCTCCCCTGGGTAATGGAGGTGACCGCCACACCGCTCCAGGTCGTCGTCGGCAGAAGATCGGTGATCTCGACATTGGTGGCGTCATAGGTGCCGTTATTGATCACGATGATGGTGAAGGTGACGGTGGAGCCGACGGCCGGAGTCAGGTTGTCGGCGCTTTTTGTTATGCCCAGATCGGCTCCGGTGACGGAGATGGCGACCGAGGCGTTGTCATTGGCGCTGTCCGGGTCGGGCTGGGAGGCGGCGGTGCGGCTGGCGGTATTGGTGATGATCGTCTGGGCCGTACCGGCATCGACTTTCGCGGAGATGCTCAACTCCTTGAAGGCGTCCTTGGTCAAGTCCCCCGCCGTCCACAGACCGGTGCCGGGATTGTAGCTGGAGCCGGCTGGAGCAATATGCGAAACATAGGTGACTCCCGCCGGCAGCAGATCGATGACCTGGATGCCGCTGGCGTTGCTCGGCCCGTTGTTGGTCGCCCGAACGGTATAGACGATGGTCTCCCCCTCGTTGGGAGTGCCGTTGCTGACGCTCTTCGAGACGGCGATATCGGCCGCCGGCAGGACGCGGGCGGTGTCGGTGCGGGCCTGGTTCTTCAGGGGGGTCGGCTCGGTGCCGTCGGCGGCATCAAGGTAGGTGGCAGTGATGATTTCGATGGGATCCACCTGCAGAATACCGTCTCCTGCCACCGGCGTACCGTCCGAGGTGGCAAAGGGGGCGATGAAAACGCCGGTGTCGACGCCGGTTTCCGTCAGAGTGACGCTCTGGCTGTCGCCGCTCGGCGCAGAGACGGTGACGGTGACGGTTTGCCTGGAGGTCGCCGCCGAATTGAGATCGGCATCGATAACCTTCAGGTAGACGATGCCCCCGGCGTAAAATTCGGTTAGATCGGTGGCACCGGCGGTATCGCTGACGAAATAAACGCTGCCGGTGGTCGGCTGAGTACCGCTGGGCATGACGTAATTCGAGGAACCGTCATAGAGGGTCGTGCCGGCGACGAGATCGGCGGAGAGAGTCTGGGCCGAGTTGGAGCTGCCGACGAAATAGCGGATCACCGAGTCGTTGGTAAGGCCCATGCTGTTCTTGAAGACGTCGTAAGGGATGAAATAATCCAGGAAGAAATCGTCGTCGGCCCCGAAAGTGGTGGTCGGCCCGCCGCTGTCGAGGGGGCCGAGGACGCGGAAATTATTGCCGTAACTCAGGTTTTCCTGCCAGATGATGATCTCGGCTTTATCGGAAGGATCGCCGATGATACCCTGCTGGGTGTTGCGGGCCAGATACATGGTCTCCGGCGAGGTGATCCCGTCGAGCATGATCATGTATTCGTAGTCGTCGAGATTCTGGTTCAGGTCCAGCAGAAATCCCCAGCCGAACGGACCGAGGGCTACTCCCGAGTTGTCGCGGGGGTCGGCGTCGAGGCGGACCCGAAAATATATATAGTTGCCGTCGTTGAAGAGGTAGGCGGCGGCATTGGTCGGATCGCCGACGATATCCCGACTGCCGGTGGAATCCTTCTGCGGGTCGCTGAGCATGTCCGAGCCGTTATAGATCGGGATCCAGTCGCCGTTGGTCGGCCACGCCCAGGCCGAATGAGGCAAAACCGCGGTCAGGACCAGAGCAAGGAGGAAAATACCTGCCGCTTTTTTCAGTATCACCCGGGCTCGACTTGCCTTAGCCGCCGACGCGAAAAAAGAGAGGCTGAAAATTTGAAGGGGGTTAGTCCAGGCCGAGGGGGTGACGGTCAGGGCCGCAACCGCCGTAGCTGGTAACATACCCACCAGCCCCCGGTAGTTGCTTAAGGAGAAAAGCGCAGGTGAGAAACTTTTATCGACTTTCATTCATCCTTTGAAAGGAACAAAGCGCCGATTTGCGCTCATCCTTCCCCCCCCTCGCGGGATTAAAGCTTCGATTCAGTTACCATCGGACGCCGCCCTGGTAAACCCCGGCCATTCCCGGAGTTCAGGCGGTTACACTAACTAATAACTTTTGGCAGGTAACGCTGTCCGGCTCCCGGTTTAACGGAAGATGCCGAGAGCCGCGGTGTGGAACATGCCCTGCTGATCTCGCAGGCGTGTATGAGATTTTTGCTGAGCCATCCCGGGCTTTATGCGAGCTGCCTAGTAATCCGCATAAAAAGGCCTAGGCCTGGCTATAGGTCCCCATTTTAAAACTGAAAACGCCGGTGATCCGGTACTCCGGGGCCGGGGTAAGCTGGGAATCATAATCGGTCAGGATTACATCGTAAGCTCCCTTAACCATGCCGGATGAAGTTGAATCGGGCTCAAAAGAAATAGTACCCTGTTCGACTTTATTCAGGGTGGACTCCTGGCCGTTCGTGATCAGGAAAACCCCCGGGAATTGCTCGAATCGGGGAGTGTCTTCAATCGAAAAGGTTTTGTTTAACTCCGGCAAGACCCCGTTTTCTTTAGAAATATGAATTCTCATGACACAGAGATAGTCCTGATCAAAGACATCTTGCGCTATATCGGCCTGAATCGACCAGAATTTATCATTATCGGTGGAATAGTAAAAGGTGGGGGCTTGGAGACCAAAATCATCACTGTTGGCCACAAAATAGTTGCTGTCGATTTGGACCTGCACCTGGTAATTCTGGGATATCAACTTATCGGAATCGGTGGAGGGAACACCGGCAGCGCTCTGCCCGTCTCCGCCACCCCCGCCGCAAGCGGCAAGCATGGCTGCCATTACGGCGGCAGCAAGCATTTTCTGCAGCCGCATGGCATGCTTGACATGATGGGACTGAGCGTAACCCTCTTCAACGAGTACTTCGCCGAGTCTCTTGCCGGAATCGGTCTGGCGCTCTAATGCCTGATCAAGCTGGAGACGGGAGATATAGCCCGCCGACAACATGATTTCGCCGAGCTTCAGAGGTCCGGAAGAAGACCTTCCCCTGTTCTGGCTCCGCTGAAATTCCAGCACGAAGTCCAGCTGGCGCTCATTGAGCAAACCCATGCGGACCAGAATTTCGCCGAGCTTTGCGCCGCTACGCTTCTGCAGGACCAGGGCCCGGTCAAGATCATCATTGCTGAGATGTCCGGCTTGGACAAGCAATTCGCCCAGCATTTTCCTGACCCCGGCGCCAATCTTAATCGCCTGTCCAGGTTTGCCTAAATGTTGCTGGATGGTCAAGGCCGCTTGCAGATCGACAGGTTCAAGCACTCCCATCCCGACCAGAACCTGACCAAGCATCTCATTGGTGTGCTGCTGTTCCGCCAGGGCCGTGTCGAGATCCCGGGACGAAAGGAAGCCGCCGTCAATCAGGATCTGGCCGATCGGTCTTTGCCTTGATTTATTCATTGAATCGACTCTGCAATAAAAATTTGATACTTATCAATATTCAAGAGGATATATCATATCAAATCAGGCAGTCATTCACAATTCAATTAAATGAATCACACTTCATTTTAGCCAAATAATTAACCACTTATGCCAGTTACCTCGCTCCAGAAGTCTCTTCATCGGCTTGCCCGATTTCACTTAACTGTCGGATTTCCGGACAATATCTTTTAGTTTCCGGATCGCTTCCCAAAAGCGAGAGGCTTGCATCTTTTGGGAGATAAAGAACATTATAAAAAAAAATTCTCCTCTGTAAGTGACTGCCGGAGGGCTGCCCCTTAGCCCAGCGCCTTCAGCTCCCGCCATTTTTTGTCGAGCCTTTTCAGCGAAACCGGAAAAGCAGTCTTTAGTTCCTGGGCATAAACCGATATCCGGAACTCATCGATCATCTCCCGATATTCAGTCAGGACCCTTTGATAATCGAGCGAATAGCTCTGGTGGTCCCGAACTGATTCCAGACGCTCTTCATGAACCCTCACCTGCTCCTCCCGCATGGCGTCACGGCCCGGATCGACATGAGCCCGTTCCATCCGCACCGACAGACCTTTAAGATAGCGGGGGGCGTTGCGCAGGCGACGGTCGTCAATGGTTTTAAGAAAATCGGCGGGCAGAACCGACTCCAGATGATCTCTGAAATCACCAATTCTATTTTTTGCCGTCCTCGGACCTGCCATATTTTCATAGCGGTTGATCTGATCGAGAACCGCCCTTCTCTCCCGCAGTACCGCCTTGACTTGCTCTAGCAGTTCCCGGCCCAGGCGTGGAAGTCCCTTTTCCTTGACCAGGGCAAGCCGCTCCTCAAAAACCCGGCGACCGGGAATCACACCGTCGCGGGCCGCAAAGATCTCCGCCAGAATAAAGAACGCCAAATCGCGATCGACCTCCTCCCGGCCGCCAAGACCCTCGTAAAAGGCCCAGCACTCCTTGCCCAGGGCAAATTCCTTTATAATTTTTCCGGGTTTTTGGAAATTTTTCAGATAAAGGGCCGGAAGCCCGGCTTTGGTCCGCCTGGCCGCCTCTTCCCGATCGGCAAACAGGCGCAAATTGACCCGGCCCTGCTCGTCTATCTCGAGACCGGGCCAGGCGAAACCCTGCAAGCGTCCCTGCAGGTCCTTGATCGGAATGTTTTCCGGCAATCCGGTAAAATCCCAGCCGGCAAGATCGTCCCTCTGCCACTCTTTCTTCACCTCAAGGAGCAGGTCTCCGGAGGGACTTTTTCGGGAAGGGGCGGCCAGATCGGCAAAATTCCGGCTGACCTTGATAATCCTGCCCCGGGAATCGATCAGACAGAAGCGGACCTTGAGATGATCGCTCAACGAGTCGAGGGGCCAGTCACCGCGCTCGATCCGGACCTGCTTTCCGGTCATGACCAGCTCCTGCAGGGCTCCGTAAAAATTACCCCGTCCGAAAGGCAATTCCGCGAAGATAGCCCTGGCGGTATCCGGCACCGGAATCAATTGCCGCCGCAGGGCCTTGGGCAGCCCCTTCAACAGAAAGATGATCTTTTCGAGAAGCATCCCCGGCACCAGCCACTCTAGACGGGCCGGATCGACCTGGGGAAGCAGATCGATCGGGATATTAACCGTGATGCCGTCATCCTCGGCCCCGGGCTGGAACCGGTAAGTGGCCTTGCAGGTAAACCCGCCGACATCGAGCTCTTCCGGAAATTGGGCCAGCTGCTCGGTGTCCGGCGCCCGGCGGACGATATCGTCTTCCCCCATGCGCAGGAAATCGTCCGAGCCCATTTTCTTGAGCAGCCGGGTCAAGCCTGTACGATCATAAACATCCTTCGGCAACCGTTCGTCATAAAAACGGTAAAGGGTCCAGTCATCGACCATGACATCCCTTTGCCGGAGCCGATCTTCCAGTTCCCGGAAATGGTCGATCATGTTCCGGTTATGGTCCAGAAAAGGAAAGCCGCCGCCCAGCTCGGTTTCGACCAGACCCTCCTGGATAAAAATCTCCCGGGCCTCCTCCGGTTTATGCGGCCCGAAATTGACCTTGCGCCTGGCCTCGATCAAAAGCCCGAAGAGGGTGACATTCTCAAAGGCCACCACCTGACCGCGCTTCTTCTCCCAATGGGGCTCCGCCCAGGAATACTTGCAGAGATGGCCGGCAAGCGGCTCGATCCACTCGACCTTGATATTGGCCACGCAGCGGGCAAAAAGGCGGGAGGTCTCAACCAGCTCGGCGGCCATTACCCACTTGCCGCCCTTGTTGAACAGCGCCGACCCCGGAAAGATCATCATATCCTTGTCCCGGGCGGCCTGATAGATGTTTTTTGCCTTGCGCAGCCCGATATTGCGGATGTTGCCGCTCAGGACGGCCCGGTGGATATTGTCGGGGGTCGCCGGAGCGTCATCAAAGCGAAAGCCTTTCTGCCGGCCCAGAGCAGCGCGAATCTGCTCATGAATATCGCGCCATTCCCGAATCCTCTGGTAGGAAAGAAAGTTCTGCTTGCAGAATTTCCGGAGCCGGCCCTGGCTTGGCAGCTTGGCGCATTCCGACCAGATCTTCAGAAAAGAGAAAAAATCCGAACCGGAGGCAAATCCGGCATGGGCCAGGTCCGCCTCCTTCTCGCGATCGGCCGGCCGGACCCTGGGATCGGCGATGCTCAGGGCGGCGGCAACCACAACCACTTCCGAGACCGCGTTCAGCTCCCGCGCCTCGATGATCATTCTGGTTATCCGTGGGTCCAGTGGCAGGTGGGCCATGATTTTGCCCCTCCCGGTCAGGCTTGCGGTATCCCGGTTGCCGTCCTTCATCTTGATCGCGCCCAGTTCCCAGAGCAACTTGTAGCCGTCCCCAATCGCCCGGGGAGTGGGAGGATCGATAAACGGAAAATCTCGGGGATCGCCGAGCCCGAGGAAAAGCATGCGCAAAATAACGTCGGCCAGATCGGCCCGCTGGATTTCGGGGCGGGTAAACTCCTCCCGGCCCAGATAATCTTCCTCGGCATATAGGCGCAGGCAGATGCCGGGAGCGGTCCGGCCGCAACGACCCTTGCGCTGGTCGGCGCTGGCCCTTGAAATCGGCCGGATCGGCAGTTTGCTGGTCCCGGCCCTGGCATTGTATATCGAGATCCGGGCCAGGCCGGTATCCACCACATAGCGGATGCCGGGCACGGTGATCGAGGTTTCGGCCACATTGGTGGCAACCACGATCTTGCGCCCCCTGGCCGCCCTGAAAATCCGGTTCTGGTCGCCGCCGGACAGACGCCCGAAGAGAGGGAGGACCGTGGCCGCGCCCTTGCTGTCCTTACGGTTGGCGATCAATTTCCCCAGGCCCTCGACGGTCTCCCGTATATCGCGTTCGGTGGGCATGAAGACCAGGATGTCGCCGCCTTCACGGCGGTTATGGAGTTCGAAGGCCGCCTCCACCGCCTGCTCGACATAACCGGCCTCATCTTCATCGTCACCGGGCAGATAACGGACCTCGACCGGATGGGTCCGTCCGGAAACCTCGATCACCGGCGCGTCGTCAAAGGCCTTGGCGAATTTATCGGTATCTATGGTCGCCGAGGTGATGATCAGCTTGAGATCGCAGCGCCGGTCCAGCAGACGGCGGAGGATGCCGAGCAGGAAATCGGTATTGAGGCTGCGTTCATGGGCCTCGTCGATGATGATCGTATCGTAACCGCTCAGCTCTTTGTCACCGCGGGCCTCGGCAAGGAGAATACCGTCGGTCATAAACTTGATCCGGGTCGCCGCCGTGGTCCGGTCGGCGAATCGGATCTTGCAGCCGACCAGACCGGCTCCGGCAGAGCCCAGCTCTTCCGAGACCCGGCCTGCCACAGAGGTCGCCGCCAGCCGCCGAGGCTGGGTGCAGCCGATCATCTTCTCGCGGCCGCGCCCCGCCTCCAGACACATCTTGGCCAGCTGGGTCGACTTGCCCGAACCGGTATCACCGGCAATGATCAGTACCTGATGATCGCGGATCGCCTCGACTATTTCACGGCGGCATGCCGAAATCGGCAGTTCCTGGGGATATTCAATCTGTAATGCCATCAATTTCTTCCGTTTGCGATATGTAGAACGGCACACGCCGAATCGCATATAATATCAGGTTTTGACGCCCCGTGCATTGATGGCGTCACAGAAATCGCCAGCTCCTGCGTTGCTGCAAATTGTCTCGTCATTGCAGCGTACTGAAGTACGCTTCATTCCTGGAAATTTGCTCGCCTTGGATCTTACGATTTCTGTCTTAGCCAACCGTGACTTGCGAGTATGACATAATTGATAAACCCACAAAAAGAGATTTACCACGTCATTGCGAGGAGCCAAGCGACGAAGCAATCAAGTATTTTCAGCTAGTTACAGCTTTCTGGATTGCTTCGCTCGGCTCGCAATGACTTGAGCGGAATAACTCATACCCATTCCGCAGCCGCTGTGCATAAAAGGTATAAGGAACCGCCAGAAAGTGTTTCAACATGAAGAATAAATTTCGTGCCGACCTCACTTTCCCCTTTCCCCATATCCCTTGCCCTTGAACACCTTGAATCTTGAATCTTGAACCTTAAATACCTAATTCCCCACTTTACAAAAGTGATCCCGATGAATATTTTAGCAATAGGTTAAATAACAATTTCTTTGTATTCTTAAAAAATAAACGGAGGAATCTCATGCCCATCTACGAATACAAATGCAGTGACTGCAAGACGAACTTTGAAGTGATTGTCAACAATAGCGGTGACGATAAAGATCCTAAGTGCGCTAAATGCGGCAGCGCCAGAGTCAAGAAAACCATTTCCGCTTCCAGCTTTCGGATTTCTTCGGGACGCTCATCGGTTCCGGCAGGGGCTCTGTCGGGATGCGCTTCCAAATCGGGTTTCTCCTGAGGATGACCGGAAACCGGCCCGTGCGGCCGGTCAACTCAGGTAGGAGTAAGGTGTGAGGAGTTAGATTGCAAGGTTCAAGATTCAAGGTGTTCAAGGGCAAGGTAATGTGAGGGGTTAGGGTCAAGCTCCCTTTTCACTTGGGCTCCCAAAAGGTGAACTCATAAAAAGTCGCCACTGATCAGCTGAGCGCACTTCGACGAGCTCGGCACAAGCGTTAAATCAATAGGTTGCCCCGCCCATCCTGAGCCTGTCGAAGGAAGGGTTTATCCGACTATTGTGCGACGCCTAAAAAAAAAGCCCCCGGCATAACCGGAGGCTCTGAAATAACTATTTTAAAAAACAGTTACTTTTTCCGGACGTTGGCGGCAGCCGGTCCTTTCGGTCCATCAACTATCTCGAACTCGACTTCGTCCCCTTCCCCAAGGGTTTTGAAGCCATCACCGGCAATAGCGGTGTAGTGGACAAAAACATCGTTGCCGTCTTCCCGCTCGATAAAACCGAATCCTTTAGACTCATTAAACCACTTCACTTTTCCCTGTAACATTTCCACTCCTGTCGTACTAATTGACGGGCATTTCCGAAGCCTGAACCTTCATGACCCGGAGCGAGCCCAAAAAAACTGCACAAAAAAACATGTTTATTTGTGCGGTCAACTCAAAATGTAAAGGATCTGGTCTGCACGATTCGTCTAAAAGCAAATAATAACCAGCCTATATCGCCTATACCAAACAATTTTTCATTTTGCCATAAAAAAAACCTGACCCGCATATCCATTGGAAAAAGCAAGTTTAAGGGACAAGGTTCGAGCCTCAAGCCTCAAGCCTCAAGCCTCAAGCTTCAAGCTTCAAGCCTCGCCTTGTCCCTTGTCCCTTAACCTTGAACCTTAATAAAGCATTTCACCTTGACAGGTTTTTTTCTATTCAGTTTATTGTAGCGATCATTTTCGCAATATTTCTCCCGCAACCCAGAGGTTGGCATATGGTAAAGATCGGCATAATTGGAGGTTCCGGACTCGACGATCCCGGCATCCTTAAAGACCCCGTCGAAAAGGCGGTTGACACACCCTACGGGACTCCCTCCTCTACCCTGACCTGCGGCAAGATCGAAGGCGTGGATATCGCCATCCTCGCCCGCCATGGCAAGGATCACTCGATCCACCCCGGCGGCGTCAATTTCAGGGCCAACATCTGGGCCTTGAAAGAATACGGCTGTACCCATATCCTGGCGGCGACGGCGGTCGGTTCGCTGCGCCGGGAGATCGAACCGGGCGACCTGGTCTTTCCGGATCAGTTCATCGATCATACCCGCAGGCGGGAAACCACCTTTTTCGATGAAAACACGGTGGTTCACACCCCGATGGCCGAACCGTTCTGCCCGAATCTGCGGGAGCTGCTGGCCGAATCGGCAGCCGGACTCAAGATCAAACACCACCGGAACAAAACCATAGTAACCATTGAAGGCCCTCGCTTTTCCACCAAAGCGGAAAGCCACATGTTCAGGAGCTGGAACTGCGACGTGATCAACATGAGTACGGTTCCGGAGGTAAATCTGGCCCGGGAACAGAAAATCCATTACGCGACCACCGCCATGTCGACCGACTACGATTGCTGGCATGAAGACGAGGAACCGGTAACCTGGGAAATGATTGTCGCGACCATGCAACGCAATTCAGACCGGGTTATCCGGCTGTTCATGGATGTCATCCCCAAAATAAAAGAATACGACGATGTCTGTTCAACCTAGGACCTGAATCCGTGACGGCTTAGTTGGGAATTTTATTTTATTCGTTTGTTGTTACGTAATATAATCGTTTTTTCACTGGGTCACCTCGATTCCCCCGCCGCCCTGCGGGGCGCCCGATAACGGCGCATATGCTGCGTTGACAACTCGTTGATATACCATCGGTATTATCAACATTGTTGTCGCCTTGCATTTGCACTGTTTTCGAACGCTCACGGATTCAGGTAGGAGAAAAAAGCAATGCCGATAAAATCTAGAATAAGAACCGTCCCAGATTACCCCAAGAAGGGCATCATGTTCAGGGATATCACCACCCTGATCCAGGATCCGGTCGGTTTCAGACTGGTGATCGACAACTTCACCCACCGCTACCTCGAAGGCGACTTCGCATTCGACATCATAGTAGGCATCGAGGCCCGGGGCTTTATCATGGGCGGCGCCCTTTCCTACACCCTGGCTAAAGGATTTGTGCCGATCCGCAAAAAGGGCAAACTCCCCCACGATGTGGTTTCCCAGGAATATGACCTGGAGTACGGCACCGACATTATCGAGATCCACAAAGACGCCTTTCCGGAAGGGGCGAGAGTTCTTCTGGTTGACGACCTGCTGGCCACCGGCGGCACTGCCCTGGCGGCGGCCGAACTGATCGAAAAAATCGGCGGGGTTGTCGTGGAAATGGCCTTTATCGTCAACCTGCCCGATGTCGGCGGCGAAAAGAAGCTCAAGGACAAGGGATACGCGATCTACTCCCAGACCGAATTCGAGGGTGACTGAAGATGTCCGGATTGATCATCGCAATCCTGATTGTCCTGATCAGTCCCGCTGTCGCCATGGCCCACGCCCCCGGCGGCGAAGGCGGATTTCTGACAGGACTGACCCATCCGGTTCTCGGCTTCGATCACCTGCTGGCCATGCTCAGCGTGGGCATCCTCAGCGCCCGGATGGGCGGCCGGGCGATCTGGGCCGTCCCGGCTACCTTCGTAACGGTGATGGCCCTAGGCGCCTTAATCGGGGCAAAAGCGGTCAACATCCCCGGCGTGGAATACGGCATAGCCCTGTCGGTCCTGATCCTGGGCTTTGCCCTGGCCCTGGAGAAAAATCTGCCGGCGATCTGGGCCATGGCGGGAGTGGGCTTCTTTGCCATATTCCACGGCCATGCCCATGGCACCGAAATGCCGGCCATCGTCAAACCGGTCATCTACGCTGCCGGATTTCTAATGGGAACCGCGGCCATTCATATAGCCGGCGTGATAGTGGGATTTTTACCAGGAAAAACCGGAAGAGGCGCGGCAATCCTCCGCTATGTGGGAGCGGGGATATCCGGAGTGAGGGTGCATATCCTTTACATTCTGACCAAATACTGACGATTTACATTCCCTCAATCCGTGAGCGGGGTGAATCATGACGACTCAGGAAAAAATGATTGTTTCATCTAAAAACCGATAAAGCTGAGTGGAGCAGCTTGACCTGCTCGTCCGAAACTTTAAATACCGCGAAGCAAATGTCCTCCTCAAAGGGAGGATTGAACAGAACCATTGGGGTGCCCTGTAGGTAAAAAGCAGAATTTCCTACCAAGCCGTCCCGGATTCAGGATTGCATTACCTTACCGAACATTCCAGAACTTGTCCTTGCCGACATATTCTCCATCAATCCAATAGCCTTGCCTTTCTTCCCTGCCTCCGACAGTACTTACCCCGTAACCGCTCGGCAGACCGTTATGCCAGTGCCCCTGATAGCTGCTCCCGTCGGGATTGACCTCGACCCCCTGCCCTTCGGCCACGCCGTATTTCCACTCTCCGTTATATTCCCGTCCGTCCCGAAGCTGAAAAACCCCATAACCATGGGGACGGCCATTTTTATATTCACCCTCGTAACTGCTGCCGTCGGGCAGAGTCATCCGGCCCCGGCCATGCTCCTTACCGTTCAGCCACTCACCGACGTATAAGGCACCGGAGGAATATTCAAAGGTTCCCGTACCGTTTTCACAATTGCCCTCTATAATTTTGCCAGTCCTGGCCGATAACGAAGCCGGCGCAATGAAAAACATTGCAAACACAAACAAAGCAAGGCATACGACCGTTCCTGATTTCATCCCATCCCAACTCATTCTTCTCCCCCCGCTCCTCGCTCCAACCCTGCAATCATCTCCTGTTGCTGTTGCAAGCGCATACCTGATCAATAACATTTTCCAGATTATAAAAAAACTTCAAAGCCCCTTCGTTGTCCGGATTATTCCGCAACTCGTCTTCATAAATGGCGAACAACCTGGTAATAACGTGCAGGGTTTCATTTTCCGGTAATTCACCGAGATCGCCCCACAGCTCGTTTATCGATCGCATCGAAAAATCCCTTTCCGGAAAATATTGAGATTTGAATCCCCCGGCCGGAATGATCTTATTTGGCGCCATCCCCATGATACTGCCTGAAGTTATCCATATAGCTTCCCGTCACCTTCTCCGCGTCAAGAGACAGGAATTTGGCGTAGTTTAAAACAAATCCCCTGGTGTAAACCGCAACCGGCAATTCAGCAAAATTATCCGCTTCGATATTGGCCAGATGTTCGCGCTGAATCCGGGTTTCCATCGCCATGTCGTCCAGGGAAATCTCGAGCCGTTGACGAATTTCCTTCAGCGCGGCGCCGTTAAACCCATCAATTCCGGCCACCAGGCTGTCGACCAGGGCGGAGACGGCACGCCTTTCCTCGCTAACCATCTCGGACAAGGCCCGATAAGAATCCTCGATCCCTTGCAGAATATCCGCCTTATCTTCAGCGGAGATCTCCTCCGACATGGCCGTGATGGCCAGGGAGTCGTTTAACAGGGATTCGTTCAAATAGATATCCTTGAGCAGAAGATAGGCCTTGTTGATCTCAGCCGGGCTCGCTTTCATATCCAATTCGAGGGTCTCGAAATGATGCCTGTGGGCTTCTCGATTCATCAGCTAACTATCCTTACCTGCTGGCCGGACACCAGGTTGTCGGCCAATTTATTGATGCTGCGGGCGCAACGGGAAGTGGCAAAAGCACTCATGTACGGCAGCCGCCGGTTAACACTATGGGAAACACTCTCGTCATACTCGACATATCCACTGTATTGAGCATCGATCCCGAAGAACTTTCGGCAAACGCTTTTGACCGAATTACCGATCATAATATCCCGGTGCCCCTTCGCCTGATTAAGGACTATGTGAATCTTGAAGCCCTTCAATTCACAATCGACCAGCCCTCGCAGCTCCGGTGAAATATTCTTCAGGTGGGCGACCAGCTGCTGGAAATTCTTAATCCCGAGACCGCGCCTGTCCTTCCAGACCGAGATGACCAGTTCCCGATAGCCATGCTGCCCCAATGCACTACCCAGCCTTCTGAAAAAAAGGTTACGAAGAAAATTATACATATTCTCGATGGAGAGGATTTCCGGGGTGACCACGATGAGCTTCCGATCAGCCAGCAACAAGGTGTCGATCGTATTGAAATGAGCACCGGCACCCAGATCGATCAGAATATAATCGGCCTCCAGACTGAGAATATGGCTGAACAATTTCTTTTTCTGGACATATTTGATGTTTTCCCCCCCGGTGGTGCCGACCATGCCGCTGATCAGACTGAGGTTCTCGATACCGCTGTCGACAATCAGTTCAGACAGGGGGACCTTTCGTTCGAAAAAATCAATCAGGGAGGTCCTGGGGGGCGATACGCCCAGGAAGTTGTGAAGATTGGCCCCGCCCAGGTCACCGTCGATCATGACCACCTTGCCTTTCCTGGCAAGACTCATCCCGAGACTGCTGAGAATAAAACTCTTGCCGACGCCGCCCTTGCCGCCGCCCACCGCCAGAATTTCACCTTTATGTTTTCGATCTCCAGCCATCGGATATGTCCGTTAAATACATAAAACTTAAAAAGTATGTTTAATTTTTTTCTAACAACTTTTCAAGAAGTTAGCTTGGTTTATTGAAATTATTAGCAGTTTAAAGATGATAAACCCTTCTGGATGGGGACAAACTCCAATAGCCGTAAGCGATTAAGGAATCAGAAATAGAAGCGGTATTCGAGAAGAGCCAGGCGAGGCTGATTGCCGAATTCCGAACCTGGGGTGGTTGTGCCGGAGCTGTCGCCGGACGGAATCGAGATGATCAACGACAGTTCCGATTCATTGGAAAGTGAATAAAGCAGATTGCCCGTAAACAGCCGGGAGTCATCGTCAAGGGCGGCCAGGCCCAGAAGGCTTCCGGTCAGCAATGGTGAAAATTCCCAGCCAAAGCCGAGGGCGGCGTAATCACGGTTGCCGGCGGCAGCTCCCGGAACCTGGTTGAGATTCGCCAGGCCGCCGCCGCTGTTCCGCAAGTACTCCAGGCGCCAGCTGAAATTATTGGCATACAGTTTTTCCAGACCTGCCGCCAGTTTATAATGGCTGTTGCCGCCGGAGGTTTCCGGTGCCGCATAATGGCCTTCGGCCCGCAAGCCGATCCCCCTGAAAAGCTCACCTTGCAGGGAAGCGCCGCTGATCTTGCTGTCATTGACGCTCCCGGCAAGGACCGTCCAGCCGAAACCGGCTATTTCCCTTGATATTCTTAATAAAAGTGCCGTCTCAGACCAGTCCGGACTGCGGCTCCAGCCGTTGGCCGTTGAACTGTCCACCTCGTAGGCCAGGACCCCGATCATGGTCAGCTGCGACAACTCGGATAAGCGGAAATCGCCCCGCAGACCGTCCACCCCGGGTTTGTAGTTCCGGAAAAAAGTCTGGGGCGCGAAAGGGGCGAAAAAGTCGTTCGGGGTAAAATAAAAGGTGGTCGCCAGATTGATCGGCTGCCGTCCGGCAGTCAGATCGAGACGGCTGCTCCTCAGTTGCAGATGGAAAGTGTCGGCCACAAGTTCCGAGCGGACGCGCCCGGAATCGTGCTGCTCCCAGGTCAACACGCTGCTACGCGCCACATCAAGGGGAACCAGGTGAGCGACCGGGGCCACAAAGGGGATTTTCGAACGGCTGCTCTGGAGAAGATTAGCGCTCAGATGGCTATCCCCATAATCCGCATCCATCATAAGGCGCAGATCCCCGGACCAAGCCTGGTCATCCCGGTTTTCAACGATAACACTATCAGCCGGATAGGTCAGCTGGCCGATCCCGGCCCCTAAAAAGCCGTACAACTCAAGCTCGGAATCCCCTTGCCGATATTCATAAAAACAAAGCCCGTTTCCCGGCCAGGCAATAAGGATCAGCAAAAAGAGCAGCCCCCCGGACCAACGGATCATGGGCCGACCTTCTCATCTCCGATCAATACCCCATCCTGTAAACTGATCAGCCGCCGAGCCCGGCTGATCACCCTTTGGTCATGGGTCGAGAAGAGAAAAGTCATATTCTTCTCCCGGTTGAGCCGCTCCATCAAATCAAGGAGACTGGCGGCGTTGGCCGAATCGACATTGGCGGTAGGCTCATCGGCCAGGATGACCACCGGCTCCGGGGCGATGGCCCGGGCAATCGCCACCCGCTGCTGCTGGCCGCCGGAAAGCTCGTCCGGGCGTCGATCGGCAAGCTCGGCGATCCCCACCTCCTCGAGCACCTTCATGGTCCGCCGGCGGCGCTCCTCCTTCCCGACCCCCTGGAGGGCCAGGACGAATTCGGCGTTCTCAAAGGCGGTCAACACCGGCACCAGGCTGTAGGCCTGAAAGACAAAGCCGATCCGATCCCGCCGCAGACGCGACAACTCGGTGCGGGAAAGGTCGGCCAGATCAAGACCGTCGAGAATAATCCTTCCCCCGGTAGGTTCGTCCAGGGCGCCGATCATGTTAAGGAGGGTCGTCTTCCCCGACCCCGACGGCCCGCTCAAGGCGGTAAATTCCCCGCGCCGCAGCTCGAAACTAAGATCGCTCAAGGCCGTAGCCCCCACCTTGCCTTCCTGATAGACCTTGCTGAGATGCTCCGTTCTTACCACCACGTCGTCGGTCATATTCTCCCCATTTTAAACTCAGGTTCAAGACCCAAGATTCAAGACAACTGCGGATCGGCTTACATATTTAGAGCTTGCCGGTAGGTTTCTGGAACTCAGCTCAACCTCTGGATTTCCGCTAAGAACGTGCGGGAATGACAGCCCCCGGCGTATTAAATGTCATCCGGCATGTTGTAAGCCGGAATCCAGTACGCATCAATAGAGCACCGGAAAAAATCGAATTTTTAGCTGAGTCTGAATCATAGCCATATTTATCTTTAAGCTTTACGCTTGTAGCTTGTAGCTTGCTGCTACGCCTCTCACTCTTCACCCATCCCTGGTCCCTTGCAACTTGTCCCTTGCCCCTTGTCCCTTGAACCTCCTTAAAGTGTGCGGATGCTGTCCACCGGCGCCACCCGACCGGCCTTATAGGCGGGGTAGATTCCGGCCAGCATGGTCAGGCCGAAGACCCCCGCCGCGATGGCGATGGCGCTCTCCTTGAAAAGCCGGAATTTGAGAACCGGATCGACCAGGACCCCGCTGGTACTGTAATCGACCCCGATCTGACTGCTTAAATCGATGCCGACCCGGACCATGTAGAGATACCATGGAGTAGTCAGGACAACCCCCATCAGCAGACCAAGCACCCCGATCAAAAAGGATTCGGCCACCACCATGGCCACCACCTGGGACGGCGCCATACCGACCGCCATCATGATCCCGAACTCCCGGCTTCTCTCCATGACGCTCATCATCATGGTATTTAATATCCCGGCCGCGATCAACAGGCCGACCAGCCCCTGCATCAGGTAGTTGCCGGCCCGGTCAATGGCGATCAGTCCGGCCAGTTCGGCCTGGGTTTCGCGCCAGGTCAGAATTTCCCGGCCCCGGTCGCCGATCACCGTCTCAAGCCGGTCCCGAACCTCTTCGACCCGGCGCTGATCCCTGATAAACACCGAGACCAGTGAAGCGGCAGCGGGTTCGTAACCCAGAACCTTGCGCAGGGTGTCAATGGGCAGCAGGATCACCGAACTGTCGACATCATCGACCCCGGTATTGAAAATGGCGCTGACCCGGCAAATGCCGCTGACCATTTCGCCGCTTCGATCGGTCAGCGTGTAAATCAGTTTTTTGCCGAGCCCCAGTTTTAGCTTTTCGGCCATCCGGTCCCCGACCAGGACTCCCCGGGACGAACTTTCCCGAAAGAGCTCCCCCTCGACAATCGACTTGATGAAAATATTATGCTCCCGGTTTTCAAGGGCCGGATCAATTCCGATCACCTGGCCGCCGATGCTCTTGGAGCCGGTGGCAAACATCGCCTGGCCCATGATCCGCGGATAAGCGTTTTCCACCTCCCCAAGCCGAAGCGCGCGTCTCCTCATTTCATCAACGCCGTCAAGCCGTGCGGCCAGGGTCGGCGCATCGTTGAACCCCGGCGGTTCGATGGCCAGATGGCCGAAACCCAGAGTGGCGCTGGAGTTGATCATGTTGGTATAGGAATAGTCGCCGGAAGCGCTGAAGGTCACGGAGAGCAGAACCCCGAAAGCCACCGAAAAGGAGGTAATCAGGGTGCGCCGCCGGTTGCGGAGCAGGTTGCGCCAGGCTATGCGGAATGATTCGAACGGATCCATCTTTTACCTGTGATGAATGGCCTGCAACGGCCTGATCAAAGCGGCCTTGGCAGCCGGGTAGATTATCGCGAACATCGAGACGATGAACAGGACCAGGATCGGATTGAACACCGAATCAACCGTCACCCGGCAATACCAGTGAGGATCAATGGCGATCCCGGCAATGGATGCCGAAGTCGAGGCCAGTGAACTCAGGTCGAGGGGATGGGTCTCGCCATAAAACGACAGCGGCACGGCGACGGCCAAGGCCAGCACCGAGGCGATTACCACCTGGATGACGGTCTCCACGACGATCAGGGCAAAGATCTGCCGGGGCGGCCCGCCCAGGGCCTTGATAATGCCGAACTCGTGGATTCTTTCGAAAACCCCCATCAACATGCTGTTCAAGGTCAGGATGCCGACCGCCGTGTAGGTGATAAACAGCATCAGCACCAGAGAATACTTCGAAATATCGAGGATCCTGGCCAGCACCGGTTGCAGCTGCCGCCAGTTCATCACCTCCAGTCCGGGGACCAGATCGGCAAGCTGCCCGGTGCGTTTCGCCAGATCGATATTTTCATCGACATGGCGGACCGCGATCTCATGGACCCCTTCCGGCAGAACCAGCAGATCCTGGAAAGCATCGGCAACCATGAAAAAACCGGAGCGGTCGACGCCGTCCCCTACCGATTTCAGAATGCCGCGGACCGTATAGAGTTCATTGGCCATCGACCCGTCGGCCGCCTGGCTGACAATCACCACTTCACTGCCGATTTTCACCCCGAGAATCACGGCCAGCCGCCGCCCGATCACCACCCCGGCCGGATCGCCATCATCCAGCCAGGAGCCGGAGAGCAAATGGCGATGAATCTCAGTCACCCGGCTTTCCCGAGCGAGATCAACTCCCCTGATCCTGACCCCGGCCGAGGAATTCCCCGCTGCCGCCAGGCCGGAGCCGTACAAGCGGGGCGCCCCCCTGAAACCCTCCGCTGCAAGGTCGGCAAGGATGGTCTCCGGATTGTCGATGCGGGTATAGAGATCGGGATCGTCCCGGTAGCCTTCGGCGTGGATCTGAAACTGGCCGGTTTCCATGGCGATGGCATTCTGTTCGGTGGTATAGAGAAGCCCTTCCATCAAGGTGGCATAGAAGATCATGATCGCGCCGGCAAAGGCCATGGCTCCGATAATAACCCCGCTGCGATGACGGGTTCGCCAGATATTGCGGCAGGCCCAGACAAAGAGGTTCATAGATTACCCGCTGATGGTTAAACTGAAAGCTACAAGCTACAAGGTTCAAGCTACAAGCTGCAAGCGACAAGACTTAAGGGACAAGCCTCACTCCCTTCACCCCTCATCCCTGGCTCCTGGCTCCTGGCTCCTGGCTCCTGGCTCCTGCATTTAAGAAAGTATACCGGTTAAACCGCCGATGATGAAGGGAAAACCCGATTTCCCCACCCGGAAAGAAATGTCCCGCCCCCTTCCCCGCAGACCGAGCGCCTGATTGATTCGATACCCGTCGGCAAGATCTTGAGTAATATGCTAAAGTAGGGCTTTGGCCGAGAACCGGATTGACGGCCAGGCCATGCATGACTTTTTGCGAACACATCACCAATATCTGGACAAGTTTAATAATGACCTTTTCATGTAAGAACCACGACTTCGACACCGATATCTGCAAAAAACTCAAATCCCGATGCATCATGGGCCGCCGGGGCTGCGTCCTCGAAGGCCGGGTCGCCCTCAGCGAGGAGACCGAAAGGCTGATCGCCGAGCTTGAAAATGAATTGGCGGAAAAAAGGAACCTCAGAAAATAACGGCCCGGAACGAGCCCCGCAGCCTCAAATACTGCCCGTGGTCCGAATTCCGGTTTGACATTCGGCTGTAAGTCAATTAAGTATATCCGCCGCTAACTACAATTCGTATTCATACCTGGGTTGACGCGCCGGAGTGCGTGCCCCCTTTTAACCTCACGCTCTTAACTCAAGAGCACCTGTAAGAAACTGAAAAGGAGTAAGACAATGACCAAGAAGAAGAAAAAAACCGAATACAAACTCATCGAGAAACGCAGCAAACGCTGGGCCGTTGTCGGCAAGGACGGCAAGCAAATCAACGGCGAAGAGAAGGTGAAGATCCTCATCAAGGAAGGCAAGATCAAGGTTGATAAGCCCAAGAAGAAGGCAGAAGAGCCTGTCGAGGAAGTAGCTGCCGAAGAAGCGCCTGTTGAGGAGGCTGCTACCGAAGAAGCGCCTGTCGAGGAAGTAGTTGCCGAAGAAGCGCCTGTTGAGGAGGCTGCTGCTGAGAAGGCCCCTGCTGAGGAAGCTCCTGCTGAGGAAGCTCCTGCCGAGGAAGCTCCTGCCGAGAAGAAGGCCGAGTAGACACTTCAGCCCGAATCTGTTTTTCTAAAGCCCTTATCTTGTAATGGATAGGGCTTTTTTTGTTTCCTGTTTCCGGGCCAAGCCATCTTCTCATGAAATTCCGCATTCTGATTTTGCTTCACCACCATCACCGTGAGGAGTCTGAAGGGGGGCCGCAGGGTTCCCCCTGCCCTTTATGTCATTTCGCCTCTCCCCAGAGGAGACCCGAAGTCTTCGCTTGCCTCCGATAGGTACGACAAAAGTCAAAAGCGTGCTGGAGCTCTTTTCATTACGGCGCTTTCGTGCTTGACCCCACCATTATGATATTTGCATGTTTTAATGAATAGTTTATTATATTCCATATGTTTATTCCTCATTTTCGGGAGCGGTATTATGGACGTGAAAATGATAATTGAGAATGCCAAATCTTTGACCGCCAAGGAAAAAGCAATGGTTGCCCATTGTTTGATAGCTTCACTTGATACCAGGCAGAATAATGACGTTGAAAATGCCTGGGCGGAAGTTGCGCAAAAAAGATTCTCCGAGCTTGCCTCCGGTGAAATTGAATCTGTATCCTGGGAAGATATCAGGAAGAAAGTAAAAGAATAACAGCATGCCTGAATTAAGATTCCATCCTGATATATTTTTTGAAGTTCGAGCTTCATATATCTGGTATCAGGAACAGGCTCAAGGCCTGGGAGATGATTTTCTGGATGAACTTGAGGAGGCATATCAGTCCATAATTTCCTTTCCCAACACCTGGCCGATATTCCAAAACGATTTTCGCAGATACCTGCTTTCAAAATTTCCATTTTCCGTTATTTACCGGGAACATGACTATTTGATTTTTATTGTTGCAGTCATGCACCACAGCAGAAAACCCGGATATTGGAAGTCTCGCTTATAAATGAAGCGTTCAGACAAGCATTGCGTCCCGGGCTGCGGCGGATTTGGTCCTACAGAGGAAGCCGCTGAGAAAAAGGCCGAGTAGACACTTCAGCCCGAAATCTGTTTTCTAAAGCCCTTATCTTGTAAAAGGATAAGGGCTTTATTTTTTTCCTGTTTCCGGGGCCAAGCCACCTTCTCATTTCCCTTCCGCATCCCGAATTTGCTTCACCACCCTCATCGCGAGGAGTCCGAAAGAGGGTCGCGGGCGCTGGGATCCCGGATCTTCTGAAAAACATGAGGCTCCTGGGGCCAGGGGCCAAACAGGTCATTTTGGGGCAGCGCCTCATGGCAGCCGATGACCAAGGCGCCGCCCGGCATCAGGCAGTGGTGAAAGGTGCTGAGGAGCCGGCTCTGCAGCTCTTCAGCAAAATAGGTAAAGATCAGGTTCCGGCATAAAATCATCGCAAAAGGCCCCGGCAGCGCCTCTTCCCTGATATCCTGGCAGAGAAACTCGACTCTGTTGCGTATCTCCGGCCGCAGACAATAACGCTCTCCCTGCCGCTGAAAGCCGCGGGCAAGCAGCGGGCAAGCAGCGGGCAAGCAGCGGGGCGGGCAACTCCTTGAGACTGCTGGAGTGATAGCAGGCCGCCCTGGCCCGGCTGAGAAGGAAGGGGTCGCTGTCGGTGGCCACGATCCCCAGGTCACACCTTGTCTCCTTCTTGAGCTGCAGTTCAAAGAGCAGGGCCAGGGTGTAAGGTTCCTCCCCCGAAGCGCAACCCACGCTCCAACAGCGCATATTCCTTTCCCCTCGCGCCGCCGCCCGGCCCTGCAGGACAGGCAGCACCTCCTCAACCAGAGAGGAAAACACCCCCTGGTCGCGGTAAAAGCGGGAGATGGTGATCCGGCACATCCGGTCGACCATGGCCCACTCCTCGCCATGGCCCAGGAGATACTCCTCGTAGGCCGCCACACTTTCCAGGTTGAGCTCAGCTATCCGCCTGCGCACCCTCTTGCAAAACTGCCCTCGTACCTTGCGGAAGCCGGGCCAGCGCATGCCGAGTCGAGGTAGGATCTTTTGCAGAA
>JAGXFP010000034.1 GCA_024637225.1 Desulfobacterales bacterium
TTCCTGTTCAACGACACCATCCGCAACAATATCTCCTACGGGGACTCCGATCGTTCCGAAGAAGAGATTATCGAGGCAGCCAAGGCCGCCCATGCCCTGGATTTCATCAGGCAGCTGCCGGACGGCTTCGAGACCGTGATCGGTGAATCGGGGGCGAAACTCTCGGGGGGGCAGCAGCAGAGAGTATCGATCGCCCGGGCCCTGCTCAAGGACGCCCCAATCCTGATTTTAGACGAAGCCACCTCGTCGCTGGATACCGAATCGGAGCGCGAAGTCCAGAAAGCTCTGGAGAACCTGATGCGGGACCGGACAACCCTGGTCATCGCCCACCGGCTCTCGACGATCCGCAATGCCGACCGGATTATCGTGATGCAACAGGGCAGGATCGTAGAGGAAGGGGACCACGAACAGCTTCTGGAAAAGAAGGGCGTCTACGAAATGCTCCACGACTTGCAGCGCTGATTACCGGACTGCCGATCCCTGAAGCATCCTGATTTTACCGTCACTACCCATTAATGGCAGCCTTGCAATCAAGCGGCCTGATCATCTCTTCGGTTATCTTCGGCCAGCATGGCGCCGCACCAGAGATAAAGGAAACGCCCCTCGGCAAAGGTGGAGAAATGGGCGCTGAACATGCTGGTAGCGCACCACGCCAGCAAGACGCCCAGGCCCATTAGCCGGTAGACCAATGTAACCCGTTGCCGGAAAAAAGCGCCGATCAGCCATAAAAAAACCCCCAGGCCCAGAATACCCTGCTCGGCGACAATCCGCATGAACTGGTTATGGGGATCGCCAACCGGCTGTCCCCGCCAGCCCGTCTGCCCCTCGACCTGACGCCGGTAAGCTTCCATAAATCCGCCGGTACCGTAGCCGAACCAGGGTTTTTCCCGGATAATTTCCAAGGTGTTCTGCCACATGACCACCCTGAGCCCCATCGAAGTCAGCTCCTCGGACTGTTCATAATTTTTGATCTCGCTAAAGCCCTGCATAATCCGCTGGCTGGCGACGGGCGAGAAAAAGAGCAGCAAAGCGAGCCCCAGCGGAATGCCCAGCCCAAGAAAGTAGCGAATTCTGCCGGGGGCCATGACAAAAGAGGCAAAGGCGGCGAGAACCAGCAGGGCCAGATAGCCGCTGCGCCCCGGAGTGATGAAGAGCAGATTGGTGCAGACCGCCAGCCCGGCCACCGGCAGAAACCAGCGCCACCCCCTGGTTTCCGGCCGCAGATAGCGGATCAGCATGGCGATGGCGAAAAAACTCACCGCAAACACCATGGCCTGGGTGGCATGATTGTTTATGGCGATTCCCACCGGATATTTATAGATTCTTATATCGCCGAACCAGCTCAGATACGACAGAACCGCCCCCAGGGATGTAAAAAGAATGAATCCCCAGACCAGTCGGTACTTCCATGCCTTGCTGTCGAAAACCGCCGCCGCCATCGGCAAGAGCAGCAATTTCCGCCAGCTGACCAGATTATCCATGGTTTCGGGACCATCGGCAACGCTATACAAAGCGGCGACAAGAAGAACCACCCCCCAGGCCAGAGCCGCCTTGACCATGGGCTGGGCGAATGCCCGAAAGAGCCGGCCCCGCAACTCGGCGGAGAACAGGAATAACGGATAGACCAGCAGCTCCACTCCCACCGCCAGGCTGGTCGAAAAGAACAGCGCCAACAGCTCGGCCAGCAAAAGTCCACGAGCTGTCGGCAACATCCATTCCTGTCCTCGTTGAATTATTGACCCGGTTGCGATTTTCATTATTTTTTCCTATTGCCGTCGATGTCGAGTTTTTTTCTGGATTCCGGAGTCATCTTCCTGGGATCTGCCCCGGTCAGGGGATATAAATACTTGCGGCGGAGCTTCTTAACGATCCAATTCACTTTCTCCTTCAGTTCACCCCGGTCTTTCTCCTTGAGCATCGAGCTGAAGCGGCCGGTGTGGGAGCCCTGACTGACCACGGTAGGCTCAACCCAGTAGATCGGTATACCGAGTTCATTGGCAATCTTGGTGATCAGATGATCCGCCGGCAATGAAAAACCATTGGCAGTGAGCCAGTCAAGCATGCGGCCGGCCGTTTTTTTGGTCAGCCAATAGGAATCGGCCGCCCGGACCTGCTCGGCCTGGTAAAGGCGCCGGTTTTTTTTCAGTTTCGTCCAGGGCACATACATGGCGCAGCCGTCCCCGAAACAAAGACAGCCCTCCTCCTTCCCCGAGTTGTGAAATTCCGCAATCGCCTGCTCAGCGATTTCCATGAACTTCTCACAATCGATCAGGACATCGTCTTCAAAGACGAAACCGGCCTGATCAGGACCGGATGCTATCTTCTCCCAGGCCGAAATATGTTTGAGACAACAGGAAATTTCCGAATCGCGCAATAAACTCCCATAAAAACCATATTTTTCAAGGACCTCATTGCCAAGCTCGGCGACGTCAAAATCGAGAATCCACTTGACCGGGATCGAGAGCTTTGCAAACTGCTCGGCAATACTCTTCTCCCGCTCCTCATATCCTTCTTTTACATGCAGAACATAGCATGGATATTCCATGGCAAGATAACCTCTTCAAAAAAAGATCCCGGCCAAATCAGCCTCATTCCTTTCATAATTCGCTCTTCCATTTCACCGCTCGCCTTGAGATCAGCCACGACGCATGACGCAATCCATCGGATTTTTCGCAGAAACCTTTAAATATACCGTAACATCCTTGACATTGCCACTCTCTTTGAGCATATTCGGTGAGATTCCGCCGTGGGCAAACACCTGTTCACCAAAAAGTCCGCAGCATCCATGCTGCTGACAGGCGCGGCCTATACACCATCCGGGATAGTCATGATAACCAGCGCAGACATCGAAAACCACTTCGCCGCCGACGCCAAACTGCTAAGCACCGGCTACCGGCGGGAAGTCTTCCTGTTCCGGAATTTGGTGGTAAAGCGCATCTACCGCGGCTACAAACGCGCCAAGGATCTGAATTATCACGAGTGGCGCAACTACAAAAAGATCAGCGCCAAGCTTCCCGAAGAGCTAAAGATCAACTTCCAGACCGTCTATCAGGTATTGGAGGCAGGGGGGCAGACCTACCTCGTTACCGAAGCGATCCTTGACGACAACGGAAAGCCTTCCAGAAGCATAGAAGATTTAGGAGTGTTGCAAGATCGTGAATTCTGGGAACGATTAGAAGGGGTGGTCAGCTTCCTGGCCGAAGCGGATCTCTGCCTTACCGATATCCATCGCAAAAACGTGCTGGTCCGCAAAAAAGAAGGGCAACTCATCCCTGTTATTGTGGACTATAAAACCATGGGCAGGGACTTCGCCCCCTGGCAAATCGAATTGTTTTTCCGGGTCGGACGAGCCGGCAAGATGTACAGGAAGTATAGCAGAATGAAAAGAGAATTCATGGCTGTTTGATTTCGACCTGCCGAAATTGTTTATCTCCGAGGATTTCCTCTTCCGAAAACACGACCTTAAAGACGATTGGCGAACATCTCCCTGAAAAGCCGCTCGTATTTATCGGTCTGTATATCCCAGGAATAAGCCTCCGCTTTTCTTCGGGCCGCGGCGCCAACCCGCTGCCGGAAACCGCGATCGGATAACTCGGCAAGGAAGCGTGCCAACTGTTCCGAATCGTCAAAAACAAATCCGTCTCCACCGGTGTTGATCAGGGGCGCAACCCCGCACTCCCGGCTTACCAGAACAGGGAGCCCGGCAGCCATCCCTTCGAGGACGGTCATCCCGAATGCTTCCGAACGTGACGGCAGCACCACCACATCGGCGGCAGCGTAATACCTGCCGACATCTCCTTCAATCAGGCCGGCAAAGTGAACCCGGTCCTCCAAGCCTGAAACAGCTGCCAGGTTGTGGAAAAAGGATAGATTGTCACCCCTACCGAGCACCAGAAGCCTCATTCCGGGCGCGATGGCAGGGATCAAGCGATCAAGCCCCTTGCGCTTGAACTCCGAACCGACAAAAAGAATCAGCAGCTCGTCATCATCAATACCGAACCGTTGGCGGATCACTGTCCTTTCAGCCGCAATTCTAACGGGATTAAACTGATCCAGATCAACTCCGGGTTCGATCACCGTCACTCCGTCGTGCCTTCCGTAAAAACGGATGCCGTCTTGACGAATCGCTTCGGAAACCGCCACCAGTTGCGGAGTTTTCATCTGCTTTTGTTCAAGCAGCAGGTAAACCCAACTCCGGTAACTCAGCCAGGTCTGATCAAGGCGCCGGAAAAAAGGATAATTTCTCAGGCCGCCTTTGAACGAAAAGGTGTGAATGGTCAGCACATCCTGGCAATAAGCCCTTTCATGGGAATGGATAATATCAAAGCGCCCCGCGGCAGGCAGTTGTTTTGCGCAGTCCCGGGCAAAGGCCAGACAACTCAGTGCGCTGGAAAACCGCCACCGAACGGGGAGCCGATGAATGACCATCCCATCGGTCAGCTCCTGATCAAATTCCCGGCAGAAAAGATGGATCTCATGACCACGGTCCCGCAGCCGCTTCGTCACCTCAACCGCATAGCGTTCCTTCCCGCCAGAAGTAACAAAACGCCGGATCAGCACCGCGATTTTCAATTTTTTTTTCAAGGTCACATCGCCCATTTCCACTTCCATTTCATGTCCTTGCAACACGGCGGTTAGCATCTCCACCTTGATTCACCACACGACATTCCCTATAGCCATGGGATTCTTCTTCAGACGAGGAGAATCCGCGTCTTTGGGCCTGGCGAACAAGATCGCTTGAAATCGCCGTCATCTATTTCGCCGCTGACAAATCATTCAGCCGGGAATCTGGGTGTCCAGTGAGAAATGCCGGCGGATCTCCGCTCTTCACTTGTCGCCCCGGCTCAGAATTTCATTAACCGCCGCGACCACCTGCTCCACCGAAATCGCCCGCATGCACTCGGAATTTTTCGGGCAGTTTCTCTTCAGACAGGGACTGCAATCCAAGTCGGCCCGCAGGACCAGATGTTTATCGCCCCAGGGACCGGTCCGCCAAGGCGCTGTGGAACCGAAAATCGCCACCAGTGGGGTGCCGACCGCGGCGGCAATATGCATCGGCCCGGTATCGGTCGAAACCACCACGTCAGCCTCCTGGTAGAGGGCGGCCAGGGACATCAGGGAGGTTTTCCCGGCCAGATTAACCGCCCGGCCTTTCATGGAGCTAATGATTAGGTCGATTTCGCCATGGTCCGCCGGGCTGCCGGTGAAAACCACCACACAGCCCTGCTCCAGCAGATGATCGCCAACCGTTGCGAATCTTTCATTAATCCAGAGTTTGGTGGGCCAGCGGGCCACCGGATTGATGGCGACAATAGTTTTTTGCCGGTCGATCCCGTGACCGGCAAGAAGATTTTCCACTTCGGCCCGGTCTCTTTCGGTAATCGGCAGATCGAAGACAATCTCATCGGTTTCGATCCCTACCGCCTTCAATAAAGCCATCTCCCGCCGCAAGGCATGGGTGTCCATCGAGACCGGCGCAATCCTTTCATTTAAAAAGATATAGCTGCACTCGGCGTGTTCCATACCCCGGCCAAAGCCGATTTTGCGGTCAGCATCGGCCAGCCAGACCCAGATGCCGCTTTTGAGGAGTCCCTGGAAATCGAAGAGCAGATCATAGCGGGTGCTGCGCAGGTCCCGGATAAACCCCCGGATTTCCCGCCAGGCCTTGATGAAACCGGCGCCGCTGCGCATCTCGGCTGCCCAATGCTTGCGGCGGGAAACCAGGACCCGGTCCAGAGCCCGATGGCCCTTGACGAGGTCAGCCGCCGCCTCCTCGACCAGCCAGGTTATTTTTGCGCCGGGGTAATGTTTCCGCAGAGCGTTCAATACGGGCAGGGTATGAGTAACATCGCCGATGGCGCTGGTTTTGACTATCAGAATATTCATAGATTAACAATGTCGTCGGCAGGCATTAGCCTGGTAAATCACTCGGCCCAGGCGACAAAAGCCCACCTGGTTCCGGAGGTGATTAACAAATTATTTGCACCCCCAGGGCACCCCCAGGGTTTTGTTCAATCCTCCCTTGAGGAGGGTTCAGTTCAATCCCCCTTGAGGGGGGCATTTGCTTCGCGGCACTAAGTTTCGTTTGCGCCCTAAAGAGCATAAAAGCAGACAAGCCGCTCAACTTAAGCTTTAAACAGAAAAATCTCCCATCTAACATGGCGACCATCTTAGCCTTTGCACCTTACCGGTGCAACAAACATTGGCCGCTTTCCGATTTTATTCTCACTGTAAGCCGACATCGTGTTGCATTATAGAGTTTAGAGTTTTATGTTCGGAAGAAAGACCAATATAAATCAGAAGAGGACTATTCATGATAAAAAAGGAACTGCTGGAGATTCTGGCCTGCCCCCAATGCAAGGGGCAAGTCAAACTTAACGATCAGCAAGACGGCCTGATCTGCGAAAAGTGCCGACTCCTCTACGAGATCAGAGACGATATCCCGATCATGCTGATCGAAGAGGCCCAAAAGCTTGACTGAAAAAGAACATGCAGCCGGGCGGCCCCAGCCCGGTCCCCGCTTTGCCGGGCTGACCTCCCGCCTGTTCATCAATGCGCCGTTTGAGCGTTTGCAGACAGATCTGTTCAGGGTCTTTCTTGACAACCGTCTCCGACCGGAGATCGGCCTGGAGGGCTCCTGCCTCCATGATAAATCCCTTGCGGATTTCAGACGGATCGCCCGGACTTTAAAGGAAGAAGGCCTCCCCTGCACCATTCACGCCCCCTTCGGCGATCTGGCCCCGGGCGGCACCGACCCGGCGGTGCTGGCCGCCACCCGCGCCAAGTTGCGCAAGGCCTTTGAGCTGATCGAAGTGTTCGAACCCGTTTCCATCGTCTGCCACCTCGGCTACGAGGAGAACAAGCACGGCTTCAGACAGAAAGAGTGGCTGGCCAGTTCCCTTGAAACCTGGCAAGGGCTGCTGGCTATCGCCGAAGCCCATCGGGTCCCGGTGGCCTTTGAGAACACTTACGAAACCAGCCCCGATCAGCATCGTAAAATTCTCGGCGTTCTTGATTCACCATATGCCCGCTTCTGCCTCGACGTCGGCCATGTCATGGCCTTCGCCAAAAACACATGGCAGGACTGGCTGACCCCGCTGCTCCCCTGGCTTATCCAGCTCCATCTCCATGACAATCTCGGCAATCGGGATGAACATCTGGCCATCGGCGAAGGTGATTTTGATTTTGCCGCTCTTTTCGACTTTCTGTGCCGAAGCGAGCAGCGTCCGATCATCACCTTGGAACCCCACCGGGAAGAAGGGCTGTGGACCAGCCTCCAGGCCCTGGAGACATTCAAGCTGCCGGAACCATATACCCATAAGCACCTGATTTAAAAGAACTTTGCCAGAGCTCCGGGAAAAGGGCAGGACTTTTATTTCTCCCTGTTCAATCCCCTCATCCAATGCTATATTGACACTTCATATTTTCGCGGCCCGACGCCTCGCGCCCCGCGATATCTGCGAACTTTACGGAGTGGTTACGTCGCTTAACATGGCCGCCTTATCCTGTGAAGAGTTACAATTTTGTACGTGATTTTGTGTTTTATCCGGACCCTTCCCAATACCTTGAATCCGTGAGTCTTCGACAACGGGTCAGCTGCAAGGTGACGACATATTGATTATACTGAAAGGTATATCAACGAGTTGCTGACCCGGCTGATGGCCCGCTCCTTATCATACCCACGGATTCAGAAAATAGACTTTTATAAAGAGAAACCATGAACAACAATTCTCCGCCAACGGCCCAACCAGCCGATTTTGTCCATCTCCACGTCCACACCAATTACAGCTTGCTGGACGGGGCCATCCGGCTCAATGACCTGATGGACAAAACCAGGGAATTCGGGATGAACACGGTCAGCATCACCGACCACGGCGCCATGTACGGAGCACTCGATTTTTACAACAAGGCCACCAAGGCGGGACTGAAACCGATTATCGGCTGCGAGTTTTACGTCACTCCGGCCAGCCGGCACACCAAGGACGCCCAATCGAAACTGCTGCATCACCTGGTCCTTCTGGCCATGAACAAAGATGGCTACCAGAATCTGATGCACCTGGCCTCGATAGCCCAGCTCGAAGGTTTTTACTACAAACCGCGGATCGACATGGAGGTTATCGAGAAGTACAATGACGGCCTGATCGCCCTGACCGCCTGCTTGCAGGGTCCGGTCGCCTACTATCTAAAAAAAGACGACCCCAAACAGGCCCTGACCAAGGCCCGCCAGCTGCAGGATGTCTTCGGCGACCGCCTCTATCTGGAACTCCAGGAAAACGGCATTCCTATCCAGACCAAGGTCAACCAGGGCCTGGTCGAGATTGCCGGGGAAACCGGGATCCCGCTGGTGGCGACCAACGACTGCCACTATCTGACCAGGGAACAGAGCAAGGCCCACGAGGTGCTGCTCTGCGTGCAGACCAGCCGGACCATCGACGATCCGGGCCGCTTCCATTTCGATTCGGACCAACTCTACTTCAAGTCTCCCCAGGAAATGAAAGAAAGCTTCGCCTGGTGCCCCGAGGCGATCGCCAATACCGTCAAGGTGGCCGAACGCTGCAACCTCGAACTTGAATTCGGCGAACACCACTTCCCTCTCTTCCCGGTCCCGGAGGGAGAAAACTTCGATACGGTATTTGAAAAAGCGGCCCGGGACGGCCTCGAGAAGCGGCTGGAAATTATCCGCCCCAAGGACAATCTCACCGAGGAACAGGAAAAGACCTATCAAGACCGCCTGAACATGGAGATCGAGGTGATCAAGAAGATGGGCTTTCCCGGTTATTTCCTGGTGGTGGCCGACTTCATCAGCTGGGCCAAGGAGAACCGGATTCCGGTCGGCCCGGGCCGGGGTTCCGGGGCCGGCAGCCTGGTCGCCTACGCCATGCAGATCACCGATCTCGACCCCCTGCCCTACGGGCTGATCTTCGAACGGTTTCTCAATATCGAAAGAAAATCGATGCCGGATTTCGATGTCGATTTCTGCCAGGATCGCCGCGGCGAGGTGATCGAATACGTCCAGAAAAAATACGGCGGGGCCGATCACGTCGCCCAGATCATCACCTACGGTTCGATGAAGGCCCGGGGGGTGATCCGCGATGTCGGCCGCGCCCTGGCGATCCCCTTCGGCGAGGTCGACAGGATCGCCAAACTGGTACCGGACGAGCTGAAGATCACCATCGAGAAGGCCCTGGAGAAGGAACCGCGTCTCGCGGAACTGGTCAGACAGGACAAGGATATCGCCCGATTGATCGAGATCTCCATGGTTCTGGAGGGCATGCCCCGGCACACCTCCACCCATGCGGCCGGAGTGGTAATCTCCCCCGGCCCCATGTACCGGTATCTGCCCATGGCCCGCGGCTCGAAGGAAGAGGTCCTGACCCAGTACGACATGGTCCATACCGAACAGACCGGCCTGATCAAGTTCGATTTTCTGGGCCTGAAGACCCTCACCGTCATCGAAAGGGCCGTGGTCCTGATCGAAGCAGCCATCGGCCGCAGGCTGGACATGGCCAACATTCCGCTGGACGATCCGAAAACCTACAACCTCCTGTGCCGGGGCGACGCCCTCGGGGTCTTTCAGTTGGAAAGCTCCGGGATGCGCAAACTGCTCTTCGACATGCACCCGGAAGCCTTCAGCGACCTGATCGCTTTGGTCGCCCTCTACCGGCCCGGCCCCCTGGAAAGCGGCATGGTCTCGGACTTCGTCAACACCAAGCACGGCCGGATGGCGGCCAGATACCCGCTACCGCAACTGGAGCCGATCCTCAAGGAGACCTACGGAGTCATCGTCTACCAGGAACAGGTCATGAAGATCGCCAACGTCCTGGCCAACTACTCCCTGGGCGATGCCGACATGCTGCGGCGAGCGATGGGCAAGAAAAAAGCGGAGGTGATGGCCGCCGAGAAAGAGAAGTTCATGGCGGGCTGCGCGGATAACGAGATCCCCACTGACAAGGCCGAATACATCTTCGACCTGATGGCCAAGTTCGCCGGCTACGGCTTCAACAAATCGCACTCCGCCGCCTACGCGCTGATCGCCTACCAGACCGCCTATTTAAAGGCCCATTATCCGGCCCAGTTCATGGCCGCCCTGCTCTCCTGCGACATGAACAACACCGACAAGGTGGTCCTCTATATCAACGAATGCCGGGAACGCGAGATCGAAGTGCTGCCGCCCGACATCAACGAGAGCAACCGCGATTTCGCGGTAATCGAAGATCGGATCCGCTTCGGCCTGGCCGCGGTCAAGAATGTCGGCGGCGCCGCCCTTGACTCAATCATCGAGGAAAGAGAGGCCGGCGGCTTCTATCGTTCCCTTCCGGATTTCTGCACCCGGATCGATTCCCGGCGGGTCAACCGGCGGGTCATCGAGAGCCTGATCAGGGCGGGCGCTTTCGATTCGCTGGGCGCCCGACGCTCGCAACTCTTCGCCATCCTGGATCTGACCATGGAACAGGCCCAGGCGGCCCAGAGAGATAAACTTTCCGGTCAGAAATCCCTGTTCGGGGTCCTGCCCGCGACCGAGGCCGCCAAATCAATTGAAATCAAACTGCCGGATATCCCCGAATGGTCCGAAAAAGACCGGCTGGCCGCCGAAAAAGAGACCGTCGGTTTCTATCTGACCGGCCACCCCCTGGACAGTCATCGCCAGGAACTGAAGATGGTAACCAATTCCCTGTTGACCGATATCGGCGAATTCAACAATCAGGCGGTCAGAGTGGGCGGCCTGCTCAGGACCCGCAAGAACATCTTCAGCAAGAAAGGTGACCGGATGGCTTTTCTGACCCTGGAGGACATCTCGGGCAGTGCCGAGGTAGTCGTCTTCCCGAAGATTTACCAGGAATGCGCCCATCTGCTGGACGAAGACATCCCCCTGATTGTCCAGGGCAAGGTGGAAAATGACGAGCAGACCAGCAAGATAATCGCCGACGAGATCACCGACCTGCCCGATGCCCGCAAAAGGTACATCGAATCGGCCCGGGTCTTGCTGCGTTCCGACCAGATCAGCCGCGGCCGGGTTGAAGAGCTGAAAAAACTCATCCTTCAGAATCACGGATCGTGTCCGATCAGGCTGACCGTCCATTACGACAATCGAGGCGAAGTAGATATCGAGATATCCAAAGACTTCACCATCAACCCCTCCACCGGTTTCACCACGGCGGTCGACAAGGTTCTCGGTTACCCGGCAGTCTCCTACGCCACCAAAATCCCGGAATTGGTCCAGAGGAAGACCAACGGCTGGCAGAAAAAGGAGGCATCCGGTTGATCACGGCGTCGCAATAAGCCCCACTCGCACGGGTGGCGATTTTTGCCTAGCCAGCCTCGGAATCCCCTTTAACGGACAACACCTGTCACAGGGAAACCACGCGATTAATCCGATTCCGAATCGATCCGGAGCGGATCGGTTATTGAAAAATTCCCGATTATTATGTAGTTAGTATTAGAAAAATCATTTATATACAGGATTTTATATTGCCGGCAAGCTTGATAAGTTCGCAAAAAGTTAAAGCTGAGTTGAGCAGCTTGCCGGCTCGTACGAAACTTATGTGCCGCAAGGCAAATGCCCTCCTCAAGGGAGGATTGAACAAAACCGTTGGGGTGCCCTGTGGGTGCAGAATCTGGATGGCCTAAGCTAAAATCGTCAGATCCGAGGCCCGCGAATTCCGAGGGATGAAGCGTATCCGTACCCTGCAACGATGAGTAATTTGCAGCAACGCGGGAGCTGGCGACTTTTTGCGACGCCGTCAAACTACTTACGATCATAAAGCCAAAACGCCTGAAGGGGGTGCGCCATGGCCAAAATATTCTTTTCCGCAATCCTGCTATTACCTTGGCTGTTATCGGCCTCACCCTGTGGCGCCGAATGCCTCAAAGGAACCTGCATTGAAGGATTCGGCATCTACCGTTTTGTCGAAGGCGGCATCTACAAAGGTCTTTTTGAAGAAGCCACAATGAGCGGCCAGGGAATCATGACCTATCCGGACGGCACCGTCTACAAGGGCTCTTTCCAAGGTGGCCAGCCGGACGGCACGGGAACCATAACCTACCAGAACAGCAGCTCTTATACCGGCAGCTTCATGGGCGGCGCCATATACGGGGAAGGCACCTTCACCTATGCGGACGGCTCCAGATATTCCGGCCATTTCGTCAACGATCTTCCCGATGGCAAGGGGGTGATGACCTATCCAGACGGATCCCGTTACGAAGGCAGGCTGCGCAAAGGCAAATTCCACGGCGAGGGAACCTTCGAATATGCCAATGGCAGCAGCTATACAGGGATGTACAAGCGCGGCAGGCGACACGGCAAGGGCGTATATGTTTTTGCCAACGGCGCCAGGCAGGCCGGCCTTTTCGATGATGGTGAATACGTCGAAGAGGGTTAATTTATCCTTTTCGCTTTAGCCTGTATGGCATTTTGTCGACAATATTTATGAAATCGTCAAAGACATAGCGCCTTAACTCCTGTTAAGTTTAGTTTGATGGTGTCGCAAAAAGTCGGGAATAGGATGGCTAAATCATACAATACCCACGCGGGCTGAAAATCGTCAGATCCAAGGCGCGCGAATTTCGAGGAATGAAGCGTACTTCAGTACGCTGCAATGACGAGACAATTTGCAGCAACGCCGGAGCTGGCGACTTTTTGCGACGCCATCAACCTTTAGCTTGCATAGTCGGCTTATCGGCCAGAACTAATTTCAGCCAGTCGAAACCGAACCTGAGCAGGGCCTCGTCGTCGGACTCGATCAGTCGGCGGCGCGATTTGTCGAGGCGAAACCGGTCAAGCAGGCGGTGGTCGACGACGTACTGCCGGAAGCGGTCGACATTGTAGCAGGCCATGAAGGCCAGGAGCTGGCGCGGTCCGGCCGCCCCTTCCCCCCGCCAGATGCGGCTGTCGCCGAACAGGGTGTCCATCTCGGCCCAGAGGTCGTCCATCTGGTTATAATACTGCAAACGCTGGTCCCCGACCCATTCCTTGACACTCCACTCCCTTTTCTCCATATGTCCCAGGCAATAGGAATGATTGGTCATGAAATAAAACTCCTCGGGCCTGCCGCCGCTGCCGCTACGGGCAACGGCCCGCTCCAGGGGATAGGTCCTGCAGGCCGAGGGCCGGTCTTCATAAACAGTGCAGCCGGCGGCATCAAGAAACGGGCAGGTTTTTTCCTGGTTGGCGCTCATGATCAGCATCACCGCGGGAAAGCAGGGATTACTCCCCTTGACTACTCCCGCGTAACGGTCAAGGAAGTCCTCCGAGCTGATATCGAGCCGGTTTTTCAGGCGAACAACATCGTAGGGATAGAGATATAACTCGAGTTTTCGGCAGCAGTTGGTAAAACAGGCCACCCCGGCATGGCAGGCGAAATTGAACCTGGCTTTGCCAAGGGGTTTCATTCCTTCGGGAAACTCTTTGGGGAGATGGGTGTCATTCTTTTTCATGGATTAATCCGTCCAGGCTGTTTCTGCTTGCCAATAATCATTGGGTTGAGCAATAATAAGCCCCATTGTCCGTCCTGTTAAATCGTAATCTGAGAAAAGGGAACTGGAATGTTACCATCGGCAAAAACAAAGGTCAATAACGGCGGCAGCTATCGCCCCGGACCTGAGAAAAAGGGCGCCGGATGAACCTGCGCACCCAGATATTCCTGGCCGCCTTCGCCCTCGGCATCATGCCCCTGTTAACCCTGGTCGGGGTCAATCTGCGCGGCCATATAAAACGGCATGAAGAGGTGAGCCTGCGCCAGGCCGAAGTAGGCCGACTACTGGAATTCACCAACCTTAACGACAGAATCGAACATTACCGGCATACCCTTGAGATGGCGGCAATGTTGCCCGAAACGGAACAGATTGTCAACTCCGGACCGGCCACTCTCCCCTCTCCGAATCTGGTCGGGCTGCTGAGCTCGTGGTTTTCTAAACATGACAGCATCCGGGAGATTGCCTTCTACGATCGGCACGACCGGCAAAAAATCAGGCTTATCCGCGACGAACGGTTTTTCGTGCCGGCCGCTAACGGGCAAAACGGTAAAAAGCCTTCGCACCCCATGCTAACCGAAGAGCGCCACCTGATCCTGTCGAAAAAAGTCGGAACCGCGACCGGGCCGATAACCGGGTCATTCAGGATCGACGCCGAACGTTTTCTGGCCAAGTACCTGGACTCACTCTGGATAACCCCGGCCGGGGAATATATCCATCAGCCATCCTCGAGCAAGTTGACCATTGCCCCCGGCGCCAATGCCCTGGAGGATTTCCCCCGGCTCCTGCGCCTGCTGGACAAGAGAAAGCCGGCCCTCTGGGAAAGTGACTCGGGATTCACGGTGACCTGGATGCCGGTCATTCTGGATGGATCGCGGCCGGCCATGTGGATCGGCACCGAGGTCGACCGCGCCGCCGCCCGCAAGTGGAAGAATTCCCTGATCACCAATATCATCACCATCACCCTGATTATGGCGGCTATTATCTTCGTGATCGCCAACGCAATCGCCAAAAAAATCGATTCGATCAAGGAACAGATTCTCATCGGACTCGATCAGGTCATGAACAGCAACAGGGAGTTTCGTTTCGAGTGGACTGGCCCGAAAGAGATCAGGACCATGGCCGAGGATCTTTCCCGGCTGGCCCAGCGCTATGTCACGACCATGCAGGCCAGGGAAGAGGCGGAAAAAGCCCTGCGGGAGAACCAGGAGAATTTCCGGAACCTGACCAATTCCGCCCAGGACGCCATCGTCCTGATGGACCATCAGGGTAACATCTCCTACTGGAACCAGACCGCGGAGGAGATGTTCGGTTACGGCAATGCAGAAGTGCTTGGCAAGCCGATTCACCCTCTGATTTCGCCGCGGCTCCTGGAAGAACCAAGCGTCGTCGAGATCGGCAGCCAGACAAGCGACGAAGGACCGATCCGGGAGACTATTGAACTGATCACCAGGAAAAAAGACGGCAGCGACCTGCCGGTGGAACTGTCCCTGTCGGAGGCCAGAATCAAGGACAAGTGGCACTCGATCTGGATCATCAGGGATATCTCCGAACGGAAAGAGGCCGAGGAGAACAGCCGTCTTCAGCAAAACCAGCTGATCCAGGCCGACAAGATGGCCTCCCTGGGCCTGCTCGTCTCGGGAATGGCCCATGAGATCAACAACCCCAACAGCATCGCCCTGTTAAACACGCCGATGCTGGCGGAGGCCTGGGCAAGCGTCAGCCCGATTCTCGAACGATACTATGCCGAAAACGGTGATTTCCTGGTTGCCGGCCTCGAATACTCGGAAATGAAGGAACAGATCCCCAAGTTGTTCAGAGAGCTTGAAGAAAGTTCCAAACGGATCAGAACGATCGTCAAGGACCTGAAGGATTATGCCCGGCAGGACAACAGCCGCTCGATGGAACTGCTCGATCTTAACGAAGTGGCCCGGACCGCGGCAAGATTGACCGGCAATCTGCTCAAGAAAAGCACCGCGCATTTCGTCGAGCGATATGCAACCGGCCTGCCGGCGATCCGCGGCAACGGCCAGCGCCTCGAACAGGTGGTGATTAATCTTCTCCAGAACAGCTGCGATGCGCTACCGGACAGTGAGGCGGCCATCACCATCGAAACGGGACGGAGCGAGGACGGACAAAAGGTCTATCTCAAAGTGGAGGATGAGGGGGAAGGGATTCCCGCCGATGCGCTGAAGCGGATCACCGACCCTTTTTTCACCACCAAACGGCATCGGGGGGGAACCGGATTGGGTCTGTCGGTTTCGGCCGGCATCATCAAGGAGCACGGCGGCAAAATCGAGTTTTCCTCTACCGGCCGGGGTACCGCGGTGACGGTTACCCTGCCGGTTCCCGGCAACAATCCAGCCAGCAAAGGAGTCTGAATCATGACCGCCGCAAATCTCTTCCCCGCGCGACCGATATTATTGATTGATGATGAAGAAAGTTGGCTGAACAGTTTCAGTCTCAAGCTCCGGACCTCCGGAATCAACAATATCCTGACCTGCACCGATAGCCGCAAAACCATGGAGATCCTGGCCGGGGAGCCGATCGGCGTCCTGGTCCTCGATTTGACCATGCCCCATCTCTCCGGCGAGGAGCTGCTGCCCCGGGTGGTCGAAAGCCACCCCGACGTCCCGGTCATCGTCATTACCGGCCTCGATCTGGTTGAAACCGCCGTAAACTGCATGAAACTGGGGGCCTACGATTTCTTCACCAAGGTCAGCGAGGAAGAGCGCCTGATCAACGGGGTCAGACGCGCCATCGAACTGGGCCGCCTGCGGGGCGAACATGAAACCCTGAAGAAACACTTCCTCCACGATACCCTGGACCACCCCGAGGTTTTCGCCCCGATTATCACCCACAATCGGGGGATGCGGGCTGTGTTCCAGTACGTTGAGGCGATTGCCGGCACCGGCGAGCCGGTGCTGATCACCGGCGAGACCGGGGCAGGCAAGGAATTGATTGCCGGGGCCATCCATCGCTTGAGCGGCCGTAAGGGAAAATTCGTGCCGGTAAATATTGCCGGGCTGGATGACAACATGGTGGGCGATGCCCTATTCGGGCACGTTAAGGGCGCTTTTACCGGCGCCGAGCGGGCCCGGCCCGGCCTGGTCGAAAACGCGGCGGCCGGCACCCTGTTTATCGACGAGATCGGCGACCTGACCGGGAGTTCCCAGGTTAAACTGCTCCGGCTCATCCAGGAAAGGGAGTTCATGCCCCTGGGTTCCGACCTGCCCAAACGCACCGACTGCCGCATGGTTTTCGCCACCCACCGCTCCCTGGCCACCATGCATAACGATGAGGGTTTCCGCCGGGATCTGCTTTACCGTCTCCGCACCCATCATCTCGAAATCCCTCCCCTGAGGGAGCGCCTGGACGACCTGCCCATCCTGCTCGATCATTTCCTTGCCGAGGCGGCCAGGGAACTTAACCGCAACAAACCCGCCTATCCGCCGGAGCTGATCAGCCTGTTGTCCACCTATGATTTTCCGGGAAACATCAGGGAGCTGCGCAATATGGTCATGGATGCCTTGAGCCGCCAGGACAGCACCACCATCGGTATGGAGCACTTCAAGAAACAGATCCGCATTCAGCGGGAACTGGATCCGGACCTCAACGCCCCCCCGGAAAGCGCCCTCACCTCAACCCCGTTCAGCGCTTTAAAAAAGCTGCCCACCCTGAAGGAAGTCGGCAATATCCTGATCAGGGAGGCATTGCGGCGCACCAACAACAACCAGCGGCTTGCCGCCGAAATGCTAGGCATCACCAGACAGGCCCTGAACTGGCGGCTCAAGAAGGACACTCCTCCAGACGATCGCTAAACCGCTTCTCCTATCGGATCAATCCCGATCCACTCCTCGTGTATAGAACTTTTTGCGACACCATCATCCCTGATGGGAGGCAAATTTCTTTGCCCCTTCCCTTCTGCTGCAGCACAGCCATGCCTGTAATAAAGGCTTCCGCACGAATCACTAATAAATGGCGCAAATATTTTTGCACCCCTTCGGCGGGATCCTGAGAAGGAAATTGACCGCTATTCAGCCAATGATATCGACATGTTACCGAATACGGCAGAGGACTGGCATAACAGTTGCTATATAAACATTCAGAAAAGATTTTTTGTCGAGAGTGTGAAATATGAAGAATTCGCAAAACTCGAAATCGATCACCCCGGCAACAATAGATCAATTCAAATGGCGCCGCCCATCTTCGCGGCTTTTTTGCGAGAACGACGAATATTGAAGAAACACATTCTACTGCTTGAAAGCGAACAGGGGATGGAACGCATTCTGACCCTGTTATTGAAACAGGCCAACTTCAGGGTGAGCCGCTGCCGGAAGGGGGAATCCCTGCTGGACGGAACCGATGCGGGAACAGTTCTGTTCGGCGAATCCGACCTGTTGATCATCGATATGGCGGAGAGGGGATGCGAAGGAAACAGACTATTGCGCAAGTTAAAGACAGCCCGAAGTGTGCCGCCGATGATCCTGATCACTCCTTACGGCAATGAGGCGTTGCTCGAAAGGGGTGGCGGTCCCGATTCCGCCATTGTTCTCTATGCGCCCTTTGAATCGGCGGAACTGATGGACTGCATCGCCCGGGCTATCGATAAAAAATCAGATTAAACAAGTTTAAAAATGATGGTCTCGCAATCTCTTTTTAAGCTTTTACGACGCCATCGAGAATAACATACAACAAAAACCAAGGAGGAAATCATGCAGCTCAAAAAAATGATGTTGTCCATTCCGATCTTCCTGTGCGCCAGTCTCCTGGTCACAGCGGGACCGACAGCAAGCCATGCCGCGGTTGATTCGACCAACCAGAGTGTTGCCCAGACGGAAGGGGCCGTGGCCAAGGGTAAAATTCTCGGCAAATCCAACAAGGCCGGGACCATTACCATCGAGGACAAGAAACTCGGCACGGTGATGATCAAGTTCACCGACGATACCCAGGGCCTGGAACATGCCCAAAAAGGCGAGGCGGCGATCATCAATTTCACGGTCGCGGGCAAGGATAAAATCGCCACCGTGATCAAGCCCAAACTGGCCAAACTGCCCCCGGGCGTTATCGAGATCAGCCCGGATGATCTTGCCGGGATAATCGCCGGCGGCAAAGACTATGTCCTGATCGACTCCCGACCGGGCAAACCATACAATGCCGGCCACATTGCCAACGCGATCTCCATGCCGGTGGAAAAATTCAAGAAGGAAGGCGCCACCCTGCTGGCCCAGGACAACAAGGATAAACTTCTGATTTTTTATTGCGGGGGCCCCACCTGAGGCATGAGTTCCAGCTCCGCCGGTCTGGCGGCAAAAATGGGTTACAGCAATATCAAGGTAATGCTCCAGGGTACTCCCGGCTGGGAGAAATCCGGGCGGCTCCTTTTCGCAAGCACCGACTTTGTCCAAAACGGCAATATAGTCCTGGTTGATCTCCGCTCTATAAAAGAGGCCGCCAAGGGCCATATTCCCCGGGCGGTCAACATCCCCCTGGCCGAGCTTGAAGACGCCGAATACGATTTCCCGGCCATGAGATCCCAGGCCCCGGTGGTGCTCTACGGCAGCGAAGCCGAGGTCCGGGAAGGCGCCGAAATCGTTAAGGATTGGGGATACAAGACCGTGGTTGCAGTCAACGGCGGGTTTAAGGGCTGGCAGGCGGCGGGCAACCAGATCGCCCAAGGTCCACTCGGCTCGGAAATCACCTGGAAATATAAGCCCGGCAAAGGCGAGGTCGGCATCGAGGAATTCAAGAATGTGCTGGCCGGCAAGGTTGCCGACAAGGTTATTCTTGACGTTCGGGGCCCGGAGGAAACATCGACGGGCATGTTTGTTGACGCGATCAATATCCCCCTTGACCAGATCGAAAATAGAATCGCCGAGCTCCCCCGGGATAAAGAGTTTCTGATTCACTGCTCAACCGGGGCCAGGGCGGATATGGCGGTCAAGGCCCTTAATAAAGCGGGCATGAAGGCCAGGTGCCTGGTCGCCAATATCGAATGTGAGGACGGCGAGTGTGAAATAGAAGAATAAACCGCTAATATACTCAACTTGTATGCCCAGACAGCCTGGGCCGGTTCAGGCCGGTTCAGGCTGACCTTTATGTAATCACCCAACCGGCAAGGGGAAGTCCGGATTCGAAATAAAAATAAATTTCATCGAGTCAACAACGATAAACCGCCCCACTGAAATAACCGTTTTTAATTTTTTCACCGACTCCCCGGTCCCCGGATATACTCAAAAAAGTACCGGTAAGGATCTGTCAACCCGGGATCCAGATTTTCGCTCTGGGGTCGGAAAGCGAATTCACCCCTCTCTTTCTTCAGCTGGACACCAAATCTTTCGAGAAATCCGCCGCAACCTCCAATTTGCAGACAGGCACCGCTGCCGACTTTTTGTACTTCATTGCGAAGAGCAAATTGACGAAACAATCCAGTGCTTTTAAGTAGCCAGGTTTTCCTGGATTGCTTCGCTACGCAAGCAATGACTTGATTTTTGACTTTTTGCGACGCCATTCATTACTTTTAGGACCAGCGGTTTTGAAAATTCAGACGATTAATGCTTGACATGATTTGCCGTTCAGGGGAAAAGTCAGGGCTGAATAAATTCAGGCCGGGACCCACCTCTAACAGCTCCTAAGGAAAGACATTGGACAGCGACAGAACCAAAAAAATCAAAGCGGCTTTTACGAAATTCCCCACCACCAGGATCCTCGTGATCGGCGATATAATCATCGACCACTTTATCTGGGGGTCGGTAAGCCGGATATCGCCGGAGGCACCCGTGCCGGTGGTTAATGTGACCGGGGAGAATCTCCTTTTGGGGGGGGCGGCAAACGTCCTGAACAATATCTATGCCCTGGGCGGCAAAGCTACTCTCTGCGGCCTGATCGGCCAGGATATCATGGGCGATCATCTCCTTGATTTGATCGAAAAGCTCGGCTCCTCCACCGCCGGTATTATCAGAACCGCTAATCGCCCGACCACCAAGAAAACCCGGATAATCGCGCAGCATCAGCAGGTGGTAAGATTCGACCGGGAAAAAACCGGCGCCCCGCAAAAAGAAAATCTTGATACCATGCTGACCTTTCTGGAAAAAAATATCTCATCCTTTCAGGCCGTAATCGTTTCCGATTACAACAAGGGCATCATCAGCAGCGAGTTAATGGCCGCCCTGAAAAAAATAATTAAAAACCACCCGGAGATCCCGATCATTGTCGACCCGAAACCCAAAGACCTCGAAAGATTTTCTGGAACAACGATGCTCACCCCCAACAGCCACGAGGCCGAGCTGATGGCCGACCTCGAAATCCGCGATGACCGGAGCCTTGCCGAAGCCGCCGCTTTCATCCAGGACAAACTCAAGGTTGACGCCCTTCTGATAACCAGGGGCGAGGCGGGCATGGCCCTTTTCGAGAAAGGCAAGGAGCCGTTTCTGATCCCGACCGTGGCCAAGGAGGTTTTCGACGTCACCGGCGCCGGTGACACGGTTATCGCCTCCCTGGCCCTGGCCCGGGCCGCAGGGCTTTCTCTTGAAGAAGCCGCCATCGTCGCCAATCAGGCCGCCGGAATTGTCGTAGGAAAACTGGGAACGGCCACCGCTTCCCGGGAAGAAATACTGGGGACCCTGAAATGAGCAGACCGCTAAGCATGACCTCCTTCGGAAGGGGGCAGCATACCGCCAACTCCAGAACCTGGACCGTTGAAATCAGGTCGGTCAACCATCGCTTCTGCGATATAAAGATCCGGTTGCCGCGCAAGTACGGCGCCCTGGAGGAGCGGATCAAAAAAGAGATTGCCGCCTCTTACGGCAGGGGTCATGTCGAAGTGAATATCGGCTACAGCGGCGAGGAGGAAGGCGCCGTATTGCTCAAGACCGATCTCGCTTTGGCCCGGCAGTATCACAACTGCCTGACGGAACTTAACGACGAACTTGGCCTGAATTCTTCTCCGGACCTGGCCATGATCGCCGACTACAAAGAGGTGATTTCCTCGGAGGATCGTGAAGAAAACCTTGACCAGACCTGGTCGGAGGGGATCAAGCCGGCCCTGGCCACCGCTCTCGACGAGTGCCTGAAGATGCGGGGAACCGAAGGCGCCTATTTGAAAAAAGACCTTTTGGAACGCTTGACGATTATTACCGAAACCGCCGGCAAAATAGAGCTGATGATCCCCGATTTAATCGAAGAAAAGAAAATCTCTCTCGAGGAGCGCCTGAAGGAGATTCTTAACAGTTATGAGCTCGATCAAACCAGGCTGGCTCAGGAAGTGGCAGTGATAATCGACAAGGCGGATGTAACCGAAGAGCTGGTTCGCCTGAAAAGCCATATCGCCCAGTTTGAAAAATTCCTCGACCTGGACGAGCCGGCCGGCCGGCGCCTCGATTTTCTGCTTCAGGAATTCCTGAGGGAGATCAACACCCTCGCCTCAAAAATAACCAGTGCCGAAGTTGCCTATCTGGCTGTAGAGATCAAGAATGAATTGGAAAAGATGCGCGAACAGGTGCAAAACCTTGAATAAGCCGCAGCAAATTAAAGCTGAGTTGAGCAGCTTGTCTGCTGTTGCCCTTTAGGGTGCAAACGAAACTTATGCCCTGTAAGGGTTACGGCATATTCGCGCCGAAACGCCAATCCTGTATAAATGGCCGGGCGGGAAGGATTGTGAGTATTCAAATATTTTTTCGCGCCCCAGATGGATGAACAAAGTGGACCAGCGTTTAATCAATATCGGTTTCGGTAATTCGGTGGTGGCCGGCCGGGTAATCGCCGTGGTCAATCCCAAGTCTTCGCCGATGAAAAAGCTTAAGGACGAGGCCCGGGACCAGAAAAGGATCATTGACGTTACCGAGGGGCGAAGAACCCGCTCCATCATCATTACCGACAGCAACCACGTCATCCTGTCCTCGGTACAGGCGGAAACCCTGACCCAGCGTTTTGCGACCCATTCGGTTTCAGAACAGATCAGCGGGGAGGAAAGCTGATGGCCGAAGGACGGCTTTACATTGTCTCGGCGCCGTCCGGGACCGGCAAAACGACCATCCTCAAAAAGCTGATGACCGAGCTGCCCGCCCTGACTTTTTCGGTGTCGCACACCACCCGGCCTCCCCGTGAAAACGAAAATGACGGCCGGGACTACCATTTCGTCAAAAAAACGGAGTTCGGCAGGATGCGAGAAAACGGAGAATTCCTCGAATCCGCCGAGGTGCACGGCAATCTCTACGGCACCGCCCTGGGGGCGGTGGTCGAGCAACTGGCCGCCGGCACCGATGTCATTCTTGACATCGACGTGCAGGGCGCCGCCCAGGTCAAGCAGAGCAAAAAAATCGAACCGGTAACCATTTTCATCGTCCCACCCACGATGAGCGAACTGGAAAGAAGGCTCAGCGGACGGGGCACCGACAGTTCGGAAACCATCCGCTTGCGCCTTGATAATGCCGCGGCGGAGATGGCCGGCATGGAGGCTTACGACCATGTGATCGTCAACGACGAACTCGGCGAAGCACTCGAAATGGTCAAGGCGGTAATCCTGGCGCAAAGAAGCCGGGCCAGAAGAACCCGGAATGGCTCGCCGATCCCCGCCTTGTCGGCCACGGCCTGAACCAGATGGCCGATTCGCGCGACATCATCATCTGGGGTATCCATCCCGTTCTCGAAATACTGCACAGCGCCCCCCGGCAGGTCAAGGCCCTGTCCATCCAAACCGGCGCCCGCCATAAACTGCGGGAAGTCATTGAACTCGCCGAAAAAAGCGGCCTCACCATCGAATCCGTCACCAAAATCAGCATCCCGGGGGAAGCCGGGGCCAACCACCAGGGCGTAGTCGCCGTAATAAAAGAAAATTACTTCGTCGATTTTGAAGAACTGATCGGGAAGGAACCGGATTTAGTGGTGGCGCTGGACTCGATCAGCGATCCCCACAACCTGGGAGCGATCATCCGGTCGGCCGCCGCCGCCGGGGCCACCGGCATCCTGATTCCCAAGGATCGGGCTGCGCAAATTACCGGCACCGTGGTCAAGGTAGCGGCCGGAGCACTGGCCCATCTGAAAATATGCCGGGTCACCAATCTGGCTGAATCCCTGGCCCGTCTCAAGGATCGGGGCTTCTGGATATTCGGCGCCGTCGGCGAAAGCAGCGAAACCATTTACGAAGCCGATTTCTCGGGGCCGACCTGTCTGGTTATTGGTTCGGAAGGCAAGGGAATCCGCCCCCTGGTCCGGAAGCAGTGCGATTTTCTGGTTAAAATCCCCATGAAAAAAACGATTAACTCCTTGAACGCATCGGTAGCGGCGGGTATTATACTTTTCGAAATCGTCCGGCAGAAAGAAGTGGGCAAAAAATGAAAAACATCAGACAGTTCAAGGCATTTTTTTATGGGTTTGAAAAGCAGTGAAAGGCTTGTCTCGCTGGTCAGCCTCTGTATCGGCACAGTCGTCCTCTTAAGCGGGGCCGCCCCGGTTTACGGCTACACGACATCGGTGTACGAGGATTGTGTTCGCGGCAACAATGTCAAAAAAACCGTGGAGAGGGAACTGCCGGTTTTCAATATTCTGGAAATTTCCGGCGCCTTTCGGATCAATATCCGCAGCACCCAGACAAAACAGGTTGTCAGAATCAGCGGTGACGAGAACATCCTGCCCCACATCGCCACTACCACCAGCGGCAACAAGCTGCTGATCCACTCGACCAAGCCGATCTGCACTCAGATGGGAATCAGTCTGGACATATCGGTCGGCAATCTTTACGCCCTGGTCTCTTCCGGCTCCGACAATGTTAAGGTCCATGAAATTTACGCCGACAGGTTTTCCCTGGTACTGGAAGGGGCCGGCGACATTGAATTGACCGGCTATGCGAATAGGTTCGATGCCGATATATCGGGCAGCGGGGATCTGGAAACCAGGGGATTGAAAACCGAAGAGACAACCTTGAATATTTCGGGGACCAGCAATGCCAACGTTAACGCCGCCCAGGTGTTAAGCGTGAATATCGTCGGCATTGCCGATGTCTACTACACAGGCGATCCGGACCAGATTCACAAAGACATTCTCGGTGCCGGCACTCTGAACAAGATCGAGTGAGAATACCCCCTGCGGTTCAGCAGCAGGTTATCGGACCTTCCTTCCCCCGGATCTCCATCCACCACTTTTTAATCACGTAGCTTGCACAACCGACCCCCGGGGTAACGGCGATGGCGTCAACGGGACAGTTGTTGGCACAAGCCCCGCACTCCATGCAGCCGTCGCGGTCGATGATCCGGGCCTTGCGCGCCGCCACTTCAAATACCCGGTGCGGACAGACCGTTTCGCAATTACCGCAACCAATGCAGCTCTCTTCGTCAAGCGCCAAAGTGACGACCCCGCTGATATACCTGAACCCTTCCATTGTTCTCGTCCTGCTTTAAAACCTGAATCCGTGAGCGTTCGAAAACGTTGCAGATGCAAGCGGCAACGATGTTGATAATACCATTTTAGTATATCAACGAGTTGCCAACCCGGCAAATGCGCTAGCGGGCGCCCGTCTAAGCCGTCACGGATTCAGGTAAAATTTATAAAAAGGGATGCACCACCCACAAAACAAGTGCCGTCAAAACCAGCCCCCCCTGGAGGGGAATAGCCCGGCGCATCTCCCATTCCACTCCGGAAGGCGAGGCGTAGGGGGTTGCGCCGGTAAAATTCATCGCCATATAGGAACTCGCGGCCAGACAGATCAGGACCAGGGCCGCCATTTCCAGGGAAAACCCGAAATTGCCCCGGAAAAGGACCGCCACGGCAACCGGCAGGGCAACGACAACGCCCTTCAGATAAAAGGATCGGAACGGCAGCCAGGGCAAGAAGGCCGGAACCAAAACCGCACCGGCCAAGAGACCGGCCAGGAATATCCGGCTGAAGAGCAGCCATCGGGACCAGGCCTGGCCAAGGGAAAACAGTTCCGGGCCAATGCCGGAGATAAAAAACATCGCGACCAAAACCAGAAGCGCCGGTTTCAAGGTCATGGCAAGTTCGACCGGAACAAGGGTCAGCCTCTCCGGCAGCGTGAAAGTGAGCTTGCGCATCGCCGGTTCGGCCTTGCAGGAAGCGGCCAGAAAGCCGGGCAGATCACGAGCCCGCAGCGGCCCCCAGAGAACCTCGAAACCGCGGGTTTTTTTCAAGGCCGGCGCATCGATCCCCGGCGCCCCGGCCTGGGGCACGACAAGACGTCGATGACTTATCACCTTTGCAAGGGCGCTGACCTCAATTACCCGGCCAAGCTCTTCGGTGCCGAAGGTCTTGTGGGCGGCGGCGCACCAGACATTGATTCCCCTGGTGTCGAGCACCAGGATCCAGACATCGAGACCACTCAGCTCCCGGCGCAGGGAATCGAAGGAGAGTTTATAGTTGGCGCTGACCAGAACCGGCGACTCCCGGCCGGGATTGCCCGCACAATAGAGACCGGGCGAAATCCGGTAACTGTCCCGCATAATCCCCAGGCGGACCATGACCGCGCCAAGCTTGTCTTTAAAATCCAGCTTGGAGGCAACCCGGGGTACCGGACCGGCGCCGCTATCGACAAAATCACGGACATAGCGGCAGATTTTGTAACCGGGCCGCTCATCTTTTCCGGCCGGCGGAGCCTGCGCCGAACCGCAACAGGGAATCTCTTCCTTGGGTGAATCAAACATCGGAATGGACGACAAAGGCTGAACCATGGCGGAAAACCCCAATAAATCCTCTAAAGTCGCGTCAAGGATGAAATGTCGCAATATTTTCTTCGTCTTTTTTTGTACCTGCAAGCCACGGATGGACGTGACACTAGTCGGATAGCTTTTTCTTCAGCAGATCGCCAAGGGTTCCCATCGAACCGCTGGTTTTCTGTTCGGAGCTTTTTATGTAATCGCGAACCTTTTTCTGTTCGACCCCTTCCGCCTCGGCTTCTTTAACTGCCGAGGCCAGGGCGAGGGAGATGCGCTTGCCTTCGGGATCAACCGCTTCAATGCGTACCTCGACGCTGTCGCCTTCGCTGATCACTTCCCGGGGATGATTGATCCGGCGGCCACCGGCAAGGGCGCTGATATGAATCAGGCCGTCAACACCTTCGGCCAGGGTTACAAAAGCCCCGAAGTTGGTCAATCGCGCCACTCTGCCGGTATGAAAGGAACCTTCGGGAAATCTGGCACTCGCCGTATGCCAGGGATCGGGCATCGTCTGCTTGAGGCTGAATGAAAAACGGTCATTGTCCCAATCGAGTTTCAGGACGGCCAGCTCGACCTGCTGCCCGACCTCGAGATGGCCTTTGATATCTTCCACATGTCCCCAGCCGATCTCGGAGACCGGCAGCAGCCCTTCAAGCCCGCCGATATCGACAAAGGCCCCAAAATCCCGCAGGGAGGTAATCGTGCCGGTAACGATATCGCCGACCTTCAGGGTCTCCCGCAGTTGTTCCTTGAGCTTTTGCTGCTCCGCTTCGAGGAGCCGGCGCCGGGAGACGATAATATTGCGGCCCTCCTCCTCATACTGGCTGATCACGAATGAGAGGTCGCGCCCGAGCCAATCCTCGCTGTTCTCGATCCGGTGCAGATCCAGCTGCGAATAAGGACAGAATGCCCTGACCGAACCCGCCAATTTCACTTCGAAGCCGCCCTTGATCTCTTTCTCGACCACCCCCTCGACCGGGATGCCGCCTTCAAAGGCCTTTTCAAGGTGGGCTCGGGCCAGGGACCCGGCACCAATCCTGGTTGTGAAAAGCATTTCACTGTGGGCGGCGGAGAGAAAGTAGGCCTTGATAACATCCCCTTCCTTCACGGTGATTTCGCCGGCCCGGTCAAGAAATTCCTCCCGAACTATATAGCCTTCACTCTTGCCGCCCACATCAATGAAAACATTGGCGGCGCCAATCCGGATCACCTTGGCCTCGACCTCCTGGCCCGGTTCGAAAGTGACCGGAACAGCCGAGCCTTCATTAAACATTTCCGCAAAACTCTTCTCGAAATCGGAATCAGACATAACACCCTTCCCTGATGATTTTTTTTTAAATAAGACCGGTACTTAATAACTCATAAAAGGACTAACCAAGCAAGTCGCTAAACAGAGGTTCGCCGACATCAACCCGCACCACCTGACGGCTGGCGGATTCAAGCACCGCGAAAGATGGCCGGGCGTCCTTGCCCAGCAGTTCTCCGGGATTAATCAGCAAGGCGCCATCGCCGGCCGTCTCCACCCGGTAACGATGATTGTGCCCGCAACATACAACCTCGAAGCCACCCCCGGCTAAGAGCCCTCGAGCCATTTCGGGATAATGGGTGAAGGCGATTTTCAATCCACCGGCTTCAACCGCCCCAAAAAAACCGTGATGGGAGATGGAAGGGAAACTGGTCCCGCAGGCCCGCCCGATCAGATGCTGGTCGCCGGCATTGTTGCCGTATACCACATGCACCGCCCCGCCGAATCGGGCCAGTTCGTCAAGCATGAACGGGGAGATCAGGTCTCCGCAATGAATGAGCAGACCAGCGCCGAGCCCGTTGCAATGTGCGACCGCGGCCCGAAGATTGGGGATATTATCATGACTGTCGGAAAGTATGGCGATTTTCATGGCTGAAGTTCATTCGTCTAAAAAAAAAGGAAGAGCTGCGCCGAAGATTGTCGATCTTAGAAATAAGGGCTTTCGAAAAACCACGGGGTGGCCGGCAACCCTTGGCTCATTGCTCAACGATCTCGGTTCCGGGAGGCGGGGTGAACTCAAAGGCTCCCGGTTCCACCGGCGGATTCACCATGAGATTGGAAAAAATCAGATCATTGCGGCTGCCGTAATGATCGAAAATCTGCATTCTGTTGATCATGAAATCGTCATTCAGCCAGAGATAGAGGTATTCGACCTGGGGGTGCGGCTGCTTGGGAGTAAGCATCAAGTCGGGGGGAGTGCCGCAACAATAATCATCGCCGGGCTCATCCACCTCGAAATCCCGGAGCAGATCTCCCTCGCCGGCGAAAAAGGCATAGGTGACATCGGACTGCAAATACTCCTCGGCGGGCATGATCATCAGCTGTTCTGCCTCGGCAAAATACATGGATATCCGCTTGCCGTCGCTGATAATCACCTGATGCTCCGGTTCCAGATAGTCCCAGCGAATCAGACCAGGTTTGCGGATCAGCAGAGAACCTCGACCCTCCCGCTGGCGGCGGCTAAGTTTCATGGATGAAATCTGCTCGAAATCAGCCTTGAAGGTTGTGGTGTTTTCGTATGTGGCCTGCAGTTTGGCGGCTTGTTGCCTGGGGGTAAGTTCCGTCGCCTGGACCGGAGAGGCAAATACCGGCAAAATCACAAATAGCGCCAGGAGTGGGTAAATTCTAAAGATTGTCATTAGCTAATTCCAAATTTATCTTTCTGCCGAAGATCTTGGCGGCAATTTCCAAAGCGGTATCGGTTACATCGGAAACATAGTAACGATTGCCCTGCCCCGCCACCATATCGCACCCGATGTCGGAATTTTTTTCCATAAAAACCCGTAATTCAGCGGCGACCGACGCCGCGGAATCGATCACTCGAACCCTTTTACCGATCCTGGGCTGAATAATGTTCCGGAGCAAGGGGTAATGGGTGCAGCCCAAAACCAATGTATCGACCTGTTTCATTTTCAAGGGGTGCAGATAGCGCCGGACAACCATTTTGGTCTCGCGCCGGTCAAGCCAGCCCTCTTCGACCAGCGGCACCAGCAGAGGACAGGGAGAGGACACGACCTTTACCCCGGGAGCGGCGGCCGCGATCATTTTACGGTAGATGTCGCTTCGGATCGTCGCCCGGGTTCCGATCACCCCGACCACGCCGTTCCTGGTGGCCGCGATGGCCTGCTGAACCGCCGGGGTAATGACCTCGAAGACCGGCACATCAAACTCCTGCCGGATTAAATCGGAGGCAACGCTGGCGGCCGAGTTGCAGGCGATTACGACCACCCGGGCTCCTTGCTCCAACAGAAATCTGGTATTCTGGCGGGAGTAATGAATAATCCTTTCAGGACTCTTGGGACCGTACGGCGATCTAGCGGTATCACCGAAATAGATCAGCGGATAATCGGGTAGCGCCTCTTCGATGGCTCGAGCCACTGTCATGCCGCCAACCCCGGAATCAAAAACCCCAATCATCGTTTATTACCGGTTATATAAGTGCCGCGGTCCGCGGTGGGGAAACCAATAAGCATTTACCTTAATCCGTGACGGCTTCGTGGAGAATTTATTTCCATTTATAAACTAAAGTCGGCAAACTCGCAAAAGCAGTCAATCCAATCGAAGCCGCTGAAGAGATCAAAAGCCGCCATGGCGTCAGGGTTTGCATAAAAAATGGGGAATCCGGTCATCAGACCGTCTCCCCATTTTTCTTTAAACTTGCAGAGGTCGATAAAACCGCTAGTGATTTAAACGATTTTACGAGCCGCCCGCAACTATTACTTTTTGCGGGTCTTTTTGGCTCCCGCCTTTTTACGCCCGGCAATTGCTATTTTGAGATTTTCGGGCAACCCTCTCGCCTTGCCGGCTTTTTTCCGACGTTCGGAGAGAGATTTGGCGCAAAGCGGCTGACGCAGGGAAAACCCGTGCTTGGCCCGATATTCGCGTCCGGTAAGGCCATGGGATCTGAGATGTTTCGGCGAGAGCATCCTGAATTCCTGACCACACTCAAGACAGACAATCTTGTTCTTCTGGATTGATTTCTCAGGTGAAATATCAGGTCCGGGAGCGATTCCCTCCGGAGCAATACCCTCGGCGGTAAGTTTAATCTCACCGGCTTGAAGATCCTGCAAAGCCTTGAATGTACTTTGCAACGCGAAGGTCACTTCTTCTGTTGTCATTGCTTGAGAAGCACTTTGAGACTGGACGATCGAAGCCGCCATCTCTACCAAAGATTTGTTCATATAAAACCTCCTTTAAAAATATAATTATTAGCTTATCCTGATAGATGATATCTTATCATAATTTCAATAGCAAGTTTTTGTATTGAAAACAACTCTAACATTATTAAAATGTTAAAATGTTATGAAATTCAAGTTGCTTAAATGAGGATTTAAACAGGATAAACAGTTTGAGCTTGTAACAGGATGCCCAGCTACACACCTAAAATTTTATTTTATGCCGGCAGCGCACAGGGAGCGGATCAATGCCAGCCATTGCATATAGGCTGAAATCTGGAAAAAACTTGAGAATCAGCCCTTCGGGGTTCGGTTATTTTTGCTGGGTAAGCAACTTCGAAGCAAGATCATTGAAAGAGAGAAAATCAACGAGACAACACCGATCAGAAAGTCGAATTATTTAAAGGTTCGCCATGTCTCCCAAGAGATGCGGTTGAGCGGTTGAACTTTCCATTTCTTCAACGAGCTCTTCATCTTCAGAAAGAAATCAATCAGATCAACAAAAACAAAACCAGCGTTATGAACCTGGCAATGACGGGATAAATTACAGAAAGCCGGATTCGGCAAATTTTTGCGTAGCGATCAGCAAATCGAGAGATCTCGTACCAGAGGCCAGCCAACTTGCCGGAATGCAAAAAGCAGAAAGGGTTGGTTGACATTTAGGGCAATCATCATTATTTTTACATCCAATCTCAATCCTACACACCGCTCCCTCAGTTGTGTCAGCGGTTCATGTTTCAAGTTCAGGAGGAAGTGACCTGCGATGCCCGTTTATGAATACGAATGTCAATCATGCCAGGAAGTAACCGAAATCTGGCAGAATCTTGCCGACAAACCGGTTGACACCTGCCCTTCCTGCAAGGGGCCGCTAAAAAAAATCATCTCAATGAGTTCCTTCCGCTTAAAGGGTGGGGGTTGGTATGCCGACGGGTACAGCAGCACGCCGGCCGCTAAACCTGAGAAAACCGAGAGAACCGAGAAAACCGTCAAAGCTCCGGCGGAATGCCCCAAAAAGGCCTGCGACTCCTGCTGAGAGGGGAGATGCATTCAGGAATATTCCCCGCTTACACGGCAAGGCAAGATGCCGAAGCGGGGAGCTTGCTGGAAGCGCCACCTTTAACAATTGCCTGCCGCCACTGCCTCCATCGGCAAGATTTCAGGAGTCAGAAGCCGGTTGCTGATCTTCTGGAGGCCTTTCCTTCCGGCTCCGAACTCCGAATTTCCCCCTGGGAACCGCATCCAAATAAGCGGTTAACTACCTTGCTTTCGATCAGATGGCACAGTAACTATAGCCATCGCATCCCCATAGCTGTAGAAACGGTAACCGTGTGCAACCGCATGCCGATAGGCCGCCATTACCTGCTCATACCCGGCCAAGGCGCTGACCAGAAAAAGCAGCGAAGACCTGGGTAAATGGAAGTTGGTAATCAGGTTGTCGACTACCTTGAATTTATAACCTGGGTAGATATAGAGCCCGCACCAGCCGGCTTTTTCTCTGACCATACCCTTTTCATCGGCGGCGTCCTCCAAGGCCCTGGCGGTTGTGGTGCCCACCGCCCAGATCCGCCCCCCTCCCTGTCTGGTTTGATTGATCAGGGTAGCGGTCCCGGCCTCAATCTTCACATACTCTTGATGTATCTCGTGGTCGCGGATATCTTCCACCCGGACCGGCGAAAAAGTTCCATAACCGACATGCAGGGTAATATTGGCAATAGGCACACCGCCGGCCATGATTGCCCCTAACAGTTCCGGGGTAAAATGGAGTCCGGCGGTCGGAGCCGCCACCGCCCCTGTTTCACTGGCGTAAACCGTCTGGTAACGCTCCCGGTCAGGAGCATCCCCACCCTCCTCCCGGCGTATATAGGGCGGCAGGGGCACATGGCCGTGTCTGTTAAGTATCGGCTCAAGTCCGCCTCCGAAACTTAGGGCAACCCTGACCTGGCCCGATTCCAGATATTCCAGGACCTCGCCGTCAAGATCGGAGCCGAGCAACAGCCGGCTGCCGGGCTGGGGACGTTTTGAACTTTTCAGCAGGCAAGTGACTTCCGCCCGCCCCAGGCCATGCTCATCAATCGTGATTTCCCGGTCCCGTGGATAGTTGAGCAGGAACAACTCGACCTTGCCGCCGGTTTCCTTGTAACCTATAAGCCGCGCCGGAAAGACCCTGGTGTCATTGACCACCAGCAGATCTCCCGGTTCGAAAAGTTCGACAATGTCGCCGAACATCCGGTCCCTCGGCCCTTCTTCCCGCCCCAGGACAAGCAATCGGGATTCATCTCTTCTGGCCGCCGGTTGCTGGGCAATACTGGCCGCCGGCAAATAATAATTATAATTTTCCACATCGAACAAAACAGCTGGCCTCTCTTATGAGCTGATTCCCCGGCCTCGGGCAAAAAAAGCGGTAAACCGGAAAACCTCGCCTGTTATCAGATGGTCCCGCCGCCAAAGCCGGCAATCAATTTTACAAAAAATATGAGATAAGGGGAAAAATCAGGGATTCACTACAGTGCACTATTCAAGAAGACCGGAGCGCTGGGCGACATAGCACAACAATAAACCGATAGTCACCGCTACCAAACCGACTCCGCGCAACGCGGCCGGACGAACCTCGGCCAATTGACGCAACCAGTTTTGCATGGCTTCCGGAAACGCGGCATAGGGCAGACCTTCGAAGATGAGGATCAAACCGATCAGGGCAACAAAAAATTTCACAAAAAACGCACCTCGCCTGTGTCTAAATTCAAGAGCTCTAATTATGATGGCGTCGCAAAAAGTCCGATCTACCGCGTCGTGGCGTATTTTGGTTTCTTCGGCATACCATAAGCCTAAAGCTTTACAAATGCCCCGTACAACCATTTCACCAACCCGCTGAACGGTTTATCAATATATCCAGACCCAGCCGAAATAACAAGCCGGCAATCAAGGGACGGCTTTAGCCCGCTCAACGATTGCCATTGAAAAAAAAGCAACTCATTATCCGGCCCTGTTCTGCCGAAACACATTGGCCGCTCTTGGCTAAGTCATGATAATTCCGAGAATATCCGCTTATTTATAATAGTATCTTTATGAAATGGAAGGATGTATAAAGAATAATCAAGGGCGTAAACCTTGCCGCCCGACGAATTACTATCTAAACGAGGACAACCCGCCATGGATACCTTTCATCCCCCCGGCCGGATCTCTCCCTTCATTTCCTCTCATCTTTCTGATTTTTTTAATAATTTCGGGATCAGCTTCAGTGTAGACGGCCCCCAGCTTGACTATTTCGTGTCCCGAAATGAAACCGGGGCCGATATTTCCTGCTCCTTGACCATTGGCTTTGACGATCCGGCCGGGCCGATCGAGGTAATGACTTTTTATCCGGGCCTTAATCTGTTGCCCCATACCCGTTATCTCTCCGCCGTCTGTTTTTTTATGGTGATGCAGCATTTTGCCGGCTTCAAGCATATCGAAGTCAATTGCCGAATCCACCTCAACACCTGCCAGGACGTCTATGATTCGTTTTATTCGCTGCTGAAGGATTTCAATTTTCAGATTATCCCCGGCGGGCTTGATAACCTGATTAATGTCGAGAGTTGTTTCCTGCCCCTGGACATCGACACCACGATGTTCAAACTGCGCGCCTTGCCTGAGGATTATGCCGTTTAGAAAAACAGAAGATCAGTAAATATCATTTTGTACCCACAGATCATAAGTTTCATTTGCACCATAAAGGGCATAAAAGCAGACAAGCTGCTCAACTCAGCTTTATGATGACGACCTCAACCCGAAGATACTTTCGCGGCACCGTCAAGAAAAGCCGGAGCGGCCCCCTTAGCCAAATTCCAGTTGACCCTCGAGAATCAGTCCTGATACCCTGATCTAAGAAAACAGCCATTCAAAGAACCCTTACCCCCACGCGGCTGGCAGCCATCAACCATGGAAAGCCTCCAACGTCATACCAATATTCTGGAGATCGTCGGCGACCTGGTCAAGGTCCGGGCCCGAAACGTGGGCTACGAGGATCTGGCCGTTATCGAAAACCGGGATGGCGAATCATCGCTCTCCCAGGTTGTGGAAATCAAGGACGATATCGTTTCGCTGCAGATATTTGCCGGTGGCCGTGGTCTCTCCACCGCCGCCACCGTCCGCTTCCTGGGTCACCCCATGCAGGTGATCTACTCCGCCAATATACTGGGCCGGGTCTTCGGGGGCTCCGGAGAAACCATGGACCGCGGCCCCGATCTTGACGGTGAGCCGCGGATTGACATCGGCGGACCATCGGTTAATCCCATGACCCGGGTCATGCCGCACAGGATGATCCACACCGGGGTGCCGATGATCGATCTCTTCAACTGTCTGGTCGAGAGCCAGAAGATTCCGATCTTCTCGGTGGCGGGCGAGCCTTATAATGAGCTTCTGGCCCGGATCGCCATCCAGGCCGACGCCGACCTCATCGTTTTTGCCGGGCTCGGCCTGATCTTCGACGACTATCACTTCTTCCGCACCAAGTTCGAGGATGAGGGCAACTTCGCCCGGACGGTGATGTACGTCAACCTGGCCTCGGACCCGATTGTCGAGCGCCTCCTGGTGCCGGACATGGCCCTGAAGGTTGCCGAGCGCTTCGCGGTGGAGGAGGGCAAACGGGTGCTCGTCCTGATGACCGACATGACCGCTTTTGCAGATGCCATGAAGGAGATCGGCATCGCCATGGAAAGGGTGCCCTCCAACCGCGGCTATCTCGGCGACCTCTACACCAGGCTGGCCCAGCGCTATGAAAGGGCCTGCGACTATAAAGGGGCCGGTTCGGTAACCATTCTCACGGTCACCACCATGCCGGGCAACGATGTCACCCATCCGGTCCCCGACAATACGGGTTATATCACCGAAGGCCAGTTTTACCTGCACGACCGGGTAATTGATCCCTTCGGCTCCCTTTCCCGTCTGAAGCAGCAGGTCATCGGCAAGGAGACCCGGGAAGACCACGCCCAGATCATGAATACCATGATCCGCTTCTATTCCAAGGCCAAGGAGGCGGAAAAAAAGGAGGCCATGGCCTTTGATCTCACTCCCCATGACCATAAGCTCTTGCGCTTCGGCGGACTTTTCCGGCAGCGCTTTATGGAGTTCGAGGTATCCATGCACCTTAACGATGCTCTGGACCTCTCGTGGCGGACCCTGGCCGAATGCTTCGATCCGGAAGAACTTCTCATGAAGCAGTGGCTGATCGACAAGTATTTCCCCGGGCCAAAAGAGTCCGATTCAACGGTCAAACGAGAGGAGCCCTAAAGGCGATGGCCAGAGTAACTCTGAACAAAACGGCGCTCAAGGCGGAACAGGACAAGATCCGGCTCTACCAGCAGTATCTGCCCTCCCTGGATCTGAAGCGCCAGCAGTTCCTCTTCGAAATCAGAAGGGCCCGGCAGGAGCGGGACGAGACCCGGCAGGCCATTGAGCAACTGGAAGAAAGGACCGGCGAATGGATTGCCCTGTTCGGCAATGAAGACATCGAGGCCTCCGGCCTGGTTAAACTGGAAGAGGTCAAGCTGGGCGAACAGAATCTTTTGGGGATCAAGCTTCCGGTTCTGGAGAACATGCGGATTACCACCGGCGAATACTCGATGCTGGCCCGGCCGGTCTGGATCGATGCCCTGATCGATGCCCTGCGCGAAATGGTCAAGCTCCGGCTCAGCCTCCAGGTCCGGGAAGAGCGCCTGCGCCTTCTGGAGGAGGCGCTTAGAACCATCACCAAGAGGGTGAATCTTTTCGACAAGGTCCTTATTCCGGAAACCGGCCGGAATATCCGGACCATCCGGATTGCCTTGGGCGATGCCGAACGGTCTGGAGTGGTGCGGTCCAAGATCGCCAAGGCCAAACGACAGGCGGAGGGGTACTGATGGCGATTTTACCCATGGCCCGCCTCACCATCTACGGGATGACCGGCCAGAAGCTCGAGATTCTGGAGGGGCTGCAATCCCTGGGGATGATTCATCTTATCACTTACCAGGATGTGGAAAAGGCCGCTTTCGCCCCCGGCATCTCGGCGGAAACCCATGCGGCCTTCCGCTATCTGGAAAACTGCCCGGAAAAGCGCCGCCAGTCTTACGATCCGAAAAAGTTCACACCCCGGCAAGTCGAAGAGGAAGCCCTGGGAATCAAGCGGAGGAATCGCGAACTGGAAGATGAACGCGACCATCTGACGCTCCACATCAAGGCCCTTGAACCCTGGGGGGATTTCGATTTTCCGCCGCTTGAGGAAACCGACGGCTACCGCTTCTGGTTTTACATTGTACCCCACTACCGGATGCCGGACATGAATGCCGCCGATTTAGCCGCCGAATGCGTCTGCCGGGACAACCGCTTTTCCTATGTAGTGGTGATCTCGCGAGAAGAGCCGCAAGACATGCCGGTTCCCCGGACCCACACCGGGGACCTTTCCCTGTCCCGTCTCCAGGAACGTCTGGAGTCGGTGGAGGTCGAGCTCGACGAACTGCATTGGCGCCGGGTTGGTCTGACCCGCTGGCTCGGCCAGTTCTCACGTATCCTGGCCGACGCCGATAATCGGAAGAATCTCGACCGGGCCGAGCAGGAAATCTATGACGACGGCGAACTTTTCGTGGTAGAGGGCTGGGCTCCCGAAGCGTCTCTTGCCGAACTGCGGAACTTTACCGACGCTAACGGTTTGCTCCTTGAAGCCGTGCCGCCCCCGGAAGAGGAGGAGCCCCCCACTCTGCTGGATAATCCCCCGCAGATTCGCAGCGGTGAAAAACTGGTCACCTTTTATACCACTCCCGGTTATGGGGTCTGGGACCCGTCCCTGGTCGTGCTTTTTTCCTTTGTGGTTTTTTTCGCGATGATCGTCTCCGATGCCGGTTACGGTCTGCTTCTTGGTTTGTTCTGGCTCATTTTCCGGCATAAACTGAAGTGCGCCAGCGCGGAGATCTGCACCCTGTTCGGCTTTCTGGTCGCCGGCACCACCGCTTACGGCGTCCTGGCCGGCAATTATTTCGGTTATACACCCCCTGCCGATTCCCTGCCGGGCAGCCTCAAGCTCTTCGACCCCAATGACCAGGCCCGGATGATGACCCTCTCCATCCTGATCGGCGCCGTTCATCTTCTCCTGGCCCACGCGGTCAATTTTTTCAATGCCGGTAGATTCGACCTCAAGCTTCCTCCCCTGGGCTGGATCGCTATTATCTGCGGGAGCGTCTATATCTGGTTTGTCCAGGCCGAGGTACTGGAAGGTCCGAAGAGCTGGACCCCCGGCGGAATACTCCTGGTCGGCGGCGTAATGCTTGTCCTTTTCTTCAGCAGCAAGCGGCCCTGGCGGCAGGCCGGCTGGAAGGACCGCCTGGGCCGGATGCTGGACGGATTGCTGGCATTAAGCGGATTTTCCCGGGCCTTCGGCGATATCCTCAGTTATCTCAGGATTTTTGCACTGGGGCTGGCCAGCGCCAGGCTTGCCGCGACTTTTAATGAGATGGCCTCCGGGGCGACGGAGCAGATTGCCGGGATGGGAACCCTGGCGGCCATTCTGATCCTGGCCTTCGGCCATGGCCTGAACTTCCTCCTCGCCTTGATGAGCGGGGTGGTCCACGGCCTGCGGCTTAATTATATCGAATTTTTCAACTGGGGAATGGCGGAGGAAGGATACCCCTTTCGACCATTTCGCAAAAACCTGAATCCGTGAGCGTTCGAGAACGGTGCAGGCAAGGCGGCAACAATGTTGATAATACTATTGATATATCAACGAGTTGCCAACGCGGCACCCCAAGGGTTCAGTTCAATCCTCCTTGAGGGGGCACTTCCTTCGGGGCGCAGCTCCGCCGTTATCGGGCGCCCCGAAGGGCGGCGGGGTGAATCGAGGCGACCCAGTAAAAAAAACGATAATTTCACGTAACAACAAATAAATAAAACAAAGTTCCTCACTAAACCGTCACGGATTCAGCAAAAAGGGAGAAACAGTATGGAACCGATAATCATCACGCTCGGCTGGATCGGCATATACAGCCCCATGGCCCTGGGCGCCATCGGCAGCATTATCGGCTGCGCCAAGGCGGGCCAGGCGGCCTGCGGGGCCCTGCTCGATGTTGACGGCGGCTACGGCCGCTTTGTCGGAGTCTCCGCCATGCCCTCTTCCCAGACGATCTACGGCATCGTGGTCATGTTTTCCCTGAACCGTCCGGTGACGATCGATAGCGGCCCGGGACTTTTCGGCATCGGCATTTTTGCCGGCCTGGCCCTGCTCTGGAGCGGAATGCGCCAGGGCGATGCCTGCGCCTCGGCCATCAACGTCAGCAAGACCAAGCCGGAAATCTTCGGCCTTTCCCTGGCCCCGGCCGCGATTGTCGAAGGCTTCGCCGTATTCGCCTTCATCTTTGCACTGGTGATCAGTGCCGGGGTCCCCGGAGGAGCAGGAGGTTGAAAAGGTAATTACGGGAAGAGCGCGGCTGGGGGTCGGCCTCCCCGTAACCGGTTACGATGTATAAATTATGATGGCCTTGCAAAAACTCCGATCTCCTGCGTCGTTGCGTATCGAATTTTTGCTTAGCCATCCCCTGACTTTCAGCGAGGTTTATCAATTATGACCGAACCTAAAATGTCATCCGGAGTCCAGGAGCTGATCAACCGCCTTCGCGAAAAGGGACTGGCCGAAGGACGCCGGGAGGCAGAAAAGATCGTTGCCAAGGCCCATCAGAAGGCCAAGGAAATCGTCGACCAGGCCCATTCCGAAGGAGAGACGATCCGCAAGAAGGCTCACCATGATGCGGAGCATTACCGGAAATCCGCCCAGGAAGCGGTCCAGCTCGCCGCCCGCGATACGATGCTCTATATGAAAGGCACCCTGAGCCGCCAGTTCGCCCAGCGGATCGGCGAACTGGTTGAAAAAACCTTCCATGAAGAGGATTTTCTCCAGCAGGTCGTCATGGAGATCGCCGGCCGCGCCCTGCCCAAGGGGAAAAAGCGGGAAAGGATGGAAATCATTTTGCCCGAGGACGTAATCGGCCTGGAAGAGCTGCGACGCCATCCTGAGAAGGTCAAGGAAGGCAGCCTCGGCCAGTACATGCTTGCCACCGCCGAGAAGCAATTCCGGGAAGGGGTCACCCTCCATACTTCCAAGGAACAGAAAGGCGGCATTACCATAAAACTGGTTGACGAGGAGGTCAGCATCGACTTGAGCGATGAAGCGATCACCGAGCTGTTGCTGGACCATCTCCTCCCCCGTTTCCGGGCCCTGATCGAGGGCAGTATCCAATGAGTCAGCCCCGTCTGCGTAACCGCTCCGAATACTTCACCCTGATCGCCAGCCTGCCGCCGCTGCCTCTGGATTTTGAGCAGGCCGGGCTGCCCATCAACCGGCCCCGCCTGGAAAGCCGCCTCGACATGCTTTCCGATCGGGATCGGGAGATAATTGCACGGCTGGAAAGATTTCTCCGCTGGGAGCGCCGGCCTGACCAGCACACCGACCGGGCGGCGATCGCGGCTTACGAGGGAATCGTGGCCGATATCGAATATCCCCTGGCACGGGAAATAGTCACCACTCTCATGGATATCCGGATAATCGTCGCCGCTCTCCGCCGCCGGCGCCACGAACTTGCCTCGATTGAGCCGGTCGGCAGCTGGGGGAGGCATATCGTCCGGAACTGGCAGCGCACCAACTTCGGACTGGGGGTGCGTTTCCCCTGGCTGGAGCCGCTGCGGCTAGCCCTGGTGGAAAACAAAGTAATGGAGGCCCATCACCTGGTCACTTCGATAATCTGGGACTACCTGAGAAAACTAGCCGACCGCCATTATTTCGATTTTGAAGCGGTCATGCTGTATCTGGTGCGCTGGGATGTGCTTAGCAACTGGATCAAGCAGGACCGGGATAGAGGCAGGGAACGATTCAAACAACTCACACGGGAGGTGATGGGGGGATATGCCGAACTCTTCGACTAAGGCCCGGGTGGTCGGGGTCAAGGGCAACATCGTGACCATGGAATTTGAATCCGGCGCCCTGATGAAAAACGAAGTCGCCTATATCCATGTGGATAAGGCTCGCCTGAAGGGTGAGATCCTGCGCATCCGGGGCAAACGGGCCGACATGCAGGTCTTCGAGGAAACTTCCGCCATCAAAGCCGGCGATCCGGTGGAACTCTCCGGCGAACTGCTTTCGGTTACCCTAGGACCGGGACTATTAGGCAAGATCTACGACGGCCTCCAGAACCCCCTTGAGGTTCTGGCCTCAAGACACGGCTTCTTCCTGCCCCGGGGAGTCCAGGCCGAACCCCTGGATACGGTGCACAAATGGTCTTTCGTGCCCGCGGTCCGGGCCGGTAACCGCCTGAAGGCCGGCGGCGTCCTGGGCACGGTCCAGGAAGGACGCTACACCCACAAAATCATGGTTCCCTTTGCCCGCAAAGGTGAGGTGGAAGTGACCTGGATCCAGGGGGGCAGCTTCACGGTCCTGGACCCGATTGCCAGAATCAGCCACGGCAGCGGAGAGGAGCAGCTCATCACCTTGCAGCAGCGCTGGCCGGTAAGACGGCCCCTGCCGGAATATCTCCTTTACCAGGGATTGGCGGAGCGGCTCTTTCCCTCCGAGCCCCTGCTCTCCACGATCCGGATCGTGGACACCTTCTTCCCGGTGGCCCGGGGGGGCACGGCCTGCATTCCCGGACCCTTTGGAGCCGGCAAGACCGTGGTCCAAGGCTTGATCGCCCGCTATTCCATGGCGGATATCGTCATCGTGGTGGCCTGCGGAGAAAGGGCGGGGGAGGTGGTGGAGATGATCGAGGACTTTTCCCGGATGGAAGACCCCCGGGGCGGCGGCTCCCTGATGGAGCGGACCGTGATTATCTGCAATACCTCCTCGATGCCGGTGGCGGCCCGGGAGGCCTCGATCTATACCGGCATCACCCTGGGCGAATACTACCGGCAGATGGGTCATGAAACCCTGCTCCTGGCCGACTCCACCTCCCGGTGGGCCCAGGCCATGCGCGAGACCTCCGGCAACCTGGAGGAGATTCCCGGCGAGGAGGCCTACCCGGCCTATCTCGATTCCAATATCAAGGAGGTCTATGAGCGGGCCGGGGTGATCCGGGCCGGAGACCAGGCGGTGGGCTCGCTGACCATGATCGGCACGGTTTCCCCGGCCGGGGGGAATTTTGAAGAACCGGTTACCCAGTCCACCCTGTCCACGGTCAAGGCCTTTCTGGGGCTCTCTTCGGAACGGGCCTACCAGCGTTTCTACCCGGCCATCGATCCCCTGATCTCCTGGTCCCGTTATCTGGAGCAGCTGCGGCCCTATCTGGACGAGCATCTGCATGAGGGCTGGACCGACATGGTTTATGAGGTCCTGGAACTTCTTAAACGGGGAGACTCCATTCAACGGATGATGCAGGTCACCGGCGAGGAGGGGATCTCCCTGGAGGATTTCGTGATTTACCAGAAGGCTTATTTCGTGGACATGGTCTATCTCCAGCAGGACGCCTTCGACGAGGTGGATGTCTCCACCTCCCCGGAACGGCAGCAGGAAAACTTTCTCCGCCTGAAAAGGCTCGTCGACTATGATTATGGTTTCGAGGACAAGGAGGAGGCCCGCGGCTTTTTTACCAGACTGACCGGGATCTTCAGGAACCTTAACTATTCGGCCCGGGGCTCCCAGGATTACGAGAAATACGGCCGCGAACTGGATGAGCTGGCCGGGACGGCGACCTGAATGGTGCCGATCAGAAAGACGCAACCGGCTGAATGAAAATTATACGGGGGGTAGTCTCCGATTATTTTCAGCGGCCGGAATCCACCTCGATTAAGCCGCTGCGATTGCTGATCGCGATCTCGATACCGGTAACGCCCCTGATATAAACTTCGAAGGGAGTCACCTCCCCGCTGGAAAGAAACAAGACGGCGGCACGCTTTTCGGCCTGATCGTCACCAGCGTCCAGGGTAATCGCCTTATTGCCGAGAGTGACATCCAGGTTGAAATCCTCCGGCAGTTTCCGGGACCTGAACAGGCCGTCGTCAAATCCCCGCCATTCGCCGCCAACGAGTTTCTCGAATAGATAACCTTCGGCCGTGAAGACAACCCGGTGTTCCCGGGAATTCATAATCGCTTCCTCGGAGGCGATTTTCATCAGGGCGCTCAACCGATTTCCCTCGTCCGCAAGCTTCTCCTGTTCGGAATCGAAGGTCAGGGTCGCGAAACTAATGAGAATGGAGATAATCACAAGAACGACCAGGACTTCGATCAGGCTGAAACCAGCCGTTCCCGAAAAGCGCGGCCGGACGTTATTTATCATCGCGCCAATTGCCGATATCGGAATTAGCCCCTTCGCCCCCCGGTTGACCGTCGGCACCTTGGGAAAAGATATCGATCGGACCGTGCACGCCGGGATTCAGATAGAGATATTCATTGCCCCACGGATCGATCGGCAACCGGTCGAGATAACCGCCCTCTTTCCAGTTCTTGGGCTCCGGATCGTCCGAGGGCCGGTTGACCAGCGCCTCAAGACCCTGATCGGTGGAAGGATACACGTAACTGTCGAGCTTATAGAGCTTCAAAGCGCTCTCGATGGACCTGATATCCTGCTCCGCCTTAACCACCCGAGCCTGGTCGGGCCGATCCATGATTTTCGGAACCACAAAGGCTGCCAGAATACTTAAGATCACCACCACCACCATGATCTCGATAAGGGTAAAACCGCCTTGGCCGGAACCTTTCGCAACGCCCCGGCTAACTGTTTGTTTAAGTTTGGTCATCAAGATATTCTCCAATAGTTTAGTGTCTGTCCAGAATTGAGGATTTTTGTCCGAGAACGAGAAGCAAGGATGTCGGAAAAGCACCCTGAAGGGTATAAACTTCACATACTTGGGTACGTGAGCACTTTCCGACTCTGCAGCGACGAAGTTATCGGGCAAAAAGACCATTTATGGACTGGCACTAGTTAAAAAAGTCGGGGCAGCTGCCCGTTAAAGCCGATCTTCACCATCCCGTCGGCCTCCGGCCTGCCCAGAATCTGCAGATAGGTGGCAAGTTCGGGAGAACTGCCCTGCCGGGCTCCGAGGCTTCCGTCAAACGAATATGTCCCATCGGAAGAAAGGGTTCCCAAACCGCCGGCCTGCAAGGCTCCACCCGTATCGTCAAGTTTAAAGACCATGCCGTTGCTGTCGTCGGTGGCTAAATCAACTACAACTCCGCCAAGTCCAATCCGATAGGGCGACTCAACCCGGGCATCGCTCCAGGCCAGGCGACCGGCGCCCTCAACCAGGTAACCGTCTTCGGCGACCAATGTCAGTTCCTCGGTTTCCAGCATGCCGGTCAATTCTATTCCGGGCAGATAGATCCGGCCCAGGAAATCGGCGGGAACCCGCCCCCGAACCTTAGCGATCTCAACGGTACCGAAACCTGCCTGGACGACTCCCTCGGTCGAGCCGCCGCCCAGGTCAGCCGCCACCGCAAAACGCAGATGCCCGCTCAATAGGCCGATGGGCTGGAAACGCCAGTGCAGATTGTTGACCTCGACTCCACCGGCGTTGATTTCGAAAATCCGCCCGCCCGTCCAGGGCCCCTCCAGACCGACAACGGTAAAAGAGCCGGCCGGGATCACCTCATGTTTCCGCAAGTAAGAGAGAAGGTAATCCGCCGGTACGGTCCAGAGGAGAATAAGCAGATAAAAGACCAGTGTCAGGATAATCCAGGATCGCCGCTTCTTCATTTCGTCTCCGCCTTAAAGGTGACCCGAGCATTGACGATCCCGGGGGCATTGAGCCTTTCCACCATGAGATTGTCGACCGAAAGTTGCCTGTTATCGCCGGCACCGCGGAGGAATTGCATGAAATCTACAAAAACCAGCTCCTCGAACCAGACCTTGATCTTGTCCCCCTCGCCGGGATCGACCCTTTTCAGACTGGAAGCGATCCCGTACCGCCTGGCGGTCTGATCGATCAGTTTAAGGGGGGAAACCTCCGATTTTGTTGTTTTTCGCAATGAATTTAACTGGCGCGCCCTGACTGCGGCATCCTGCATCCAGACCAGATCCGCTTTCTGGACAACAACTTCCTTTCGCATCCGGGCAAGATCGCTCCTGAGCGGAGCGATCACCATTACATAGACAAGCAGGAGAAGCAGAACCCCTCCTCCCCACATAACCGCCAGTTGCTCCCGCTTCTGTAAATTGGACCAGAGGCTCATATTATTCTCGGCCTTCTATCTGAATTTTGGTTTTAACCTTCCCGGCGACGGCTTCTACATTTTTGATATCCATGGCGATGTCGGGAAGGTTCACCAGATTGTTTTTCAATTTTTCCAAAGTCTGCAGATCCTTGATTTCAAAATCAAAATCGAAGCGGCCGTTATTGAAGCGGAGATTGCTGAGACTGAATCCGCTTGATTCGATCAACAGGGGCACCGACTTGTCGTAGACCTCAAAAAAGTCGTTTTGAGTAGAGCCCGCCCCTTCCAGTTCGGCAATTTTCTGTTTCAGCTGAGCCCGGGGATTGACGACCCGGCGACTATCCGGAAAAGCCTCCAGGTAAACGTTTTTAATCTGTCTGGTCAGCTGATTGTTTTCGCTCTTCAGAGTGTAATAGTCGATGGCGAAGCCGGTGAGATTCAAAAGGGCCAGGACGATTAACGCCGTGGCCGGGATCCGCCACTTATGCCACTTCTCCAGCCAACCGGCATGGCGGCTGTATTCTCCCTGCAAGAGGTCAATTGACGCTTTCTCTTCATACCCTTCCGCCAGCACCTGCAACAGCGGTTTTTTTTGGGTGTCGACAAGGTTCATTTCCGGTAGTCCGGCTTCGCAATCGGCCGGACACTCCTCGTCCATATACAAGTGTACAGGCGGCGCGGAATCGGTGGAGGACTCTCCCAGGAACAGCGAGAGGCTGTCAAGATCCCCGGCGGAACCATGCCAGGTGTCTTTTCTCAGGAGGAATCGACCTTCGGAGACCACCACCGACCACCGCTCGGGGGTCAGGGGCACGGCCAGGGGAGCCGGCACCATACACTTGGCATCGATCCCGTGTTCGTGAAGGATTTTCAGCCACGATTCCATCCGGTCCTTCGCCGCCACCACCACCGGTATCGCACCCGTTCTGCTGATCGGGCCATGGGCGAAATGGAGATTCTCCACATCCTCGGTCAGGTTTTCCTCCAGGGCATAGGGAAGGCTTCGTTTGACAATACGGCCCCGGTTGCCGGGGATATTCACCTCGGTGAGCAGAATATCCTGCCCGGGTACCAGCACGACAACCTTCTCACCCTGCAAAGGGCCGGCCTCGCTCAAGGAGCCCTGCCCGGTGACAATCGCACCGGAGGCGGACCGTTCGGCCCAGAGCACCTTTTCCGGCGCTTCCGGGCCCAGAAAGAGAAAGATTTCTTTTTTCGCGGATTTCATCTAATAAGTTCCAATGCTTCTTCCCAAAACCTCGACTCGTCCGGAGTTGCGGGAAATCAGGCTGTAAAGTTCAATATCGGAGTCGCCGAAAGCCGCCACTCCCCGGGCCATGAAAAAATCACTGGTCAGAGCGAGACCGTCGTCGGAGATCCCGGAGGCGGCCAGGGCGGGATGTTTCATAAATTCTGCCATGCTTTCATAGCCCTCATCGGGGCGATCGCCGACAATCTCTTCGGCGATCTCGATGGTCAGCGTATCGGAAAGGGCGGCAATGACCATGGGTTCGGCCGTATTAACGTTTATTTTCGTGGCCGCAGGCAGGGCGGCAATATGGCTTTGGAGACAACTATAAATTTCCGGGGTGATTCCCTCAACCAGCATCAATTCGGTGGGGCTTTTCATCGGCCGGTTCGCGGCTAGATAGGCGGGCTCATGGAGCAGATACTCATTGTCCTCGGCGCCCCCCGGCCTGATCTGCTCGTCACTGTCTAGCCAGTCGGCCACGGCCGGCACCAGAGCAGCGCCGTTATCGGCCTCGCACAACTCAAAAAGACGGCCCAGCATAAGGCCCGTTTGCTCCACGGTATCGGCATCGCCCAAAACAAGATTGTTCAGATTTATCTTTCCCTGCAGATCCATTAAGGAGCCAGAGATCTGGCCGTTCTCAACCGCCGTCGGCACCAGCCCCATCGCCCAGTTCTCGCCGAGATGATCATCGCCGCCCCCCTCGGTGTCCCTGATCAGCACCTGCCGGCCCCACGCCTCGAGCCCCAGAGCGAGGAGCATGGCCTGGTCCCCCTCCAGAAGATTAGCAGTCCTTCTGACCGCGACATGCTGAGCAAAAGACATGCTTACCGCGAGCATTGCCACCAGAGCGGTAACCAGGATAACGGTTATCAGGGCCATGCCCTTCTGGTTATTCAAAATATTTAGATGTGTATTACAAGTCATAATATCGCCGGTTCAACTGAGCAGGAACAGCCGGTTCACTCTGCCCCATCTTTTCAGATCGAGATGAACCTGGACCGCTCTCGGCAAGAGGTCGGCAACAGGGCCGGAAATGTCTTCCGGCGGCCAGGTCCGATAGTTCGTGCCGGTTTGGCCGATAAAAGAGAGTTCAAAGCCTTCCACCTCCCGCAGGAGCACCTGGGTAAAGGGTTCAATCTCCACCCCCCGATCCAAAACCGGCCAGCTCTCCTTAATCAGGGTTTGATCCTGCAGCCGGTACAACACCCGCTGCAGGCCGCTTCTCTTCACCAGGAGCGGGTTGCGGCGGCCACTGGTGGTGAATTCAAGGGCGCCGGAATTTTCCGTCCAGGTCATGGCTGCCAGCTCCGGCTGATAAACGGTGCGGATCGGACGGGCCACCGCCTGCTCGATATCCCGGCCGATGATCCGGATGGTGGTCTGAAGTTCCCTGAGTTTTTCGGAGTCACTCTCCAGATGCTGCTTGGTGGTCAACATCGAATTCAAACTGCCGTACAGGGAGACCGAGATCAGGGCGAAGATGCTCAGGGCAACCAGCAACTCCAGAAGGGTGAACCCCCTGTCTGTCCGGTCAAATCCCCTATCGCGCCTATATTTCATCTTGCTCGTTTCCATCACGGATTTTTTTTCAGAATTTCGAAGATCGGCCCAGATACATATTCAAAAAAACGATGCGGGAGCCTTTTCGATCGGGTCCGGGCCAGACCTCTATCTCAACCAGCTGCAGGTCGGGATCCGGAGTGGATTGGCCGGTAACCCGCCAACTCCAGCGCCGCTCCGCCATAATCGCCACTCCCTCCGCCCCGTCGCTATCGACAAAGCGGCCGTCCAGCCGGATTTGCCCGGCCTGGTTCATAGCCACCCAGTGGGCCAGGGTTTTGTCCCGGAGGTACTCGGCATTGCCGACCATGTTGACGTTGTTGTTCAGGGCGGTCAGGGCCACCAGACTTAAAATCGCCAGGGCGACCAGAAGCTCAAGCAGGGTAAATCCTTTCTCATGAATCCGTGCCGCCTTCGCGGGCGATTTTACTTTGTAGCCAAAGGGCACCCCAAGGGTTCTGTTCAATCCTCCCTTAAGGAGGGCATTAGCTTCGCGGCACATAAGTTTTGTTTGCACCCTAAAGGGCATAAAAGCAGACAAGCTGCTCAACTCAGCTTTATCGGTTTGCAGTTGCATGTAATAATCGTTTTTGCCCTGCGTCGCCATGATTCACCCCGCCGCCTTGGCGGGCGTTCGATAACATTCGGATTTCTATTGATCGAGTCGGCCATTAACAAATTCGTGACCAATCACGGGATAAGCGTTTACCCAAAACCTATCGTACCAGCTGATTAAGCTCGAAAACCGGCATCAGGATGGCCAGGACTATCATCAGGACCAGACCGCCCATCAACAGAATCAGCACCGGCTCGAAAACCGCCGTGGCCAGACCGGTAAAAACCTCCACCTCTTTCTCCTGACTGCCCGCCGCCTGATCGAGCATCTGCCCGAGATCGGCGCTGGTCTCGCCGCTGGCGATCAGATAAATCACCATGGGCGGAAACGAGTTGGTCATCGCCAGCGACTTACTGATGCTCTTGCCTTCCCGGACCCCCCGGGCCGCACTTTCGATGGCTTTCTTCAGGGAGAGGTTATTAACTACTCCTCCCGCAATCTTCAGGCCTTCAAGGGCGGAAACCCCGCTGGCCACCAGGATGCTGTAGGTCCTGGCAAAACGGGCGACCTCAAGCCCCCTCAAAAACCGGCCGAGGAACGGAGCGGTCATCATGAAACGGTCAACCTTCATTTTGACTTGGGGATTTCTCAATAAAAGCCGCGCGATCAGAAACGACCCAACCAGAAAAATCAGGATCCAGAGCCATTGTCCCCGTAATATTTCACTCAGGGCAATAACGGCCTTGGTCAGCAACGGCAACTCCTGATTGACATTACTGAACACCACCACGATCTGGGGAACCACATAACCGAGTAAACCGACTACGACCAGGAGCGCCACCAGGGTGAGCAGCAAAGGATAGGCAAGCGCGAGGATAATTTTCTGGTGCAGTTGCTGCTTGAACTCCGTGTAATCGGCCAGTCTGTCCAGAACCAGATCCAGCTTGCCGGTATGTTCGCCCGCTTCGATGGTGGCCCGATAAAGATCGGGAAAGACCTGGGGATACTCGGCCATGGCCGAGGCCAGCGACATGCCCTCCTGGACATGGGACCTGATCCCGGCAAAGACTTTCTTGGCCCAGGCCTGATCGGTCTGTTCGGAGACCACATTCAAGGCATCGCCCAGAACCGCCCCGGACTTGACCATGGTGGCCAGCTGCCGCATTACCAGGGCCAATGAAGCGGCCCCCGGTTTTCGCTGCCATCCGGCGGAACTGCGGGCCGATTTCCTGCCGCCGGTCACTGCCTCGACCGCCACCGGCATCAGCCCTTGGTCCCTGAGAATCTGCCTGATCTGCCGCGGCGAATCTCCGGATTTGATCCCTTTATAAAGTTTGCCGTTGTCGTCTACGGCTGAATATTCAAACGCCCCCATCAATCCTTCCGTATTCTAGTTTTCCTTTGTAACCCGAAGCACTTCGGCCAAGGTCGTCTCCCCGGCCAACACCAGGCGAACTCCGTCGTCACGCAAACTGGGGGTCAAGGTTCTCGCATATCTTTCCATTTCATATTCACCGGCCCGGCCATGAATCATCTCCGGCAGTTCGCCGACTACCTCGACCAGTTCGTAAAGCCCGGTCCGGCCGAAATAACCCTGATTATTGCACTTCGTGCAGCCCCCGGTCTTGTAAAAGGTGGGAGGCTTGTAAAGGGTGGGTGGCTCCGCATCCACGGGAAGCCCCAACTCCAGGCACTCCGAAGGCGTTGCTTCATAAGCCTGGCGGCAATCCTTGCATAACCTCCGGACCAGCCGCTGGGCCAGAATACCGCTTAAGGTCGAAGAGAGCAGAAAGGGTTCCACCCCCATGTCCCTCAATCGGGTAACGGCGCCGATCGCGGTATTGGTGTGCAGGGTCGAGAAGACCAGATGACCGGTGAGACTGGCCTGAACCGCGATCTCCGCCGTTTCCCGATCGCGGATTTCGCCGATCATCACCACATCGGGATCCTGACGAAGAATGGCCCGCAGCCCGCGGGCGAAGGTCATGTCAACCTTGGTGTTGACCTGGGTCTGGCCGATCCCGTCGATATAATATTCGATCGGGTCTTCCACAGTCATAATATTGGCACTGACTTTGTTAAGCCGGGCCAGAGAAGCATACAGGGTGGTGGTCTTCCCGGAACCCGTGGGACCGGTCACCAGGATAATCCCGTTCGGCCTTTTGATCAGGCGATCGACAGCCGGAAGAGTACCTTCCGGCATCCCCAACTGCTCAAGGGTCAAACGCCCCGCCTGCTTGTCAAGAAGCCTGAGCACAACGCGTTCGCCGGCGGCGGCTGGAATCGTCGAGACCCTGACATCCACCGGCCGACCGGCAACCCTTACCCCGAAACGGCCGTCCTGGGGCAGCCTCTTCTCGGCAATATCGAGATTGGCCATTACCTTGATTCTTGAGATGATCAAAGGGGCCAGAGCCCGGTTCGGCTCAAGGACATCCCGCAGCACGCCGTCACTCCGGAAACGCACCTGCAGGCGGCTTTCAAAGGGTTCAAGATGGATATCGGATGCGTTTTCCCGCACCGCTTCGGTAAGAAGGCCGTTGATCAGCCGGATTATGGGGGCGTCGTCCTGGCTTTCCAGGAGGTCCTCGGTTACCGGCAGCTGTTCGGCAATGGCCTGCAGGTCAAGATCGTCACTGAGGTCGTCGGCTATCCGGGTGCTGGTGCCGGCCCCGTTTTCATAGACCTTCTGGATAAGTTCGCCGAACTGCTCTGGGGAAACCTGCTCCACCTTGAAAGGAATACCGGCAAAACGTCTTGCCTCGGCCAGGATTTCCGGCTTGAGACCGGGCCGGTAAAAGCCCTTAATCGTCTCATCGGCCGTCTCGGCCAGCAGAAACCCATGCCGCTTGGCAAAGGAATAAGGCAGTTTTTCCAATACATTCAAGCTATCAACGTTCATTATTTATAACCTTAATCTTGACGACTTATTCGACGCCATCACTGATTTACATTAACCATGATAACAACGCCTGTGAACATATAATCGCCCAAACCGCGTCCTGAGGTTGCAGCAAGAGAGCCGGCAATACCAAGCCCGCCCGGGTGAGCTAAATCGATCGACGCAAGATCCGATATTCCAGCCTTATATCCGCAATCAGTTTTACCGCGCGGCAGGGCCGAAGATTGCGGCAAGCGGGCCGGCGACGCGCAGCCCGCCTGCGTGAGCCGGATTGATCGCCGCAATCTCCGGTGCTGCTGCGCGGTTAACTATTTATCGAAGAGTTCTTCGGGCAACACCGGCACCTGGGCATCGGGGAGCAGATTCACTCCATCTTCCTTGAAGTTCTGTTGCACCCTTCGCATATAATCATATTTGTTGAACGTGATCCGATTACTGTCCGCGGTATTACGCAATACCGTGGGCCGGAGAAAGACCATCAGGTTCCTCTTGTTGTGGCTGGACCTGTTGTACCTGAACAGCCAGCCCAGCAAAGGGATACTGCCGAGGATCGGAACCCGCTGCTCGGTCACCTGGATATCGTCGTCGATCAAGCCGCCCAGGACAAGAATCCTGCCATCATCGACCATGACGCTGGTCCTGATCTCCCGGGTGGAAGTGGTTTCCAAACCGGCCGGGGTACTGCCGCCGGTGGCGCTCAGGTTCGACACTTCCTGATCGATATCAAGACGGATCGTGTCCCCCTCGTTGATCTGCGGGAGGACTTTCAACTTGAGTCCCACGTCCCGCCTCTCAAAAGTGGTGAAGGGATTGGTGGGATCGTTGCTGCCGGTGCTGGTAAAGCTGCCGGTTTGAAAGGGCACGTTCTGACCGACCACGATCTCCGCCTCTTTATTGTCCATGGTGACCAGCGAAGGCGTGGAGAGGATATTGGTATCGCTGTCGCTGGACAGGGCCGAGACCAGAGCGCCTAGGTTAAGCCCCTGGACCCCGAGAATATCTGCCGCTCCGTTGAGATAGCCGATATTCAAACCGGAGGCCGACGTCAGTGCGGAAAAATTGCCGCTGCTGAGCACGTTGATATTCGGGACCGCCGGACCGCTGAAGCTGGTACCACCGATAACCCCGTCATCATTTGCGGAGGTCACGTCGGTGGCCCGCCATTGGACGCCTAGCTCCGCCCCCGCCCCGGTGGAAACCTCGGCGATTACCGCCTCAATCATCACTTGGGGCCGCCTGATATCCAGCTTCCGGACAACCGAGAGCAGATTATTGGTCACGGCGGGAGAAGCGGTGATTATCAGGGCATTGGTCGATTCGTCAGCCTGGACGTTTAAACCGTCCCTATTGCTATTGCTATTACCCGCGGGTCTTGTTGCCGCCTGCGCACCTTTCTGCTGGTCCACAACCCCGAAATCGCCCCCCCGCAGAATCGGCAGTAGATCTACGGCCTTGGCATATCTGAGAAATACAACCTGGGTAGCTCCGGAAGCCTCGATCGGAGTATCGAGATAGGAGACCATGGTCTTCAGGCGCAGGATCTCATCGTCTGGGCCGCTCAAGAGGACGCTGTTGGTCCGGCTGTCGGAGATCAGGCGAATCTCCTGTCGGTTGCCCCCCCGAGCCCGGCTCTTGTCGGTCAGCCCCTCGACAACCTGAACGACGTCCCGCGCGTCTGCATGCTCAAGCTTGATGATCTGGATCTCTCCAGTACTGGGTTGATCTATCTGCTCGATAATTTTCATCAGGCGTTCCACGTTACCGGCCCGATCGGAAATTATCAGCATATTACTTTCCACCTGGGCGGCCAGATAGCTCTTGGAGGGAACCAGCGGCCGCAGGATGGCGATCAACTGGTTGACCGGCACGTATTCCAGCCTGACAAGCCGGGTGACCATGCTATCGGACGGACGTGTACCGACAGGATCGCCGTCGACATCGACCACGGACGAATCATGCTTCGCCCTCGCCAAAGGTACGATTTTGACAACTCCTTCCTCTTCCAGAGCGGCAAATTCATGAATCTGCAGAATCGACAGGAAAATGGAATATAGCTCATCTTCCGAAACATCCTCCGAGGCCATGATCGTAACCTTCCCCTTAACCCGCGGGTCGACGATAAAGGTCCGACCGGTGATCCGGGCGACACTGCTGATCACCGTACCAATTTCAACTTCCTTGAAGTTTATGGTGATCTTGTCGTCAGCGGGTTCGATTTCGGCGGCGAGATCGGTATCGACAGCCATGACCGGACCGGCGCTTATAATCAGAAACCCGGCCAGGAATAACCACACGGAGAACTTGCTGATTTTGTCAAAATTTACCATGAATGCAAACCCTTTTCCTTTCGCTGTATTAACGTTTCTGAACACGGAATGGACCACTTCCGGATTGCTTCGCTACGCTCGCCGACTTGATTTTTGAGTTAATGGAACTTATCAACTTTTAGCCGCCGTTATCAACATCATACATCCGGGTCTCGCGCCGGCCGTTACGACTGATCACGACCCGTATTTGATCCGCATCGCGTATCCTCTGATAGGCCGAGAGGCCGCCCTGGATAGTATCGAGTTTAACTCCGTTCACCTCATGAAGCACATCACCCGGCTGCAGGCCGAGTTCCCGCAATAAACTACTGCCCCGCGCCGAAATCAAGCGATAACCCTGCTGGACATCGTCTTCCTTATATACTTCGACGCCTATCTCCCTGGCCAGGGAGGGAATATCGTTTAACCGCTCCTCAAGATAGGAGTTGTCGATCTCCCAATGGACCCCGTCTCCGAGGCTGACGATCGGTTCGTCATTATCGATTACCAGAGCCGCCTGGTTACCCTGATTGTCCTGGTTGTTCTTGGTGACCGCCTGTTCGTCATACTGCATCATCAGGGTTTCAAGCACACCGTTCCGGCGAAGCAAGACCCGATCAGCATAAATCTCACTGACCACGGCATTGCCGGGAACCTTATCCCCGACGCTGTAGAGTTCATCTTCGCTTTTGCCCTTTTCAACGATAACGGCGAGAGCCTTTTGCATAGGTTCGACTTTAAGTATTCCCTTCAGAATCAAAGCGAGAGTGGTTTCAGGAGCGTCGGCCGGGTCTACTCCCGAAGAACGCGATGAATTCCCGGTCCTGACCGCCAAACCGAAAAGAGGCAGCTCTTCGACCGGCAAACCGGCAGGCCCGGCCTGTGCCCGAACAGGGGAAACAGAGTTTTTATTAAGACTGTTCCTGCCGGCACTTAAATCGTCAGACCGGCCCAGGGCAACATCCGCGATCTTCCAGGTGAGAGAGGCGGCGGTTTGGGCGAGGAGCAGAGCCAGCACAACACCGAGCAGAATGCGCCATTTGCGGAGGGCATTGGCGCTCATCAGCGATTCCCGTGCGGCTGTCATCACATTATTCGAAAAATCCATTTAATAAAACTCTCCTCTCAAGCACCCGGATAAATATTCAAAACACCGGATGATCCGGTTGAAAACCACAACTGATCAGTAGACGACGGATATCATAACCGAAAGATTTTGCAGCAAAAAATCTAACCTGATCCATCGATTACAAAAGGTAACCCGGATAGTTCGCAAGTCAAATTAATTGAAGTCACAAAGAGCCGGGTTATCGAGCTTAGCTGACCATCAGCGGAGTGAGCATAGCAGTCACAGCCCGAGCCGTAAACCATATGTCGGGTGCGATTTCCCCGACCGCAATTGATGCCTGGTATCAATCGGGAGTCCTCTAACCCATGAAATCAGGAAAGAAGGATGATATTTAACATTACTCAGAACACCGGACCCCGGCTCTGACGTTATGGATTCCCTTAGGGGTCGCTATTGTCGGGCCGTTAAGCAATCCAGAAAGGCGGGATTAATTTATTTTCCTTAAAATCGACCGCGAAATCAAATTATCCCCATCCAAAACTGAAATATTCAAAATAAAAATTCCGTTTACCGGCGGTGATTTCAACAGCAAACCTTCCTGCCAGCCGACAAACTCCAGAAATCTTCAAGAAAGCGGATAGTCCGAGGTCAACAGTCAAAAAAAACAGACCTTTTGTGTCTAGCAATTTTTATTTTTTTTTTTTGCTTTAGTCATCTCGAAACTTTTTGCGTGTTTGCCAAAAAGTTCATATAAAAACACTTTTAAAGGTTATCCGGTCCCCACTAAAAACGCAATTGCTATTTACCGGTCCCTATGCTATAAAATCGCGTACTATAAGCGTTTCCAAAGAGGTTGCCCCCGTAGCTCAGGGGATAGAGCACAGGATTCCTAATCCTGGAGTCGTACGTTCGAATCGTACCGGGGGCACCATTCCTTAATTTAAGTCGACGGATCCCATCTTTTTCCGATTTTTCTCCGATTTCAAAACAGCTTTTTCACAAAACCTGAATCCCCCGATCATCCAAAAACAGCTCAGGTCCAAAAGAGACGACGGGGCCGACCACCACTGACCTGACATCTAAGAGTTACCGACACAAGGAGGCAACTCCTCCATCGGGAACCTTGTCCAGATAAAACAAAAAGCTGATTAAAGACCGCCAATGCAAAACCGACCAAGAAGCCGGCCCGGATTCAGGAAAATAATGGCTGCTCACGAAACCGGCATCTCAAGCATCCGCATTTTCGCCCGGAACAAGACCGCACTGATCGAATTTCTTGAAAAAAACTAATTTAAATTATACAATATAAATGTTTTGATTTATTTCTCGGATTCTCGGTCACCGATTCGATCGAGACAATCCAGTGGGGGGGGGGGAAACAAGTGTCAAAAAAACATTACCTGCCGTTTGTTCTGTTCTTTAATTTCGCGGTTATCTGGCTGGGCGCGGCCCAGGCAATAGCCGCAACTCCGCAAATCGCCTCCGGCTATTACCATAACGTAGTCTTGGACGCCTACGGCACTGTCTGGACTTGGGGTGGTAACGGCTCCGGCCAATTGTGCGACTCCAACCGCCCTTCCCCGGACGCAATGCCAAAACCGATCCCCGGCCTGACCGATGTGGTCACCATTGCCGCCGGGCCGGAATATACCATGGCAGTCAAATCGGATGGCACCGTCTGGACCTGCGGCTACAACTACGACGGCCAGCTTGGCCGGGGTTATAAAAGTGATTACGAACGCGATATCGGCATGGTTATCGACCCTGACAACCCTGCGGACAACTTCAGCCTCGACGTAATAGGAGATGGCTTGGGAGTTGATTTCGCGATCGCGGGAGGTAGCACCCACGCGCTGGCCGTCCGTGATGACGGCACGGTCTGGGGCTGGGGCGCCAATAGCGGCAAGCTCGGCGCGGACGAAATGGCCGACGATACCGATCCGGCTCACCGGGCGATCTGCGGAGGGACAACTTGTCTCAATCCGATTCAAACCCAAAACATCACCAACGCCACCGCTGTATCCGCCGGGCTTTATCATTCGATGGCTCTTGATAGAGACGGCTCGGTCTGGACCTGGGGAAGCAACAACTACCGGGGCCAGCTCGGCCGCGGCGCTGAACTGGACTGGGCAAAAATATTAGAGAATATTAACACTTATAGTGGTGATCCCGGCTACCCGTTAATTGAAGATCCATGGGGCTATACCTTTTCCCCGGCCAAAATCGCTAACATAGATGGAATAATCATAACCGGAATTACGAAGATATCCGCCGGCTCGATCCACAATCTGGCGGTAGCTGAATCAGGAAATGTCTATGGATGGGGGGTAAACGATAGATATCAGGTCCAGACATCAGACACCTATCATCCTGATATCGGTGGATGGGTGCAAAAGAAAATCCAGCCGGTTCCCGTCACCCTTGTCCACGAAGCGGAGCCTGCTGTCTTCGACTTACCCGCCCCCCCCCTTTCCGGTATCGTAGCGGCTTCCGCTTCGGCGGCCCACTCGTTGATCGTCCAATCCAGCGGCACGGCCAATGGATCCATGATAGGATGGGGAAGAAACTCCCTACTTGAAGGCCAGGTATGTGACGATTCGGATCCGAACCAGCCCTGCACGAACAAGGTTTTATTCGATCAACGCGGGGTGCTCGGGCTTGGCAATGAAACGGATTATATGTCAAGTCCGCTTAATAAATCAACGGTTTCCTACGAAGACCCGCCGGACGCCCCGCTATGGGGCGGCAACCTAGCCTCTATCGCGACCGGCTACAGCCACAGTCTCGCCCTGCTGACCGACGGCCGGCTCTATGTCAGCGGCGTTAACAACCAGTACCAGCTTGGCGAGACCGTTTCCGAGTATATCACCAATCCTGCCTTTGTGTATGGCTGTGACGGGGGGATTTTCGACCTCAATGCCCCGCCGACCGACTGCGATTTTGACGGCGACGGTGTTTTCGCGACTGACAACTGTCCATTTACACCCAATTCCGATCAGCTGGACGCAGATCTTGACGATATCGGCGATGCCTGCGACAACTGCTCCGCCATCAGCAATCCGGACCAGAACGACGCCGACGGCGATGACGTCGGGGATCTCTGCGATAACTGCCCGGTCACCGCCAATTTGGATCAATTAGATTCAAACAATAACGGGATTGGCGATGCCTGCGATAATGACAGTGACGGCGACGGGGTTTCCAACGACATCGACAACTGCCCCGACACAGCCAATTCGGATCAGAAAGACACGGACGGCGACGGGATCGGAGATGCCTGCGATAATGACGACGATGGAGACGGTGTCCTTAACGCCGCGGATAACTGCATCTATACCCCCAATCCGGATCAAGCCGACGCCGACGGCGACGGGATCGGCGATCTCTGCGATACCTGTCTGAACGACGCCGATAACGACATTGACAGCGACGGGGTTTGCGGGGATCTCGACAACTGTCCCGGCACCGCCAATGCGAACCAGAATGATGCCGACAGCGACGGGCTCGGCGACGCCTGCGATACCTGTCCGAACGATGCCGACAACGATAGTGACGGCGACTTGGTTTGCGGGGACCTCGACAACTGTCCCGCCATTGCCAATGCCGACCAGGCCGACGCCGACGCCGACAACACCGGCGATGTCTGCGATACCTGTCCGAACGATGCCGATAACGACATTGACGGCGACGGAGTTTGCGGGGATCTCGATAACTGTCCATCCGTCACTAATCCCGATCAGGTCGACACGGACGGAGACGGGATCGGCGACACTTGCGATACCTGTCCTAACGATGCCGATAACGACATTGACGGCGACGGGGTTTGCGGGGATCTCGATAACTGTCCATCCGTCACCAATGCCACTCAGGTAGACTCGGACGGAGATGGAACCGGCGACCTCTGCGATACTTGTCCCAACGATGCCGATAACGACATTGACGGCGATGGTTTCTGCGGGGATCTTGATAACTGTCCCGCCAATGCCAATGCCGACCAGGCCGACACGGACGGCGACGGAATCGGCAACCTCTGCGATACCTGTCTGAACGATGCCGATAACGACATTGATGGCGACGGGGTTTGCGGGGATCTCGACAACTGTCCCGCCATTGCCAATCCCGATCAGGCCGACTTCGACGGAGATGGAACCGGCGACGCTTGCGATGACGATATCGACGGCGACACCGTCCTCAACGATTCCGACAACTGTGTCTTTACGCCTAATCCGGATCAAATAGACACGGACCTTGACGGTGTCGGCGATGAGTGTACCAACGATAAAGACGGCGACAACGTTCTAAACGATTCCGACAACTGTGAACTTACGTATAATCCGGATCAGAGTAACGGGGATGGAGACACCTATGGCGATGCCTGCGATAACTGCCCGGCTGCGGACAATGAGCTTCAAACCGATGGGGATGTTGACGGTGTAGGCGACGCCTGCGACAATTGTCCCTCTGCCTACAATCCCGATCAGGTCGATGCCGACGGGGACGGGATCGGCGACGCCTGCGATACCTGCTCCAACGATGCCGACAACGATTTTGACGGCGATGGGGTTTGCAGAAATCTCGACAACTGTCCATCCGTCATTAATCCCGATCAGGTCGACTCGGACGGAGACGGGATCGGCGACGCCTGCGATACCTGTCCGAACGATTTCGATAACGACATTGACGGCGATGGTGTTTGCGGGGATCTCGATAACTGTCCCGCTAATGCCAATGCCGACCAGGTCGATGCGGACGGTGACGGAACCGGCGACGCCTGTGATACCTGTCCGAACGATTTCGATAACGACATTGACGGCGACGGAGTTTGCGGGGATCTCGACAACTGTCCGTCCACCTCCAATGCCGACCAGGCCGACACCGACACCGACACTATCGGCGACCTCTGCGATGCCTGTCCCGATGATGCGGACAACGATGCCGACGGCGACGGGATTTGCGGGGATCTCGACAACTGTCCCGCAAATGCCAATGCCGACCAGGCCGACGCCGACAGTGACGGAACCGGCGACCTCTGCGATACCTGTCCCAATGATGCGGACAACGATGCCGACGGCGACGGGATTTGCGGGGATCTCGACAACTGTCCGGATCTTGCCAATGCCAGCCAGACCGACGCTGACGGAGACTTAATCGGCGATGCCTGCGATACCTGCCCCAACGATGCCGCTAACGACATTGACGGCGACGGTTTCTGCAGGAACATCGACAACTGTTCCGCTAATGCCAATCCCGATCAGGCCGACGCCGACGGGGATAATATAGGCGACCTCTGCGACACCTGCCCGAACGATGCCGGTAACGATATTGACAACGACGGGATTTGCGGAGATCTCGACAACTGTCCCGCCAATGCCAATCCCGATCAGGCCAATATGGACGGGGACGGTTTCGGCGACGCCTGCGACGACGATATCGACGGCGACACCGTAGCGAATGCCAGCGATAACTGCCCCTATATTTACACTGAGGAGCAGACCGACACGGACGGGGACGGGATCGGCGACGCCTGCGATATCTGCCCCGGCGATAAAAATAACGACGACGACGTAGACGGCTACTGCGCCGGCATCGGGTTCCTGGATCCGAAAATCGGCGACAACGATAACTGTCGCCAAGATACCAACCCCGACCAGGCTGACTTCGACGGCGACGGTGTCGGCAACGCCTGCGACCCGGACATCGACGGTGACGGCTCCGAAAACGCCCTCGACATCGATGACTATAATCCAGATGCGTGCGGCGATTCCGACAAAGACGGCTGCGAGGACTGCTTATCCGGATCGTTCAATCCGAAGGACGACGGCACTGACACTGATGTCGACGGCATCTGCGAAGACTATAATAGAGACAATTGTCCCGGCATAGCCAATCCGGATCAGACCGATACCGACGGCAACGGAATCGGCGATGCCTGCGACGATGATATCGACGGCGACGGTGACCTTAATGCCGTGGATAACTGCATTTATACCCCCAATCCGGATCAAGCCGACACCGACGGCGACGGGACAGGCGATCTCTGCGATACCTGTCCGAACGACGCCGATAACGACTTTGATTCCGACGGTGTTTGCGGGGATCTCGACAACTGTCCCAACGATCCAAACACCAATCAGGATGATGCCGATAAAGACGGGATCGGCGACCTCTGTGATACCTGCCCCAATGATGTGTACAACGATGCCGATTCCGACGGGGTTTGCGGGGATCTCGACAACTGTCCCAACGTACCAAATACCAATCAGGATGATGCCGACCAAGACGGGATCGGCGACGCCTGCGACCCTGACCGCGATAATGACGGGGTTAACAATACCGAAGACACCAACCCCCTTGACGAGTTCCTCTGCCGCGACCTCGACGAGGACGCCTGCGACGACTGCGCCCTTACCGGGGCCGACGGCAGCGGCGGCGATCCCTCTAACGATGGGCTGGACCAGGACGGGGACGGGATCTGCGATACCACGGACATCTGCACCGGCAAGGACGCTTCCGGCGATCCCGATAACGACGGGATCTGCGCCGATCTCGATAACTGTCCGGAGGATGCCAACTTCAATCAAACCGACAGCGACGGCGACGGGTTCGGCGACGCCTGCGACAACTGTCCCGACCTTGCCAATCCGGACCAGATCGACACGGACGGTGACGGAACCGGCGACCTCTGCGACAATGACATCGATAATGACGGCGTTGCCGATACCGTAGATAGCGAACCCCTTAACGAGTTCGCCTGCGGTGACGCCGATAACGACACCTGCGATGACTGCTCAGTTACCGGCGCCGACGGCAGCGGCGGCGATGCATATAACGACGGGTCCGACCAGGACGGGGATGGAATCTGCGATGCCACGGACATCTGTACCGACATTGCCGATGCAGAGCAGACCGACACCGACGGCGATGGGATCGGCGATCTTTGCGATAACTGTCCGGCTATGGACAATGGCGATCAAATCGACACGGACGGCGACGGGTACGGCGACATCTGCGACATCTATCCCGACGACCCGCTCCTGACCACTTCAGGTATCAGCTCCATCGTAAGCTCCGCCACAACCAATCTCGACGATGAATTCAGCAAACCATTGGTCGACAAGGAATTCACTTACACGGCAACCGTTGATCACGTCGATGCCGCCAGCGTCTGGCTAGTCATCAACGGCCAGGATAGACTAATGGATTGCGGCGCCGCCCCGGATTTCGCCTCGGGAGTCGATTGCTGTTTAGCCATTCAGCTCGGACCCGCCCCGGCTTATAACTACCACTTCGAAGTCCGGGACAGCGGCGGCGCGGTATTGACCAGCAGCATCGACCTCCAGGAGCCGACCATCTACCTTCTGAACGGCCCCAATATGCTCGGCATTGCCAAGGATCTTTCCGGCACCGCTGGCGCCTTTCAGGACAATCTTGGCACAAGCAATGTTTTCGGCTGGCAATCCGGAGGATTAAAGGATGAATACAATAAAGGCGAGTTCGTGCCCAGGGACAACAGCTACACTCCCACACCGGGTGAAGGATATTTCGTGATCGGCGATTCCGACAACCAGACCCTGCCGACCTCGCTCAATGAGATCCCCGATATAACCGATTCGATCGTAACCATGGATCTCCAGACCGGCTGGAATATTATCAGCAATCCCTATTCGAAGCCGATCCTGCTGAAAGACCTGCAAGTCGTGAAGGACTCCGAACCGCCGATCGGCTGGACGGAAGCCGCTTCCATAAACTGGGTGTTCAACGGTATCTACTATTTTAAGGGTACCGACTGGGGATCTCAGTACGGTTACGAAAGCGCCGGAGCCGATCCGGATGCGGAGCTCACTCCCTGGCTCGGTTACTGGATATATTTTAAGGTGGACGACACCTCGACCTACAAGTTAATCTTTACCAAACCATAAACGGGGATCCAGCGGTGAAAAAGATAACCATACTCCTTTTCCTGACGAGCTTTCTGACGGTTGCAACCCTACCCACGGCCTCGGCTATGGAAGGATGGGAGGCGAGTATCAAGGTGACCTCCGGCCAGGCTGCGAGCACCCTGGCCTTCGGCCAAAGACCCGACGCCACCGATCTCGCCGACGGCCTTTACGACTTGCCGGCCATGCTGTCGGGCGACATACAGGTATATTTTTCAAACGAAGAGGGCTCTTTCTGGCGTGATATCAGGGGACCGGGGTCACACCAGGAGTGGCGGCTCGTTATGGTCAGCCAGACCGGCGAACCGGTAACCGTAAGCTGGAATCCGTCCGACTTGCCCGGGAATAAAAATTTAACGCTCCGAGACGTTACCGAAGGAATTGAGATAGACATGAAAGCTGCCGAATATTATATTCACGAGAATATCTTCGAATCATCCCTCCTGATCGAAGTAAAGGATAACCGATAGAAGCCATGAAATCTTTTAAGATCATTCTATTATTGCCGTTGATCTCTTTCTCTCTTTCCGCCTGCGGCGGTCCGGTTGGAGGAGGAGCGGCGGTGGCGACGGAAGACACCACTCCGCCGAAGATCGAAAACATAACCCCAGTAGACTCGGTGCAACAGGCATGTTCCGTCAGCGTGGAATTTGACGATCCCATTCTGGAATCCACCGTGACTCCCGATTCTTTTCAAATCCTGAGCGACGGCTCGGAAAACCCGCTGACCGAGGCCGACGGCACCTGGGGGCTGTCTCCCGACAATAATAAAATTATCATTTTTAAACCTTCGGGAAACCTGATAGGTAGTTATAAGGTGACCGTGACCACCGATATCGCCAATGTCGCCGAACTTAACCTGGAGAATGGCAAATCCTGGACTTTCACGGCATCCCAGGCCTGTTCGACATCGGGCGGCGGCGACACCACCCCGCCTAAATTCCTTAACGGCATTCCCGAGGGGCAGGTCGACCAGATATGCTCGATCACCGCGGAGTTCGATGAACCCATTCTCGAATCCACGATCAGCGACCAATCCTTCATTATCCAGAGCGCCACTTCAGATACCCCGCTCGGAAGCGGAGACGGAACCTGGAGCCTTTCGCCCAGCAACAATACAATTGCCCTCTTCCAGCCTTCGGTAGACTTGGTCGGCACCTACACGGTTAAAATAACCACCGACATTACCGATACCGCCGGCAATAATCTGGCCGGGCCCCAACAATCCTGGGCTTTCACCGCCGCCCAGGCCTGTTCAACAACCGGCGGCGACATAAAACCTCCGCAATTCCTCAACGGCGATCCCGTGGGACCGGTCGTACAGGCCTGCGCAATCACCGCCGAATTCGATGAACCGATTCTGGAATCCTCGGTCACCGCGCAATCCTTCGTTATCCAGAGCGCCAGCTCAGCCACCCCGCTGACATCCGTGGACGGGACCTGGGGCCTTTCGCCCAGCAGCGGCACCATCGCTCTCTTCGAGCCTTCAGTGGACCTGGTCGGCACCTACACGGTTAAAATAACCACCGACATAACCGATACCGCCGGCAATAATCTGACCGGAAATCAATCCTGGGCTTTCACCACATCCCAGGCCTGTTCAACCGGCGGCGGCGACACCACCCCCCCGCAATTCATTACCGGCGAACCGCAGGGAGCGGTTAACAATGTCTGCTTAATTACCGCGGAATTCGACGAAGCCATCCTGGAATCCTCGGTCACCAATCAATCCTTCATAATCCAGAGTACCGCAGTGGGAGCATCCCCGATCTCGTCTGGAGACGGAACTTGGGGGCTGTCCGCCACCAACGACGCCATTGCCATCTTTGTTCCCGCAATCAGCCTTGTCGGCGAATTCAGAGTTACCATAACCACCGGCATCGCCAATACCGCCGGCCTCAACCTGGCCGCAGACGAGTCCTGGACTTTCACAGCTTCCCTGCCCTGTCCACCATAACCGAAAAGCAGGACACCACAATAAGAGGCGGGTTCTTCCAGAAGGCCCGCTTTTTTATTGGACGCCGGCAGTGCTTAACAGGTCTGCCCATGAATAGGTTTGACCGGTAACCCTATCTGCAATAGAATATCGATAATCGAAATCCGTGGCAAAGGAGAACAGGATCAGTGAAGCTGGCATACGCCGAGCAGATGCGGCGCCTTGATAACGAGACCATCGAGACCTGCGGCATTCCGGACCTTGTCCTGATGGAAAATGCCGGGATCGGCGCAGTCCAGGCCATCATGGAGATGTATGGCGAATTGGAGGGGCGGACGGTGATGATTGCCGCGGGCCGGGGCAATAACGGTGGCGACGGGCTGGTTATCGCGCGGCATGTTCTCCAGCGGGGCGGGATGCCTTTTGTGTTCCTGCTGGCCGAACCCGAACAGATCACGGGCGCCGCCGCCGTCAATCTTAAAATCGTTGAGAATCTCAATATTCCTCTTCATCCGGTAACGGGTAAAGAAGAATTGCAAGGACTTGAAAATCAACTGGCCCAAAGCGATCTGATCATCGACGCGATCTTCGGCATCGGCCTTACCCGGCCGGTCAATGGCTATCTGGCCCAGGTGATCGAAATGATAAACCGGGCGGCGGCTCCAATGGTAAGCATCGATATCGCCTCGGGGCTGGACAGTGACCGGGGCGTCCCCCGGGGCATTTCGATCAAAGCGGACCTGACCGTAACCTGCGGCCTCGCCAAACCGGGCCACTTCACCGGACTCGGCCCGGAAATGACCGGTACCCTGGTGGTGGTAGACATCGGCATTCCACCTCGAATTGTCGAGGCTGGCGATTTACAGATCGAAGTATTGGAGAACCACTCGATAAGCGGCCTGGCTCCGGAAAGGGCACCGGCTTCCCATAAAGGCTCTTACGGCCATCTTGCCGTGCTGGCCGGATCCCGGGGCAAAACCGGCGCCGCCCTGCTTTGCGCCCGGGCAGCGCTGCGCTCCGGGAGCGGCCTGGTAACGATCTGTTCCCCCGCCGACCTTTCCGCCGTTTTTGAAACCGCCCTGCCCGAAGCGATGACCTTGCCCCTGCCATCTTCGGATAAAGGCTATGCCACCGATCGGGACTCTCAACTATTAACGGATTTTTTGGCGGACAAGCAGGCGCTGGTCATGGGGCCGGGTTTGGGCGCCGACGAGGCAACCGGCAGGCTGGTCGCGGAACTCTACCGGGAACTGCCGCTGCCGATGGTGATCGATGCCGACGGTCTCAATCTACTGGCCGATGATCCTGACCGACTGAAAAACGGGGCCGGCCCCCGGATCCTGACTCCCCACCCCGGCGAAATGGCTCGACTTACCGGCAAATCAAGCAGGGAGATTCAGGAGAATCGTCTGGAAATCGCCCGGGAATTCGCCAGGACCCATCAGGTCTTCCTGGTTCTTAAGGGTGCCGGCACCATTATCGCCGCTCCCGATGGCCGGGGCGCCATTAACTCGACCGGCAATCCGATCCTGGCTTCCGGCGGCAGCGGTGATGTCCTGGCCGGATTCATCGGCAGCCTGCTGGCCCAGGGCATGAATCCATGGAACGCGGCCAGACTGGCCGTTTATGCGCACGGCCTGGCCGCCGATCGCTTAAGCGAAGAGCTCGGCATGCGGACCGGACTGCTGGCCTCGGAACTGGCCGACAAACTGCCGGCGATAATTTCTGAACTTGTTTAAAGTTAGTTGGGCCGCTAGTCTGCTTTTATGCCCTTTAGGGTGCAAACGAAACTTATGTGCCGCGAAGCAAATGCCCCTCCTCAAGGGAGGATTGAACAGAACCCTTGGGGTGCCCTGTGGGTATAAAGCTGATAGCGTCGCAAGAAGTCGAGATCGCCTTAATGTCATTTCGACCAAAGGGAGAAATCTTAATAGTAACAATAAGTTAAAGAACAAGATTTCTCACATGCGTTCGAAATGACAGCTTTTCCCGACTTTTTGCGAGTTTATCAATAATCAATACCAATCCTGGAGACCATCAATGCTCACCGCCAAAGAGATAATGACACGGGAAGTCATCGCTGTAGGACCGGAAACGGAGGTAATTGATCTGGCCAATCTGTTCTGGCAAAAAAGAATCAGCGGGGCGCCGGTGGTGGACGATTCGGGAAAACTGCTGGGGGTGGTGACCGAAAGCGACCTTATCGACCAGAGTAAAAATGTCCACATCCCCGGCATCATTTCCATCCTGGACAGCGTGATCTTTCTGGAAAACCCCGCCAAGCTAGACCGGGAGATCAAGAAGATGACGGGAACCAGAGTCAAGGACATCTTCTCCGAAGAGATCGTCACCGTAAGCGAAGATACACCGATGTCGGAAATCGCCACCATCATGTCCGATCGCAACCTCCATACCCTGCCGGTGGTGAACGGCGGCAAACTGGTCGGAGTGATCGGCAAGGGCGATATTATTCGCAATCTTTACCAGAGACCCTGACCATGCCGAACCGGGATGATCAGTTCGCAAAAAAGCTGTCATTTCGAACGCATGTGAAAAATCTTGTTCTTTAATCCAACATAAGATTTCTCCCGTTGGTCGAAATGACTTGTGGCCATCCCGAATCTTTTGCGAACTGATCAAGCTTGATCAGTTCGCAAAATTTCCCGCTGATTAAAAAGAGCTCCTAGCCAAGCCCGGCACGAACGGTAAATCAATCGTTAATCCGCTCATCCTGTGCCTGTAAATTGCTTACCTCACCTGACTCTGTAAATAGCCCGCTCATCCTGAGCCCATCGGAAGAAGGGCTTGCCGGCTTATTGCCTGAACACTCCAGGCAATCATCAACCAACTCGACCCGGACCAGCCCCCTGACCGAATTACCGACATATATTCCCTCAGCATTTTTTAAATCCTCAAGGGTTATGACTTTTTCCTCCACCGGAAGACCGTCGGGAGCATCCACCTCGCCATCAAGCAGGGCCGCCCGTAACACCCCTCCCAGCAATCCGCAGTACAGGGGCGGAGTCAGCAGCTTGCCGTTTTTGCGGACAAAGAGGTTAGTGATGCCGCCCTCGGTCATCTCCCCCCGTTCATTGCGATATAGGACTTCATGAAAACCGGCGGCAAGGGCACTCTTCCTTTCGGCATCGTAGAGGCTGCGGCAGGTGGTTTTGTGATAATAAAACGGGTCGGCCGAATCGGTGAAGGAAGAAGAGAGGACCACCTTCGGCGGATCGCCATTTTCCCGGAGGTTATCCTGCGCGGGAGCGGGATAGCTCTCAACCTCCAGGCCGCCGTCCTTATGGAGCAGCAACCTGATCCGCAGGGATTCTTCGGCTCCCGGTGAAAAGACGGCCTGCTCCAAGGCTTTCACCACCTCAGCCCGGGAAAAGGAAAACCCCCAATAAGCCGCCGATCTTTCCAACCTGTCAAGATGGCGGGCCAGCAGCCAGAAGCCTTGCCGCGGGTGATAGAGCAGCGTTTCAATCAATTCGAACTCCGGGAAGGAAGCCTGGAGGAATCGTCCTTTCAGGCAGCACTCCTCCCACTCTTTAACCGGGTCCGAGTCATAAACGATACCGGAACCGATTCCCATCTCACCTCGGTCCTTATCTAAAACCACCGTCCTGATCGGCACATTGAACACAGCCTCCCCTGCCGGCGAAATAAAACCGATCCCGCCGGTATATACTCCCCGCTGCGTCGTTTCCAGTTCGCTGATAATCTCCATTGTCCTGATCTTGGGAGCGCCGGTCACCGAACCGCAGGGGAAGATGGCCCGGAACAACTCGACCAGACCTACATCATCTTTCAACCTGCCCCTGATACTGGAAGTCATCTGGTGCAGGGTCTCATAGGTTTCGACATCGAACAGCGAAACCGTCTCCACCTCGCCCATCACGCAGAGCCGGCCCAGATCATTGCGAAGCAGATCGACAATCATGACGTTTTCGCTACGGTTTTTGATATCGGTGGCCAGGGTGTCGCGGATCGCCGCATCCCCGGCAAGATCGGGAGCACGGCGCATGGTGCCCTTCATGGGCCTGACTGTACACCGATTGTCCCTTTTCCTGAAAAAAAGCTCCGGCGAAAAGGAAAGAGTTCGCTGGTCGCCCTGCTTGATCCAGGCACCATAAGAGACACTCTGATTACGGCGCAGCGCCTTGTAGAAAGCGATATCCGAACCCTGAAAATCGAAGAGAAGCTTGAGAGTATAGTTTACCTGGTAGGTGTCGCCCGCCTCGATATGGTGTTTGATCCTGGCGATCTTCTCCAGATATTCTTCCCTCGACTGGCTGAAGGTCGGCTCGGAGATTCCGAAGCCCGGCTCGGCGGCTTGCCCCCCTCTATCTCCGGGCGGCCAGGGCCTGTCGTTGACAAAATCACTCTGGCGATGGTCATAGATATATGGCTTTCGAAAAACGCCGAAATCGGCCACGATTTGCTCAGCCGGGTCAATCAGCCCCCGGAGGACCTCTTCGAGCAGATAGCCGAACTCGTAAGCAAAGGAACCGGCCAGATAAAAACCTTCATCGCAATAGCGTTGCGCTTTTCCCAGGAAGGCGACAGGATCGTCGCTCCCCTTGCAGGTAATCCGGGCGACGGGGTTCAGAAAAAGATAGGAAAGGTAATTATCCGCGCTCAACCGGGTGGTTTCCAGGAAGACAAAAGAGTCCTCTTCGGTCAGGTGCGACAATATGGATGTTAGTTCATGGTCGGATATGGGAAGTGGAAATTCCTTCATAATGATCACTTGCGTTGTTGATAAAGGCCCGTGGCCATCAACCAATAGAGATAGCCTGTTCCCCTTTAACGCCTAGCCGGTCAATTGGCAAGAAAAAGAAGTGCGGCTTATGCGCTGACACCCTAATTGAACACGGCGATCACATGGTTTGCTCTTATCAAACTGTAGTGACCAGTTTATCCGCCCGTAAATCGGGGGTGACGAAATTACACGGGCCTACTTTCGGGGCGTTCGATCACAGACCATCTTCGCCTAAGGGAACAACTCCCAAGCGGGTAATAAAAAGAAGCCTTGGGGTGCAGGGGCGGCGAATCTTTCTAGAACTCACACATGAATTCAGAAAACAATAACAGTTATAATTTTCAAACATCTATCGAAAAACCTGCATGCCTAAGACAGAAAGAGAGGACTGTTCGGTCAAAATTTGTTAAAATAGAAAGAATAATTTATAACTGTACAGCAACGACCTCGAATGTTTCGCAAGAGCCGGTGAAGTGCTTTTGAAGAGCCCCGAAGCAGATGCGGCGCGGCTGAACAGTTTACAGGAAACCATCAATGACAACCTCTAGGAGAATTGCATAATGCTAATTAAGGATTGGATGGCCGAAGATGTTATGACGGTTGACGAAAACACATCACTGATGCGGGCCACCAGGATAATGAAGGAAAAAAATATCCGACGGCTGCCCGTGGTTTCCCACGGCAAGCTGATCGGGATCATCACCGACCGGGATGTCAAGGACGCCTCGCCATCCAAGACCACTACGCTCGATATTCATGAACTTTATTACCTGCTCTCCGAAATGAAGGTCAAGGATGTCATGACCAACGAGCCGCTCACCCTCTCCGGCAAGGAAACCCTTGAAAAAGCGGCGCTGATCATGCTCAACTCCAGGATATCCGGTCTGCCGGTAGTCGACGACAAGGGTCTCCTGATTGGCCTGTTGAGTGAAACCGATGTGTTGCGCGGTTTCATCCACATGACCGGCATTAAGGATAATGCGTTGCAGTACGTTTTCGATCTACCCGACGAGCCGGGCTCGGTGACCAAGGTGGTCGGCGTCTTGAAAGAACGGGAATGCCGGATCATCAGTATTCTGACCTCATTCGAGGACGCTCCGCAAGGCAAAAAAAGAGTGGCCATCAGAATTTCGGCCCTGAACGATGAGGAGTTAAAAGCCCTGACCACAGCCCTGGAAGGCCAATTCGACATCGTTTACAGCGGCCGGGACGACTTGAGCAATCTCCCCGATAAAAAAAACAAATAAGCATTATGATCATCGGTACAGCTAAAAAGTTCCGCGGCAGATCGGCGGACCTTTTTAGCTGACCAACCCACAAACCTTAAATCAGCAAGTTATTACCGGAAAACCACTGAGCCCGGCTCCTAATGCACCATCGGCAGCAAACTCTCCTTGAAGGCGACATCAACTGCTCCGGGGCTTTTTTCTGTCTTGATTTCCCCGGTTGACGGATCCATGGGCAGGAACACCACCCCTTTCGGAACCGTAAAGCTCTTCCGCTCAGCTGGATTCAGCGAAATCGCTTTCTTCATAAAATCCAGCCAGACCGGTGTTGCCGATCTGCCCCCGGTTTCATGTTCCCCGAGAGTAATGTTGCGGTCGAAACCAAACCATACTCCGGCCGCCAATTCGGGAGTATAACCAATAAACCAGGCGTCCAGATTGCCGTCGCTGGTCCCCGTCTTACCCGCCGCCTCAACGGATAGCCCCTGAGCCGACCGCCCGGTCCCGTACGCAATCACGCCCTTGAGCAGATCGGTTACCAGATAGGCATCCTTGGGGGACAGCGCCCGCCTGACCTCTTGGTTATCACCGTTTTCCAGAACATTTCCGTATTGATCGACAACCTTTGTCACAAACAGCGGCGACCGATAGAGTCCCCGCCCGGCGAAGACATTGTAAGCCCCGGTCATTTCCAGAAGTGAAACCCCCGAAGTTCCAAGCGCCAGGGAGAGATTATCGTCAAGTTGGGCGGTTATACCCATCCTACCGGCGAGACTCCTGACCGATTCGATCCCGACCTTTTGCAGAAGCTTTATGCTGACGATATTTCGGGATTTCACCAACCCGGTCCACACCGTGGTCCGTCCGTGATAATCCCCGCTGAAATTTTGCGGTTCCCAGAATTGCCCGGGAATATTACCGGGCAGTTTCACCGGCTCATCAAGGAAAAGATCAGCGGGTGTCACGACAAGTTGCAGGGCAGCTCCAAAGATTATCGGTTTAAAAGCCGAGCCTGGTTGCCGTCTGGCCTGGACGGCGCGATTGTATTGGCTGCTGGTAAAATCGGTGCCGCCAACCATTGCCGCTACCCGATTTGAATCAACTTCAATGGCAATCAGGGCCGCCTGAGGCTTCTCCCTTGCGCCGGGATTACGTTTCGCCCACTCGGCAACCCCCGTTTCCACTGAAGCCGCTGCTGCCTGCTGGAGGGCTCTATTCATTGTGGTATGCACAACCAGACCGCCGGTCAACAGTTTTTCCTGGCCGTATTTATCTTCGATATATCGCCTGACATGCTCGACGAAATATTGGCCGGCAGCTTCATCTTGTAGGCTTTCCGTTCGCCAGCGCAGACCTCGACGATAAGCCTGTCGCGCCTCTTCAGGGGTTATATAGCCGTCGGCGGCCATCCGGTTCAACACATAACGCTGGCGGGCCTTGGCCAGTTTAAAATTCTTCAGGGGGGAATATCGGCTCGGTGCCTGGGGCAGACCGGCCAGGAGGCTGATCTCGGCCAGATTCAACTCGGAGGCATTCTTATCGAAATAAACCCGGGCAGCCGCTCCTACCCCATAGGTACCCTCGCCGAGATAAAGCTGGTTAAGGTAAAGGTAGAGAATCTCTTCCTTGTCGAGAAGCCGATCGATCCGATAGGCGAGAATCGCTTCCTTGACTTTTCGGGTATAAGTTTTTTCACGGGTCAGCAGCAGAGAACGGGCTACCTGTTGAGTTATGGTGCTGCCCCCTTGGGAACGCCGGCCAGAACGGAGGTTGTTGACCATCGCCCGCAGGACCGACCAACCGTCGACGCCGCCATGTTGATAAAAACGACCGTCTTCCGCCGCCACAAAGGCCGCGGGCAGCAATTGGGGCATGGCGCTGACCGGGACGACATAACGCCTTTCCCGATAAAATTCAGCGATAGGTTCTCCCTGATCGTCCAGGAAGACCGTGACCGTCGGCGGCCTATATGAAGCAACCGATGAAATATCCGGAATCCCGAGGGCCGCCAAAGCATAGAGGCCCATCCCGATAAAAAAAGAAAGCAGCAAGCCGGTCGCCAAGACCAAAATAGACAGATGGATGTGATTCCACAGCCATGGCCGCCCGTTTACTCTTCTTTTTTCGCCTGCCGAGATAGCCATAAATATTAGTAAAAAATTTGTTGAAGGTTGTGGTTTATCCCATAAAAAAAGGCCGCCCGCAAAGAGGGCAGCCTTTTTATAAAAGCAGCTTTATAAGCTGTCAAACAATTACTTCACGTGACAAGCGCCACAGGAAGCAAGTTTCTTGTCCTGCTCTTTGTGGCAACCGCGGCAATTAACATGAATAGGGTCTTTCATGCTGCCCAGTTCGTGACAGCTGGCGCATTTCGCCTCTTCACCGGCGACATAGGGTCCCTGGGAACCGTCATCGGCTTTGGTATGATGGCACTCGGCACATTCGAATTTGGCCTGATGCTCATGATGCTTGAAAGTAACATCGGCTTTCTTGTTCTCAAATACTACGGTTTCAGGTCCGCTTCCGGCAGCGATGGTAATTACCGCGGAAAATCCGCATATCATTGCCACTACCGCCACACAAAGTACAATCCTTTTAGCCATCTTTCCTCTCCTTGAATAATTTAAAATAAAATGAAATGAATTCTAATTCATTCACTAATACTAAGTTTATATTATTAATGAAAAAAGATGTCAAGCGGGAAAACAGCGGCTGCTTAGCCAATTCAAGCGTTCTTCATTTAAAATCGGGAATACTCCTTAATCATGAAATCGATCAGGAGTTGTTATCAAATTCACCATCCCATCCTCATGCGTTACCACGAAATCAAACATCAGCTTATCCGTACATCACCCAAAAAAAAATGGCCCGAAAATTCCGGGCCACTGAAATCACACTAAATTTTAAAATCCATTTCGAGTAGTTTATCAGGCGCCGCCGTAACTGTGCAACCCCGAGAGGAGATAGTTAACCCCGTAGTATGTAAAGACCACGGCCAGGAAACCGATAATGGCCAGCCAGGCGATGCGTTTGCCGCCCCAGCCCTTGGTGAACCTGGCATGCAAGGCGCCCGCATAGACGAACCAGGTAATCAGCGACCAGGTTTCTTTAGGATCCCAACTCCAGTAGGTACCCCAGGCCGAATTGGCCCAGATCGCCCCGGTGATGATCCCGGCGGAGAGCCACAGGAAACCGAAGACGATGGTCTTATGGGTAATATCGTCGATCACTTTCAAGCTTGGCAGGGTTGCCAGCAGACCGTTAGGATTCTTTTCCTTGCCGCCTTCAACACTGGTAGACCCGACCAGATACATAATACCCATACCGGCGGCCACGGCGAAAGCCGCGTAACCCACGAAACAGGTGACCACGTGGGCGATCAGCCAGTTACTCTGCAGGGCGGGGATCAGGGGTTTGATATCCGGATCGGTAAGCCCCGCCAAGGCCATGCTCAGAAAGGCAAAAGGTACGGCAAAGGCGCCGATCAGCCTGTTCTTGAACTTGAATTCCAAAAAGAGGTAGAAAATGGCAATGCACCAGGCAAAAAAGACCAGCGACTCGTACATGTTGGACATGGGCGCATGGCCAGCTCCAATCTGGTAGGACTCGACCCAGCGCAGGGCGATACCGCCGGTATTGAAAAGAAAACCCACAATAAGCAGGAGAGATGCCGCCAACCCGAGCTTTTTGGCCCGGAAAACAAAGATTCCGATGTAAAGAATCGAGGCGGTAAGATAGGCAAAGGTGGTGAAACCTAGCAACTGAGAGCTGTTCATAGCTATTCCCTTATAAGTTTTAAGCTGTCGTTCTGCTCGAGTTTTTCCGAAAGAGCAGAAAAATCATTGTCGAAGCCGATTTTATTCTTGTTGCTGCTTCCGCTGAGATGGATCCGTGAATGGGAGTCCTTCTCGGAAATATAAATCCAGACCTTTTTGTGGGAAAGGAAAAAAGCAACGTAAAGCCCGAGCAGCATTATACCGCAGCCGATATATACCCACCAGACTCCCGGGTCTTTAGCGACCTGAAGGCCAGTGTAATAAAGGGGCCTGAGCGAAAAGAGGTAGTCGGCCTCCGGTCTTTCAACAATGACCATCTTTCCTTCTTCCGTCCAGAATTCTATGGGTTTCTGGCTGGTATCATTAAACCAGATTTTATGGCGATACTCCCCCATCCCATATGGTCCCATCCGGTTGGTTATCCCGAACTTCAGCCCTTCTTCCTTCCATTCCACGGCGCTGCCGGGACCAATATAAAATTTCTTACTGGCCTCGGTCTTCTGATTCTCGATTTTAATCGCATAGGCGTCTTCCAGGGGCTGGTAACTGGACTGGTAGAAGGTCAGCCCGCGGTATTTGAGGGGATCATTGACCTCGATGGTTTTTTCGCGAACCTCTTCACCATTCTCAATCACGACCAGATCGGAAATAAACTCCTTGGGAGCACCGGTATTGTAGCGCTGCAACTCAAAGCGGTCACAGCGTACTTCAAAACCGAGAGGAATCTTGGTGTTGTTGGCGTCGTGCAGATAAATCTCCTTGGCGGAACCGCCCTCCCGGATCATGACGCTGCCCTTGAAACCAAAGATCGAACCGATAATCGCGCCGATAAAGATGACCAGGATGCTGACATGGACAGAAATCACTCCGAGCCTGGTCCAGGCTCCTTTCTGGGCGGCAAGCAGAATCCCTTCTTCCTTTTCGGCCTTGTCGAACTTCCATGAAGTTGACATCCCTTCCACGGCCCGGGCCAGCTCCGATGCCGGCAGGTCCGATTGAAAAGTCTGGCGTTTAGGCATCTTGAGAATCCGGCCGATATCCATGGCCAGATTGTCCATGGTAACCAGCCGCCAGATGTTCGGAAACCTGTCGATGGTGCAGACAATCAGATTGAGACTGAACAGGACCAGCAGGGAGACAAACCACCAGGAATTGTACATGTCCGGCACGTTGAATATCTGAAAAAGCTTGGCAGTTCCGGGACCGAAGGCGTCGACATAAAACTGCATCTCCTTGCCTTGGGGAATAAGAGTACCGATAATCGAGGCAGCGGCCAGGATAAAAAAGGTAAAGAGAGCGAGTTTCACCGAAGCGAAAAAAGCCCATACTTCATTTTTATTTTTTTGCATGCTTGAACTCTGAAGTTTGGTTTAATTACAAAAGCTACTTTAGTTTTACTTCCCCAAAAAATCCAATTGCCATCTTTACAGCGCGGTGAAGGAATTGCACATATTGTGCCATCGAAAAACGGTTACCTCGGTCGGCGGAGACCTCCATTAGACGTACACGATATTGTAATGAGCAAACAAACAAAGAAGTTAATCGCTTCCCAGAAATGAAGAATATTCGCCAACCATGCTTAATATTCTTCATGTCTTCGCCGGAGCCGCGAATCCACCTTGACAGGGCTCTCCTGAAACTGACAAAGGCCCCACAAATCCCGGAGCGCGAAAGATTACCATGAGCGGCCCAATCATGTCAATTACTTCACGAGAAGATTTCCAGGCAACCCCCAAGTCCCCTAGATGACAGCAAGAACCATTAACTTGCCGATTTTAATCGGGCAACCGGTCGAGTTTTTATTTTTTTGCGGAGTTATGAAATTTCAGGTTATGATTTAAATTCAAAAGTACTACCTGTAAAAGCCGTCAAGGATTCAGGAAAAGACTTGCCATCTCCATAGGGACATTGTATATGTCCCTTCTTTCGAAGAAAAAACAAAGGAGTCTTGAAAATGGCTAAGAAGTGTGAAATATGCGGCAAAGGTCCGGTCACCGGAAACAATGTCAGCCATGCCCATAACAAAAGCAGAAGACGCTGGCTGCCAAATTTGCAGAACGTAAAGGTTGTGGTTTCCCCCGGCAATAATAAAAAGATGCGAGTCTGCACCACCTGTATCCGTTCCGGCGCCGTTGTAAAACCGGCCGCCAGAACTACCCAGGCCTGAGGGCGCAACATCCGGTCCTGACCGCCTCGGCCAATCGGACAAACGGGGTTGCCTGCCTTATTCAGGCGCCCCGTTTGATTCTTTCATCCGCCTGCCCCTGAAACCGCCAGCTGTGAACGACTCCCCCCCTACTTTACCTTCGTTTCTCGATTGTCACAGGCAAAGAACACCCGCTTAGAACCCCCACCGCCTCTATTCCTGATCCGCCTCGCAATTTGCCACGGGGAATTTTCAAAGATTTACTTTCGATACGCCTCGATAACCCCCGATATATGCCGCAATTTCAAGATGACTCTCTTGAGATGGGCCACATTCCCCACTTCGAGGACTAGATTCAGGATGGCCAGATTATCCGATGAGGTATGGGCCTCCATGCTGTCGATATTGGCATCCATCTCGTTAACGGTATTGCTGACTTCCGCAATCAGGCCGCGCTGGTCCTGAGCGACTACCTGAACCTGGACCAGATGGGAACCGCCTCCGGATTCACCGGACCAACTCACCTCAATCTGTCGATCCGGGTCCGTGGCCAGGAAATTGACGCAATCCGCCTTGTGAACCGAGATACCCCGGCCGGAACTGATAAAGCCGGCGATGTCGTCACCCGGGACCGGCATGCAGCACTTGCTGATCTTGACCTGCATATCGTCCACCCCGTCGATGACCACGGCGTGTTCGCTGGGCACCGGTTTGCGGCTTTTCGGTCCGATCCTCGCTTTGACCGCCTCGACTTGCCGCTCCGCTCCGGCAGGCCGCAACTCTTCCGGTTGCATGCGATTGGCAATCGCCGCGACGGTGACCTTGCCGGAACCGACTTTCCTGAGCAGATCCTCAAGGGTATTGCAGGAAAATGATTTGAGTATCTCTTTGAGGTGGCCGCTGCGGGTGACTTTTTTGAGGCTCAGGTCCCGCTTGCGCAGTTCGCGCTCGCAAATCTCCGTGCCGACCTTAAGCGCCCTCTCCTGCTCTTCTCTTTTCAGCCAATGTCTGATCCGGCTTCTGGCCCTGCTGGTCTTGACCAGGGCCAGCCAGCCGCGATTCGGTTTCTGGGAGGGAGAGGTAATGATCTCGACCATGTCGCCGCTGTGGAGATGATGCCGCAGGGGCACGATGCGGCCGTTGACCTTGGCCCCGGCGCAATGATCGCCGACATCGGTATGAATGGCATAGGCGAAATCGATCGGAGTACTGTCGATCGGCAACTCCTTGACCTCGCCGTTGGGAGTAAGGGCATAGACCTCCACTTCCCGAAGCTCGCCCTTGACCGCTTCAAGAAACTCCCTGGGATCCTTGAGTTCCTGCAAGTCCCTGACCGACTGAACTAGTTGAGACAACCCCTTGAAGAGTTGCGCGTCCCGGGCGGTGATCGCTTTGCCCTCTTTATAGGCCCAATGGGCGGCAATACCATCGTTGGCGATCCGGTCCATGGTCACGGTCCTGATCTGGATCTCCATGAACTCGCCGCGGGGGCCGACCACCGTTGTATGCAGGGATTGATAGCCGTTTGATTTAGGGGTGCTGATGAAGTCCTTGAACCGCCCGGAAACCGGGAGCCACAGATCGTGCAGCAGTCCCAACACCTCGTAACACTCGCGGACCGAGTTGACGATGATTCTGAAGGCGACTTTATCGTAGACCTTTTCGAGGGGGATATCCTGGGCGATAAGTTTTTTATAGATGCTGTAAAGATGTTTGGGACGGCCGAGGATTCTGAACTCGGTGATCCCCTGTTCCTTGAGCTTGGCGGTCAGCAGTTGCTTCACTTCCTCAACATATTGACCGCGATCGAGGAGGGATGTATCTATCCTGCTTTGCAGATCACGGTATTCATCGGGATAGAGATAGGAAAAGGCCAGATCCTCCAGTTCCCGTTTCAACCAGTCGATCCCGAGACGGCTGGCCAGGGGAGCATACAGCTCCATGGTCTCCTGGGCGAACTCCCGCTGTTTTTCCGAAGAAAGATGGCGCAGTGACTGCATATCGTGGAGGCAGTCGGCCAGCTTGAGGACCAGCACCCGGATATCCTCCGACATGGCCAGAAGCATGCGCCGGATATTCTCGGCCTGGAAGGCCAGCCTCGAATCGAAGTTGACGCTGGTGATCTTGGTGACACCGCGGACGATCGTGGCCACGTCCTTGCCGAATTTCCTGGCCAGTTCCTTTTCCGGAACCGAGGCCGGTTCCTTAAGCGCTCCATGCAGGAGCCCTGCTATGATGGTATTCAGGTCCAGCTTCAGCCTGGCCAGAATATCGGCCACCGCCAGGGCATGCCCAAGATATGGAAGGCCGGAATGGCGATGATTGCCCGTATAAATCAGGCGGGCAAACTCATGGGCCTCGTGCAGCCTGTCAAGATTTTCTCCGGGAAGATACTCCCGGACCTTACTTATGACATCTTCGATTTCCGGCATTAACAACTTTCTTTTTCAGTCCGACGATAAATCGGATTATAATCTTGATGACTAAGGGACATGGAAATTATAAAAGTACCGTTTATCTCCACGCATCGAAAAATCCGTCATTCCGGCAACTTTTAAGCCGGAATCCAGATCATACGCTGGATGCCAGCTAAAAGCGTGCTGGCATGACGGACAACAAACGAATAAAACAAAATTCCCCGCCAAGCCGCCACGGATTCGGGTAAATTGAAAAAACGTGCCCGATCTTAACCGTTCGGAGTCGCCATCGCGCGATCAATACGTTCGACAAGAAAGGCGGCCGCATCAGCCAGAGGCAAGGTTTCGGTCAGGCCGTGCCTCCGCTCCCTGACCTCGACCGTGCCGTCCTTGGCAAAGCCCTTGCCCACCGTCACCCGGTAGGGGATGCCGATCAGATCAACATCCTTGAACTTGATGCCCGGCCGTTCATCCCGGTCATCCAGCAACACCTCGATCCCCTGTTCACGCAGACCGTGATAAACCTGCTCGGCCGCGCTAGTGATTTCATTATCGTCGGGCGACAGGTTGAGGACCACCACCTTGAAAGGCGCGATCGGCAACGGGAAGATGATCCCGTCCTTGTCGTGATTCTGCTCGATGGCCGCCGCCACGGTGCGGCTGACTCCGATCCCGTAGCAGCCCATGACAAAGTGCTTTTCCCGGCCCTTACCGTCCAGGCAGGTGGCATTTAGTGCCTCGCTGTAAGCAGTGCCGAGCTTGAATATATGGCCGACCTCGATACCCTTGGTGAATTCCAGCTCGCCGCTGCAATGCGGACAGCGATCGCCGGCGGTCACCTCCCTGAGATCGCCGATCCGGTCGACTTCGAAATCGCGACCGAGATTGGCGTTTAAAAGATGGTAATTCTTCTCTCCGCCGCCGACCACGAAGTTTCGCATAACCGCAATCTCCCGATCGGCGACCACCAGGATCCTGATCCCGACCGGGCCGAGATAGCCGCTCGGCACCCCGGTGGCGTCGAAGATCTGCTTGTCGTCGGCCAGCTCCACTTCCACCGCGCCCAGCATGTTCTTGAGCTTGACCTCCTGGACCTCGTGATCGCCCCGGACCAGAACCGCCACCGGTTTACCGTCGGCCAGATAGACCATGGTCTTGACCAGCTGTTTCGGAGAGATATCCAGAAAGGCGGTAACGGCGACAACCTTGCGCTTGCCGGGGGTTTCGACCTTTTCCAGAGGCAGCATCTCGACTTCGGGTTCGGCAGGCCGCGGGGCGGCGCCGGCCGCTTTTTCCAGGTTGGCCGCGTAACCGCATTTATCGTCATCGGACTTGCAGATCGCCAGGGTATCCTCACCGGTCTCGGCCAGGACCATGAACTCGTGGGAGAAACTGCCGCCGATCGTGCCGGTATCCGCCTCGACCGCCCGGAAGGACAGGCCGCAGCGGCTGAAGATCCGATGATAGGCGTCATACATCTTCCGGTAGGTGACATTGGCCCCATCTTCGTCGATATCGAAGCTGTAGCCATCCTTCATGATAAACTCCCGGCCCCGCATCAGCCCGAACCGGGGCCTGATCTCGTCCCGGAACTTGGTCTGGATCTGGTAGAGGTTCAGGGGCAGGCTCCGATAGGAATGGACGTTCATCCGGACCAGATCGGTGATTACCTCTTCATGGGTCGGGCCCAGACAGCTCTCCCGGTTATGGCGGTCCTTGAAGCGCAACAGTTCCGGGCCGTACTTTTCCCAACGGCCCGACTCCTTCCATAAGTCGGCGGGCTGGACCACCGGCAGCAAAAGCTCCTGGGCGCCTGCCCGGTTCATCTCCTCCCGGACGATCTGCTCGACCTTGCGGATCGCCGCCAGACCGAGCGGCAGGTATGAGTAAACCCCGGAGGTAAGCTTGCGGATAAAACCGGCCCGCAGCAGCAAACGGTGGCTGACCACCTCGGCCTCGGCCGGATTTTCCTTCAAAGTGGGCAACAACAACTGAGAGTAACGCATGATTGATTCCCGTAAATTTTTATTAAACACACCATTGCGAGGAGCAAAGCGAAGAAGCAATCAAAGTATTTTCAACCAGTTACATATTCCCGGATTACTTTGCCACGCTCGAAATGACATAATGCCCCCAACTCGCGGCCCAAATTATCAAAGCAATAGCTTATCCCTGAAACGCCAATCCTGACCCTTGGCTCCTGACTCCTATATTCCAACTTCCAACTTTTAAACTTTCAACTCCCATCCCCAGCCGCCATCTTATCAAGCTCGGCAATAAAGACCTCCAGCAACTCCCCTTCCGGCACCTTTTTAAAAACCTCGCCCTTCTTGAAGATAATTCCGACGCCATGGCCGCCCGCTACGCCCAGGTCGGCCTCGCGGGCCTCACCCGGTCCGTTGACCACGCAGCCCATCACCGCGATCTTCAGGGGAGTTTCAATGGTCTGGACATGCTGCTCGACCTTCTCGGCCAGGCTGAAGAGATCGACCTGGCAGCGGCCGCAGGTCGGGCAGGAGATCAGCTCCGGACCGCGCTGCCTGATGTGCAGGGCGCGGAGCAACTCATAGGCCACCCGGATCTCCTCGACCGGGTCCCGGGTCAGGGAAATACGGATGGTATCGCCGATCCCTTCGGAGAGCAGGATCCCCAGAGCTACGCTGGACTTAACCGTGCCGGCGATCAAGCCGCCGGCCTCGGTTACCCCGAGATGGAGGGGATAGTCTGCTTGGGCGGCCAGCTGCCGGTAGGCATCGATCGTCGTCAGTGCATCGGACGATTTGATCGAAACCTTGATCTCCGCGAAACCCATCTTTTCAAGAAGAGCGATATTGCGCAGGGCGCTTTCCACCAGAGCGGCGGGGACCGGGTGGCCATGGCGGGCGAGGATATCCTTTTCGACCGAACCGGAGTTAACCCCGACCCGGATCGATACGTTGTGGACCTTGGCCGCATCGACAACCCGGGCCAACTTTTCCAGGCCACCGATATTGCCGGGATTGATCCTGATCCCTTGGGCGCCATGCTCCATGGCGGCCACGGCCAGGCGGGAATCGAAATGGATATCGGCGATCAGCGGAATCGAAATCCGCTCGCGGATGGCCCGGATCGCCGCCGCCGCCGCCATATCGAGAACCGCTACCCGGATGATCTCGCAGCCCACATCCTCAAGGCGTTTAACCTGGGCCACGGTGGCCTCGACATCGCGGGTATCGGTATTGGTCATCGACTGCACCGCAATCGGCGCACCGCCACCAATCGCCACATTTCCAACCGCTATCTGCCGGGTATTTTTTCTGATTATCTGCATATATATCTGATCCGTTATCACCAACCGGCGCGATTATAACCGTTTAGGCTAATTCTTGCACCCTAAAGCATGGCCTCCGAATAGCCCCCGAAAAACAAAAAACCACCCCGGCAGCAGGTGGATTTTGCAAATCGGCTAAGTTATCAGCTCAACTTCTGACTTGATTGACCACTGATTTACGTTGTCTATCGATGCCGGAGCAATGTGTTTTTGCGCCGCGGCCAGTGAGTAAGAAGTGAAGAGTAGTGCTATGCGAACACTCATCTGACATTTGAAATGGTATTCTGTAGCCGCTTGCTCAACAGATACGCGGCAGCTGCTCGCCAACCGGCATGTCGAGAATCTGACTGACACCGAGGCCGGTCTTCAGGGCGACAACTCCGGGATGGTCCTTTACTACTTTACCGATCACCACCGCCTCGCGCCCCAATGGATGATGGCGCATGGTATCGACGACATCGTCGGCAACCGATGCCGGGACCACGGCCACCAGTTTGCCTTCGTTCGCCACGGTCAGGGGATCGATGCCGAGAATTTCACAGGCACCCTGGACTTTCCGGTTTACCGGCACCTTGTCCTGTTCCAGGACAATACCCCTGGCCGACGATCTGGCAAACTCGTTGAGGGTGGCGGCAAGGCCGCCCCGGGTCGGATCGCGCATCGCCCGGATATCCCTTGAGACCAGAAGCATATCCTCGACCAGTGAATTCAAAGCCGCCGTGTCGCTTTCGATATCCGCCTGGAAAGACAGCCCTTCCCGGCTGGTCATTACGGCCATGCCGTGGTCGGCTATGGTGCCGGACAGGATGATCCGATCATCGACCTTGAGACCGGATGCCGACAGATTAATCCCGTCGGGGACCACCCCGATCCCTGAGGTGTTTATGAAAATTTTATCGCAGCTTCCTCTGGGGACCACCTTGGTATCCCCGGTGACGATTTTGACCCCGGCCCCCCAGGCAGCTTCCTCCATGCTGAGTAGAATCGCGTGGAGCATTTCCAGGGGCAATCCCTCCTCCAGAATGAAGCCGACGCTCAGATAAAGGGGTTTGGCGCCGCCCATGGCCAGATCGTTGACGGTGCCGTTGATCGCCAGGTCGCCGATATTGCCGCCGGGGAAAAAGATCGGATCGACCACGAAACTGTCGGTGGTGAAGGCCAGCCGCCCCTCCGGCATCTCCAGAACGGCCTGATCCTCAAGACGATTGAGGGTATCGTTGCCGAACCGGGGCAGGAACAACTTGTCGAGCAGTTCGGCCGAAAGCTTGCCGCCGCTGCCGTGGGCGAGCTGGACGGTATCGTGGTTCAGGATCGGCATCGGGCAGCTGAAGCCCGGAAAAGCCTTATCGCTGTTTTTTGAATCGCTCATCATTTGTCCTCTAAACAAAGGGACGGAACCCTTGGGTGCGACACAGTAGAGCGTCTTTTTACGACGCCATCAGCGGCTTATACTTGTAGTAGGCCGCGCAGGCCCCCTCGTTGGAGACCATGGTCGCGCCCAGTGGATGCTCCGGCCGGCATTCCGTGCCGAAAGCCGGGCACTGATCCGGTTTCTTCAAACCCCTCAAGATCGTGCCGCTGATGCAGACCTCCGGCTCGTTGACATCGAAGTCGGTAACCGCGAAACGGCGGGCCGCGTCGTAATCGCCATATTCCTTCCTGATTCGCAAACCGCTGTCCGGCAGCATCCCGATCCCCCGCCATTTCTGGTCGGAGACCTCGAATACCCTGGCCACCGCCTCTTGGGCGGGGATATTTCCCTGGTAGCGGACCGAACGGACATACTGGTTTTCGACTTCCGCCCGCCCCTCTTCCAGTTGCCTGACCACCATCAGAATGCCTTCGATGATATCGTTGGGCTCGAGGCCGGTGGCAACGATCGGCACCCGGTACTTTTCGGCGATACCTTCATATTCGCCAAGTCCCGTCACCGTGCAGACGTTACCGGCGGCCAGATAGCCGTTGACCAGATTGTCGTCCGAAGACAGCAGGGCAGTGATCGCCGGCGGCACCAGAACATGACAGACCAGTTCGCTGAAGTTTTTCAGGCCCTGTTTCTCGGCCTGAATAATCGCCATGGCGTTGCCCGGTGCGGTGGTCTCGAAACCGATGGCAAAAAAGACCACCTCCCGGTCGGGATTATTCAGGGCGATCTCCAGGGCTTCCAGAGGCGAATAGACGATCCGCACCTCGGCCCCGGCCGATCTGGCGGTAAGCAGGTCCCGGTTGCTGCCCGGCACCCGCAGCATATCGCCGAAGCTGCAGAAAATAACCTCCGGCCGCCCGGCAATCTCGATGGCCCGATCGATGGTTTCAAGGGGAGTTACGCAAACCGGGCAACCCGGCCCGTGCACCAGCCGAATCTCCCTCGGCAGGAGCTGATCGATGCCGCTTTTGACGATGGCATGGGTCTGGCCGCCGCAGACCTCCATGATCACCCAGGAGCGGGTGACGATCTTTTCGATCTCGGCCAGCATCCGGCGGGCGGTTTCAGGATCGCGGTATTCGGAGAGGAATTTCATCGCTGCCCCTCTTCCTCATCGGCAGCCTTACCGTACCGATACGGCCCTGCCCTGAGAGCGGCATCGTTATATTCGCGCCAGGCCTCGAAACTGCGGGCCGCCTCCTCCTCGTCGATAATCGAGATGGCGAAACCGGCATGGACCACTGTATACTGGCCGATCTCGATTTCGGGCACATACTCCAGGCAGACCCGGTTGACCGTGCCGCCGTAATCGATTCTGCCCATCTTCATACCGGCCTCTTCGTAGATCTCGACCAGTTTACCGGGTATCGCCAGACACATGGAATGACACTCCTTTATCGATATTATTCAGCAGCCAACTCCTGCCGATCACCGCCTGACCGAGGGAAAGGCAACCGTCTCCGGCCGGCAATTGCCGATGGACAAGAACCTCGAACCCTTTTCCTTCCAGATGTCCGATCAGTCCTTCCAACAAAAGATAGTTGTTAAAAGACCCGCCGCTCAGGGCAACGGTATCCAGTTCCGTCTGCTCCCGGACCCGTTCGGCCGCACCGGCCAGCATTTCGATCAGGGTCCGATGAAAGCGCCGACTGATAGCCGGCCGGGATACTCCCCGTAAAACATCATCGGCAACCTGGCGGATCAGGCCACGAACTCCAAGCCACAGGATATCATTTTTCGGGACAATATCCCAGCGATACGCCGAATCCCCGCCATCCCGCCCGGCCGCCTCCATCAATTCGACGGCGGCCTGGCCTTCATAGGCGATGGTCTGCCGACCGCCGCTCATCGCCGCCACCGCGTCGAACAGCCGCCCGCAGCTGCTGGTCAAAGGAGAGTTTATGCCTCTTTGCACCATTTCGCGAATCGGCCCGATATCGTGTTCGGCCATAAACGGCAGATCGGGAAGCGATCCCGAAAAAGCTTTCTCCAGATAGGCGACCGCCGTCCGCCAGGGCGCCTTCACCGCCGCATCGCCGCCCGGCAGCGGCATCGGTTCCAGGCAGCCATACCTGGTAAAACCGCTGAAATCGCCGACCAGGATCTCGCCGCCCCAGATCGTGCCATCGGAACCGTAGCCGCTGCCGTCGAGAATGATGCCGATCGCCGGGCCTTCCTTTCTGTTTTCGGCAAGGCAGGCGGCCAAATGGGCATGGTGGTGCTGGACTGCCAGCACCGGCAGCTCCTGCTCCTCCCGAGCCCAGCCGGTGGAATGATAGGCGGGGTGGAGATCGTGGACAACCAGTTCCGGTTCGGCCTCGAAGATCTCCCGCAAATGATCGATTGCTTCCCGGAAGAACCGGAAGGCCTCCAGATTTTTGATATCGCCGAGATGCTGACTTGGAAAGGCCTGGTCTCCTTTCAGCAGACAAACGGTATTTTTCAACTCGCCGCCGACGGCCAACACCTGGGGACCATCGCCGCTAAGCGCAACCGGCCGGGGCACAAAGCCCCTGCTGCGCCGCAGGGGCCTGATCCGCTCCGCCATTTTCATCACCACCGAATCGTCGCCGCGCATGTAAATATCCCGGTCGTGGACCAGGAAATAATCGGCGATATTCGCCAGGCGGTCCACGGCCTCCCGGTTGTCGATGCAGATCGGCTCCTCGCTGAGGTTGCCGCTGGTCATCACCAGCACCCCGCCGAATTCACGCAAGAGGAGATGGTGCAGAGGGGTATAGGCGACTATTACCCCAAGTTTATCGGTGAGCGGCGCGACCGAAGGCGCCATGCCATGATCGCCACGCGCGGCGGCAATAACAATCGGTGCCGCCGGCGAAAGAAGCGCTTCCTCCTCGTCCCGGTCCAAACAACATAAACCCCGGGCCACCTCCAGATCGGCCGTCATCACCGCCAATGGCTTCTCCTCCCGGTGCTTCCGTTGCCGCAATCGACGAACCGCCGCATCGTTTTTCGCGTCACAGGCCAGATGAAAGCCGCCAAGCCCCTTAACGGCCACTATTTTACCCTCTCGCAACAATTCGGCTGCCCTGATGACGACCTCTTCGGCCGAGGCAATCATCTTGCCTGAATTATCGCGAAGACCCAACCGCGGACCGCAATCAGGACAGGCATTGGGCTGGGCGTGAAAGCGCCGGTTGGCCGGATCTTCATATTCCGCCCGGCACTGATCGCACATTTCAAATCGGCGCATCGCCGTTTTCTCGCGGTCATAGGGAATGCCGGTGACAATCGAATAACGGGGTCCGCAATTGGTGCAGTTGATGAAGGGATACAGGTAGCGGCGGTCGTTCGGATCGAAAAGCTCCCTGAGGCAGTCCGGACAAAGCGCCAGATCGGGCGCAATCTGGGTAGAAACCTTCTCAACTCCCAGGGAGAAACCGATGGAGAACTCTGTATCGTTACAAAGAGGGATTACTTCACTTGCAAAAGAGGAAAGAACTGCCTGGGGCGGCGGATCTCTTTTCAGAGAGTGCTCGAAATGATCCAGACCTGTACCCTCGATCTCGATCTCTACTCCCGACGAGGTATTGAGCACCGTCCCGGTCAATCCATACCGCCGGGCCAGATTATAAACAAAGGGCCGAAAGCCGACCCCCTGAACAATACCGTTGACCAGTATCCGGCGCCGCTCAATGCTTCCCGGCTTTTTTGTCTCTATTATTCTCACCCCGGAACAATTTAAGATAGGGACAGAATTTAATTCTGTCACCATTCAATTCTGCATCACAAATCCCGTCGTTGACAAGCTTGGCGAAGAACAAGGAAGAGACCATTTGGCTGTAGTAAAGCTACGCCAAATGGTCGATGGCGCAGTAATTCGTCAAGATCGTCAACGACCTGCCCTGCCCATAAGCCAGTTGTACCACCCCTCCATCCCCTCGCCGGTCTTCGCGGAAAGTTCGATAAACTCAAGCTCCGGATTGACCTGCCCGGCAAATTCGCGGCAGGCGGCAACATCGAAATCGAGATGGGGCAGCAGATCGATCTTGTTGATCAGGCAGAGGGAGGCGGCGGCGAACATCTGGGGATACTTCTCGGGCTTGTCCTCCCCTTCGGTGACGCTGATGATCACCACCTTGGCCGCCTCGCCGAGATCGAACATCGCCGGGCAGACCAGATTGCCGACATTTTCGATAAAGAGGATCGAATCGGCCACGAGATTAAGTTGATGCATGGCCCGGTGGACCATTGCCCCGTCCAGATGGCAGCCGGCCCCGGTATTGACCTGGACCACTTCAACGCCGGTGGCCCCGATCCGTTCGGCATCGCGGCTGGTCTGCTGGTCGCCTTCGATAACGGCCATGGTAATTCTATCCGATAAATCCCGGATGGTCCGTTCGAGGAGAGTGGTCTTGCCCGAGCCGGGCGAGCTGACCAGATTCAGAGCCAGGATGCCGTTTTTCAGAAACCAGGCCCGGTTCCGGTCGGAGACCGCTTCGTTCTTGGCAAGGACATCGGCTTCGACCTGTATCTTCCTGGCGCTCCTTTCAGGCGGAATTACCGCTGCGCCGGGTTTGCCGACGCTATACAGGTTTCCATGACCGCCGCAATCGCATGAATCGCACATCTATATCAATCCTCGATGGTAAGTGCGCGGACCTTGAGTTCCCGGCCGCCGCTTACGGCCAGACCGGGTTCGCCGCAGCCGGGGCAAACGGCAAAATAGGAGTCTACATCAAAACCGCGCCGACAGAAAGCGCAATCGCCCCGGGCCATTACCGGAATCAACCTGAACTCGGCATCTTCAACCGGAGTGGAACGGGCCGCCGCCTCAAGACAGAATTCCAGGGAATCGGCCATCACCCCGGCCAGGCTGCCGACCTCGATTTCCACTTCACTGACCCGACTGCCGCCTTCGCGATGCAAATGCTCAACGGCAAGATCGATAATGCTCAAGGCCAACGACATCTCATGCATTTTCGCTTATCGGCCGCTCGGTTCGATCGGTTTGGCGAAAAGGGGCAGATAGAGGGCCGCCATCTTGTAGAGAAATATTCCGAAGGCGATGATTCCAAGGGTGAGCAGAAATTCCATCAGCGAGGGGAAATAGCCGGCGCCCTGGGCCGTGCTGTAGCCCTGCATTGCGAACAGGCAGACATTCAGGCGGTTAAGCAACACCCCGGTAATCACCAGGATGTTAACCCCTAGTATGGCCCGTGGTTCGGTACGGAAACGTCGATTGGTTAGGAGCAGCAGCGGCAGGATGATCCCGAGCGCTATTTCGAGAAGATACATATTGCCCGGCAGGGAACCGTTAAAGGCCGAACCGACTCCGGAACGGATCAGAAAGAAGATCTTTGCTACCAGAAGAATGGCCAGGGTGATCAACATCCCCCGCGCCAGACCGCGATAAATTTCGATATCGACCCGATGGCCGAAAAAGCGCTCGCTCAGCATCGCCTCGGTGCCGACCATGGCCAGACCCATGGCAATGGCCGAGATCAGAAACATATAGGGCAGGAACTCGGAAAACCAGAGGGGCGACATCCTGGCCGGGGCGATCAGAAAGACCGCGCCCAACGAAGACTGATGGAGGGTGGAGAGCATCACCCCGAAGGCCACCACGCCGACCATGATCTTGCTCAAGGCCGTCAGGGCTCGGGTCTTATTGAATCGCTCGAAGAGCATCGGCGAGGATTCGATGGCCAGGGTGGTGGTATAGAGGACGACATGGATGGCCACCACCCACATGATCGAATGGATCTGCCACATGGCGATCGGATGCCAGAGACGGAAGGGATGACCGATATCGAGGAACAGCGCGATAACCGCCATCAGGTAGCCGAGGAAGGCGGTAAGGATCGCCGGCCGGCCGATCGGCCGGTATTTCCGCCAGTTGAACAGATAGATGGCGGCGGCGATGATGAAGCCGCCGGCCGCCATGGCCACCCCGCCGAGGACGTCGAAGGCCAGCCACAAGCCCCAGGGATAGGTGTCGTTCAGATTGGTCGCCGCCCCCAGACCGTAGAAGAGCCGGTAAAGCGCCACTCCGCCGCCGACCAGGATGGCGAAGAGCAGCAGGATCGTATTGGGAGTCCAGAATCTGTTTTCCTGAGCGGAGTTCATGGCACCGCCTCCTTTCCATTTTGTCTAGTAGACCAGAAGCCCAGCCGGAACGCTTCATCCGCCGGGATCGCTTCCGGTTGCAAACCGCAGCTCTTCAATTCCTCATAAACCGCCTGCAGCACCTTCTCCATGCCGGTCTCAACCTCTTGAGACAAACCCAGGCCGGTGGAGATATCGCCGGGTTCGACCCCGAACAACACTATCCGGGCGGGCAGTGAATCGGTCAGGGTCAGGGTGGCCAGGAGATCCGAAATCCCCAGTTGATGAGGCGAGATCCTGGTGTGAAAATGGGCCGGGACCTCGTCGCCATCCAGCCTGTAGGCCGTGCCGGGCGGACCGCCGTTGCGCATGGCATCGATCAGCAGCAGGAGGTCGCGTCTTCCGATGGCGTCCCGCAGTTCGAGGCCGCAGGTGCCGCCATCGACCAATTCCACTTCCGGCGGAAAAGTATAGCGGCATTCGAGCTCCTCTATCGCCCGTACTCCGATTCCTTCGTCCCGCAGGAGAATATTGCCTATGCCTAGGATCAGGACATTCATCATTACACCTAGAGGACCTTAACCCGGACGATCTCCTCATTCTCCTTGTCGACCATGTGGATAGCGCAGGCCAGACAAGGGTCGAAGGAGTGCACCGTGCGCAGCACCTCCAGGGGTTTCTCCGGATCGGCGACCGGATTGCCGACCAGGGAGGCCTCGTATGGGCCGGGGGCGTCGTCGCCGTTTCGCGGCCCGGCATTCCAGGTGGAGGGCACCACGCACTGGTAATTCTTGATCTTGCCGTCCTCGATCACCACCCAATGGGAGAGAACCCCCCGGGGCGCCTCGTGGTAGCCGAACCCGCGCTGTTCGCCCTTCGGAAACTCCGGCTTGTTGTAGATGGAGGTATCGCCGGAATCGATATTATTAACCAGCGCCTGCCATTGATTTAGCATGGTATCGTTCAGCACCGCGCAACGCACCACCCGGGCGGCGATCCGGCCGATGGTCGAATGGAGGGCCGGGATGCCCACCTCGGTCTTGGCGATCGAGCTTACCGTCTTCAAGGTCTGGTCGACATACTTTTTGGTCGGCCCGTGGCCGGCAACGTACATGGCCAGGACATTGGCCAGAGGGCCGACCTGGGCCGGTTGATCCTGGAAAGTAGGGGATTTGACCCAGGAGTACTTGCCGTCATCCTGGAAGTCCGTATAATTCGGCACCGTTTCCTCTTCATAGGGATGCCGGGTCCAGTCGCCGTCATACCAGGAATGCTTGATCGATTCGCGGACGTTCTTCTCGAAAAACTCGTCCTGATAGCTCTTGATCGGGGTGAACTTACCGATATCGCCGTTGGGAATATAGCCGCCGGGCAACTCGAATTCGGTCCCCTTCGAATCCATCGGCATGTCTGGCACCGACAGGTAGTTGGTGACACCTGCGCCGTAGCCGGTCCAGTCGGCATAAAAGGCCCCCACCGCCGCCACGTCGCTCAGCATGGCGGTCTTGACGAATTCGTCGACCTCCTCGATCAGGGTCTTGATGTGGTAGAGTTTTTCCATGTTCAGGGTAACGCTGGAATCCAGATTGATCGGATTGGCCACCCCGCCTACCGCCAGATTCTGGATGTGGGGGGTCTTGCTGCCGAGAATCGCCACCATCTGATTGATCTTGCGCTGATAATAGAGGGCCTGGAGATAATGGGTAACCGCCAGCATATTGACTTCCGGGGAGAGTTTCATGGCCGAATGGCCCCAGTAGCCGCTGCCGAAAGGTCCGAGCTGGCCGCTGGCGACGAAGCTCTTCAGCCGCTCCTGGGCATCCTTGATATCTTGATGGCTGTTACCCTTCCAGGAGGAAAGACTCTGGCCCAGTTTGGCGGTTTCCCTGGGGTCCGCCTTCAGGGCCGAGACGATATCGACCCAGTCGAGGGCGCAGAGATGATAGAAGTGGACCATGTGATCGTGCACCCCGTGTCCGCCAATGATCAGGTTCCTGATAAACTGGGCGTTTACCGGCACTTCCATGCCGAGGGCGTTCTCCACCGCCCTGACCGAGGCAATGGCATGGACGGTCGTGCAGACTCCGCAGATCCGCTGGGTAAAGAGCCAGGCCTCTCGTGGATCGCGGCCCTGGAGAATGACTTCGATGCCCCGCCACATCTGGCCCGAAGACCAGGCCTTGGTGACCTTACCCCCATCGACTTCACAGTCGATCCGCAGATGTCCCTCAATCCTGGTAACCGGATCAACGACGATTCTCTTGGCCATGGATTATCTCCTTGCAAACGGTTTAATGGTTAACCCATTTTATTTTGTCACAAGCCCCGATCTACTTTTCCTTATCCTCGCCGTCCCGGTTCCGGGTGGCGTAATAACTGGCCGCTCCAGCCAGCAGCAGGCCGACGATCAGGGCCGGGACTTTTTGGATATAATCCCAAGTCAACTCCGGGTATTCCTGATCGCTGATCTGTGGATTGAAACCGAGCATATCGAAAGGCACCCCGGCCAGGAGGAGATACTGGGTGCCACCGGCTTCGGTCATCCCGTAGATCCGATCGATATAGCGGCTGGCCTGTTTGGCCAGTTTCCGCTCGGAACCGACGGTCTGGACCGGGAAATCGTAGTATTTGCCGTAGGTGAGGGAGAGCCGCCGTTTCGCCTCCTCGCGCAATTCCTTCACCGGCCCGAAGATCGAGGCCCCGCTCGGACAAAATTCGCAACAGGCCGAATAGCCCCCCTCGGGGAAGCGGTGGTGGCAAAGCTGGCATTTGACGATCAGCGGATCGTTACTGCCCCATTCGAATTTGGGAATCCCGAAGGGACAGGCGATCTGGCAATAGCGGCAGCCGATGCACCTGTCGCGGTAATAGATGACCGCGCCGCTGGCGGGTTCCTTATACAGCGCCTCCACCGGACAGACCGAGGCGCAGGCCGGATCGATGCAGTGCATGCAGTGGTTTTTGACGAACGAAAAGCCGTTCTCCACTTCATTACGGTTCAGGCCGGTACCTTCCTTGTAGGCCTTGATGATGCTGAGGGCGGTGTCGGACAGTTCGGTGACCTCGTCCCAGATCGGAAAATCGCCTTTGTAGTTGTAAGGAATATCCCGGCCCGGCTTGTAGAGGGCGCCGCCCTTCTCCAGGGTATTGACCCGCTTGCAGTTCACCATGCAGGATTTACAGCCGATACAAAGGGTGGCGTCATAGAGAATGCCGACCGCGTCCGGGGACAGCTCCTTGGCCTCCGCCTCGGCCACCGTGGCCCCGGAAGCCAGCAGCAAAGCCCCTCCGGAAGAGGCTTTGAGAAAATCTCTCCTGTTGATGGCCATGATCCTCTCCCGCTAGTCTTGTTTCTTCTTGGCGCCCATCGCCACCGCCGCCACTCCGGCCCCGATCGCCGCCCCGGCCACGCCGGCCGCCAGGGTGGAGGCGCCCTCCCCCTCTTCCTCCTGCGCTTTGGTGAAGAATATCGGCGGGGTCACATAAGTGGGTTTGGCGAAGGAATGAAGCGGAGCGAAGAACCCGACCCCATCCTCGGAGCAGCCGAAGCAGGGGAATCCGGTGCCGACCGGCCAGGCCTCCGGGCCGAGATCGTTGTAGCAGACGGTGGGGCAGTTGTTGAAGGTTTCCGGCCCCTTGCAGCCCATCATGTAGAGGCAATAACCCAAGCGGTGCCCCTCGTCGCCGAACTCCTTGACGAAGCGGCCCGCGTCGAAATGGGGGCGCCGCGGGCAATTTTCGTGAATCAGTCGGCCGTAACCGAAAACCGGCCGATTTTTCTCATCTAAAGCCGGCAGTTTCTTGAAGGTCAGAAAGTGCAGAATGGTGGAAAGCAGATTGTAGTGGACCGGGGGGCAGCCGGGATGATTGACCACGGTAATGCCGGTGCCGGCCAGGATCTCATGGACCGGCTTGGCCCCGGTCGGGTTGGGATTGGCCGAGGGGATGCCGCCCCAGGAGGCGCAGGAGCCGATACATAAAACCGCGGCTGCCTTGGGGGCGGTTTCCTTGAGGATATCGAGGGCGGTGCGGCCGGCGATCTTGCAGTAGACCCCGCCGTCCTTGGTGGGAATCGAGCCGTCCACCACCAGGATGAATTTCCCCTCGTTTTCTTTAATGGACTTGGCCCGGTACTCCTCGGCCTGATGACCGGCCCCGGCCGCCAGGGTCTCATGATAATCAAGGGAGATCAGATTGAGGATCAGGCTGTCAAGACTGGGATGACTGGTGCGGAGCAGGGTTTCGGTGCAACCCGTGCATTCCTGGGCGGAGAGCCAGATCACCACCGGCCGTTTGGGGGAAGTGACGGCTTCGGCGATCCTGGTCCCCATCGAAACGGGCAAGCCCATAAAGGCCGCCATCGCCGAGCAGTACTTCATGAAATCGCGGCGGGATACGCCGTTCAACCTACCTCTTACCTCTTCAAAGCTCCGGTCGTCCATGGAAGCCCTCTTCGGATTAGGTTATGGTCGGTCTCGCAATGAGGCCGGCTCAATTTGGAGCCGTCAGCAAACAACATGGCCATTTTCGAGCCTTCTTATACGGCTCCTTATGCCGTCTTGGCTGTACTAAATGGTCATGTTATTCTTTGACAACGGCTTAGCGTTCCGGTATCCCATCTATGTCATTCTCAAGGGAGATGCATGATATAGCTTCAATCGACCTGTCCCCGAGAGATTAAATCATGACAACATTTTTCAGCTGACGAAGTCAAGAAAAAAACGGATCATCATGCGATAAGAGTGCTGACGGCCCTGCCATATCGTGATAGGCGGCAAAAACGAATTCTGCCCTGAAAAATATTCACCAAACCGGCAGAGGGATTTTTGATAAATTCGCAAAAAGTCGGAAAAAGCTGTCATTTCGAACGCATGTGAGAAATCTTGTTCGATATGCGCCCCGCAGGAAGTGCCCTTGGGGTGCAAGGAGTGGTGCATCCCAAGAGCACTTCCTTAGGAGCAAAATACGCCACGACGCAGTAGATCGGAGTTTTTGCGACGCCCTCAATTTTGTTGCCGGTATGGCGATTTAGGTTATCCTCTTGAACCATGAGCGATTCCAAGGCAAATTCAACTTACCGGCCGGACCGGGGACCGATCGATCGAATCGGAAGAGTCCTGATCGAACAAGAGGTCGAGAATCACCCGCTGACCAAGCGCATCATCGCCCGGCTCGGAGACATCCCGACCGAGAGCGTCGCCGCCGACCGGGAACCGGATCGTGACCGGCTCGGCCTGGACCGGGACTTTACCGCCAGTTTGACCAGTGGCAAACGGATCCTGCTCCTCGGCCGCAACCGGGGCCGTTTCCTGAAGGCGTGCCCCGCTACCCGGGAGTATCGCTGCTGCGACTACCAGGTCCTGAATATCGGGATGAACTGCCCGATGGAGTGCGTCTACTGCATCCTCCAGGCCTATCTCAACAATCCCTGGCTCTCCTTTTTCGTCAATACCGAGGATCTGTTTGCCGAACTGGCGGAGGATTTCGCCGCCGAACCGGACCGGCCCCGGCGGATCGGCACCGGCGAGTTCACTGACAGCCTGGCCCTGGACAGCCTTACCGGTCTCAGCCGGGAGCTGATCGCATTCTTCCGGGACAAAGAACGGGCCGTCTTGGAGCTGAAGACCAAGACCGCCTGTATCGAAAACCTCCGGGATATCGACCATAACGGCCGGACCATCGTCGCCTGGAGCCTGAACAGTCCGGCCATTATGGAAAAAGAAGAACTGAAGACCGCATCCCTCGACCAGCGCCTGGCCGCCGCGGCCGAATGCGCAGCCATGGGCTACCGGCTTGCCTTCCATTTCGACCCGATCATCCATCATCCCGACTGGCGGGAGGGCTACCGCGAGACGATCGGCAAGCTTTTCGAAATGGTGCCGGCGGATAAAATCGTCTGGATCAGCATGGGCGCCCTGCGCTTCCTGCCCGCCCTGAAGAATATCGCCACCAGCCGCTTTCCGAATTCGCGCTTCTTTTACGACGAATTCGTCCTCGGGCTCGACAACAAATTCCGTTATTTCCGGACCCTGCGGGTAGAAATGTACAAATTCATCTACGAAGAATTAAAGAGGCGGACCGCCGCAGACACATGCATCTACCTGTGCATGGAAAGCGACGAGATCTGGCGGGAGGCTTTCGGTTTTCCCCCCGAAGAGTTCGGCGGAGTGCCGACCATGCTCGACCGGGCGGCGGGTCTTACCAAGTGACCCTTTTTTTACTTTTTTTATAACTGTTCACCGGGGTGATCGCCCAAAGTATTCAAAACCGCCGGACTGTAACCGTTCAGCAGTGGTGCGGATTGGACAAGCGGACCGGCGCCGCGTACCTCGTGTACGTAAGCCGGGCCGGTCGTCCGAAGACGGTGTGTGCTGAACGGTAACTTTTTTTGAAGCCGGACCGGCTTCAAGACCATCATCAGCCGCAGTCGCCGAGCCGGGCGGCATTATAGGCATCTCGCTGTTGTTCAGCAAAGAGTGCCTCCTCCACAGCCGATTCCACCTGATCGGCCAGATCATTTAACTGAGCTTCACTTGCAATCTCCGGAGCCTTTGCCGCGACTCGACTTATTTGGCTTGATTTCACTTCCGCGATCAGCGGCCTCTCCGTGACCTCCAGGCGCTGCCAGCCGGCCAGGGTCTTCCGATAATCACCCAGGCGCAGGTAAGCCAGACCGAGATAGAGATGGGAGAAGGTATCGTGCGGACGGCTGGCTATGACCTTTTCAAATTGCCCGGCCGCTTCCCGGTACCAGCCATTTTCAAAGAGGCTGTGAGCCAATTTTCGCCGGGCCAGGGCCGCCTCGGGATGCTCGTCCAGATACAATTCCAAAAGATCGGCGGCGGCCCGATAATCCCGGGCGAGATATTTTGAGTCGGCCCGCTGGATCACTCCGGCACTGCAGGCGGTTAACAGGATCACCGCGAACAGCAATGAGCCGAGAACCCTTTTCTTATTCATTACATTCCTCCGAACATTGATAAGGATTACTTTTTTTAAAACTAATCATCTTCCGCGTTTTTTCATGTTTTTCAGCTCGGAAAGTTATTATGTTATTTCCATAGATGCTCGGATATATCGTTATCCAGTTTTTCATGATCTTTATGCCCACAGGGCATAAGTTTCATGCGAGCAGACAAGCTGCTCAACTCAGCTTTAACCCAGATAACCCGGCGAGGAGTGCACTATGGACAAGAAATTTTCTTTGGGAATTTTTTCGGCTTTTTCTTTATTATTTTGGCTCATTTTGTTCACACCGGCCTTTGCCGGGGATTATGTGAAAAATAAAGATGGTACCGTGAAGGATAATGGCATCGGTCTGATTTGGCAGCAGAGTGACGATAACGTGCAAAGGACCTGGGAGGATGCCCGGGATTATTGCCGCAACCTGTCCTTTGCCGGTCATGACGATTGGCGCTTGCCCAACCACTACGAACTTGGCACGATTCGCGTCGAGGGAGATAAATATCCCGCTATTGACCAAGATTATTTTCCTGGAACCAAGGCCGCAAGATATTGGAGCGGTACCGACTTACCTTATTCTGACCAAAAGTCCTTCTATGTAGATTTCGGTAAAGAATCATTTGCTGAAGACCGTAAGGGAAAACCAGAAACCAAATTAGAAGCAATGCAATGGGACAATAAATATTATTCTCGTTGCGTTAGAGGAAAGCGCAAGAAAGTAGAAAAAAAATGATCTTTGCGGAGTAATCGATCAGGGCGGAGGGTGCCACTCACCTCCACTCCTCCCTGACCTGCTCTTTTCAGCAACTCCTGCCCTTACCCGGTAGCAACGCCCAAGGCGAGTAAGGAAAGCAAAATTACCAGCAAAGAAATCCGGGGGAACGGTTTAAGCATTAAACTGCTAAAAAGATAACTGCCGAGAACCGAAAAAATAACAACCCCGCAAAACTTGATTATAGAATCAAGTTCGGTGAATTGTCTGAAAAACAATTGGCCCACGACCACCAGTAAAAGATGATTCAGATAGAGATAATATGAATGGTCGGCCAAAAAACCATGGATCTTCGATGGTTTCGCCAGATAACGGCAACCCAGTAACAACAGAGCAAACAACAGACTCAGACACAGGGAATAACGGACAAAACAGTACAACAGGGTAATGTCCGGCCGGCTTGTGCCGCTGAAAATCTGTTGATGGAGCGGGAAATAAACGGCGATAAGGGCAAGAGACGTGCTCCCCCAGAAAAGGAGTTTGCCCGGTGGGGGCTTTTCGATGAACCATTGCCGGGTGAAGGCATAAACCCCCAGGCCGAAATAGCAAATATACACCATGAGCCGAGGGGATTGAAACTGGATAACATTGTAGATGATGATCCAGCGTTCAAAAGACATGTAGGAATTGATCACATAATAACTCAGGGAGCAAAGCGCACCGACAGCAAGAAGAATTATCCAGGAGTACCCCTCCCCCTGTAACCAGTCACGGGACGAGCCGCCCTGGTTTGGCTTATCTCCCATCCTGTAAGGGCTTACCTCCCCTCTCTCGAAAGGCCCGGAGCCGTGGCCTCTTGGGTCATTTATTTTTCCGGCGCTCCATTTCCCCTTGATCGCGTCGCCAAGCCCGAAAAACAGGAAAAAGAAGAAAAGCAGGGAAATAAACCAGGCGTAATCCAGACTGAACTGATCCATTGAATGGATAAAACCGAGATGAAATCGCCTTGCATCACCCAAAAACAGAGCCCAGTAAGAAAAAATCCATTCTGGTAAATAGTGTCGGCCCGGGCGATATGATAAATATAATGGATCACCGGCACGACAAGGGTGACACAGACGAGCCAGGGGCCGAGGAGGCGGACCGCCTTATTCCCAAGGAACCGGCCCAAGCCCTTTTTCCGCAAGGATGGCAGGGCGAAGAATCCCGCCAGAAAAAAAAGGGTCGGCATCATGATAATATCGGGCAGCTGGCGAAACAGATCGAAAAACGACATCGAGGCGGGGTCGGGATCGCGGACAAACCACCAGGAGACCGCTTCCCCATAGCTATCCGCGGCATGCTGTAAAACCACCAGCATAATGACCAGATAACGGAGACGGTCGAAGGGCGGAAAACGAGGCGGATCAGACACTGCCTTACTCCCCCTTGAGCAGCGCCTTGTCCGGGTCCATCAAACTGCAGCGGATTGCCGGCAGCAGGGCGGCGCAAACCCCGGTAAGAACTCCGAGCCCCAGGCAGACTGCGACCAGCAGGGAAAACTGGGAGACCCCCGGCCACTGAAAGGGAATGGCGAAGGAGGTCTCAATATGGTTGCGCAGAGCGAAAAACATTGCTCCGCCGATAATTATCCCTAGACTGCCGCCGGCAAAAGAGAGCAGGGAGGCCTCGGTCACGGTCAGGCGAAAAATTGTTGATCTTCTCGCCCCCATGGCTCGCAAAAGCCCCATCTCGCGAATTCTCTCATTGACGATCATTGAAAAAATTATCGCGATCAGCAGAAACGAGATAACCCACAGTACACAACCAGCCAGGAATACGGCCCTCAACAACATAAAAATCTGTTTACCGATTGAGGTCTGGACCTGCTTGGTTACTATTCCCTTTACGTTGATGCTTTTGACATCATGGCCAATCTGGTTGGCAATCACCTGAGTACTAAATAACGGGCTGGTTCGGACCATGATGGCTGAGACTATTTCCTGGTCCCAGCTAAGATTATCCGGCAGAGGAGCAGATGATTTAATCATTAAATCTTTCAGGTCGTCATAGACCATAAATATTGAGTTGTCGAAGAACGCGTTCCCGGAAGCCTCAAGTTTATCGGCGACGATAAATGTCCTGTTATATAGTTGAACCCTAAAGCCCTGTTGATGGGGGAGATTACTGCCGACTAATACCTCGCCGTTTTTGATGGATGTATTATTGCTGTTTTTCAGCCAGGGGAGGACACTGAAGTCGTTAGCCGGTTTAAATCCGACCAGCAATTTGTTGCCTATGTCGCAGCAACCGGCTTCGGAGGAAATATGAAATAGTTGAGGCGAAGCGCTTTCAACCACTTTTGCTTTTCTTTTAAGTTTCGGATGAAATTTCTCGACATTATTAATCTCACCCAGCACCGACCCTGCCATATAAAATGTAATAGGCGTGCCGTCGGCCATGGCTGCTTCCGCCTTTTTTTTATACTCCCATGGGACAACGATCAGATCTGAGCCGAGGCGATCGGCGTTACGGGTCAGACTTGTCCTTACCGACTGCATGACCGCCGAAACGGAGAAGATGGTTCCCGTCGCCGCCGCGACTCCCAGGACGATCGCGATGCTCCTGAACAGATTATGCCTGATATTTTTCCTGGCCAGGCCGGCTAAGGATATCATTACTCTTTACTCCTTGTTGTTAATCTCTTGAGCCGAAAAACCATCTTTATCCCTGTCGAATAGCCTCGTAGGGTTCCATATTTGCACAGCGGGTTGCCGGGCCGGCGGCAGTGGCGGTACAGGAAATTATTATCGCCAATACGCAAAAGAGACCAGCCACTACTACATATGGAACACTTGGCCAAACGAAGGGAATCTCGGTACCGTAGAGCATAATAAAAAGGCTTTTCAGACGATCCAAAGCAAGTGTCCCGCCAACAGCCCCCGCCGTGCTGCCGATAGCGGATAGAATTGCGGCCTCATACAGTATTAATCTAATCATTTTTCCCCTGGTGGCACCGATGGCTCTCAACAAGCCGAGTTCTCTTTGCCTCTCATTGACGATCATGGCAAAGACCAGGCCCATCAGGAAAAGAGTCATCACCCAACCGATGACCCCCACGGCAATTATACCCCAGAGCGAAGCCTCGACATCGTTGCGCATGGAAGTGACCAGTTTGCGACTGACGATCGCCTTTACCCCGTTTACCGAATTTTCAATCCCGGAGGCAACCTTATCGACATCGGTATCCGGGTCAATCTTAACCATGACCGATGAAATCTGCCGATTATCGATCTCCAAGGGTAATCCTGCCATGGTCTTGGAAACCTTGATCATGCTTCTGGCCACATCCATGGTCATAAATGCTGAAAAATCAATGAATTTGAAACCGGTTTTGGCTGCGGCGCTCTTTACCTTAAATCTTTTACCGAAGAAGGTTATAAACATTCCTTCCGTCGCGTAGAGGGTGTTGGCCCCCACCAGAATAGGGTCATATCCCTCCCCTTCATGATCGAGGTTAAATCTAAGCCAAGGGCTCAAGATGAAATCGGTGGCGGGATCAAAGCCAACCAGCCTGACGGTCGGCAAGGTGCAACACTCGACCTGTAACGATGTAATGTAGAGTTGCGGCGATGTCGCCATAACCCCCGAAACCGCCGAGACCTCTTCCTCTATCCGTTGATCCATATAAAACGAAGTTATCTCGTTGCCCAAGAGGATATTGCTGCCCTTGGCCTCATAATCGGCCGGGACAACCATTATATCAGCGCCAAGTCGGGCCATCCCAAGTTCCAGACCCGCTTTAACGGACTTCATTAGTACGGCGCCCGTAAATACCAAACTGCATGCCAGAAGGGTAGCCAGAATAATGGAAATACTGCGGAACGGTTTACGTCCGAGATTTTTTAGAGCTATTCTAAATAGTGACATTAACTTTCCTCGTTAAAGTGAGGCTTTGCAGAATGGCGGCGCCATCGGGGCAAAGACCTGGCGATTATAGCGAGAGGCATATAAACCGTGGCGGCTATCAAGTTCATGCAAGAGAAGAGAAAGGATTGATGATTATAATTACATAATGGTATTTAGGACGAGGCATGATCCAAAAGATCCATGAAAAAGCATGGTCGGAAGTCGAAGCAATCCATGGCCTGGTAGAATTCTTGCTTCTCATCTTCACGGTTCTCTTAACTGTAATTCAGACATCGCATAATAATCGGTTCGAGGGCAAGATGTCATCCCTTCATTTCATATTCACCAGCGTTTGGGGGAAATGTCTGTTGCCGGTAATGACAAGGTAGAGAGCGGAAATATCGGCTGTTGATAATAACGGGGTTGTCGATAGATCTTCATAATCAATTGTAAAGTGGTCGGTGACGCCTGCTCCTTCAGCCGGCCGGGTTTGCCCGCTACGCTGGGCAAACAAAAAAGGAGGGACGACAAAATGTCGTCCCTCCTCATTATTGCTGAACTAGAAGTAAATATTCAGCCTTTATACCGCCGGTTACTGTACGCTGCTCTTCGGAATCGAAGTGATGTAACCCGGGGTGGTCATGGTGATCGGCATGTGATGCGTATCGGTTTGACCGGATGCACAGTAGACAGAATCACCTGCACACAACTGGACAGTAGGATCTGTAGTATCAAGCATCCCATAAGGAATGGTTTGGTCTACAACCGTATTACCGTTGGCAAGATCGATCGAACCGTAATGCAGATCGCCGTTTACATCCTTGTTGTAAGTAGACCAGTACAGGTAATCGCCGTCAAGACGGGCATCATGCAGATAGTAGCCGTTGGCCGCGTTGCTAGGTGCAGTAACATTGATTCTACCAGTAGACACGACAATCGGAGCCGCGGTATTACTCGGATCAACCGTCAGATCGACCTTGGCAAAATGACCGCCATGGCCGGCTACGTAAACGGTACCGCTGTATGTGCCGTCGCCATCGTCTGCGACTACACCATCCAGACCACAGAGAACAGCATTTTTCTTGTAACCATGACACTCGTTACAGACCGAGACCGGTTCGCCGATCGGGGCGCCGTTTTCAACGTCGTAAAGCTGCAACGCACCATCCTTATAACCCTGAACAGCAGTGTCCGCGTCATCCGCATAGGGCAGGGTTCGCAGAGTCAGGAGGGCATACTTTCCATCGGAGGTTGAAAGAGCATCATGGTTCTGGCCACCAATTGTGGTATCGCCATCCGTACCATTTTCAACCGCCAGGGTGTCGGCATTGATTACATAGAAACGGTCGGCGCCGGACAGCAGGATTTTGCTGTCATCAGGCGTCCAGGCGGAACGGAAAGTAATAGTTGCACCCAGAGGTCCCGAACCGTCACCGCTGACCGTGCCGCTGGTGGTCGTATCGCAATTGGCAATTGTCGGAGCGGCTGCGGCGACGCTGTCGGCATCGAGGATATAGAGGCTTGAGTCGCCCGTGGTTGCATTCTCGTTAACCGTGACCAGGAACTTGGTTCTGGTGGTGTTGGTCGAGCCATGCATGAAGAAGTAGTCGGTTCCAACAATCGAGTCCACGTTAACATTGGTGGTCTCGGTTACGCCTGCCGCACCCGAACCGCAGTACTCAATGGTGGGCTCATCGGTAGCGATAGTAGCCTTGGGAATGGAAGTTACATAACCAGGGGTGGTCATGGTGATCGGCATATAATGGGTACTGGTCTGACCCGATGCGCAGTAGACTGAGTTGCCGGTTACATCGCAGTCATAACCATAGGTTTTGTCAACCGTCACCGCCTTGGTAGTCAGGTCCAATGCTCCGTAATGCATATTGCCATACTCGTCCTTGTTGTAGGTAGACCAGTACAAGGTGTTGCCATCGACCCGGGCATCATGCAGATAGTAGCCGTTGGCCGCGTTGCTAGGCGTGGTAACATCGATTCTACTAGTGGACACGGCAATCGGAGTCGTGGTATTGCTCGGATCGATCGTCACATCGACCTTGGCGAAATGACCGCCGTGGCCGGCGACATAGACGGTGCCTTCATAGGTATCGGGGGTGCCTCCGCCGCCGCCGTAACCGGGAGCGGTCCCGGGGACCAAGGTGAGTTCGCCGTCCAGACCGCAGAGAATCGCGGCTCTCTTGTCGCCATGACAGCTGTTACAGACCGAGACAGGTTCGCCGATCGGGGCGCCATTGTCAACATCGTAGAGCTGAATCGCACCATCCTTGTTGCCCTGAACGGTAGTATCAGCGTCATCCGCGTAAGGCAGGGTCCGCAGAGTCAGGAGGGCATATTTGCCGTCGTCGGTGGGCAAGGCATCATGGTTCTGGCCACCGATTGTGGTGTCGCCGTCAATACCATTGGTTACGGTCAGAGTGGCGGCATCAATCACATAGAAGCGGTCGGCGCCGGACAGCATGATCTTGCTGTCATCATCGGTCCAGGCGGAACGGAAGGTAATGGTCGAACCCAGAGGTCCCGAGCCGTCACCGCTGACTACACCGGTATTCGTGACGTCAGGATCGAGGACCGGTGTATTGGCGGCTATACTGTCGGCATCGAAGATATATAGCTTGGAATCTCCGGAGGGTGAATTCTGATTAACTGTGATCAGGAATTTTGAATTGTCAGAATTGGTGGAGCCATGCATAAAGTAGTAGTCGCTTCCAACAAAGGCATCCAGGTTAACATTGGTAGGAACGGCTACTCCGCCTCCGCCCCCGGTGCCGCCGGTATCGCCGCCGCCGGTATCGCCGCCGCCGGTATCGGTATTTGCGACCACCGGCGCGTCATCGTCGCTGCCGCAACCCTGTAAAGTTACCATGGCAGTGGTCATCATCAATAATGATGCTCCCACTGCCAGCAATTTGTAGCTAAAGCTTTTTTTCATGCTCATCATTATCACTCCTTGACGATTTGCATCTTTAATAACTGGCGAGGCGAATAAAAATCGTGCTCCTTTCCCCTGCCAATGGCGGCCGCAACGGCCAGAGATACCTCCTGCTGTTTTGGTCTCTACTCGATGTCACCTCCCGTTGTAATTAATCGACATTGCCTAGCGCGGAACATTTGTCATTGAAAAATGTCTGGGGACTGGTTGCCATCTTGAGAACAAACGGTTGTTCTTCCCAGTCACCACCCGCGGTTTTGAATTTTATACCACAAGGTTACACCTGTTACTGTCACAATGTGGTATAAATACAGTTAACACATGTGACACATTGTCGCACTAAAATATATTTTTTTTTTAACAATTAGAGTTGACCGCTGCTTTCGCGGATAATCTGGATTAAAAAGAAGGAAATGGAATATTTTCAGCCGGGTTTATGCAGGGAGTGAAATCTCGTTTCTGCTTGGAGAGGACAACGATAGGAGCTTTCTGCCGGCAGGACTTTTGTATAGGGAAGCTTGACGGGATTGCGGCTACAATGATGCGCCATGATAAAAAGAAAATCTCGCCCACGGCGCCACGGATAGATTAACAAACAATTTACAGATCGATAAGGAAACCCCACTCAAACAGCCATTACGGATTCAGATATATTTTCCTCTATCCGTCCGGCCCATTGCATTGCTGTGGTTAAGTAAAGGAGACGGTCATTGCGGGTATCTACAAGAACAAGGTATGGCGGAGTTTTAAGGGCGGCAGTGAGCTTCGGTCTGCTTGGCCTGGTCGCCTTTTTTTTCAGGGAAAGACTGCCGGCGGTGGCCGCCTGCCTGAGGGGCATTTCCCTCCCCCTCTTCCTGGCCTCCCTGGGTGTTTTCGGTGGAGTAATCGCCTGCAACGCCCTGCGCCTCACTCTCTTTCTGCACTTTCATTCCATCAATCTCCCTTTTGTCCGCGTGCTTTATTTCAACATGATTGCCCTGTTCGTTAATCTCTTTCTGCCCTCAACCCTGGCCGGGGATGCAGCAAAGGCTTATTATATTCACCAATGCAGCGGTGGGCGCCGGGAGGTCTTCGGACTCGTTATTCTGGACCGGTTCTTTGGCCTGACCAGCCTGGTTGCCTTAAGCTGTACTGCCCTGATTTTCTCGGGCCCGGGAAATTTGCCGGTAAACATACGGCTGACCATATATATAATGATAGCAATGACTGCCCTGGCCGTTCTTTTTCTGGTTCATCCGGGAATCGCCGGGCTGGTTGACCGCTTTCTCTCTTCACTGCCGCCGAACCGACTGACCGGACTGCCGAGAACCATCTATTCGCCAATGCAGCTTTCCCGGTACAACAGCAGGATTGTTCTGAAGGCGCTTTGCCTGTCCCTTGGCGCTCAATTCTTCTATATTCTGAACTACTATCTTATTTCCAAAAGTCTCGGGATCGAGCTTCCTCTTACTTTTTTTATCTTCTTTGTGCCGATCAACATCGTCCTTGGTCTGGTCCCCTCGATTAACGGTCTCGGCCTGCGCGAAGTTGCCTACCTTTTTTACGCCACCGAATATATTGGTTCCGAAGAGGCCTTGGCATTATCGCTGTTAAGCACCTTCACCTTGCTGCTTGCAGGTTGCCTGGGCGGGGTGGTTTACTTCATATCGGGCACCGGAAAGCCGGGAACCAATATTGGCCGGTGCAGATAAAATAACTTTCAATTTCTACCACATTGTAGTATGGATTTTAGCTAAACAAGGTATTCTTGGCATTGAAATCGTTTTTGCAGAAAAGTGATTGAGGTGTTGAGCAACAAAAAAAACCGGAGGACACAAGGGTATGAATCTCAAAAAAAATGGGGGAACAAACATGAAGATTCCGAAAATCACTAAATACTGCGTGCCGATGCTGGCGTTTGCCATGCTGGCCGGGCCGTTGCAGAATGGGGCCCAGGCCGGACCGACGATCGAGTTCGGCGATGCGGACCAGGGGCTCTTGAAAATAGATTACAAGACCCAGTTCCAACTTTCATCCCGTGACAAAGGCTCGGGGCCTGACAACGAAGATACCACCAATACCATGGGTTTTCGCCGCAATCGCCTGGCCTTCATCGGCGCCTGGGGAGACATGTACGGCATCTACGTCCAGACCGATTATTTTGAACAATCCGCGCTGGGTACCTTGGGGGAAAACTCCCCTTCTTTTGGCCCAGGCGACGATAATTTCAGCCTGATCGACGCCCAGGTCCGGATCAAATTCAACGAGATGGCCAGGATTCGGCTCGGCAAGTTCAAGGCAAACCATACCAGGGAAAACCTGGAAGACTGTTATGCGCCTTTGAGCCTGGACCGTTCGCGCTTTCTGCAGGAACCCTATGTCATATCCAGGGATACCGGCATCAGCTTATGGGGCAACCTGATCAGCGACAAAGTGCAGTACAAGCTTGATATTCTGGAAGGCAAACCGGCCAATACGGACGACCTCGAGTCAAACTTCCGTTACTCCGGCCGCATCCATGTTGCCCTGCTCGATCCGGAAAGCGGCTACGGCTATAAAGGCACCTACCTCGGCAAGAAAAAAGTGCTGACCATCGGCGCGGGCTTCCAGCATGAGCCAGAAGTGGTTTATCTTGATGCTGTTAATAATTCTCAAGGTGTGACCACTGGTGGTACTGGCGCCGAGGATTACAATGCCTACACCGTGGATCTCTTTACCGAGCTCCCCGTGGTTGGCATCGGTACGTTTACCCTGTCGGGCGCCTATATGGACTTCGACTTCGGTGATCGTCCTTCCGATTTAGATCATGATTCCAACGCCTCCGGCCAGACCGGCGAAAGGGACGGCTATTATGTCAAGGCCGGCTACATGCTGCCCGGTCTGCCTTTGCAGTTCTTCGGCCGTATGGAGAACTGGACCTTTGCCGAGCTTAACGGTGTACAAGACCACGAACTCGATTGGCTGGGAGTTGGCTTCAATTATTTCATCGACGGCCAGGCTAATAAATTAACCCTGGAATACTCGGACGTGGAATTTGACGAACGTGATACAACAGGCAAGGATTTCAGCACCATCGTGGCCCAGTACCAGTTCCTCTTCTAAGGAAACGGTCTGAACAAAAGCTCCTCGGTCCAGGGGAGTGGCAAGAGGCGAAGGATTCTTTTGATTCCTTCGCCTTTTTTATTTACCCGCCCTCCCCTTAGCAACCCGTTGCAAAACTTCATTTTCCGTTGATGGGGGCAGTCGCGCCAATCTCTCCACCCTGACGCGGAAGGTGCTCCCGGATTCCCAAGTACAATGTAGAAATTCAAGACACCCCTTTTCGCGGTGGCCGACATTCGCGGCTGAAGCCGCTCCTACAGGGAGGCTTGCGCCGGTTTTTCACGGGCTGAAAAAGAAGGGGGTTGGTCCTGCCTTCTGCCTTCTGCCTTCTGCCTTCTCATCGCCTGAGCAGGGCGATCTTGTTGTAAAGCCAGCCTAAAAAGCCGCCGCAGATGCTGCCCACCGCGAAGCCGTAGACAAAGCCGATCAGGCTGCCGACAAAACTGACCCGGTAGCCGATGAAATACTGGCCGAGCAGTTGCAGATTCTGGCCGACATGCTCTCCCCCCTTGATCACCAGCCAGTTGGTCGCGATAAACAGCCCCAGACCACAGACCAGACCGAGGACGATGCCCAGCACCTTGGCGTTCAACAGCAAAAGACCGCTGAACAGCTTTTCCTCGGTAAATTCATTAAATTCATCTTTTTCATTTTCCATTATCCACATCCTATTATTTATAGTAGCTCTTGAAACAGCTTACACCCCTGGATTCCCGCTTGAAACGTGCGGGAATGACGGCTCCGGCGTTATCAAGTGTCATTCCGGCAGGTTGTAAGCCGGTATCCATTACCCAGTAACGAAGCCCGGGAAATCGAGTTCTAGCAGAGTTTGATACATAGCCATAATATTTATAGTGGCTGCCGATCCCCCGACCGATCCATGCCTAGCCCTCCGATCAAATTGCCCCCCTCCCCCCGCGGTCACAGGGCGGTGCAGATTGCGGCAAGCGGCCCGGCGATGCGTAGCCCCGCTACGTGAGCCGGGCCGATCGCCGCAAGATGCGCCGTCATGTGGCCGCGGGCTATAGATGGTCGATCAGGTCGCGCAAGCTCATCATCTCGTTTTTCTTCTTCAGTACATACAGGTAAAGGGTCAGGAACAGATTTCTCAGATAGGCGCCGGTCCAGGCAAAGAGAAAGGCGGAAAAGAAGGCGTAGGTAAAGGCGATAAAGGCCCCTTCCACCGTAACGGTGTAGCCGATGAAGTACTGCCCGATCAGCTGAAGGTGCTGACCCAGGTTATCGCCCCCCTTGACGACTAGCCAGCCGGTCGCCAGAAAGATGAGCAGCCCGGCCAGGGTGCCGGAGGCGGCGGCAAAGGCGAATTCATCCACCCGGGCAAAGGACTGGCGGAGGAGCTTTTCGATCAGGGGCGATTTAGGAATCGGCAGCTGCTCCTCTTCCAGGTAGGAATCCTCTTCGTTGATTTGCCACAGGTCGTATTCACCGCCGCGGATGTTTTCTGCGGCCAGGATGCCGCTCTGCATGGAATGATCCATATTGTTGTAACGGTGCATGCCGTTGCGGCCGACGCTCTGCAAGTTGACGAACCCTTCGAGATAGGCGCGGATCACGGCGAGGTTGGCGCTGTAACCCCGGTCGTAAACGGGATAGGCCATGGGTTGCCGGATCACGGTGCCGTCGACGACTTCCTCTTTTTCCGCCAAACCGAGTTCGGCCAGCTCCCCGGCGGCCATCTCGATGAGATCTCGGTCCGCCATCCGCCAGGTGGCATCACCGATATCGCAGAAATACTCCATGCCGATGCTGCCGGTCTCCCCCGCCGGCACCATGGCCGCACTCCAGTTCTCGAAATTCTGGATGCGGCCGACCCGGACCTCGGGGCTGTGAATGTAGATCCACTGGTCGGGAAAGAGGTCTTTCCGGTTGACGATCAGGACCACAATCAGAAAGGAGCGGTAGGAAAGATTATCGGCGGCGGCCAGCACCGGCGCGGGCGGGGCGGGATCGAGAATCTTGACCAGCCGGCTGATCGGAATACTGGAAATCAGCTGCTCGACCGGCATGGTTTCCTCTCCCTCCCCCTCGGACCGGGTCAGGGAGGTGATGCGTACCTGGTCATGGCCGAGCCGCGTCACCCGGCTATTCAGCCGGACTTCGCCGCCGTGCGCCTCGATATGGTCCCGGAACCGCTCCCACATCATCCCCGGCCCCTTGAGCGGATATTGAAAGCTGTCGATGAGACTCTTGACCTTGCCGCCGCCGAACATGGCATTGATCACCGCGCTCTTTAAAGAGAGCCCCTTGATGCGTTGGGCAGCCCAGTCCGCCTGGATTTGATCGCAGTCCATCCCCCAGACCTTTTCCGTATAGGTCTTGAAAAAAGTCCGGTAAAGCCGCCAGCCGAAACGGTTCGCCACCCACTGCTCGAAATTTTCCTCCGGCAGCTGGGGCGAGATCTGGGCCCGCAGATAGCTGAGGAGAATCCGGGCGCTCTCGACGATACCGAGATTGAAGAAGGCATTGGTCAGCTTGAGCGGATAATCGTAAAAGCGCCCCCGGTAGTAGATCCGCGACTGGCGGGCGACGGTGATGAAATCCTCCCCCATCATCTCCCACCAGAGCTGGTCGATATGGGCCATCCGGGTGAAGAAGCGGTGGCCGCCGATATCGAAAAGATAATCCTTGTAGGACTCGGTCCGGGAGATGCCGCCGACCTTGTCCCCCATCTCGAAGACCACCGGGCGCATCTTGAGAGCGAGGCATTGATGGGCGGCCGAGAGGCCGGCGGGACCGCCGCCGATGATGATCACCGTGGGTTCGGAGTGCAAAATCATCTCCCCTTCCCGAGTCTGAAGAGGATCGAGCCGTAAAGAAAGGCGAGGCCGCTGTAAAAAAAATAAAGCCAATGCCAGGGGATGACCATAAGGGTAAAGCCAAGCCCTCTTTTCCGGTAGAAAAACCGGTAGCATCCCCAGTTCGACACAATTAGCCCGATCATTAAAATACCGGCGGGGCCGGCGGTGGGCAAGCCGAAGGGCAAGGCAAGAGCGCAGAAAAGCAGCGCGAAGACGAGGAGCACGCTGAAGCGGCTCCGCCGATCTATATTCAGATCATTGACCATTCTTCCCCTGGCCAGGAGCAATTCCGTCCAGGGCAGGGCCCGGTAGAAAAAATCGGTCTTCAGCAGCGAGCGCCAATCCCAATGCTTGAGATGCTTGACCTGTAATTCCCGGAGCAGATGGATTTCATGGCCGGCCTCCTTGAGGCGGTAGCCCAGCTCGACATCCTCGATCGTGCCGGGGCAGGCGCCCCCCGACGGCCGACAGCGCTCTTCGGCAAAACCGTGCATCTCCCGGAAGACCCCGGCCCGGATTGCCCCGCAACCGGTCCAGAAAGTTGAGGCGTTGCGTTTGCCGGTCTGGTGGGTGTAGTGGTGGAAAAGATTTTTGTACTGCGAGAGAAAATTGGTCTCGGCCGGGGCATCGTCATAGGAGCCCATCACGGCGCTGACCGCCGGGTGGTTTGTAAAATAATCCCGGACCCGGGCGACGATATCCGGCGGGACGGTGACATCGGCATCGATAAACAGGAGAATATCCCCCCTGGCCTTTGCACACCCGAGATTCCTGGCCCGGCCCGGTCCGGACGGCTCCGGAAGCTCGATAATCACGGCCGGAAAATCCCGGGCCAGCCGCCAGCTCCCGTCGCTCTCGCCGTCAGCCACCACGATGATTTCATCGGCCGGCGGCCGGGCGGCGGCAAGCGAGCGCAAACATTTGCCGAAACTTTCGCCGCCGTTATGAACCGGGATGACGACCGAAACCGTCCGGGCCATCACCCCTCCCCGCCTCCCTTATAGCGGTGGAAAACGCCGCGTTTCAGCCAGAGCCAGAGCAGGCTTTTCAGCCCCTGGGCGGCCGCCTTGACATCCCGGCTGTTCCTGATTTTCAAAAGCCTTTTGAACATATACGACGGGCGGCCGTAGAACCTCTTAAAGGCCAGCTGCCTCAGGGTCTGGATCTCCTCCCTGGTCATGGTGTAGGGCACAAAGGCCGCGCCCTGATAGGTGAAATCGCTGAGGTCTTCGGAGATGGTGCCGTGTTTTTCCAGATTGTCGTAGAGCTCCGTGCCGGGAAAGGGGGTGATGGCATGGAAGTTGGCGATATCCGGGTTGAGCCGGCAGGCGAAATCGATGGTCGCAAGGCCATCCTCAAAGGTCTGGCCCGGGATCCCGAAGAGAAAGGGGGTATAGACGGTCAAACCCACCTCCTTGGCGGCCTTGACCGCTTTTTCGATCTGGCCGACGGTGATGCCCTTGTGGATAGCGTTGAGGTTTTTCTGCACCCCGCTTTCCGCCCCGAAAAGGATGGCCCAGCAGCCCGCCTCCCGGAAGGCCTTTAAGAGTTTTTTATCTACCTGGTTGACGCAGGCCGAGACGAACCAGGTGAAATCCAGGCCGCGGCGCTTGATTTCCCCGGCGAATTCCATGGCCCGCTCGTAGTCGGCCGCCAGGGTATCGTCGAGGAATTTGATCTCGCGATAGCCCTGGCCGAGAACCAGTTCGATCTCCTCCATTACATTGGCGATACTGCGATAGCGGATGCCGCTCTTCCTGTATTTGTCGATCTGGAAACAGTAGAGGCAGCGGCGGTCGCAGCCCCGCGAAGTCATGAGCACCGCCACCGGCTTGCGCCGGTAGGTGGCGGGCGGCGGAATGTAGCGCTCGGCGTCGCCCAGCAGCTCCCGGGCCGGAAAGGGCAGGCTGTCGAGATCGGTGATCAGGGGCCGGGGCGGATTTTTCACGATTTCGCCGCGGTCCCGGAAGACGATTCCTTCAACCCCGTGCAGAGAGCGCTCTTCGCCGAGGCGCTCCAGAAGCTCCCCCATGGTCAGCTCCCCTTCGCCGGTGACCACCGCATCGATATCCGGGCAATCCGCCAGACATTTTTCCTGCACGGCCACGGCATAGGGCCCGCCGACCACCACGAAAATCCGGGGATCGAGCCCCTTAATCGCCGCCGCCGTTTTCATGGCCTTATCCCAGCCGAAGGTGGTTGAGTAAAGGCCGACCACCTCCGGGCGGATCTCGGCCAGCCTGGCCATGATGGTTTCGTGGGAAATAAAGGCGCCGTTCAAAAATTCGACCCGGTGCCCGGCCTTTAGCAACGCGGAGGCGACGTACAGGGTGCCGAGCGGCTGCCAGTAGTTGATCTGGGAGCCCGCGGTTTTCTGGGAAAAGATATCCTCCGGCAGCCAGGCCGGCAGGACGATGGCGCAATTCATTTTTTGTAAGCGATCACAGGGCGCCGAATCTGCTGTGTTATCACCCTGCTCGTGTACACCAGTACACTTAGCAGGGTGATGCCTTGCATCTCCACCACCCTGTAATCGCTTACCGGATGGGAGATTGGCCAATTCCGGGTGGCTTATCCCGTGATCGGTAATCATTTTTTTATTCATCAAAATATACCTTAACCAGGGTTTTATAACCGAACAAGTCGCTGCTCTGTTCAAAAGCCCGTACTTGGCGGTATCGGGAAACCCTCTCCCGAATCGCCGCCGGCAGGCGCGGAGTTCTGGAATAAATCACCACCAGGGGGGCCGCTTTGTTCAAGGCCCCTTCCGGCGGCCGGTAGAAGTCGGGCAGCTGCTGCTCCCAGGTGAAACGGAAGGAAGACTTCATCTCGAGGGCTGGCGGCTCGGCATCCACCAAACCGTTCAGGGAGTATATCCTCTTGTTCGTGAAGAGGTCAAGGAGGGGGATGTTAATCAGCAGATTGGGGTTCCGGGCGCTCTGCGGCGCGGTATAAACGGCGATCTCTTCGGCGGCGAGGCTGTTCAGGAAGCGGCCGCTTTGCTGGATATTCGTCGTGCTGAGCTCGCCGGTAAAGGGCAGGAAACCGCCGAAGACCAGGGTTAATGAACCGCCGAGGGCGGAGAGGACCAGGAATTTCCGCAGCCGTTGACCGGGCAAGCGCCTGAGTCCGCAGGCCGCGGCAACGGCCAGCAGCGGGAAGATCGGCACGAGATAGCGGATTCTTTTGACCTCTAAAATAATGAGCAGAAGAAAAAGCAGATAGGCGGGGCCGATGAGTCGTTTGTCTTTTTTGTAGAGGCCGATCCCCAGGCCGGACAGGGCGGCGAGACTGACCAGGGGATGGATCTGGAAAAAGAAGGTGGAGAAAAAACTTTCCGACCATCTCGACAGCCCCGGCCGCTGGTATTCGACGAGGAGCTTGAGTTGCGCCCAAACGACCTCCCATAGCCCAATCAAAAGGGGCAGGCTGAAAAGCAGTACGAGAGCCAGGGTCTTCGCGGCCGCCCAGCCGGCTTTCTTGTAATCGGCAGGGCTCCGGGCCAGCACGATGACCGGCAGGACGGTGAGCAGCAGCCAGGCGGAGTATTTCGCCCAGAAGAGCAGAAAGATCGCGCAGGCGGCAAGCGCAATCGAGCGGTGGCCGCCGTCGCGGAGGGCTCTGGAAAAGGTGTACAGGGTCAGGATCAAAAAAAACAAGGTGGGAAGATCGACCATCATCAGGGGAATCTGGAGGAGGAGATAGGGGTGGCAAAGGAGTAGCAGCCCCGCCAGGAAGCCGGTTTCTTCATCCCGGAGATCTTTTCCGTAAAGATAGGTGAGCAGAACCGCGCCGACAAAGAAGCAGGTGGTAAGAATCTGGATGAATATCCTCGCCTCGCCCAGGCCGGCGAAAACCAGGCCATAGAGGAATGGAATTAACGGCAGATCCGTCCAGGCGGAGATCTCTCCGCCCCACCCCTGCCAGAAAGCCTTTATGCCGTGGACCTCAAGATATTTGGCCTGGCTGAAATAGCGCGAGGCATCCATGATAAGCTCCGGCTCGCCCCATAAGGAGATCCCGACCAGAAAGGCGATTACCCCCAGAAAAAGCGGCTTGCGCCCCGGCCAGGCAAGCCTGGAAAGAAACAGGGCGGCTCCGGCCGTCACCACCGTCACGCCGTACAGGAGCAGCGGCGGCCCGTCGCGAAAGACCCACTCCCAGCGGCAGAGCGAATTGTTGTCCAGGGCTCGAAAATGATAAAGAAGAACCGGGAGGACAATCGAAAAGAGAATACCGAGAAGAACCGATGGCCAGGAGTAGTTTTTCAAGAATTGCGCCGAAGATGTCGGGGCTGAGATCGAGGCTTGAGGGAGGGGCTGACTTACTCCTCCGAGTTCTGCCTGAAAAAGTCCCTGATTAAAGCCGATGATGCCTGATCTGTTCCATAAGTACGAATCATTGGCAATCAAACTTTTAATTGAATAGTTTCAAATAGTTGTGGCTGGAATTCTGTTTCATTCATGTAACTATATATTTGCCATTTCTGCCTTAAAAAAGTGATTACATCTCCAGAATGAGCAGCTCACCATGGCCGCTCCGTCAGAACCAATCCTGGATGCAGGTCAGGACATCACTCTCCTGAAGACCGTCTTTTCCCCCGAAAGGAAATTCACCTCCCATAAGGCAAGGATACGCCATCCTCTTGATTGACGATCCACTACTTTGGCGGAGTAAACTGATCAATGAGTGCTACGCCGGCACTAACCAATCAAGGATGAGGGGGAAATCATAAAGAATTGTATTGTAAACAGGAGAGACGAACTTAATCATGCGGTAGTGGCTAATACCAGCAGCATTTTGGCATTGTCGCTGATCCGGTCGCCTGGAAGGGCAATGTGCGGGCCGCACCGGAAACAGCACTCGGGACTTTTCGCGGCGCCATCAAATCTTTATTGCCAAACAATTTCAGCTAATTACAACCGCGCGGCAGCTTTCTTGATATTGTCGATCCGCTTTTCGTTGGCCGGATGGGAGCTGAGAAAGCCCCCGCCGCTGCCGAACCTGGCTTGCAGAGTCTCGATGGCCCGCAGCATTGCGTAAGGGTCATGCCCGAGATCGTTCAAGGTCCTGACCGCGAAATTGTCAGCCTCCAACTCGTCGTCCCTGGAAAAATGGGCGTTGACCGCCGCCTGCCCCAACTTGCCGAGCTGCGAGGAAGTCAGGGCGCCGATCGTGCCACCCACCGAGACCGCCGCCTTAAAAGCCGTGTCGGTGAGGATCATTTCTTTCATCTGGTCATAGGTGTGCTTGAGCTGGACATGCCCGATTTCATGGCAGATTACCGCCAATACCTGATCGTCGGGCATGGCATCCATCAGACCGGAGTAAACCCGGACCGTGCCGTCGGCCATGGCGAAGGCGTTAACCTCTTCCTCGAGATAGACCTTGAAGTCGAAATTCTGTCCGCCATAGTTCCGCAGGCCTTGAGTCAGGTTCCGCAATCTCGTAGCATAGGGACTGCCATCCGGCGCCACCTTGTGCTTCCTGTCCATCTTCTCGGACGCCAGCGAAGCGGTTTGCTTGACGCTCTTTTCATCCAGGGTGGTGGCCTGCAGCACTCCGACCCCAAGACTAATAGCTGTCTCCTTGTTAAAACCGTCATCGGCCGCACAACCGGAAAACGTCAGAACGGCAAGCAGGCAGAGGAGCAGTTTGCGCGGGACCATATTCTTCTCCAGTATTATCCTTCAATGTAATCAGAGCGAAGCTTAACTTTTCCAGTACTCCCGATCAACAATAGTTGATTAAGTATATCCCCCTATGCGAATTATTGGCAAGAAGAGTCGGTAGTATAAAGCTGAGTAGAGCAGCTTGCCTGTTTTTATTTAGGGTGCAAACGAAAACATTATGGTCTTGTGGTAAAAGGACGGCTTTGACGCTCCACTACCATTGTCAAATCAAGACTTACCTGCTGCAAAAGGAGCCGTTTCGACCCAAGAGAAGACAACCATCTATGGATCAAGCAACCCAGAACCCTAAAAATCTATGAAAACAAATAAAGTTATTGCAAAAGTGTCCGATTCTAGTACAACCGATAATCAAGGTGCTCTTTTCTCCTTGGAAAATTCTCGTCCAGTAAATCTTGTCCCGCGTATTGCACCTTGCCTGAAGCCGGTTCTCGTATCCCTTGCGAGAACCGGCTTTCTTTTTTCAACCCGCCTCCTTGACGCTATTGGACAGTTCCTCCTGATATCTGCCAATAATTATTTGTTTCTGCGGCCGTTCGCGGTGGAGAAATCAAACCCCTCCCCTTTGTCTGCCTCTGGGCGATGGTCACAAGACTCGGCCTGATTATCGTTTTTGCACGCCGGTCCCCATTCTAAAATCGTGGTCCTGGCTGCATTTTGACAATTGCCATTGGCGACGCCCTCAACGTTGATTCAGTAATTCAAACTTATGAGCAGATTCAAGACCTCCCCGTCGTACGAAAATTCGGCTTCGGAAAAGGACGGCGCACTGAGCATCGAGACCTCCGCGCCCCCTGAAAAGCCATAGCCTTCTTTCGGCACGCCAAAAAAATTTGTGTCAAGTTCACCATTTAGATTTTCATCGTGAATCACGGCTATAGCGTAAGTCCCCGGCTCGACGCCTACAAAGTCGCAGTGGGCCTCCCGCCCCTTCACCTTTGCAATCACAATTTTGTCCGCGTAGCGCATAAACTTCTTCGGGTATCCTTCCGGGCCTGAGAAAAGCGCGCACGCGACACCGCCGGCGTTGTTTCTGAGATTCGGAATCTCCAGATGAATTCCTTCACAGGTTGATTGCGCAAAAGCGAGGCAGGGAAAATTGCTAATGATCGATCCCACCCACCATGCAAGACATAAAACCCTGAGGGGAAGCGGGCTTCCCGGGTTCATCCTCCGGCAAGCCGCCGGGGATTTGCCAATCGTTAAATGATTCATGCTCACTTTTCCTCTCCGGATAATTAATTCCCGGGCTACTCATAAATTTCAGCTTGCACCCACAGGGCATAAGTTTCGTACGAGCAGACAAGCTGCTCAACTCAGCTATAAATTCCCATATTTTTTCCGCAAAAAATGCTGGAGGAGATAGCCGGCCAGCAGGAGGGCCAGGGCTGTGATCAGGATTTTCAGATCCATTTCCATTAAGGCGCCGCCCAGAACGATAAAGGGAATGCTCAGTCCGAACTGAGCGGTCCAGTTGATCACCATATAGGGAATAAATCCCAATTCCGCCATGGCCAGCAGGTTGTTTTTGGCCGCGTATGGCAAACCGGGGATCAGCATGAAGATAACGGCGGGCCACCTTTTTTTGTCGTCATCGAATTTGGGGATCGATAGATTAAATGGTTTAAGCAGAACCTCAACCCACCTTCGCAGGAACGAATGGACCAGATAATAGGTGACGGCCATATGAAAAGCCATGATCAGCGACGACAGGAGCAGGCCCTGGACTATACCGAATTTGATCCCCACCAGGACCAGAAAAATGGTGATCGGCACCCCGACAAGCGGCAGGAGCAGCATCAGAAAGAGGAAGAGGGTAGGATGGATGTGGCTGGACAGATATTCGCTCAGGATGATCGTCGGCTCATAACGGTAGATCAGGTAAATGGCCGTGGTCAAAACAACGACGGCCGCGGTACCGATTATCACCAGTTTGCCTGTGTCGATTTTCCCAGGTTTTTTTTCCTGCATGGCTTGGGTCCCGTTTAACTGGCCGGCTTGATTTCGGGGTCGTAAATGAAAACGCTGAGTACCGGCAGATGATCGGAGGCAAGCCGGCATTCCCAGTCATTGATGACGCTCTCGCTTATCGGGGCCAAGTGCCGCGAATGAAAGACATGGTCCAGCCTGAAGATTGGATACGAGGAGAAAAAGGTCGGGTCCGGCTGGGAGGCAGGGTAGATTTTCCGGGCGTCCCGCAGTTTTTCGGTCAGCAGGTTGTATACGGCCGAGTTGACGCCCGCATTCAGATCCGCGCAGAAAATTACCGGTTCCGAGACCGGGATCTTGGCGAGCATCCGTTTTTCGATGTGTTGCATCTGGATCAACCTCTCTCTTTTAAGCAGGCCCAGATGAGTATTGAACAGATGAACCGGGCCATGGCGGGTCTCGAACCTGACCCACACAAGACCCCTTTGCTCGAGGGGATTGGCTATGGTGAGTTGGGGCAGAAAGATGCATCTCATTACCCTGAAGGGAAAGCGGCCCAAAACCGCCAGCCCGTATTCACCTCCCCGGTCCTTGAGGATAGGGAAAAAAACACTTTGCATGTCAAGCTGTTCGGCAATCATCGCGATCTGATCCTGACGGCCGGTGCGCTCCATGTACCGGTCGACTTCCTGGAGAGCCACGATATCCGGAGTGTTGCGGTTGATGATCCTGGCAATCCGGGCCGGAAGAAGTTTCCCGTCCATCCCGATGCAACTATGGATGTTATAGGTCATTACCCTGATGATTTCCGGGCCATAATCGGTTTTCCCCACAGCGGGGACGGGAGCCGGCCACCGGTTTGCGAGAATGCGCCTGACCTTGTCCCGGAGATCAAGGGGGCGCAGATGGGCCTGATAGCTGACCTCCGGAATCTGCGGAATATCCGGGAGAATGACGAATCCCTTGGTCTCATGGGTGCCCGGTCCGCCGTGGGAACCGTTTTCGATGGGGAAACTCAGGGATTCGCCTTCAGGCCGCCAGCCGGATATAACAAAATCACCGGCATGTCGATGGCGGCAGAGGATCAGCATATCTTCGGTGACTTCACCGAGAAAGGGGTGATCGGCTCCGAAAGCCTCCAAGGCCTTTTCAGACAGCTCGCCGCTGCCGGATGGGGTGGTGCAGATCACCGTATCGTCGCGCACATGAAAGACCAGGGGAATTTCCGCCTCCCGGACCAGCCGTTCGGCATAGTCCATCATCTCCCCGGATGTGGGCCGGAGCGGCAGATAGATGTGGCCCAGGGGGCCCATGGCGGTGATGTGGATTCTGCTGTCGCCGCCCTTGTTCCGGACTCCGGGCGATTCATCCTTTGTACCGCGCCGCAGAAAAGCCATGCTCCGCTGTTGGAGCTTGGCATGGGGAATCATGCTCTCCGGCTCGGCATAGCCGCAATCCTTGAGCACCCCCCGGCTGAATACCTCCTGGACCGCTTCCCGCAGGGTTCTGCCGCTCCGAATCAGATAGGGTACGGCGTTTTCCTGGCCGTGGTCTGAATAGATGAAGACGTGATAGTCCCGTTTATTCGAGCGCATGGCCTTATTGACCAGATCCTTAATGGTGGCGTCGATGCCTTTCAGGGTCCAGAGGGCGAAGGCGGAAGAGGGATTGCGGCGGTGGGAATGTTCGTCGTAACCGATAAAATTCGCATGAATAATCGGCAGGCCCCGGGCAAGGTCCATTTTGACATGCAAACGGACCAGCTCCCGCATGACGATGGCGGCCCCGATCCGCGAAAAGATGAATTTGAATTCCTTGTAGGGGTTTTTGCGGACGAAAACCCCTTTGAAAAAATCATAAATCGCCAGTCCCGCTTCCAGCAGAGAAAGCCCGATGATCCGGCCGATTTTATCCAAATTACCGAGAAAGAACCAGGCCAGTTTCCTGAGCTTGATATCGCGAAAAATGGAATCGAGGGTCATGGACTGGATGCAGAAACGGGCCTCCCCGGCGCCGCCGGCAAAAATATTGGTATAGGAACTACCGCCGGCAAGGAGACCCTCATGCTTTTTTTCGAGTTCCCCGGCAAGCTGGTCCACCGCCGCCGCGTCAAACATAACTTTTTCCCGGCGCTCTTCACGATTAAAGTATTTGAAAGCGGGGACCGCGGTCCTGACCCCGAAAAAAAGCTCGGCCTGGACGGCCGGCGTGGCCGAAGGTAGCCCGGAATAGAATTTTCTTAAGACGAAATGTTCCTGTTGGATCAGGCGCTGCATAAAGGGCAGCCGATTTTTGTCAATAGCCGCCAGCAACCGGTCATAACCGAGGCCGTCGATCTGGATAAGCAACACTCCGGGAGAATGAACCGCATGTTCGTCGCCGCCATATTTCCTCTTCCGCAGATGTCGGGCCGCCCATTCGCTGCGGCTAAAAAAGTGGCGAAAACGGTGTATTTTTCTGCCCAGGCGGCTAAGCAAATCTCACCTCTCCGGCTGATCCTCCGAGAAAGAGCCGACCGCGGCGGCCGCCTTTTCCTGGAGGAGTTCCCATTCGGTTCTGATTGCCAGGCGGGCCGAATCAAAGATGTCGGTTTCGGTGAGATGGGGATAATGGCTGCCGGAGATGGTTTTTTCATAAAGATCGGCCAGTCTGGCGGCGCTTTTCTCTCGGGAAAATCCCCGGGCGGTTGCAAGGGCGTTACGGCTCCACTCTTCAAGCCGTGACCGGTCAGCCAGGGCCTCGGCCAGAACCCGGGCAAATTCCTCCTCGAAAGCGTCTGCATCGAGCCTGATGCCGTTGACCTCGTCCCGCATGACATCATCGACCCCGGAGGCACTCAGGGCAATGACCGGTGTCGAGGCGGCCATCGCCTCGGCCAGCACCAGCCCCTGGGTTTCGGAACGGGAGGCGAAGACGAAAATATCGGCGGCGACATAACAGTCGGCAAGCTCATTGCCGGTAAAGTTGCCGGGCATGATCAGACGCTCTGCAATATTATTTTCCCGGAAGATCTCCCTGATATCCGGTTCCGCGTCTCCCCTGCCGGCCACCACGAAACAGGCCGCGGGGTTTTCCTTTATATAGCGGGCCACGGCGCGGGCCAGAAACGGCAGGTTTTTCTCCCTGGCCAGCCTCCCCACATGCCCTATAACCACCGTATCCCTGTCGATCCGGTGCTTCTGCCGGAAACGGCCGCCATCGCCATTTTGAAAAAACTCGAGATCGATGCCGGTGGGAAGCACCTCCACAGCAGATTTCACCCCCCGTTCGATCAGGAGATTCTTGACGCTGGTGCTGGGGGCGATCACCTGATTGCAGAGATTGGCGTACTGGGTGGCCAGGTTGATCACAAAGCGTTTCAGGACCTTGGAGTCGAGGGGAACGTAATGGGTATAATTCTCGTAGAGGGTGTGATGGGTAAAGACCAGGGGCAGGTCAAAGGTGCGGGCGGCGCGCAGGGCCGCGTCCCCGAGCAGAAAGGGGTGATGGCTGTGGATGATATCGGCTTTGAATTCCCTGATCGTATCATCGATGATGCCCGGGACCGGGATCCGGACCGAAAAATCACTGCCGTTAAAATTCTGGAACGCCGGAACCCGGACCACATCCTCGGCAGGCCCTCGGTCCTTCTCCGCAAAGGTCGGAGCGATTATCCGCACGGCATGGCCGGCCTCGCGCAGATCCTCGGCAAAGGTCGATACCGAGCGGGCGACCCCGCCGACATGGGGCAGATAGGTATTGGTGAACATGCAGATTTTCATAATCCATACCCACAGGGGAAGTTTCGTTTGCACCCTAAAAGGGCATATAAAAGCAGACACGCTGCTCAACTCAGCTTTATTCTTCGCTTTCCAGGGTGCAGCGATAATCGGGACTGCGGATAATCATGGTTTTGTATCCCGGCAGGGAGGCGATTATCTCCCCGGGCAATTTTTCATACCAGTCGGCGGTAAGGGTCATGACCGGCCGGCTTTCCCGGCAATCGATTTCGACGCTGATTTTACCGAAGGGAGTCAGGGTCGGCCCATAGGCAAGTTTCTTTTTGCGCTGGACCCATTCGGGCAGAACCCCGCGGCCGATGAAGAGGCGGTCCCCGTCATCCATGACGAACATATTGCGGATCAGCATCAGCCATTCCGCCGCCGCCCAGCCGTGCTGGCCATCCCCCATGCAGCCGCCGTCGGTGAGGGGATGAATGGCCTCGGGCCACTGGCCGGTCGGCGAGGCCAGATCGGCCGCCGAATTCATTAACTCCCGGAAGCGGAGATCGCCGGCCCGGAGATAGACCTGGGCCAGTTCCAGGGTCATGTAGATATTGATCCCTGAATGGATCATGTCCTGGAAGAAACTGCCTTTCTGCATGCAGTTGTGGAGGAGATAACCGGCGGTGGCCATCATTTTCCTGTCCCCCGGGGCGAGAAGCTGCAGGGGGTAATCGGCGACAATGGCGCCGATGGCACCGGAGTCCAGGCGGCGGTTCGGGGAAGTGGGGATCGCCTCGCTCTTGATTTCAGCGGCGACCAGGGCGATGCTGTGGAAAAGGTCTTTCTCCATTTCCGCGGCGATCTTCCTGATCTTTTCCTCCTCTTCCTTCAGGCCCCGGGATGCCATGGTGTCGGCGGCGCCATTCAGGCCGGCCAAGGCCCAGAAGTCATCCCAGTAATAGTTGTCGTTGGGGCCGAAATGCTCGGCGCTGAAGCCCGGCGGCAGCAGGCCTTTCAACTTTGGAATTTTTGGGGAGGAAACCCGCTTTTTGTCGAGCCAGCCGGCCCCTTTGATCATCGGCTCCAGCCAGTCGGAATTGAAGGCGCCGCCGGATAACAGGCGGTAGCGGTTCCAGATCCACAGGACCTGGCCGTTCGAATCCCATTCGCCGTCCTGGGAGTGGAAAAAACCATTCCTGGTCTGATGGCCGGCAAAGGTGTCGAGATGCCGGCGGCATCTCTCCTTAAGACCGATCGCCAGGAGGGCGTTCAGCATAACGCAGGCGTCCCGGAACCAGAAACGGTTGTAGGTGTAAGGGCCGGGAATGATGCTGCCGGCCGAGAGATGGATCATGGTGCGGGTGGCGGTGTCGTAGAGGAACTTGATCCGAAGATCGGGGATCTGCAGGTCCGCGGCTTCACTTTCCGCTTCCGACCAGCTTCTTGAACCGGTCATTTCGGGAAAATCTTCGGCAGGGGGCAGCGGCACCGAAACCGCGAAATTCTTCCGGCCCTCATAGGCCTCGATCCGGTGGAACGCCGCCGAGGTGACCATGCCGATCCGGCAGGTTTTTTCCGTGATTGAAGGCGCTTCGCCCATCCGGAAAAAGACGTCGCCTTCCCGGTAATCCGAAAAGAGAGTTTTTTCCGGCTTTTCCGCAAACCGGACCCTGGTCTCGTTGTTTACCAGCCAGCCGTTTTCATTTTTCAGCAGAGCGGCTTTTTCGATAAACTGCACCCCTTCCGGATTATAGGGCCGCAGGGTGAAGATCAGCCAGCCGCCGATCGAGGAGTTTACCCGGGCCGTCATCTTAAGGAGTGCCCCGGTTGAATCAATCTCCATAAAGGCCTCGGTGGTCAAGCTCGCCGTTTCCGTCTCGCTGCGGGTAACGACCCGGCGGTTCGCGTCATCCCGGAGCTCCTGGTCGACGTTTTTGAGCCTGGAAGGAAGTATGGCGCCGCCTTGATCGTCCAGAAACCAGCAGTCGATAGACCAGCCGTCATGCAAGGGGGTCACCAGACCGTGGGGATCGACAATGGGATAGATGGGCAGGTCGGGCTGGCCCAGCGCGGTCCAGTTCCGATGGGTGAGATTGACATGGGAGAATGAAAAGGCCCGCGGAATGAATGAGGGATCCCGGGGATTGAACTGCCGTTCCACCCAGTAGGGCCAGACCCAGTCGAGATTGTGCTGGATCGCCTTGGTATTCAGAAGACCCCGGGCATGAAAGATAATCCCGGCCCGGAGGAGCTCGATCGGCTCCTGAACCTCGGAGGGCTGGGCGAAACTCCGGATCCGCGCCGCCACCGACAGGGGATCGATTACATCGTAACGCCTGGCAGCCATCCGCAACAGGAATTTCCAGGGAAATAAGCGATTAAGCATAAAGTCTGACTCCCCTTTCAATATTTAGGCATCCCGATACGAGTAAACAGGGGTTGCCAAGTTCGCAAACACCCTCTCACTCCTCACTCCTCACCCTTGCTCCCTAACCCCTCCAGACGGACCGGCCAGACATGAAAGCCCCGATCCTTTTTGAACCCCACCCCAAGGGCGCCCTTTTCCAGATAAAGGGCCCAGGCCCAGTCGGTTTCAAAAAAGCTGGTGGTCGAGGACCAGTAAGTCTCCCCCAGATTAATAAAGGGGTAATCCTCCGGCAGGGCCGGGCTGTGCCGCGAACAATCGATCAGCGCTTCGAGAACCCTGATATTCGGGAGCCGCCACCCTTTTCTGCCGCCAACCCCGACCTTGTTAAGTTCCTCGACAGCCGCCAGGGCCTCCTGCCAGCTGACCGGTCCCTCGGTCAAATCAGCATCCTTTAGCCAGACCAGCCCGGTCAGCCGGTCGGTAACCGTCTCGTTTTCGGCGACGAAACGTGGCGCCGGCATCAATACCCCGAGCCGGTATTCGCCGTCCTGCCCCGTGCCGGTGCAATCGATTGCCCCGCCCTTCTCGCCATAACAGCCGACCTGGCCGCTTCGGGCCAGGACCGGGGACCCTTCGCCCCGCACCGGCCAGACCAGGTAGTATTGATCTTTCCTGCCATAAAACATCCGCGCCCCTTCGAGATGGAGATACCAGGCGTAGGCGGGATTGATCGCCGCGCTGGTCGAAGTCCAGTACCAGCCGAGGAAGTAATTCTCGAAGGGATGACCGGCGGGCAGGGCCGGCTGCCTGGTCCCGTATGCCATCAGGCTGTGAAGTTCCCGGCGGTTGGGCAGGCGCCAGTCGGTGTGGCCGAAAAGGTTTTGCTCATTCAACCCTTTGACGTAGTCCAGCGATTCCTGCCAGGTCAGGGGGAATTCATTGAGGTTGGCGTTTTTGGACCAGCACAGCCCGGTGAGCCGGTCCCGGACGATATCGCCTTCCACCTCGAAACGCGAATCCGGCCAGGCCAGGCCGAAGCGGTCGGTGCCGTCCTGGCCGGCCCCCTCGCAGGGGATCTCCTTGCCATCCTGGTCGTAGCATCTGTCCTGCCCGGTTTGCAGGGGTTTTAATCGGGACATATCGATCCGCAAATCACCTCCGCCGCCAGCCCCGCCAGACCGGATATCCGTTCTCGTCCCGAAGCTTCAGGACATCTTCACCCATGCCGACCTCCTGCGCGATAATAGCCGGCTGGCCGTCAAAAATTATCCGGGAGCCCCTGACATCGACCATGTCACCCGGCTCAATGATAATTTCCTGGTTCTCAATAAACCAGGCCGGACCGAGGTGTACGGAAATCATTTTGCCGTCCACTCCCCGGAGGCCGAGATGGAAACCCCGGGACATTCCCTTTCTCGGGATGACTTGCCCGACATCAACCACCTCGCCGCTGATCGTTTCCACGGTGGCCGGATCGTACATCCTGCCATAGGAGCCTTCCATGCCCCAGCCGCCCCCCCGGCCGCCGATCACCTGCCCGGAAGCTTCAGCGGCGAAAAACACCAGCAAAAAGAGCATCGTTGCAATTACAAACCCCGTTTCAGCTTTCATCCCAAGCACCTTTCACAGCAATGGTTTATCCCAAATCCTTATTAATCATACAATTAGACGTAGAGTTTTTGAAAACGATTTATCAGCTTTGATGATCTCGCAAAAAGTTGCAAATCAAGTCATTGCGAGCGTAGCGAAGCAATCCAGAAAGATGTAACTATCTGAAATACTGGATTGCTTCGTCGCTTTGCTCCTCGCAATGACGTAGCAAAATCATTTTTTGCGAACTCATCAGCTTTAGAAGAAGAACAAAAAAGGGGCGGCCGAAGTCAATCCGGCCGCCCCCTCTGGAAACATTCCAGGTGGTTATGATTTAGTCCTTAATCCTCTACCGGGCGCCCTAAAAGGCGGCGGGATCAATTTTTTCCGGTGCTCCGTTGATGGGTACTGGATTCCGGCTTACAACATGCCGGAATGACATTTAATATGCCGGGGCCGTCATTCCCGCACGTTGTTAGCGGGAATCCAGAAGTTGAAGCTGAGTTTCATATAGAGCCACTAGATGATTTGAATCTCCATGACGGCGGCAAGCAATTGGAGTCTGATTCATAGCCATAAATCATTGATCCGAAGCGGCGCTCAACTCCGCCGCTGGCACTTTCCGCAGCCGCTGCACCCCGAGGCCCAGGGGATCTCGGCCATGCAGCGCGAACAGATCAGGGCGTGGGGCCGGTCGAGGACGCAGCCGCATTCCGGACAATTGCGCCGTTCGGCCTCACCGTGCCGGGATACCTTCCGCCCATTCCCACCCTTTATTTTTATGCCAAGAAAGGTCATAAGTCATATCTCCTCATGCACAAATGCTTCGGATTATTCGGTCAGTTTCAGTTACGAGTCCAGGTTGCCGAGAATGCAAGGGAGAGGACACCCGGTCATACTTGGGGTATGCCGGTTGCCCTCCGGCTCGCAAATATTCCTGCTTTAGATCATTATCTGCGAAAAGATACCGCCGACCAGGAAGGCGACCGCCCAGGAACCGCCCCAGACCAGCAAGGCCTCCTTGGTGCCCCGTTCCTTGAAGAGGATCATCAGGGAAGCGATGCAGGGCACGAACAGGGTGATCACCACCAGCGAGGTCACCACCTGCAAGGGTTCCATGGCCAGATCGGTCAGCCCGGCCGCGCCGAAATCACGTCTTACCAGACCCATGACGAAAGCGGTGGCCGCCTCCTTGGGGATCTGCAGCCAGCCGGTAGTGATCGGCTCCAGGAGCCGCTGCCAGACCGCCAAGCCGCCGGTGACCTGGAGGACCGCGACGATAAAGGAGCCCAGGAAGAACCAGGGGTAGGCCTCCTTCATGAAAAAGAAGGAGCGGGTCACGGTCTTCCGGGTGACGTTCTCGATCCTCGGCAGCCGCATCGGCGGCAGGTCGATCAGCAGGGAGGTGGACTTGCCGGCAAGGGTCTTGTTTAAGAGGGTGCCGACTACCGCCAGGACGATAAAGATGATCGAGGCATAAAGCAGGGTCATCTTGCCGCCCAAAGCGGCGAGCATCCCGGCGATCACCCCGAGCTGGGCTGAACAGGGCACCGCGAAGTTCAGGAGCACGGTGGCGATCGATTTTTCCCGCTTGGAGCCGAGGAGCCGGGTGGTAATGGTGCCGAGCTGGACGCAGCCGAAACCGAGGATCAGGGGGATTATCGCCCGGCCGTTCAGGCCGAGACCGGTCATCAGCCGGTCGACCAGGGTGGCGAGCCGGGGCAGGTAGCCGCTGTCTTCCATGATCGAGAGAATCACGTAGAAACCCAGAACCAAGGGGAGAAGCAGACCGAGCAGATAGGTAACCGTCATGGTCAAAAGGCCGAACTCGCCGATCAGGATCCGGCCCAGGGCGGAATCGGCATTGACCAGGCCGCCGACCACCCCTCTGACCCAGGGCTCGTAATGGCCCTGCATGATCGCCTCCTCGGTGATTCCGACGATATCACCGGCCACCCAGACCCCGATCACCTTGTAGACCGCGTAGAGGACCACGGCCAGGATCGGCACCCCGGTCAGGGGATTTACCGCCAGCCTCCCCATAATCTGTCGGACAGAGTGGCGCCGGTGGTCGGAGGTCAGCACATGGCCGATAACGTCATTTACCCGGTTGCGCCGCTGCCGGTAGATCTCGTCCCGGAGGTTCTCCGGCGCCAGGCCGTGCCGCTCGGCGACGAAGGAATCGCCCTCCATGACCAGAAGCGCTTCGGCGGGGGAGCCGACCTTGCTGAGCCGGGTCTCCACCTCCTTTTGCAGATCGGGGAACACCCGTCCCGGCCGCGCTTCATTCAGCTTGGCGGCCACCAGTTCGAGCCCGGTGCCGTTGATCGCCGCGGTGGGAATCACCTCGACTCCCAGAAGGTCGTGGAGCAGGTCCACGTCGATCTTCAGCCCGGAGCGTTCCATTTCGTCGGAGAAATTAAGGGCGACCACCACCGGCTTGCCCATGTCGATCAGCTGCTGGGTAAGGAAGAGATCGCGTTCCAGATGGGTCCCGTCGACGATATTCAGGACCAGGTCGGCCTCGAGGATAATGTCCCGAGCCACCCTCTCCTCGTCGTTAAAGGAGGAAACCCCGTAGATTCCGGGGGTGTCCATGATCTGATGACCGTGCCAGTTGCCCCGAGCGATCTCGATAGTGGTGCCGGGATAATTGGAGACATCGACATAGATGCCGGTCAGATAGTTGAAGAAAACCGACTTGCCGACATTGGGATTGCCGACCAGGACGATCTTCTTGCCGCCCTCGCCCAGTTCCACGTCGCCGCTGCTGCCGTGATGATGACAATTCATGCTCATTGCAAACCTCCTTTCTCAACAATGATCGACCGGGCCGCCTCGCGGCCGATGGCGATTTCCTGATTGTTATGGCTGAGCATGAACGGCCCGAAGGGAATCTTCTCCAGGCACCTGATCCTGCTCCCCTCGCAGATCCCGAAACGGATGAAATGGGTCCGGGTCTCCTCGTCGTCGATTCTTACCAGGGATACCGTCTCCCCTCTTTTAATATCAGTCAGACACATTTTACCTTCCTCCGTGTTCAGAAAATGAAAATCATTTTCATTTGTTCGACAAAAAAAATGGCCGCCCTATTGATACCAGTCCACGGGACGGTCGCTAAAGTATTTAAAACCGCCGGACTCTAATCGTTCAGCAGTGCTGCGGATTTGGACATGCGGACCGGCACCGCGTACCTCTTGTCCGCAAGCCCGGTCGATGGTCCGAAGATGCGGGAATGCTGAAGTTTTACCCCTACCGGCACTCACGGCACACCCCATAAATATCCAAAGTATGATCGGTTATCTTGAAACCGTGCTCCCTGGCCACCTTCTCCTGCATCACCTCGATATGCTCATTGGTGAACTCGGTTATGCTGCCGCACTTCCGGCAGATCAGGTGATCGTGGTGCCCCATATAGTGAGCCGGCTCGAAGCGGGCGAAGCCGTCCTGAAAATTCCGGGCATGGGCGAGATCCGCCTCAGCCAGCAGTTTCAGGGTCCGGTAGACCGTGGTGTAGCCGATTTCCGGCGCCTTCTTCTTGACCAGCAGATACAACTCCTCGGCACTGAGATGCTCCTCCTGATCCAGAAAGGTCCGGACCACGAGCTGCCTCTGCGTGGTAAGCCGCAAGCCCCGCTCGTTAAGAAACTTCTCGAACCGGTCAAGCATGACTGCCTGTCACTTTGATCGTAACCATGAGAAACAAAATAACGAAACTGAAAGTCGTTTTCAAGTCTTTTTTTGTTTTTTTTAAAAATTGATGGCGTCGCAAAAAATCGGGATTGCCTTGATGTCATTTCGACCAACGAGAGAAATCTTAATAGTTCCAATTGGTTAAAGAACAAGATTTCTCACATGCGTTCGAAATAACAGCTTTTTTCGACTTCTTGCGAACTCATCAAAATTAGTGGTTCTTAATGAAACTCAGCTGGTGTGGTTCCCATACAATACAGATTTCTGTCATTTCGAACGAACGTGAGAAATCTTATCGCACCTAAAACAAAAGATTTCTCCCCGCGGTCGAAATGACATATGACGCATATAAAGAACCTCTTCAATCGCGTGAGCGAGTATTCTATAGAGCCACTTTAAAATTTAATTCCCTGCCCCGACCAACGCCCCGAAACCGGGCCGCACTCCCCCACAACTTGCTAAGCATAAAAAAGCATAACGCTTTGCATTATTACTGCGAGGTGTTATTATCTATTTATGATCAAGTCATTCCGGTGTAAAGAAACCCAAAAAATCTTCGCCAGAAAATTCTCAAAAAAACTGCCGGCGGAAATTCAAGAAAGCGCCAGAATAAAATTGATCATCCTGGATGCGGCAACCTCGGTAAACGACTTGAGGGTTCCGCCGGGAAATAGACTCGAAGAGTTAAAAGACGACAGAAAAGGCCAACACAGCATCAGAATCAACAACCAATGGCGTATCTGTTTTGAATGGAAAAACGGCAACACTTTCAATGTAGAAATTGTTGACTATCATTGAGAACGAATGAGGTGAAAAATGAAAACAAAATCACTACCCCCCATACATCCCGGCAAGATCCTCCTCGAAGAATTCCTGGAGCCAATGGGTATCACGCAATACCGTTTAGCCAAGGACACTTCCGTGCCCCCAAGAAGAATCAATGAAATCGTTCACGAAAAAAGGGCTGTCACCGCAGATACCGCATTACGCTTGGGGGTTTTCTTCAACATGTCGCCTCACTTCTGGATGAACCTTCAAAGCAGATATGAGCTGGAAAAAGCAGAAGATAAGCTTGAAGACAAGCTAATGGACGAAGTGCATCAATACAAAACCGCATAAAAGATAATAAAATCCGGCAGGTGTTTTCCCTGCATCTCCCAAAACACAACATTCCCGGGCCATTATGGTGGTAGGATGCGCCCCACCCACCGCATGGCCACGCCAAGAGGAATGGTGCAAGAGAATCAAGTAAGATCTCCGGTATTCGGGTGAAATCAATGGGCAAAAAGAATAGAACTGAACAGGGATTCGGAGTCTTTCTCCAGGCGATCCCATGGCCGTGGCATGTCGGGTTGGGGGTGGTTGTCTATCTCATCCTGCATGCTTTGGCGGCAAGGGAATTTCCATTGCCCGCTCAGACCCCGGAAGAGGTCGCCCTATATACCCACCGGCTGGTCTGGAAAAAGGCGGCAGCAATCTTCCAATATCTCCTCCCCGCCCTGTTCTTCCTGCTGGCGATTTTCTCCTATCGCCGTGCCAAAGAAAAAAGAAAGCTTCGCGGTAAAGATAAGCAACCAGATTGACATGGAAGTGGCTTCACAAAGTTGAACAGCCAGACAGGGTGGGCTCCGTCCCTACCAATGCGAAACGACAAACACACCATTGGTGTTTTTTTTTACCAGGGCTATAAAAATCGAAAAGCAATATCGGCAGGCGAAACCCCTCCACGAGCTCGAGATGTCAGCCGGGCCGGGCGGCTGGTCAGAAATCAAGCGGGCTTTTCTTTTCCTTGAGGGTCGTACTCTTAATGGTATGGGTGTAGATCATGGTGGTCTTGACGTCGCTGTGGCCCAATAATTCCTGGATGGTGCGGATGTCGTAATTGGCGGCAAGCAGGTGGCTGGCATAGGAGTGCCGGAAGGTATGGGCCGAAGCCCGCCTGGTAAGCCGGGCCTCGCTCACCGCCGCCCGGAGCGCCTTCTGCACCTGGGTCTGATGCAGATGGTAGCGCCGGTATTCCCCGGTCTTCACCACCCGGGTCAGGTCGATGGCCGGGAAAAGCCACTGCCAGGGGAATTCCTTGGGGGCCTTGGGATATTTCCTCTCCAGGGCGTTATCCAGAAACACCCCGCCATACTTGCGGGTGCGGGCCAGATCACGTTTATGCAGGTCTCTCAGGGTTTCGAGATGGGTCCGCAGTTCCGGCAGCACCGCCTTGGGCAGGGGCACGGTCCTGACCTTTTTCCCCTTGCCGATCACCGTGACCATGCCGGTGTCGAAATCCAGGCACTGCACCCGCAATTCCAGACATTCGGTAATCCGCAACCCGCAGCCGTAAAGCATTTTCACCACCAGATCATAAGGCGGCGCCAGGTGCGCCAGGACGACCTCGATTTCCTCCCGGCTCAGCACGGTGGGAATGCGCAGCCGCCGCTTCGCCCTGACCACCCCGTCGACCTTGCCGAATTCCCGGCCCAGGGCATGGCGGAAGAAAAAGAGCAGGGAATTGAAAGCCTGGTTCTGGGTCGAGGCCGAAACCTTCTTCTTCACGGCCAGCCAGGTCAGGTACTCCTTGACATCAGTCGTGGTGAGGGATTCCGGCGGCCGGCTGCGAACGAAGGCCTGAAAACCCCGGACCCAATGGCGGTAGGTTTGCAGGGTTCTCGGAGAATAATGACGGACCTTGATTTCATCGGCCAGCCTGGCGAATTCCGCCTGCCAGGAAGCCCCGGTCGGCAACGCCTTGGAGAGGTACTTTTCGGCCGGCGCCGCCGTTTGCGGCGGGGTTGCCGGTTGCGACAGCTCCGCCGGAGCGCCGAGACCGGTGGGCGAAGGGCTGTCCGAGGACGGCTTTACCGGTTGCGTCATGTCGGACTTTTTTTCTTGATCGGGCCGATTGGCGTCGGAAGCGGCGCTGGGCTCGGCCGGCCCGAGAAGTTCATGGAACAGCGAAACGGCTTCCTCGGCCTGCTTTTGTTGCCAGTCAACCTGTTTCTTTTCCGCCAGTTTTTTCAGAAAAAGCGGCAGGCTTTCCCGCCGGTCGGCAGGGGCGTCATATTTCAGGCAGAAATCCCGGTAATAGCGCAGCCATTTCCGGTAATGGGCGTGAAGTTTCTCCGGCACATCGCTTTCCCTCATTTTCGCATCGAAACGGGTCTGTAATGCTTTGGAGATGGTGAACATGGGATAGACCTCGCCAAATGGTTTTCATGCGATTCCGGATGTTATAGAGAAAAGCGTTACTCTGTGAAAAATGGCTTGTCAAGGATAATTATTCGTAATATATAAAGGTTACAAAAAAAAGGAGCATCTGAAGCAAATTCAAAAAGAACAGGGATCTTTTCGTGTTTTCTCCCATTTGGGGTGATACACAGATCTGTTGAATAACTTGTTAGTTTCCTTTTGCGGGCGGCTTTTCAATTTCGAGGACAAAGCTCAGTTTCATGCCGCTCCCTGGGGGCCACCCGCCGAGTATCTCCATTGCTTCCTTGTGCAGTTCCCGCAGAGCCCCATCGATCAGGGTGCTATTTGGACTCCCTGTGCTCCGGCAGGCGTCGGTAATCGTCATTTTTCTTGCTATTGTCATTCTAATATCCTCCACAACTAACAATTAAATTCACGCAGACGGCATGACATTGAGCGGCCTTCGGTCTGCTTCGGTGGGCCGCTGGTGATTATAGCGTTGTGCTCTCAAATATAAAGAGGAATCATGTCGATAAACTTAATAGAAATAAAGAGAAATCTTGAATCAAAAGGTCTTTCTCCCGACATAAGAGAAAAAATCAGTGAAGTGGTAGCGGTTTTTGAGACAGGAGTGTAAGCAATGAACCGAACTCAAATAAGGAGAAGGTTCATGTCGCAAAACCGAACAAGTCACAGCGCAAAATTTAAGGCCAAGGTTGCTTTGGCCGCCCTGACGGAGGCAA
>JAGXFP010000035.1 GCA_024637225.1 Desulfobacterales bacterium
TCGGATCATATTACGAATTCTCATTGAACCAAAAAGATACTTGGGATTGAATGATTTTTAAGTCATGATTTGTCTTGTACCTGTTGGGGGCAACTAAAGGACGATATGCCTGGGTTTTTTCCGCGTAGCGGTTCAGTTCCTACCGTTTATCATAGGTTTATAAGGCTGTAGTTTTGATTGGATATTGTTCTTCATATATCTGCAAAATTTCTGTTTTTATCTGAGTGCTTACAATGAAGAAACCGGAATCTACCGAAGACCTTGAGCTGACCTGTTTGTTCTGCGGGGGAACCGCCCTCCTCCGGGGCCGCTGACACAACGCCACGGTGGTCTGCACGGTGTGCGGACATGAAAGCCCGGTTGAACCCTACCAGGAAGAGATTGAGAGAATCAAAGAGGAATGGTGCCGGGACCACGGGTGATTTCTTTCCAGCTGTCCATACAAACGAAGAAGAAACGAGAAGACCCCGCCAATGGCAGGGTCTTTTCGTTTGCGGCTATATGGATAAAGATCAGGCGGAAGCTATTGCCTGCATCCCGCTCATGGCGGCACGCAACTCCTGGCCTACCTCTTCGATCAGATGGTCGCGGATCTCGGCGTTAACTTGGACCAGGGTCCGGTTGTCGACGGAGTTGTCTTTCACCGCCAAGCCTTTGCCGATTACATCGGTATCGACCGCACCCATGAAATCCTGCAACAGCGGGACACAGGCGTGGGCAAAGAGGTAACAGCCATATTCGGCCGTATCGGAAATAACCCGATTCATTTCATAGAGCTTTTTGCGGGCGATAGTATTGGCAATAAGCGGAGTCTCGTGGAGCGACTCGTAATAGGCTGATTCCGGCTCGATTCCGGACAGGACCATGGTCTCGAAAGCAAGCTCGACCCCGGCCTTGACCATGGCAACCATCAGGATGGCCTTGTCGAAGTATTCCTGCTCGGTTATCTCGCCGGCGGCTTCGGTCTTTTCGAACTCGGTCCGGCCGGTTTCCTCACGCCAGGTGAGTAAATTTTTATCGTCGTTGGCCCAATCTTCCATCATGGTTTTGGAGAAATCTCCGGAAAGGATATCTTCCATGTGTTTTTCGAACAAGGGCCGCATAATATCCTTGAGTTCCTCGGCCAGATCGTATGCTACCAGCTTGGCCGGATTGGTGAGACGATCCATCATATTGGTGATGCCGCCGTGCTTGAGCGCCTCGGTGATGGTCTCCCAGCCGTACTGGATCAGTTTTACCGCATAGGGAGCGTCGATACCGTTTTTGGTCATCTTGTCGAAGCAGAGCAGAGCGCCGGCCTGCAGCATGCCGCAGAGAATGGTTTGTTCGCCCATCAGATCGGACTTGACCTCGGCCACGAAAGAAGACTCGAGAACCCCGGCCCGGTCACCGCCCTGGGCGGAACAAAGCGCCTTGGCGACCTCCAGGCCGTCGCCATTGGGATCGTTTTCACCGTGGACGGCAATCAGGGTGGGAACCCCGAAACCACGAACGTACTCGGCCCGAACTTCGGAACCGGGACATTTGGGGGCAACCATGATAACCGTCAGGTCGGAACGGATCTTGACGCCCTCTTCAACAATATTGAAACCGTGCGCGTAAGAGAAGGTTGCGCCCTGCTTCATCATCGGCACAACCGTTTCAACAACATTGCTGTGTTGTTTGTCCGGGGCCAGGTTCATAACGATATCCGCGGTTGGCAGTAGTTCCTCGTAAGTACCTATGGTGAAACCGTTTTCGGTAGCGTTCTTGAACGACTCGCGTTTTTCGGCGATTGCGGCCTCACGTAAGGTGTAGGAAACGTCGAGGCCGCTGTCGCGCATGTTAAGCCCCTGATTGAGACCCTGGGCTCCGCATCCGACAATGACAATCTTTTTACCTTTGGCGTAATCGCAACCATTGGTGAATTCGTCGGCTTCCATGAACCGGCAGGAGCCAAGTTCCTGGAGCTTACGAGCGAAGGGCAGCGAGTTGAAATAGTTTTCGGACATGATTTTCTCCTGATATTTATGTTTTGAAAAAGAGATAATTAATTAGAAATTATTAATTCGCCAAACTTACGTTGTTTTTTGTGTTGCGTAAATTGATTTATACGGTACGCTGCATTGCTGATTTCGCAACATTAATATCATTTAAACTATTCAACCTTACAGAAACAGAGCGTATGGATATCCGTGAGCTTGAAATATTTCTGACCCTGGCAGACCTGCTCCATTTTGGCAAGGCGAGCCAGGCCTGTAATATGAGTCCTTCGGCCTTGACCAGAACCATTCAGAGACTGGAAGAGCAAGTCGAGCAGAGCCTTTTTTTGCGTGACAACAGAACCGTCGCTCTTTCAGCGGCAGGAGAACGGTTCCGAATTTACGCGCGCCAAACCATTCAGGAGTGGCAGAGCTTTCGGGCTGCAATCAAAGACGGGCAATCGGTGGCGGGCAGTCTGTCGATATATGCCTCGATCACCGCAGTCTATAGTTTGCTGCCCCATTTACTGGAATCTTATCGAAGTACCTATCCCGAGGTGCAACTGGAACTGCAAACCGGGGCCGCCGAGCAATCGGTTCGGCAAGTGCAGACCGGTGAAATTGATCTGGCTGTTGCGGCCTTACCCGATCGGAACCGGTCCAGGATCGAATTTCTGCCAATCACCACTACTCCCCTGGTATTCATCGCCCCGAAACAATTGGATGGTTCGCCCCCGACGACCCTGTCCGGTCAACTTGATCTTAACCGGGCGCCATTGGTACTTCCCCAAACCGGTCTGTCTCGAAGGAGGCTGGATAAATGGATGAAGAAATATCGAGTTACCCCGAATATAACTTCCGAGGTCTCGGGCAATGAGGCGATTATACCGATGGTCACCCTCGGTTGCGGCATAGGGATTGTGCCGCAACTTGTTCTTGAACGTAGTCCTTTTCGAGACAAGGTGGTAATTCTCGATAATTCACCAAAGCTCGAACCGTATGTCGTCGGTCTTTGTTCGACAAAGAAAAATCTGCAACGAGCCAGCGTTAAAGCCTTCTGGCAACTGGCCGAGGAGCAATCCATTTAGATTTTCCTTAATATACATTCACTCCCCCCATGCGTCCTTCGGTCGACATCGCCTTTGTCGATTAATCCGGATTGATTGAATACTTTTTGCGAACATTGAAAAGCCCCGGCAGCAGCCAGGGCTTTTTTTTGATCTACTCCTAAGATCGTGGTGTTTACAAAACTGATTTTCCTGACGCCTTTGCAGGGAGCATAGCGCCGAAGCAATCCAGTATTTTCAACTATTAGCCCGCAAACCCTAAATTTTCGCGAGATTGCGAAGATATTTTGCGGGCCAAAAAGGCCCATAATGTCATTTCGACCAACGGGAGAAATCTTGACAGTTCTATGGGTTAAAGCTTAGTTGAGCAGCTTGTCTGCTTTTTAATGCCCTTTAGGGTGCAAACGAAACTTATGCCCTGTGGGAGTAACGACAAGATTTCTCACATTCGTTCGAAATGACAGCTTTTTTGACTTTTTGCGCGGTCATCAAGATTGTCGGTCTAGCAAAAAGTTCGATAAACAAGGAGTGGTGTATTTTTGCGACTGAGGCCATACACGTGGTATGCCGAAGGAGCAAAAAGGCGCCACGACGCAGTAGATCGGACTTTTTGCGACGCCATCAATCCAGCTCGTATTTGAGGGTCTCAGCAAAGCTGTAAACCACCTCTCCACTGGAGCCGCTGATATAATACCACAGTTTCACCTCGATATTGACCTCTTCGGTATCGGTATTGAAATGCATCAGATACTGCTTTGACTGGGTCGTCAATGGGGGCAGGGTAAAATCGATAAATTCCTTGATCTGCCACGCCCCGTAACGCATGAAGCGATCCGTGTCGACACCGATTTGAAACCAGGTTTTGCTGTCTTTGAAGAGTTCCTTGCCATTGTCATCCGTTGCGGTCACATCCAGGACCACTTTGCCAGACCACAGTCAGCCGTCCGGAATTCGATGTCCCGCCTTGTTCTTAACAAAAACATCAACCACGGCACTCGGCACCCAGGCTGCCTCGTTTTTCACCCCCGGTATCTGTCCGGGCAGATGCTGATACGAGGTAACCTCGACCTTGAGGCCCAATCCTTCCTTGACCGTTTCTAGATCATGGCCTCCGGGAAAGAAATGGCCTTTTTTCATATGGCAATCCTGACAGGTCTGGGATCCTCCCAGATTTAAATAAGCATTCGCATAGCTCCCTGAAAGGGTGTTGCATTGGATCATTTCACCGTCCGGGGCATAGTAGATACCATGGCATTGCATGCAAAAGACCGAACGGGTAAGGGTTTTGCTCTGAATGGTCGAATGCCCTTCGCTGTCATTGCCGTGAGGACCATACACTGCATCCTTGACGGGATCGCCGCGCAGGCCTCTGGAGACACTGGTGGCCTTGATGTTATGGCAGGAGAGACAGCCGACATTGAGCTTGGCGAGCTCGGCTTTCGCCTCATCGCCGGCCTTGGTCCCCTCCTTTTCAAAAGCGGTAACGATCATCCCGGCTATCTCCTTCGCCAACTCTTCCGAGGCAAAATTAACGGCCGGGGCATGACAGTCAACACACTTTAAAATCTGAGCCTTGGTCACCGGCTTGCTCCACTCCTGGGCCAGCCCCACGGCAACAAAATTCCGCATTCCCTTGAGCGACGAGACGATGGCCTTGGCATGCCACGATTTCTTCCACTCATCATAAATTTCCTGATGACACTCGGCACATCCGGAGTCATCATACATGGCGACCAGTTCATCGATTGTATTTACCTCCTTCGCCGTGTCTTCGGCCGCCACCGATAGAGAGGCAAAAAAGAATATCGCCAGCAGCGCCGGCAAAAATTTGCATAACTTCATTTCTCCCTCCATTTTCTGATTAATCTTAGTCTGATTCCGGGGGTTACTCTCTTTTGTTAACCTCCTTTGAATTTTCCCGGATAAAATTAACCCCTCTTAATTCCATTCTATTCACAGTTTTTTCAGGGAGTCAAACTGTCAAAAAATCAAAGATTAAATCATTGCGAATCAGGCAAAGTAATCCGGAAACATATGCTAATTTAAAATGCTGGATTGCTTCGTCACTTCGCCCCTGAATAAATCAGCTTTTACGAGTGGCGGATATTGGGCGCGGAGACAGGACTGGATCCCCCTGCGCGCCGCCATGGAGGGAAGTTCATTCTACATGCCGACGGTCCTGCGTTGGTTCTCGGGGAACATCGGCTATCACCACGTCCATCATCTCAACCCCCGCATTCCTAATTACCATCTCAAACAATGCTGCTAAGCGATTCCGGCCCTCAGGGACAAGCTTCCGTTAACAATCACAACGAGCCTCTCGGGTATACGGCTAAAATTGTGGGATGAGGAACGCAAGAAACTGGTGGGATTCCCTTGAGACGGAAGCGGGTGAAAATTCTTCCGGGACGCTTATTAACAAAAATTGCTATTAAAAAAATTACAATGAATGATACCATCAGAGATAGCCGCCGGGCGCGGCGCAAGCGCGATGCCTGATGGTCATTGCCCCCTAACAAACCAACCAAAACAAAACAGATCTTTATGAAAATAATCGGCATCCATGACGGACATAATGCTGCGGCGACTTTGCTTGAAGATGACAGAATCGTTTTCGCGCTTGAAGAAGAGCGGCTGACCAGGATCAAAAACCATTCGGCCTTTCCCGGGCAAGCCATCCGCTTCCTCTTGAATTACACCGGCAATGGTCCCGAGGATATCGATAAGTTCGTCTTCAGCAGCAAACATATTCCCGCCTACAAAAACCGCGACACCCTGATGATGGAGTTTAGGGAATCAAGTGGTTTCCCGACCTATATGCGCCGCCTGGCAAAGCAGACCCCTTTATACGACCTTACCGTGAAAAAAAGAACCAGGGAACGCTTATCGTTCGCAGTTGAGGCCGGTTTCAAAAAAGAGAAAATCAGCTTACTGGATCATCATCTCTGTCATGCCGCGGCCGCCTATTTTGGTTGTCCCTGGTGGAATGACGAAAAAGTCCTGGTGCTGACTAACGATGGCGGGGGCGACGGACTCTGCGCCACCGTCTCGATCGGCGAGGCGGGCAGATTGCGCAAACTCGTTGAAGTCCCCGTATCCGAATCAATCGGCTACCTCTACTCGATGATCACTTTTATTCTGGGGATGGTTCCGGAAGAGCATGAGTACAAGCTCATGGGCATGTCTCCTTATGGGTCGGCTTCACGATCGGAGTCCCTGAAGAAGCGCTTCGACTCGCTTATCGCTTTTGATAAGGCATCCAGAGGCATCACCTGGAAGCGCACGGTTAACTGCCCGCCTTTTCAATACAGTTACCGATTCATCAAAAATATGCTGGAGTTGCAGCGCTTTGATATAGTCTGCCGGGCCATCCAGGATTTCACCGAGGATTTCATCGCGACCTGGGTCAGAAACTGCGTCCAGGCGACGGGCATAAGGAAAGTGGCCCTGAGCGGAGGAGTTTTCATGAACGTGAAAGCCAACAAGCGGATCATGGAAATTCCCGAGCTCGAGTCCCTTTTTATCTTTCCCAGCTGCGGAGACCCCACCAACAGCATGGGCGCCGTTTATCAAACCTATGCCGAACAATGTGTGGATCATGATGAACCCGTCTCCCTTGCCCCCCTTGAAAATTTATACTGCGGACCGGAGTTCTCCGACGACGTGATCAAAACCGTTCTGGATACCACCGGGGTGAATTATAAATATTGCGATGATATCGAGAAAGAAGCCGCCCAGATTCTTTTCAAGGGAGAGGTTCTGGCACGTTTCAAGGGCAGGATGGAGTTCGGAGCCCGGGCGATGGGGAATCGTTCGATTCTGGCGGACCCGGCGAACCGGGATACGATCCGGGTCATTAACGACATGATCAAAAACCGGGATTTCTGGATGCCTTTTGCGCCTTCGGTAATTGAAGATGAGGCTGAAAATGTGCTGGTCAACCCTAAAAAAATCCCCGCCCCTTATATGATTTTGAGTTTCGACAGCGCTATTTCCCACGATAAAATCTATGCGGCCAGCCACCCCTATGACCGCACCCTGAGACCGCAGGTGGTCTATGAGAAATGGAATCCGGATTACTACCGGCTCATCAAATATTTCAAGGAGTTAAGCGGGACCGGTGTTGTCCTTAATACATCATTTAATCTGCACGGCTACCCTATCGTCTGCAAACCCTGCGAGGCGCTCGAAGTGTTCACTAAATCCGGATTAAAACACCTGGCAATCGGCAACTACCTGGTTACAAAGTAAGATCCAGGCGGAGAACGTTATTAAATCAAGGGCTGGGCTGGCAGAGTCTTACTCAGAAGGCAAAAGCCTGGACCGAAAAAGGCAATAGTTGTGTCAAAATCAAAATTACACGCATTGACATATAGTCTTAATGTAGTACCTTATTAAGACAGGAGGTGTCATCATGAATATATCATCGGATATCAAGCCCGTCTCATTTCTTAAATCCCACGCAGCAGACATTTTAAAACAAATTAACGAAACTCATCGCCCTATTGTTATTACGCAGAATGGAGAACCAAGAGGAGTTCTGCAAGACCCTGAAAGTTATGACAACATGCGGAAAGCGATTGGACTGTTAAAACTCATTTCACAGGGTGAAGAAGACCTTAAACAGGGGAACACCAAAACTCAGGATAAACTTTTCAAAGACATCGACAAAATGTTGGCGAAAAAAGAAAAATGAGCCCGCCATTTAAAGTTCACTGGGTAGGAATCGCCGAAGAAGACCTGAAAAACATAATTCTGTATATCGCAGAGGATAGTCCGGCAAATGCTAGAAATATTTTTGAGAGAATCAAGGAAACCGCATCGAGTCTCACCCATTTTCCAGAAAGGGGACGCATAGTCCCGGAACTGCAAGACCAGGGTATATTTCTTTATCGAGAACTAATATCGGCACCATGGAAAATCGTATACCGAATTTCCGGCAAGAGAGTTTACGTATTGGCAGTAATAGACTCACGCCAAAACGTTGAAGATATCCTATTGAAAAGACTAGTTAAATAAAAAGGAAGGGTTCAAATCCGCCTCTGGCTTTTGTTTAATTTCTTTTCAGTTCTGTCTATCGCTTTCTGCAAGTTATTGCCCCGCTCCATCTTGCTTTTAACCCCATGCCAAAGATGGCTTGACCCCTTTTTCTTGACTGGCAATCCCATTCTTTAGCCTCTCCGATACGGCATCACCCCGAAGGAAACGACCAGTGCAGATGAACCAGCCGCCACTTGCCGTCTCTCAGCGCCCACCCCTGCGTCTCATGACCCTGGGCCAGGAAATAGCGGTCCGGCAGGATGCCCTTGACCGCCAACCGGCGGGTGACGATGGCGGTATCGCCTGACTCGAGAATCCGGGCATCGGTGAAATTCGCCTCCATCTGCTGGAAGGCCTGGAGGTCGGGTCCGAGGTGCTTGAGGAGGGCCTCCTCCCGACCCACGTTCTGGCTCCCCTGCTCGTAGAGCACCATATCCTTAGCAAAGATCTGCCACAGCGCATCGACATCCCTGGCCCGGAAAGCTTGGTCATAGCCGTCGAGGGCTTCCCGCAAATGGTCCGATTCCACGGCCTGGGCCATATTCGGTCCCCGTCCTGAGTACGGCATCCCGCCGGACCCGGCCGTGGAACCGAAGCCGAAGAGATTCAGGTCGGTCGTGTGGCCGAAGCCGTGCATCTGCACCAGGAACAACAGGACGCCGGCTGCCACCAGCCCGCGATTGGAGGCCGTGGCGAAGCGGTTGAAGGAGCCGGTCCGGCGCCAGCCGGAGATAATGAGCAGCATAACCGCCAGGGCGGCCACCTGGCCGAGCTCGACGCCGACGTTGAAGGAAAAGATGCGCGAGAGCAGCCCCTCGTCCCCGAGGGGAAGTTGCTGAAGCCGGGTGGACAGCCCGAAGCCGTGGATCAGGCCGAAGCCGAAGATCACCCAGAGCAGGTTGGGAGACTGCCGGCCCAGATAGGCGCGAAAGCCGCCCAGATTTTCGAACCCCTTGTAGCAGACGCTCAGGGCGATGGCGGCGTCGATGAGGTAGTAGTTGACCGAGACCCCCAGGAGGGTGGCGGCAACGAGGGTGAGGCTATGTCCTATAGTGAAGGCGGTGATGTATTTCAGGATGTCCCGGAAGCCGGTGAGAAAGAAGATGACCCCGAAGAGGAAAAGCAGGTGGTCATAGCCGGTAAGCATATGACTGGCGCCGAGCCAGAGGTAGCGGAACAAGCCGCCGCCCAGCATCGCCACCTTGTCGCCCTCCGAAATCCCGTGGGCGGCGGCAAGGGACGGCAGCAGCATCAAAAAGGCGATGGCAGCGATCACCCCCGATTTTCTCAAGTTCATGCTTGGCTCTTGAAAGGATAGGTTCCGGGCAGGGGCTGCGAACCGGCGCATTTGCAAGTCGAGTTTTCGGAGCATTCAGCGAGTCTCATCGAATGATTTAATTTGCAATATCAAAAGGTTAAGTAGTTAATTGTAATAAAGGCGCGCTGAAAATCATAGCGAAATTTTGTGAAATTACGGAATAATCAGGGAACAAATAGGGAAACGTCGATGACGATTAGCAGTTGTATTGGTGGGCGGAGCGCACCCTGCCCTTCTCGATCCAATCATCCAGCAAATTACTATCATTTACTTTACAAGATGCTAATATGCCCCGGGAACTCGCCGACCCCCTGACAGAGAAAGATCCTGGCTAACGGATAACAGGTTAGGGATTACTCCTCCCCAAGGGTCTTGATAAAGGCGTCGGCTTCCGCGATCGCCTTTTCCATATCCTCGACCAGTTTATCGACATCGGCCCGCACTCCCTCAAGTTCGGCGCTCAACCCTGCGACGGCCCTGGCGTTAAGATTATGCTTCATATAGAGCACCTGATCTCGTAAAGGGACCAATACCGGTTCCAGACGGTTCTCGGCCTTTTTCATCGCCTCGATCAGTTCATCGTATTTATCCCTGGTCATTTCATATTTTTTCTCGCTGGCTCGGCGCAGCTTATCGCTGTTATACCGCTTGATCTCGGCACGCCATTCCGCGAAAAGCGATCCCGAGACGTCCTCGACCGCGCCAATCCGTTCGCGAACCTCTTCCGCCCGTTGTTCGCTTTTCTCAAGGGTCGCTTTCAGTTTCTTGTATTCCTTGGCGAGATCGCCCTCTTCAACTTCGACCACGCTTTTGAATTCCTCCAGAGCGGATTGAAACTGCTCTTTGGCTTCCTTCTGGGAATCGCGCGCCTCTACCACCCGGTCGGCTAGAATTTCCCGTTTATGGATTCCTATTTTTTCCATTGCTCCGTAATAAAGCGGACTGCAACCGGCCATAATCAAGAAGGCTAAGGGAATAATCGTAATTATTTTCATTTTTTCGCTCCTCATTTAAGCTTCGCTGGGTGATTGGATCTTTTGCGGAATGAATGCCGGTTTTACATTGCCACCGCCAATCGAGCCCTTTTCCGAACAACTCCGGATAAATTATGATCGTACAAATTGGCGCCTAGTATCAAGTACCCACAGCGATTTATCTCGCTTGTCCCTCATGCTTAACGGGGTTTGACCTGACCTGAAGAAATCATATAGAATTTTGTAGGCGATTATCAGACAATGTTGCGGCTCGTTGCGCAGCCGAATCGGGGCAGGTTTAAATGGGCCAAAAAGCCAATCCCAATCCACACCGACGACGACACGGACCCGGAAAAAGAACCGTTCACACCGGCCCCGCTTCGATCGGAAGTTATCAGTTCCGGGCCAGATCGCACCTGAAAGGATTCAAGCGCTTCTCGTTGGTTGCCGTATCCCTGGTGGCGTTGTTCCTTCTGGTCATGGAACCCGCTCCCGGGACTTTCTCGGGAGATCAGCTGAACGCCGCGGCCATTTCTGGGACCGAGACCATAGATCCCGGCGTTTCGGCCGAGGAGGCCACCGGGACGGTGCGAGCCCTCTTTTCCACGGCCTATTCCATGTGGCCCAAGTTCGCCATCGCCCTGCTGATCCTGCTCTTCGCCTGGCTGGCCGCCCGTCTGTCGGGGTTTCTTCTGCGCAGGATTCTGCCTAACTGGAGCCGGGCGGAAGCGCTCGCCACCTTTTCCGGGGTGGTCATCTTTATTCTGGCCGTGGGGATCGCCTTGAGCGTGATCGCCGGCGATGTCCGGGCCCTGGTGGGTTCGGTCGGACTGGTGGGACTGGCCCTCTCCTGGGCGCTCCAGGCCCCGATTGAAAGCTTTACCGGCTGGCTGCTCAACTCCTTCAAAGGCTATTACCATCAGGGCGACCGGATCGCGGTGGGAGAGGTCTTAGGAGATGTCTTCAGGATCGATATCCTGACCACCACGGTCTGGGAGTCAGGCGGGCCGGACGGTCCGGTCCAGGGCGCCCAGCCCACCGGAGCCCTGATCACCTTTCCCAATTCCGAGGTGCTGCGCAACAATATCGTCAATTACACCAGGGATTTTCCTTATGTCTGGGATGAGATCACCATCGCCGTCGCCAATGAAAGCGACCTGGCCCATGCCATGAAGGTAGTCGGCGAGACCACCGGCCGGGTGGTGGGAACGGCGATGTCCAAGGCGGCCGAGGAGTACCGGAAACTGCTGAGTGACCGGAAGCTCTTATTCAATGTCGGCATCCAGCCGGAAGTTTACGCCGCCCCGGCCGATTCCTGGATCGATCTGACCATCCGCTATCTGGTGCCGGCCAGGGAGAAGCGGCGCTGGGCCAGCGAGCTTTTTCTGGAAGTTACCGGGGAGATCGCCAAAGAGGAGCACCGGGAGCGGATTCTGCCGGCCGCCCCTCGGCTGCGAGTGGAAAAAGTCGAGCCGTGAACCCCGCCTTCATTCGCTAATACGATTGACTCATGTCTAACAAATTATCACTTGACATAATCCTCAGACTTGTGAGTATATTAAAAGTTAGATCTAACAATATCCTTATTGTGCTCAACAGACATATAGGAGGAGATAATGAAAAAGGAGCATGCAGTGAAAGTTGAAAAAGAGAACAACAAAAAGGTCTTTGTCGATCAAGAAGGTGTGGCGGCCCTCAAATGTCCTTTGTGCTCTTTGGAAAAATCAACACGCGTCGATTCACAAGGAATAAGAGAAAAAAACATCAGGGACAACTGTATAGTCCGCTGTAAATGCCAAACCAGATTTTCGGTAACATTAGAATTCCGACGGGATTTTCGTAAGCCCACCAATCTGAGTGGGGAATATATATGCCTGCCCAAGGGGAAGACCAGGGGCATACTGAAGGTTGTCAATCTTTCCGAGAATGGTTTCGGTCTCGAAGTTACCGGCTCGACCCAATTCAAAATGGGCGACAAGCTTCTTGTTTTGTTCAATCTCGATGACACCAACGCCACGCTTATCGAAAAAACGGCGCTGGTTCGATTTGTCAAAGAGAACTATATCGGCTGCAATTTTATCGGCTCCTCCCCCCTCGGCAAAGCACTGAAAGGTTACCTCAAGGATGAATCCCCCTCAAATGACCAAATTGAACCTTCGGAAGAAGATCAATTTGACTGGGACAGTCCCCACTGGAGATGATAACTCTCTTGTGAGCCATCGTGAAAGACGTTCACCTTTCCAACTTTGCAAGCCTGCCCCATGACTCCCATGACCTCAATTCGGCGTTGCAAACATTAGCCGCGAGATCCTCGGGTATATGTGAGCTGAACCAACCCCTTGTCAAATTGCCTTACCTCACGGAGCGCGAATTCCATGGTCTTACGAGTTTTACCAAACAACCTGATTCCGTCTCCGAGAATCACTGGAACGATTGACAATACGATTTCATCAATGAGATCGCTGTCAAGGAACTGCTGCGCCACGTTCGCACCACCTTCAATCCATACATCCTTGCTTGTCAGTTGTTTCGCGTTCTTCAGTACTTCTGAAATGTCTTCATCAGTAAAGACAACGTTGCCGCGTTGAGGTTTGCGCTCCGGCAGATGGTGCGAGAGAACGAAGACAGGTACAGGGGTGGGCGGTTCCCATCCCTGTTTTGCCTCGACTTCGTAAGCGCGCCTGCCTTGGATGATCGCGCCGATTCCGGAGAAAAACTCCTTGAATCCGTAATCCACATCGTTGTATCGGAAAAGCCAGGAAATATCGTCATTTGGTCCGGCAACGAAACCATCAAGGGAAATGGCGATATATAAAACAGCACTGTTCATAAGGGTTTGGCCTTAAGCTCCAACAGTACCCGTCTTGACTTCTCCGACTCGTTTGTAATTGGCAATAATCACTCCGCTTGGCGTGACGGAACTATCCATTAATGTAAATGCCACCGGAATCGTGCCGTTGTCAAACAACTTTTTGCCTTCACCAAGAGTCAACGGGTGAATTTTGAGCCAGAGTTCGTCCACTAAGTCATTCTTAAGCAGCAGCTGAATAAGCTTACCGCTGCCGTGAACTTGAATGTCAGAACCTTTTGATTTTTTGAGCTTTTCGATATCCTCCAAGCTTTCGAGGAAAACCGAGTTTCCCCAATCTGACTTTTTCATGGTCCTGGAAATGACATATTTTGTGACATCATTGATCCCTGGCCATCCATCTTCATGCTCTGGCCAGTAGCGAGCAAAAATCTCAAATGTTTTTCTGCCCAACAGTAGATCGGCAGGTTTCATCTGTTTTTCCATGACCTTCCCATAAACTTCGTCAAAATAAGGTGCAACCCATCCGCCATATTTGAAACCGCCCGATGTATCTTCCTCAGGCGCACCAGGCGCTTGCATTACTCCATCCAATGTAATCATCGACAAGACGATTATTTTTCTCATGTCCCGTCACCTTCGCTACATCCTCAAAAGATGTAACTGAAATTCTTGGTTTCATTGCCCCTCTTTTGTGAGGGCGAGAATATGTTCCACGCTCGTTTGAAAGCCGTGGTCCCGGATTAAGCGGCTTCGCCGGTCATGTTCCTCTTGCCTTCCGAGGGACGCACTCTCCGAAGATGAACCTCAACCGCGGTGCGCCGTCTCGATTGCAGCAATGTCGATTTTTTTCATCTGCATCATCGCATCGAACGCGCGCTTGGCGGCATCGGTATCGGTATCGTTGACCGCTCTTGTCAGGGCAACCGGCGTAATCTGCCAGGACAATCCCCATTTGTCCTTGCACCAGCCGCACACATTCTCCTGGCCCCCGTTGCCGACGATCGCGTTCCAGTAGCGGTCCGTTTCGGCCTGGTCAACGGTTGCGACCTGAAACGAGAACGCTTCGTTGTGCTTGATCTCGGGTCCGCCATTGAGCCCGAGGCAGGGAATGCCCATCACGGTGAACTCTACCGTCAATACATCCCCTTCCTTCCCGGACGGAAAGTCTCCCGGGGCTCGGTGCACCGCGCCGACGGATGAATCGGGAAAAGTCTTGGCGTAAAACCGCGCCGCGTTCTCGGCGTCACCATCGTACCAAAGGCAAATCGTGTTCTTTGCTGGCTTCATCATGTCATTTCTCCATCGTTTTGAGCCACCCGAAGCCCGGGTTAAGCGACGCACTCGCCGGCAAAGCGCAGTGGCTCGGTCAATCTCTCCGCGTCAATCACATAATAACTATGCCATGTTTCCGCGGTCGGAATCGAGAAAAACATCTTCGTAGACACTCCCTGGGAACTCCCCATATTCCCAAAAATATGGGGGAGTTTCTCTAGTTATTCGTGCAATTTGAATTCACCTCATCTACCTCCTAATACATATGCTGTCCCCGTAACTCCTAAATTTTAAGAAAAACTGAGCGGCTTCCGCTGGCCGCGACGCAGTGGAGTTGCCAGCCTTCTCAAAGCCCGGGAGGAATCTTGGAGGAATCTTGGGGACGTTCTTCATATTATAAGTTTAAATTAGTCCACGAGCATATAATACTTTTCTTCAAATAAAAAACCACCAAAGGGAAAATATAATGAGAGATAAAAACATAAAATCGATAAGTTGTGGCGCTTTAATTGCGTATAAAATGTCATCGATTTTGGATAACCATATAAACCAGAAGGGTCGATGTTGGTCTAGAACTGCAACTCTGTCGTCAATCGCTTTCGCGGCTCTTCTGCCGCTTTCCACGGCGCCTTCAATACTCCATACTTGCGCTTGCGTCTTAGTGTGGGCGCCGGCTAAAAATAGATTTGAAACCGGAGTTTTCTGGGCGGGTAAATATGCCTGGGTATGAGTTGAATTAACCCATTTAGGCTGAACAGATTTAATTCCTTCTCTGGAAAATTCCCATTCATGCCAAACTTCAATTTTTATAATTGGAAATTCTTTTAACCCTCTGCCATGATTAGCTTCTTTAATCAATTGATCAAGCGCGCCGCAGCTCAAAATTTGAGCTGTCTCTTATACACATCTCCGAGCCCACGAGACGCTCA
>JAGXFP010000036.1 GCA_024637225.1 Desulfobacterales bacterium
ACAACACTTGACCAGAAAACTAAAACTGTTACTGAATAATAAAACACTCCTCGCGACCTCACAAATAATCGGTCGGCTTTGCACCGGAACACCGGTCGCCATCACGTCAGTTCAACCGGTCGGCTTCATCGGAATACGCAAACGCTCAGGCATTGAGTCAAGGCTGTTAATTTTCTTCTCTAATTCGAGTATGAAATTTCTAGCATTATTCTTACTGTCTTCGGCGATATAATAGAAGATATGCTCCAGGTCTTTTTGGGCATTGAATGATATATTGACCTTATACCGCAAGGGCACCACCAAGGGTTAAGTTTCGTACGGGCTCCGGCTCGGGACTCGACTCAGCTTGATATTTCTTTGCCACGTTTAAACTCCTGGAAGAATTCTTTAGCTTCGGTAAATCTCCCATTTTTGATATCTTCTTCTGCTGGTGCGAGTAGCTTTAACAGATTGAATGCATTGGAAATTTTTTCATATTCTTTGGCATCCACCAAAACTGCCTCGGCTTTTCCATTAACTGTTAATATGACAGGACGTTTTGTTCTGTGAACTTGATCTAATACGGCATTAGTGTTTCGTTTTAGCTCTGTTATGGATCTGATGTCTTCGGTTATGCTGATTGGCATCTTTTCACCCTTATTGGTTTTCGTGAATCTTATTTGATGCCATATTATACTCTAATTTGGTGCGATTATGCGATTGTTTTTTTGGGGGCGCTCCCCCCCCTCGCATAAGTTGCGAGGAATGATTTTCGCTTTGCATGTTCAGTTACGACCGGCCAGCTGCCCGCAGGCGGCCGAGATGTCGCTGCCCCGGCTCGATCGGATGAAAACCGTGTAGCCGGCCTTGATGAAAATCTCCTGGAAGGCTTCGCATTTCCCCCGGGGCGGGCACTTGTAATCTGAATCGGGACTTTCGTTATAGGGGAGGAGGGTGAAGGCCCGGAATGCAGTTGGTTTGCGAATAAATTACGTTGGAAAAACATGAAAGACAAAAACATATTCGAGGAAACATGCGACAAATACCTCGATATAATCGGGAAGATCGACCTGGAGGCTGCTTCGGACAGACTCGGGGCAAAATACGAAGAAAACGAACTCAGGATCAGGCTTTTCAATGACGAATTCATCGTTTCACCGCAAAAGATCACCGATATTTCCGGCCGAAGGCCTGCTTACGATATCCGGGTTATTTTGAGCAAATACATTCTGTTATGCCCCCAAACCCCTCCCCATGAAAATGAATGGGTATCCTACCGGGACTTTAAAGACTCGGCGCCATTGCGGAATTACTTCAGGGTTGAAGTGGAAGAGGCCATCGCTTCCCGTTTTTCCGGGAAGTCGCGAGAGCTGCGGGAAGCAAGCGAGTTTCTGGGAGGCTGCCCGCCAAAAATAGCCGCGAACCATGATTTTGCCATGCGGTTCGACGCGCTTCCCAAAATTCCCCTCATCCTGCTTTTCAACAACGCGGACGAAGAGTTTCCCGCCGCCAGCTCCATCTTGTTCGAATCCCGCTGTGAGAAGTATCTCGACTGCGAATGCATAGCCATGCTGGGCAGGCGGCTTTATACGAACTTGGCAGGCGCCGGAAAATAGGAGCTCGTGAACGGTTTCATCCTGGACGATGGTGAAAAAGGTCAGCAAAACCGGCAAAGGCTCTCCTTTGATTTTCAGTAAGCTTTTGGATAGATTACAAGGTGGAAGCGCAATGGGAATGGTATAATAAATTTATTTTTCTGAGGTTTTCGCATGAAGCCTTCCAACCGCGATTCCGAACTCACCCGAAGGAGATACGACCGTATCGCCTCCTTTTATGATTATCTGGAATCGCCTATGGAGTGGCTTCGATTCGCTCCGTGGCGCGCCAGGCTCGGGGATCAGATCACCGGCGAGCGGACTCTGGAGGCGGGAGTGGGCACCGGAAAGAATCTTGCCTGGTATCCTTCCGACATTGCAATCACAGCCATCGACATCAACCCCCGCATGCTGGCCAGGGCGAGGAAAAAAGCGGATATTCTCGGGTTGAACACAATGCTTGTTGAAATGGACGTTCAGGATCTCGCCTTTCCCGATCAATTCTTCGACACGGTTTTTGCCACGTTCGTTTTCTGCTCGGTTCCGGACCCGGTGCAGGGACTGCGTGAACTCAGAAGGGTCTGCAAACCCGGCGGCACTCTCATTTTGCTGGAGCACATGCGGCCCGGCGGTTCTTTTCTCGGGCCGCTTTTCGATTTCTTAAACCCCCTTGTCGTTCGCTTGGTGGGGGCGAATATCAATCGCAACACCAGCGAAAACATCCGGAAGGCAGGGTGGCGGATCCGAAGGGAAGAATATCTTTCCTCGAACATTGTTCGATGGATCGAGGCGGAGCCATAAAGTGGCCATGGGGGTCAAGCTTGGCATTTTGACTTTCCAATTTCAGATATCAAAATGTCAAGCTTGACCCCCATCACATCACATAACGTGAGCATCACCAGCGGCCGGAAGCCGTCCGGCAAATGTCTTGGTTAGCCGTTTGGTTTTGATGGCTCCTGTGCTCCCCGAGGATAAGCCCAAGCAGAAGCCAGAAGCCGCCGACAAGAAATCCGGCAGCAACATCACTCGCATAGTGGAGGCCCAGCAACATGCGGCTGAAGCCTATGAGGCACACAAGAACAGCTGTCCAATAGGTAATCTCAAAGCGCTGCCGCGTTGTCGTAAGATCCCTGGCAATGATATAAGCGATGAAACCATATACCGCCATTGCCCCCGCTGCATGGGCGCTGGGGAATGATGGCGTAATGGCGGAAACCTCCGTCACCAACTCAGGTCGTTGTCGCACCAATACGTACTTTCCTGCATATGTAGTGATCTGTGATCCGATAATGGTTAGCCATAGCGGAGCAATCATGGGTCGGCGGCAGTGCGCCCACAGCAGCCCGGTGGTCACAAGCGCCACCGCTACCAAGGCAACCGATCCGCCAAAATCGGTGATCCAGATGAAAGCCGTTATCATGGCGTCCGTGCGAATCGGGCCAATCAGTCGATTAATACCTTCATCGAGACGGAGGAGTTCGTCCGCTTCCAGCAGCTCCTCGACCAACCCCCCAAGCAAAGCGGAGATGTAGAGCGCCGCGATCACAATCAGCGTCAAGGGAAGTCCGGTATACCGGTTTGGCGTCAGCCGCGCTTGCAATAACTGAGCTGTCCCGGCAAGCGCCGCCATGATCCTTGAACCGAGTCCGGATATGTCTTCTCGAGCCGGGACTTGCTTGAGGACCGTCACAGCCTTGCCGAGAAGGCGTGATACCAGGCCCAGCCCCCACCAAGTAGCCTTCCGGAGCGCGATGATAATCACAACCATCGCCAACACGGATATCAGTGTCCAGGTCATGCGGTTCTCCGAAGAGGTAAAGAGTTTCCGGGGACACTTTATTTACCGCTTGATGGTCACCTTCTTTCGGATATATCGTCGATTTAGAGGCTTTTAATAAGCAAAACCAATCATCTGATGAAAGGTGCGCTAAACCTTTGGCTTACCACGGCCGAAGATCAGCGAAACAATAAACAGAACCAAAAAAACGAAGAACAGGATCTTGGCGATGGATGTAGCCGCGCCGGCAATACCGCCAAACCCCAAGACTGCGGCGATAATAGCGATTACCAGAAATGTTATTGCCCAGGATATCATGATTTCTCTCCTTTATTTTCAGGCGATATATGGGATACAACCCCTTCTCGCATGAAAATGTTTGAGCTTTGATCCAAAATGGGACGTTCCCGAACCACTCCGCGTAAACCTTAATTCTAATTTTGAGACTCAGAAACCGGATGAGGCCGTGATCTCGATCATTCCCCAGCCTCTTCGACGGCTTCCCCGGTTTCCTCGCCGGCATCCTCGACAGCATCGCCTGTTTCCTCAACGGATTCCTCTACGGCTTCACCGGTTTCTTCCATCGGTCCCTCTTCCCGTTCGCAGGCGCTAAAAGCTGTAACAAATAAAAAACTGCAAAGTATCAGGCCAATCAGACTTTTCATCATTTTAATCCTCTTCATCATTTTCTCCTTTCTTGCTTGTTTCGAATTAATCAGAGCCTATATATATAATTGCCATCATGTGATGACCCGCCGGCCGATACCCGGCGGCTTATATATGAATGATACGTACTTTAAAAATGAAAAAGCAAATTTTTTGTCGAGTCCGTAAAAGGGAGGGTCTCTAAACCTTTGCCCACAAAGGGGACCTGGAAATTAAAAATCAGTTTAATAGTTAGCGATAATTCCTTCTATTCTTGCGAATCGTTCCCTTTAAACAGGCTCCTCGCTATTCAATATTTAATTTGACCTGAACCGGCAGGTTTTGGTGGACACCTACTTTCGAATGAATCTATATTGATATAGAGGCTTGTGATGCCGGGATTGCCGCGGTCAATGAGGAGTAAGAAAGGGTAACCAAATCGAGCCGATAAAATTTATATCGCCATGTAAAGCTGATACCACCACCCGGAAATTTCAGAATCCATCGATGAGATACCTATGAAAAATCAGAAAAGATTGATCGTGATTACACTGCTTGGATTTCTATGGGGATGCCAGTCCATCGAGGTCAGTCAGGATTATAATCCGGCCAAGGATTTTTACTCTCTTGAAACATATGCATGGCAGCTGGAAACTCAGCCTGAAACCGGCGATATACGAGTTGACAACCCTTTGCTCCATGATCGCATACGCGCAGCTGTAAACCAGTCCCTTTCGGACAAGGGGTATCGGAGAATCTCCGAGGGCAAACCCGATTTTTATGTCTCATATAAATATGGAACCCGCAGCAGAATCGAATCGGATGGTGTCGGATTCGGCCTGGGTTTCGGCTGGGGAAGCCATAGCCGTTTTGGAGGAATAGGTCTTGGAACGGGGTCAACCGCCAGGGAACAAGATAAAAGGGTTTTGGCGGTGGATCTGAAAGATGAGAAAGGCAATTTACTCTGGCGCGGGGTCGGCACCGCGCCGTTCGAGCAACACGCCGGCCCCGAGGAGATAACAAAAGAGATTAACGCAATGGTCGAAAAAATCATGTCCCAATTCCCGCCTTAACCCGAATAAGCGCACGACACGAAGCACCGTTTTGATCAAGTCCATCGTGTAGTTAAGACCCTTCGTGACAAATCGGATCATATCGTCAGATAAAACCACCATCCCACCCATTGAAATCAGACATAGACCAGCTCTTGGTTCGTTGTAAGTGATAACAAGAGATCAAGTCCATTTTTGACTTTTGATGAATTTTTCCTTTCAATTCAGAAACCTGAATGCCGCCAAAAAAATCGAAGCAGTGGCGCTGTTAAAGTACGAATCATGAACGCAAAATTTTATCATTGTCACCTCGTCAACAGTGAGGATTTGGCCCTCCAGACTTTCCAGGAATAGCCTCCCCTAAACCGCCCGAACTGTACCATTAAGCAATTGAAAACACATGATTTATTCGTTGCCTGGTTCCTCGCAATGGCTGGGAAAACCGGTTTTTTTGCGCTACCGGCAATCATGGTCCGGGTGATTATTTTTCGCGACGGAGTTTTTTTGTTTGACACTTTTCTGAAACGTATGCATAAGGTGATTGAAATGGTGATTTTCGGCTCGGATGGCCCGTTTGATTTTAAACGGAATTACGGGGGCTTATCTGCAATCATCATTTCACGATTTTCAAGCGTTGCGCTGCGGTTGAGTTTAAGGCAAATCAGCCGATCAAGAGCAATTGCCGAGGCTTTCCGTATTATTCGCTGCCCGGCGATTTGAGCGGAGCCGACAGGACCTGAAAAGTACTGAATGGATTAAGGAGAGAAGATGAAACTAAAAGAAGCGTCTGCAGCCGAACCGGAAGAACCACCAAGCCGTCGCCGTCTGGATGCCGATGAACCTGATGAACCTCCATCGCCAGGTGCGTATTCCGGGGCGTCCGTCGCGACAGCCCCAAACGATTTCCCCGAGTCATTTCGACAGAGATTTTTCCCCACCGCTACCGATAACGATTGGCAGAGCTGGCAATGGCAGCTCCGGCACCGGATTACCAGCCTCAAACAGCTGGTGAAGATCTTCGATCTTTCCGACAACGAGCGCCAGGCCATGCAGTTTAACGACAGATCGCTGCCCCTGGCGATTACGCCTTACTATGCCAGTCTGATTGATCCCCATAATCCCGAACAGCCGCTGCGGCGGACAATGATCCCAACCAGCGGGGAGCTCCTGCTTTCCCCGGGCGAGGAGCACGACCCCCTCGGCGAAGACGGCCACAGCCCGGTCCCAGGCCTGATTCATCGTTACCCGGACCGGGTCCTGTTTCTGGTAACCGACTATTGTTCAAGTTACTGCCGCTACTGCACGAGATCGCGGATGGTCGGGCGACGGGCCGGGACCAGCAAGGCGCGCTGGCAGAAGGCCATCGCCTATATCGGCGCCAACCCGCAAATCCGGGACGTCCTGATTTCCGGCGGCGATCCCCTGACCATCCCTGATCATCATCTGGAGTGGCTGCTGAGCCGGCTCCGGAAAATCCAGCATGTCGAACTGATCCGGATCGGCACCAAGGCGCCCATCGTTTTACCCCAGCGGATCACCCCGGATCTGGTCGCGATGCTCAAGGAATACCATCCCCTTTGGATGAGCATCCACTGCACCCATCCGGACGAACTTACCCCCGAGGTCTGCGCGGCCCTGGCCCGGCTGGCCGATGCCGGCATTCCCCTAGGCAGCCAGACCGTGCTGCTGGCCGGAATCAACGACTCGGTGGAAACCATGAAGACCCTGATGCAGGGGCTGGTGAAGAACCGGGTCAAACCCTACTACCTCTACCAGTGCGATCCGATCACCGGTTCCGCCCATTTCCGGACTCCGGTTGCCAAGGGACTTGAGATCTATCAGGGGCTCCGGGGCCACACCACCGGCTATGCGGTGCCCAATTATGTGATCGATGCCCCCGGCGGCGGCGGCAAGATTCCGCTGCTCCCGGAAACCGTGGTCGGCCGGGAAGGAACCGATCTCCTGATCCGCAACTATGAAGGCAAAATCTATCGATACCCGGATGTGATAGGGGTTGTCCCGGTCGGGACAGGGGGTACGGCATGATGCGGATCGGCATGACCTATGATCTGCGCTCGGACTATCTGGCCGCCGGTTATTCCGAGGACGAGACCGCCGAGTTCGATCGGGATTCAACCATTGCCGCCATTGAAGGGGCTCTGGCGGCGATGGGCCACGAACCTTTGCGGATCGGCAATCTGTCGAGTCTGGTCAACCGTTTGGGGGGCGGAGAGCGCTGGGATCTGGTCTTCAATATCGCCGAAGGTCTCCACGGCTTCGGCCGGGAAGCCCAGGTCCCGGCCCTGCTCGACGGTTATCGGATTCCCTACGTTTTTTCCGACCCCCTGGTCCTGGCCCTGACTCTCCACAAGGGCATGACCAAACATGTGGTTCGGGCCTTGGGCATCGCCACCCCGGATTTTGCCGTGGTGGCGAGTCCGGCGGACCTCGATAAAATCAGCCTGCCGTACCCGCTTTTTGCCAAGCCGGTGGCCGAAGGTACCGGCAAGGGCGTGAACGGCGCCTCTAAGATCCGGGACGGCGCAGCCCTGGCCGCGGTCTGCGGAGAGCTGCTGGCCACTTATCGCCAGCCCGTGCTGGTCGAGACCTTTCTGCCCGGCCGGGAATTTACCGTGGGCATTGTCGGCAACGGCGCCGCTGCCCGCGCCATCGGGGTCATGGAGGTGGTGCTCCTTGAAAAGGCCGAGGCGGAGATCTATTCCTATCAGAACAAGGAGAACTGCGAAGAACTGGTGAAATACCTGCCGGTTGCCGATCCGGAAGCGAAATTGGCCGAATCGGTGGCCCTGGCCTCCTGGCATGCCTTAGGCTGCCGGGACGGCGGCCGGGTCGATCTGCGCTCCGATGCGCTGGGGCGGCCTAATTTCATCGAAGTCAATCCCCTGGCCGGTCTGCACCCGGAACATTCCGACCTCTGCATCCTTGCCGGCCAAAACGGCATCAGCTACCAGGCGCTCCTGACCGAGATCGTCGACGCCGCCCTGGTTCGGACCGGGCTGGGGCGGCGGAGCGGGCGTTCATGAAAATCGCGGTCATTCACAATCAACCGATTCCCAAGGGCGAACCGAACTGGGAGTCATCACTTGATGTCATGGTGCAGGTCGATGCCGTCACCGCCGCTTTGTCCGAACTGGGGCATGCGCCGGTGGCCATCCCCTTCACCCGGGACCTGCCCGGTTTTGTTGCCCGGTTACGGCAGGAGGAAACCGAGGCGGTTTTCAACCTCTGCGAGTCGGTTGATGAAGATCCGCTGCTGATCGGACACCCGGCGGCTGTTTTAGAATTGCTCGATCTGCCCTTTACCGGCTCTTCATCCATGGCCCTGACCGTTTCCACCGACAAGCTGCTGGTCAAACGGCTGATGGCAGCCGCCGGGATCAGAACCGCCGCTTTTTTCGGTTTCGATGGCGGCGAGGCGCCAAGGCGGATGGCCCTTAAATTTCCCCTGATCATGAAGCCCCGCTGGCAGGATGCCGGGATCGGCATCGAGCAGGAGTCGATTATCCTGGGCGCCAAAGGGCTGGCGGAAACCCTGCACGATTATTATCGCCGGTTCGGGCCGCTGCTGGTCGAGGAATATATCGAGGGGCGCGAGTTTAACGTTTCGCTGCTGGGCGATCCCCTGGCCCGGATCATGCCGTTGGCGGAGATTGATTTCAGCGGTTTGCCGCCGGGCCTTTTCCGGATTGTCGGTTATCGGGCCAAGTGGGACGAGGAGTCCGATGAATATCGCTTTAGCCGCCGGGTTTTCCCGGACGATCTGCCCCTGGACCTGGCCCGGTCGATCCGGCGAACGGCACGGGAGTGTTTCACGATTTTCGGGTTGCGGGATTACGGGCGGGTTGACCTGCGGGTCGATTACCGGGGCCGGGTCAACGTTCTTGAAGTAAACGCCAACCCCTGTCTGTCCCCCGATGCCGGATTTACCGCGGCGGCGGCGCGGGCGGATCTCGACTATCGGAAAATGGTTGGAGAGCTGGTCGGTCAGGTCAGCCGGAGGATCGAGCGATGATGACGATCCGGCCGGCAACCCCTGATGACCGGGCCGCTCTACTGAGACTGGTCGCCGACCAGACTAATTTTACCGAAGATGAAAAAAAAATTGCCGGGGAGGTCATTGATGACGGCCTTTTGGGGCGGGACGACTACCGGCTCCTGATCGCCGGTGAAGTAACCGATCACGGGACAAGCCGTCCAGGATTGGCCAATCTCCCAGCCGGTAAGCGATTACAGGGTGCCGGGGAGCTGCTCGCCTTTATCTGTTTCGGGCCGATCCCGATGACCGAGCGCTCCTTCGACCTTTACTGGATTGCCACGGCCCCGGCCCATGGCCGGCGCGGGATCGCTTCCCGGCTGCTTGCCGCCATGGAGAAGGAACTCAACGGATCGGTGGTCTATGTGGACACTTCGTCGACCGCGGGCTATGCGCGGGCTCGCGCTTTTTATGAAAAGAACGGTTATCGGATCGCCGCCCGGCTCCAGGATTTTTATAAACCGGGAGATGACCGGGTGATCTACCGCAAGGAGCTGTAAGCAGATGTTCCGCATCCGCCGCGTCTACGACGCCTCCCTGGAGATCGACCGGCAGGCGATCGACCAGGTCGTGAAAATCCTCTCTTCCCAGTTTGCGGCGGTGCCGGCGGCCGAGCTTCGGCTGTTGCCCCAGAAACTGGCCAATCCCCTCAAATACCAGTTCCGCACCATCCTGTTCGTCGCCGAAAACCAGCGCCATGAGGTCAAGGGCTGCGCGATCCTCAACCATGCGCCGGATCTGGGCTTCTGCTTTCTTGACTATATCTCGGTCAAGCCGGGCCGCGGGGCGGGGGGCATCGGCGGGGCGCTGTACGAGCGGGTCCGCGAGGAATGCCGAACCCTCGGTGTCCACGGCCTGTTCATGGAATGTTTGCCGGATGAGCCGCAACTCTGCGCCGATCGGGGTATGGTCAGGCAGAACCGGGCCCGTTTACGATTCTATGAGCAGTACGGCGCCCGGCCCATTATCAATACCGCCTACGAAACGCCTTTGCAGCCCGGTGATGATTGCCCGCCCTATCTGGTTTTTGACAATCTCGGCAACGGGCGGCTGCCGGGGCTTGCCGAAGTCCGTCCGGTCGTCCGCGCCATTCTCCTGAGAAAATACGCCGCCTCCTGTCCGCCCGGCTATATCGACCTGGTGGTCGAATCGTTCCGGGACGACCCGATCGTGCTGCGGCCCGCCCGGCTGGCCCCGACAAGCGAAGTTTCCGGACTCCCTGCACCGGCGATTGTCCCGGACCGGCTGATTCCGCTGGTCGTCAACGAAGGCCACGACATTCACCATGTCCGCGAGCGGGGCTATGTGGAGGCCCCGGTCCGGATCAAGGCGATTCTCGGCGGCCTGGAACCTTCCGGTCTCTTCGTGCGGATGGCGGCCCGGCATTTTTCGGAAGCGCATATCAAGCAGGTCCATGATCCCGGATATGTCGAATATCTGAAGCGGGTCTGCACCAGGCTTGAACCGGGAAAATCGGTCTATCCCTATGTCTTTCCGATCCGCAATGCGGCCAAACCCCCGAAAGAGCTGCCGGTCCGGGCCGGTTATTACTGTATCGACACCTTTACGCCGCTGAACCGCAATGCCTACCGAGCCGCCAAGGGCGCGGTCGACTGCGGCCTGACCGCGGCCGCCCTTCTCCTGAAGGGGTACCGGCTGAGCTATGCCCTGGTCCGCCCCCCCGGCCATCACGCCGAACGGCGCGCCTTCGGGGGCTTCTGCTATTTCAACACCGCCGCCATTGCCGGGAATTTCCTGAGTGACCAAGGCCGGGTCGCGGTCCTCGATGTCGACTATCACCACGGCAACGGCACCCAGAATATTTTTTATGAACGGAGCGATGTCCTGACCTTGTCGATTCACGGGCATTCCGGTTTCGCCTACCCCTATTTTTCCGGTTTTGGTTCGGAGGTGGGCGACGGGGGCGGCAAGGGTTTCAACCACAACTATCCCCTGCCGGAAGAGATCGACGGGGAAACCTACCGCCGGACCCTGGAGAAGGCCCTGGCCCGAGTCCGGAATTTCCAACCGAATTTCGTGGTGGTGGCGCTGGGGCTGGATACGGCCCGCAAGGACCCGACCGGCACCTGGGTCCTGGCCAGGGAAGATTTTTTTCAAAACGGCCGGGTGATCGGCCGATTGGGACTGCCGACCGTGGTGATTCAGGAAGGAGGCTATCTGACCCGGACCCTGGGGACCAATGCCCGCAGTTTTTTCCAGGGGTTATGGCAGGGGATGTATGAGCCGAAATGACCGGGTTTCAGGAAAGCCGGGACTTGAAATCCGGGTAGCCGAACTCGCGGACAATCTCGACCGAGTCGCTCCGTTTGTCATAGATGGCGATGGCCGGCAGGTTGATGCCGTTAAAGGTGGTGTTTTTGACCATGGTGTAATGGGCCATGTCGGTAAAGATCAGGCGGTCGCCCGGTTTCAGCGGTTCGGGAAAGGAGTAGTCGCCGATTACGTCGCCGGCCAGGCAGGTGTTGCCGGCCAATCGATAAGTATGGGGGTGTTCGCCCGGTTTGCCGGCGCCGATCACCTCGGGCCGGTAGGGCATGGCCAGGACATCCGGCATATGGGCCTCGGCAGAGGTGTCTAAGATGGCGATATTTATTTTGTTATTGACGATATCGAGGACCGAGGCGATCAGCACCCCGGCGTTCAAGGCGACGGCCTCGCCCGGCTCCAGGTAGATCTCGAGATCGTATCTGTCCCGGAACCTTTCGATCAGACGGCAGAGTAAATCGACATCGTAATCCGGCCGGGTTATATGGTGGCCGCCGCCGAAGTTGAGCCACTTCATTCCGGGGAGGAGATAACCGAACTTCTCCTCCACATGGTCCAGGACCCGTTCCAGGGTATCGGCCCCCTGTTCACACATCACATGGAAATGGAGACCGTCGATCCCGGCCAGGTCATGACCCTCCAGATCGGCAGCCCTGATCCCCAGGCGGGAGCCGGGCGCGCAGGGGTTGTAGAGCGGGGTCGCAACCTCGGAGTATTCGGGATTAACCCGCAGGCCGATCTGTCGCCCCCCTGCCCTGTCCCGGTATTTCCGCCATTGGGACAGGGAATTGAAGACCAGGTGGTCGGAAAGGCCGACGATCTCGTCAAATTCCTCGTCCCGGAAGGCGGGCGAAAAGGTATGGACCTGTTTGCCGAATTTCTCGCGCCCCAGCTTTGCCTCCAGCAGACCGCTGGCGCAGACCCCGTCCAGATATTCGCCGATCAGCGGGAACAGGCTGAACATCGCGAAACCCTTCAGTGCGAGAAGGATCTTGCAGCCGGTCCGCGCGCTTACCCCGGCCAGAACCCGGCAGTTCGCCTCGATCCGCTCCCGTTCGACCAGATATACCGGGGTTTTCAGATCGAGCCGTGAAAATCGCTGATCGTCCATGGCAGTCCGTGTTTGTTGAGCGCTTCCATAAAAGGATCCGGGTCGAGCTCCTCCATGTTGAAGACCCCCTCTCCCCGCCATTTGCCCTGCAGGATCAGCATGGCGCCGATCATCGCCGGTACTCCCGTGGTATAGGAAATCGCCTGGGAGCCGACTTCCTTGTAGCATTCGTGATGATCGCAGATATTGTAGATATATTTTTTAACCGGCTTGCCGTCCTTTTCGCCGTCGAAAACGCAGCCGATTACCGTCTTGCCTTTATAATTCGCGGCCAGGGAGGCGGGATCGGGCAGGAGCGCCTTCAGAAACTGGATCGGGACGATCTTTTGGCCGTCGAATTCGATCGGCTCGATCGAGGTCATGCCCACATTCTGCAAGACCTCGAGATGTTTGATGTAGTTATCTGAAAAGGTCATCCAGAAGCGGATCCGCTCCAGTCCCTTGATGTTCCTGACCAGCGATTCCATTTCCTCGTGGTAGAGCAGGTAACTCGGCTTGACTCCGGCTACCGGGTAATCGAAGTCGATCCTTTTTTCGAGCGGTCCGGTTTCGATCCACTCGCCCTTCTCCCAGTAACGTCCGTTCTGGGTGATCTCCCTGATATTGATCTCGGGATTGAAGTTGGTGGCGAAGGGATGGCCGTGATCCCCTGCGTTGCAGTCCAGAATATCCACGGTACGAATCGAATCGAAGAGATGCTTCTGGGCATAGGCGCAGAAAACGTTGGTCACTCCGGGATCGAACCCGGAGCCGAGCAGGGCCATCAAGCCGGCCTTCCTGAACTTGTCCCGGTAGGCCCACTGCCATTTGTACTCAAACTTGGCCTCGTCGGGGGGCTCGTAGTTGGCGGTATCGAGATAATCGACTCCGCATTCGAGACAGGCATCCATAATGGTCAGATCCTGGTAAGGCAGAGCCACGTTGATGCAGAGCTCCGGCTGGAAATCGCGCATCAGAGCGACCAGTTCCGGAACCTGGTCGGCATCGACCCGGGCGGTCTTGATCGGCCGGGACACCTTCGCGGCAATGGCATCGCATTTGGCCTTGGTCCTTGAGGCCAGCATGATCTCGGAGAATACCTCCGGGACCTGGCAGCACTTGTGGACGACGACGGAACCGACCCCGCCCGCTCCGATAATCAATACTCTGGACATGGCAACATCCTCAATTAAAACTTCAAATAGGTATACCCTTCCAGGCAGCCCTCGTAAAAATCGACCAGCCTGACCCCTTCCCGGGGCTGGATCGCTCCGCGCCGGATCTGGCGGTCGACTTCCTTCTTGACGTAACGGGCCATCATCTCGGGATTGTACTGCATGGTGGCCAGGACTTTCTCGGCCGAGGTGCCCTTGATCACCTCTTCGATATAGAAATCGGCGGGATCGTCATCGTCACAGAAGACATGGACCTCGTTCAGACGGCCGAAAAGATTGTGCATATCGCCCATGACGTCCTGATAGGCGCCGGTCAGGAACAAGCCGATATAATACTCTTCCCCCTCGCTGATTTCGTGGAGCAGGAGGCTTTGATCGTAACCGCCCTGAGCGATGAACTGGCTGATCTTGCCGTCGGAATCGCAGGTGATATCAACGATCGAACATCTCTGCCTGGGCGCTTCATCGAGCCGCATTACCGGCATGATCGGCAGGAGCTGGCTGATCGCCCAGGTGTCGGCGGCCGACTGAAAAACCGAAAAATTGCAGAGGTATTGGCTGGCCTTGAGCTCCTCGACCTGCATCAGCTCTTCCGGGACGAAATCCGCCTCTTCCAGGATCCGGCTGATCCGGCTGATGATCTGCCAGTAAAGGGTTTCGAGCCGAGCCCGTTCCTCAAGGGAGATTACCCCCAGCTTAAAGGCGTTGATCGCGTCGTTCTTGTCCTGCTGGACATCGTTAAAGATCTCCTGATAGTTCTCCTCGGTGAGGATCGCGGCCGATTCCCGCATATTGGTCAGGAGGATATGCTCGTCGACGATCGCGCCGGTTTCGTAAGTGGAATTGGTCTGGTGGATGGTGCCGACCACATTGGTGATCACGCAGGAGTGGTGCGCGGTGATGTAGCGCCCGCTTTCGCTGACGATATGGGGATGGGGGACCCCGGCCTCGTCGCAGATCTGCTGCAGGCCGCTGACGATGTCCATGGCGTATTCGAGAAGGCTGTAGTTGCGGGATGAATTGGTGGCTGACCGGGAGCCGTCGTAGTCGACCCCCAGGCCGCCGCCGATGTCGAAATAATCGAGCTTGATCCCGGAGAGGGCCAGGTCGGCATAGATCCGGGCCGCCTCGGCCACCGCCTCCTTGATGATCCTGATATCGGGAACCTGGCTGCCGACATGGAAGTGAAGCAGCTTGAGGCAATCGGCCATGCCGTGTTCTTTGAGCAGAGCGATGCCGTTTAGTATTTCGCTGCAGGTCAGGCCGAATTTGGCCCGTTCGCCGCTGGAGCCGGACCAGCGGCCGCTGCCCCGGACGGCAAGCTTGGCCCGGATGCCGATCATCGGTTCGACCCGCATTTCCTTGGCCAGTTTGACGATCAGGGCGAATTCGGAAACATTTTCGACGACGATAATGAATTTCCGGCCCAGCTTGCGGCCGAGCAGGGCGAGCCGGATATACTCCTCGTCCTTGTAGCCGTTCAGAACGGTAAGGTTATCGGGGTTTTCGTTATAGGCCAGGGCCGCCATCAGCTCGGACTTGGACCCGGCCTCCAGACCATGGTTGTACGGCTCACCGGCGTCAAGGATCTCCTCGACCACCTCGCGCATCTGGTTGACCTTGATCGGATAGACCCCGAAGAAGCTCCCCCGGTAGTCGTACTCGGCGATAGCGTCCCGGAAAGTGGTGTTAATCAGTTTGATCTGGGAGCGCAGGATATCATGAAAGCGGATTACCGCCGGAAAGGCGATTTTCTGCTCCTTGATCTCCTCGATCACCTCCATGAAATCGATCCGCGGCCCATCTTCCCTTCTCTCGGGCAAGACGCAGAGATGGCCCCGCTCATTTACCGAGAAATAACCGCTGCCCCAGCGCTTGACTTTATACAGTTCGCACATTTCGTCCGGGCTGACCTTTTGTTCAACGGACATGACCGCCCTCCTCCGCCATGGCCAGGATCAGCTCCCTGACCACCGTGGCTGCGAAAACCTCGCTGTTGCCGGTGGAATCGATTGCCGGCGCCAGTTCGACCACATCGCCCCCCACCACTCTCTTCTTTTTCAGGATCGTAACAATTTCCATAAAGGACCGGAAATCCTCGCCGCCCGCCTCCGGAGTGCCGGTTCCCGGCAGACAGGCCGGATCGAAACAATCAAGGTCCAGAGTCAGGTACAACGGCTTCTCCGGGGGAATTTTTTCCAGAAAGGCGATAAAATCGGCAAGCTCGGCATAAAGGGTCCGCTCCCTCCGCATCCAGGCGAATTCAGCCCTGGTCCCGGACCTGACTCCGAACTGGGCCAGACGGTGACCGGGGCCGAAATGATCGAGACAGCGCCGGACCGCTGCGGCGTGGGAATAAGCAAAGCCCTGATAGCCGTCCCTGAGATCGGCATGGGCATCGAGATGGAGCAGGATCAGGTCCGGATAAAGGGCCAGACATCTCGCGACAAAGGGGGTGGAGATCGAATGTTCGCCGCCCAGGGCCAGGATCCGGCTCGATTCATCGAGATCATCGGCCAGGCCGGCAAAAGAGTCCTGCAATGACTGCCAATCCCGGCTGGGGTCACCGGAGTCGGTCACGGTCAGATCGCCGAGATCGTAATAGGGAGCGATCTCTTCCAGGTCAAGATCTAGGTAGGGCGAATAGGATTCGATATGCTCCGAGACCCGCCGGATTGCCGCGGGACCGGCAGCCGCTCCTTTCCGGAAGCAGGCGGTGCCGTCAAAGGGCACCCCGACCAGATTCAGGCCCGGCAAGGGCCCGGCTGAAATCTCTGCGCCCTGATAGGCGGGGGCGGGGGGCTGTAAAATGCGGTTTTTCACTTGTCGACAACCAGCGCTGGAAATCGGCTCAAATCAGCCATAAACAAGACGGTTCGAAAACTCAAAATCGACTCAACAACATCCACAATATCAATACAATAACCCCAAAAGCAACCTGTAATCCGGGCCAGGGGCGCGGAAAATACTCTTTTTAATTTCTTTCGTCAATAAATTTACCATGGTCATAATATAGAACTTTTTGCTTAGCCATTCCGTGACTTTTTGGGAATTTGCCAACCTTGATGAGTTCGCAAAAAACCGTCATTGCGAGCGTAGCGAAGCAATCCAGAAAGTAATAACTAATTGAAAATATGGAGTGCTTCGTCGCTTTGCTCCTCGCCATTACGCAACAAATCACTTTTTGCAAATTGTCAATTTTGATGAATTAACCAGTAGTCTAAAGTCAAGTCATTCCGAACGCAGGGTGAGAGTTCTTATTCTTTAACCCAAAGGCATATTAATCATGTACTTGATAAAAATGCTTCGGAATAGTAACTCCTGGAGAGATCATTGATTTTTATCGAAGCAGAGATTAAGAGTAGCAGATAGAATTGTCTGCCGCCAGCGGCTCCTTGAACCCAACGCATCCACCTGCACGGCAAGATGCGCCCTTCCCACATCACCTGTTAAGCGGGGCAACCCCAGGGACGCTACCGATAGCCGCGGACCAGGCGGCTTCCGGTGAGGTGCCGACGGCTTTCAGTAAAAGATCCGGAGAGAAGACCATGATATCCCGACTGACCCAGGTCCAGGATGCAACCCTAAACCGGGTCCAGGAGATAAAGCCCTACATACCGGCCCTGTTCTTCGCCGGCGGTTTCGTTTTCGACCTTTTTACCCTGGGGCGGATCGACAATATCCTGAATATCGCCAGCCACGGTTTCTTTCTCCTCCTGACCCTGGCCCTGATAATCATGCAGATCCTCGAGATCAACCCGCCGGCCAGGCCCGGGCGGATTGCGGCCCTGTTTTTCCGGTATCAGAATGATGCCATCCACTTTATGCTCGGCGCTCTGCTTAACGCCTTTGTCATCTTCTATTTCAAGAGCGGCTCCCTGATCAATACCTTCCTGCTGGTCGTAATTTTGTTCGGGCTCCTGGTCGCCAACGAGATCGAGTTTTTCAAAAAGCAGGGACCAACCCTGAAAGTGGCCCTCTTCACCTTCAGTCTCAGCAGTTTCTTTATCTATTTATTGCCGGTGTTGATCGGCAGAAGCAACGGGGCGATCTTCCTCGGCAGCCTCTTGATCACCTTCATGGTCTTCCTGGGGATCTGGCAGCTTCTCATGTTTCTGCGGGCCGATCCCGGCCGGATCAGGAAAAAGCTGCTTATCCCGGCCGGATCGGTGATCATCCTGCTGGCGGCTCTCTATGCGGCCAAGGTCATCCCGCCCATTCCCTTGAGCCTCAAGCAGATCGGCATATATCACAACATCGAACGGACGGAGGAGGGGTTCACCCTGTATAAGCAGACTCCGGGCTGGAAGCTGTGGGCCCAAGGAGATCAGGACTTTATTGCCCGGGAAGGGGACCGAATCTACCTGTTCAGCCGAATATTCGCCCCCGGGGGGTTCCGGGACCGTCTCTATTTTCATTTCCAGTTGTTAAACGGCAGGGAAAAGTGGGAAACCACGGACCGGATACCCCTGACCATTGTGGGGGGCAGAAACGAGGGCTTCAGGGGATACGCTTACAAGCAGAACTACCAGGCCGGTAAATGGCGTGCCCTGGTCGAGACCTCGGAAGGCCTGGAGATCGGCAGGATCAACTTCCGGGTTACCCTGGCGGCCAACGAAAGCGAAAGAACCTACATCCAGGAAACCTATTGAGTAATCCACGCGGAACCACAAGTTTCCTCGATCGACAAACTCATCCCTCCCCTCTTTTGCCTGATTTTCGCCGTGTTTCCGCCATACCGAAGGCTGGTTGGCCGGGATGAAGCTCCCGGTAACCCTTGCCATCCCCTCAGCGAAAGGCCTATTATTCAGATAGGGGCCGGCGAAATTTACCGGGAAAGAGGGGTGCAAGGTGAACCGATGTCTGCCGAAATCCACGACGTAACAATTATCGGCACCGGTCCGGCCGGGCTGGGCGCCGCCTACGAACTGATCGAGGCCAGACCTTCGCTCAAGATCCTCATGGTTGACAAGGGCAGGATCTGTTCCGGGGGGCTGCGCAACGATTGCAAACAGAACTACACCTATCCGATCGGCTTTGCCGAGGATTACTGGCGAAAAAATCAGGCGGAAGAGATACTCGACAAGGTCGAAAACCATCTGCGGCCCGAGATCCTGCCCGCAAACCACCTTGAGACCTACCAGCGGCGGGCGGCCCGGATAGACGTAAACATCTTTGCCGTCCGCCAGGCCCATGTCGGAACCGATCAAAGCAAAAAGCTGATCCACCGCCTACTGGCCCGCCTGGAGGAACTCGGGGTTGTCATCCGACTGGGTACCGAAGTGGCCGATCTCCGCGAAACGGATGGGGATGCGGCCGTTGTCATTGACGGCGAGGAAATCCGGGCCCGCAAACTGATCGTGGCTCCGGGCCGCAAAGGCTTCAGCTTTTTGCAGGGAATCATGAAAAAACTGGCGATATCCTACGTCGATAACATCGTCGATGTGGGCGTCCGCCTGGAGACCCGGCAGGAGCGCTACCCGATTGTCGCCGATTATTACGACCCGAAGATCTATTTTCCCGATAACGTTCGGACCTTTTGCACCAACTCGGGCCACGCCCTGGTGATCCTGGAAAAATACCAGGATTTTTATCTGATCAACGGCCACGCCCTCTCCAAGCGGCAGACCGGCAACCACCTGGTCAACCTCGCCCTTCTGAAGACCATTCATCTCAAGGATCCGGTCAGAAGCGGCCAGCAGATGGCGGTTTACCTGGGCCGTCTGGCCAATGAAATCGGCGGCGGCCAGCCGCTGATGCAGCGGGTCGGCGATTTCCGGATGGGCAAACGGTCCAACGAGAAAACCTTTAACCGCGATCTCTACGACTTCCCGCCCACCTGCCCGGTTACCGCCGGCGATCTGGGACTGGCGGTGCCGGCCAGGATCATGCGCCACCTCTGGACCGCCATGAAAAAACTCGACACCATTGTCCCCGGCATCCTGCATCCCAGCACGATCATGTACTATCCGGAAATCAAGATGTACGCCAACAAACCGGTTTTTCTCGATGATTACTTTCGAGTGAGCCGCCATCTCTACATGATCGGAGACGGGGCCGGCACCTCCCGCGGGATAACCGGAGCCTGGGCCAGCGGGATCAGAGCGGCCCGGGGAGTCATCAGGGCAATCTGAGCCCGCGCCTGTTTATGAGCTCGAAGTGCGACAAAGGACATTGACTACACTCAACCTCCCCTTATTACCTGTCAATCCGAAGGCATGCCCGTCCCCACCGCCTCGCCACAAGAATTTGGACTTTGAGCCGGATTCAGGTACTATGATTTAAAGAACGCACCTATAAGATGGGCGGCACTCTTATCGTACAAACCAGAAACGGAGGAAGAGATGAAAAATATAACCCTGTACCTGGTCGTTGGCCTTCTTGGCCTGCAAGTTTCCGTGGGGGTCGCGGCGGAAGCGCCGATCAGCGAACAGACCGAAGATTGCCTCGCCTGCCATGCCATTCTTCATCCGGGAATTGTCGAAGACTGGAAGAAGAGCCGCCACGCGCAGATCACCGTAAAGCAGGCCATGGCGGTAGAGGGCCTGGCCCGCAAGGTCAGCAGCACCTCGATACCGGAAAAATACCAGGATATCGCGATCGGCTGCGCAGAGTGTCACACCATGCGCCCCGATGCCCATGAAGGCACGGTGGATCATCTCGGCCACCGGATGCACATCGTTGTCAGCCCGGATGATTGCCGAACCTGCCATGACGAAGAGGCCGAGCAATTTGAAAAGAATCTCATGTCCCACGCCTATGGCAACCTGGCGAACAATTCATTGTATAACGCCCTGGAGCATTCCATCCTGGGCCGATCGCTCCACAAGGACGGCAAGCTTCTCAAGGCCCCGGCCTCCGACTTGACCAAGGAAGAAGCCTGCTATTATTGCCACGGCACCAAGCTCGAAGTCACGGGTTACGAAGTCCGCGAAACCGAGCTGGCCGGCGAATTAAGCTTTCCCCGCATCAAGGGGTGGCCTAATCAGGGCGTGGGGCGGATCAATCTCGATGGCAGCCGCGGCTCGTGCTCCGCCTGCCACACCCGGCACGCCTTTTCCATCGAGATGGCGAGAAAGCCTTATACCTGCAAGGAATGCCATCACGGCCCGGACGTCCCGGCTTTCAAGGTCTACGAGGCAAGCAAACACGGCAATATCTTTTCGGCCAAGCATAAATCATGGGATTTCACGGCGGTCCCCTGGACGATCGGCAAGGATTTCACCGCACCGGTTTGCGCCACCTGCCATATCAGCCTGGTAGTCGATCCGGAAGGGGAAGTCGTTGCCAAACGCACCCACCGGATGAATGATCGCCTCCCCTGGCGGCTGTTCGGCCTTATCTATAGCCACCCCCACCCGATCAATCCGGACACGACCATCATCCGCAACAAGGACGGAATACCGCTGCCCACCGACTTTGCCGGGGGCTTTGCGGAGGAATACCTGATTGACGCGGAGGAGATGACGGCTCGCAAAAACACCATGCAGCGGGTGTGCCGGAGCTGTCACGGGACGGCCTGGGTGGATGGCCACTGGACCCGGTTCGATGAGAACATCAAGCTGACAAATAACGAAACCCTTGCCGCAACCGGGATTATGCAGGAAATATGGGAGCTGGGACTTGCCGACAGCACCAACCCTTTTGATGAATTCATCGAGGGAAGATGGACCGACTCCTGGCTGATCTATGCCAATACCATCCGCTTTTCCTCGGCCATGGGCGGGGGTGGAGATTACACCGTTTTTGCCGATGGCAGGTACCAATTCTCCAAGCAGCTGCGGGAATTGGAAGACTGGCTGGCCCTGCATAAACAAATCCGGCACCTGTCGAAGGAAAAGAAAGAAAAGGACGACTGATTAAGGAGGAGGACCGGGCGGATCAGGGCGGATCAGGGCGGATCAGGGCGGATGTCAATGGCGACGACCAGCCCCGGATCGGGAAAACCAACCGGTCCCCCCCCGGTCTCTTCCAAGCGGTCGGTTTCCGAATGGCATATTTGCCGGCGGCCGCTGCCTGTTTCCTGACCTTTTAAAAATAAAAAGGGGCACCGATTAAAAGAACCTTTGACTACTTCCTTTAAAAAGCGTTCCGGTCAGGTTTTGCAAAAAGGGGAAAAATCTCCAGGCCGGCCAAAACTTCATGAAGCATTAAAAAAATGCTGAAAATAATTATTTCCCTTCCGGAATTTCAGATTCGTGCGGTTTCTTTATCGGCTGCCTCTGCATATTTCCTTTCTGCAATTCAGCGTCGGTAACCTTGATTACCAGTATCTTGATGCCGGTGATGGTTTCCCCTGCTTCACCGGTAAGCGGAACAGGATTGGGCTCAGGTTTTTTCTGATCAAACACAGGCCTGGCGCCGGTATAGGCGCCCACATGCTTGCCGGGTTGCGGTTGTCCGGCCTTAAGTTCATCCCTGGCAATCAGAAAACAAGGCCGGCCGGCCGGCAGTTGCAGCTCAAACTTTCCGGAAGCGCCGGTTTTTTCAGAGATAAAGTACGGTTTCTGGGAATCAGGATTCAGTTTTACCAGTATCCAGGCGTTTGCAAAAGGCTGACGATTTACATCGATCAAGGTTCCCCTGACCGTAAAAAAATCAATTGATTGCCGCTCCGGCTCATGGGATGAAACGGTTATGGTCCCCAACTCCTGTGCTTTGCCATTGCCGGCTACTTCGAAAACCCTGCCCCTGTTTTTCTCGTCCAAGGCGGGAAATGACTTTTCGTCCGGGCCCGGCGGCCCGATTTCATTTTTGGCAATGTCCCTGATGATAACCCCGAGATTATAATCCCCCGCAGGCAGTTCAACGGAGAATCTGCCCTCCCGATCAACCGTGGTGATCCGGTCGGGAATGCGGAGAAGACTGTCTGTTTTACGAGGATAGCCTGCCCGAGTATTGAAAAAAGCTACTATCCCACCAGGCATAGGGCCCTGCCCTTCAATCTTGATCCGGCCGCTGACAACACCCTTATCTTGGGAGCTAAACGGTCCCGGCTTAATTTCCCCGGCGATGCCCAGGGTCACCAGAATAAGTGTTGCTGAAAGAAGAATTGAAAATTTCAGGTACATAAAATTCGACTAACCCGCACAAATTAAAAAATCAAGTCATTGCGAACGCTGCGAAGCAATTCAGAAACAATAAAGCTAGTTGAAAATACTGAATTGCTTCGTAGCTTTTCTCGTCCCAACGACGGGGAAAATCAGTTTTCGCGACCCATCAAAGTTTTCTTCAACAAATTTCTCAAAGTCCGGGCTCTCAATCTTTAATAATATCCGATCCGAAATGATTTTCCCGCTATTCCGGCATCCTATTCCGCAGGCTTCGAGCAGTCCTGATTTGGAACGAACTTTATATACTGATTTCCACTGAAATCGGGGAATTTATTTTAACAATTATTATAAAATTTAGTTCATTCGTTTTGGTTTAGTTTTAAAGTGCTGATCTAAAAGGATGAGAAATTGCACTACGTAAAAAATCGCAGGGAGGTTGACCATGGCTAAGCAGCGCATTTTGACAATAATCGCGGTTATCTCGGCAATAACCTTTATGCTGAGCGGCAATGCTGCGGCAGCAGACGGTACCTTGCGGGTGACCTTCAAGTATAAAAACGACGGGGCGGAGGAGGCTCTTTCTTCTGCTTATCTGTATCTGCAAAATGGGAATCAATCGCCGCCGATGGAGAAATATTTCAAGAACGCGGACTATATCTTCGGGCCCTCCGATTCCTCCGGACGGATTTCAGCAAGTGTCCCGGAAGGTATGTATTACATGAGACTGACGAAAAGAAGTCCGCTTGCATCGCCGGAACCCCTGGGCCCGCCCGAGGCGGGCGATTATACCTGGACCGATTACCGGCTGGTTAACATAACAGCCGGGACCGTCACTGATCTGGGAACCAAGTATGCTTTTCTCTTTCGCGAGGATCATATACAAATCACCGGCACCCTTACGAATAGTAACGGAGAACCGCTGACCAACCGGTATGTCAAGGCGCAGATCGAGCCCTGCATAGAAGCTGACGGCTACTACGGGATTGCTTCCAACAGCTGCGGGCCGGTTAAATTCCCGGCTCAACAGAGGACGGACGCAGAGGGGAAATACACCTTGCTGCTGAATGAACCGGGAACGTATTACATCGTCGTGTCGACAACCCTGGGCGACAAACACCAGAGATATCAAGGCAATTCCAGCAGCACGGGCTGGTACATGGGCCCGATAACGGTCGAGGGAGGCGACAAAATCGTGCTGAATAACAGGTAAGCCTCCGCGGGTTGTTTAATATATAACGGAGTTTTTCAGGTGTCCCCTCGGGGTCGGATCGAACAACTACTTAAGATTTGTCTAACAATACTGACTTCAGAGCTTGAAGTACATGCCTGCCCTTTTTGGGTGCTTTTTGCGACGCCATCAGTGATGAGTTCATCAAAAAGTCAAAAATGGGGATGGCTAAGCAAAAATCGTCAGATCCAAGGCGCGCAAATTTCGAGGAATGAAGCCTACTTCAGTACGCTGCAATGACGAGATAATTTGCAGCAACGCAGGAGCTGGCGACTTTTTGCGACGCCATCAGTGGTTGAAGCGATCCTCGCAGGAGAGCAGCACCTCTTTCTGGGCGTCGGCCAGTACCTGCTTGGCTTCCTCGATGTCTTTGGCGATCTGTCTTGCCAGTTCTTCCGGACCGGAGAATTTTCTTTCATCCCGCAGAAAGCGAAGGAGATTGACCTTGATCGGCTGGCCGTAGATATCCTGGTTGAACCCGAAGATATGGGTCTCAGCCGAGATTCCCAGATCAGGGTCGGTGTCGGCGAAGGTCGGATTATGGCCGATATTCAAAACGCCGCCGTAGCATTTACCGCCATAGGTGACCTGGGTCACATAGACCCCGTGCTTGGGGCAGAGGTCCTCCGGGGCGATGCGCAGGTTGGCGGTGGGGAAGCCGATTTTGGCGCCGCCCCGCTGCTTGCCGACCCTGACCTCGCCCCTGATCTGGTAATAACGGCCCAGCAGTTTCTTGACATCCCGCATCCTTCCTTCCCGAACCAGTTCCCTGATCTTCGAGCTGCTGACCAGCATATCATCGACATGATAGGCTTCGACTACGGAGACCTCAAATCCTTCCCTGGCCCCTTTATCCTTAAGAAAGGAGATGTCCCCCTCCCTGCCCCTGCCGAAGGCGTAATCGTAACCCACCACCAGTTCGTTGATCCCGAGTTTTTTGAAGAGTTCGTCGATGAAGCTGTCGGCGGGGGTGGCGGCCAGCTCTTTAGTGAACGGCAGGACGATCAGGATATCGATGTCGGCCATCTCTATCAGTTCGATTTTCTGTGCGGTGGTCGAAATCAGCTTGATACCGCTCTCCGGCCTGACCACCTGCAGTGGATGAGGATCGAATGTGATGGCGACGCTGGTCCCTTTGTGGCGTTTAGCTTTGACGATCACCTCGCTGAACAGGATCTGATGGCCCAGATGGACCCCGTCGAAGTTGCCGATGGTCACAAAGGGCCTGACCGGCCTGGCGGTTATTTCGTCGAGACTTCGGTATAGTTTCATGTTCCTTGCTGATTCAGATGGCTGAAAGATTCCCCGCCCCTTAAAAAAAGCGGGGGCGCGGTAAATAAAAATCCTTGACAAAATGGCCGTTAAATATTTAAAGTCGCCTCTCGATGTGCCGAAGTGGCGGAATTGGTAGACGCGCTAGGTTCAGGGTCTAGTGGGGGTTTCCTCGTGGAGGTTCAAGTCCTCTCTTCGGCACCATCGATTTTTTTTCTTCTGCCTTTTTCTTTCCCATTTTTCATTTCGGTATTGCCCCCCCGATATCCTCTTGCGATTATCCCGCTCCGTGCTTAGTTTACATTAACTCTATTTGTACCGCATTTCGCCGATATTTATTTGTCTTAATATTATCGAAAGCGACGGACAGGCCGACTTCTTAACTGGCTTTCCGGTGATTGTCAAGACAGCGCCAACGATGAAGGCGTCGCAAAAAGCATCCAAAAGGTGGCATGCAATCCGATCTACTGCGTCGTGGCACATTTTTGCTTAGCCATCCCATGATTTATTTTGCGAGTTGTCAACGATTGCCGGCCGGCCCTTCTTCACCGGGATAATGGTGCCGATTTGGAAAGCATCAACAAGCAACACATCGCGACGGCAACCACCCCGGACCGCCGGCAGGCCGAGCTCTGGTCCCTGGTGCTGCTTTCCGCGGGAATCGCCAATCTCAGCGAATATCGATACCCCGATTACCTGGTTATGGTCGAAGAAGATCAAGCCGAGCGGGCCGCACTGGAGATTCAGGATTACGAAAGAGAAAACCGGAACTGGCCCCCGCCGAAAAACCTCGGGCCGGTCACGATGGTCGAGGAGGAAAAGCGGCCGCCGACCGTCTTGCTGATGGGTACCCTGCTGGTCTTCCATATGATTACCGGGCCGTTCTCCGCGGAGAGCACCTGGTTCAGCCGGGGCGCCGTTGACTCCCGGGCCATTCTCGAGGGCGGCGAATGGTGGCGCCTGATAACCGCCCTGACCCTGCACTCCGGCCCCGGCCACCTGCTGGGCAATCTCTTTATCGGCGGGGTGATCATCCATTACCTGAGCAAGGTATTCGGCACCGGCCTCGGCTGGTTTATGGTGATCGCCGCCGGGACGATCGCCAACTATGTCAATGTAGCGGCCCGGGGATCCGGCCATATCTCGGTCGGTTTCTCAACCGCGGTTTTCGCGGCGGTCGGCCTGCTCTGCGGCATTCAGTTGAAGTTAACCAATCTGCGTTCGGTTCTGTTGCCCCTGGGAGCCGGGGCGGCCCTGCTGGCCATGCTGGGCTCCTCGGGAGAGCGGACCGATCTGGGCGCCCATCTCTGGGGATTGGTGGTCGGCCTGCTCCTTGGCGCGGCCTGGCGCCTGCCCTGGAATACCTTGCGTTCATGGTCGTGGTCGGGTAAACAAACTGCTATGCTTACCCTGACTTTGCTGGCCGTCTGGTACGCATGGGCCAAGGCTTTAGCGGGCTGAAAAAAGAACTTGTAATGACTGGGCAAATTTGCGAAGGTTGTTTGCACGTACCATAAAACACTTAAAAAGGTTAGACAAAATGGCATGGGAAGATGAACAGAATCCTTGGGGGAAGAAGAAAGGACCGCAGACCCCCGAAGAGTTTATTGCGGTATTGATCCAGAAAATCAAGGAAGCTTTCAGCGGCGGCGGTTCCGACGGCGGCGGAGAAGGCGGTGCCCGTCGCTCTTCCGCGGGGGGTCCGGGGCTTGGCAAAATATTGATGGTTATCGGCGTGATCCTGGTGATCAGCCTGGCCAGTTCCTCCTTTTTTACCGTCAAGCCCGGCGAAGAAGGGGTAGTCCTCCGTTTGGGCAAGTACCTGAAAACCGCGGGCCCGGGACTCAACTTCAAGATCCCGCTGGTCGATGAGGTTACCAAGGTCGATGTAAAGACGGTGCGCAAGGAAGAGTTCGGTTTCAGGACCCTGCAGGCCGCGCAGCGCAGCCAGTATGCCAAACAGGGCTACGATGACGAGTCCCTGATGCTGACCGGCGATAAAAACGTCATCGATTTCGAGTGGATCGTCCAGTACAAGATCAAAGATCCCTTCGACTATCTTTACAAAATAACCAATGTCAGGGAAGCGGTCCGGGATATCTCGGAAACCAGCATCCGGCGTCATGTCGGCAATATGGATTTCGACTATATTCTCGGCAATCGCCAGCTGCTGGCATCGACGACCGCCAAGGCGATGCAGGAGATTCTCGACCGCTACGAGAGCGGCGTCTATATCGTCAAGGTTCAGCTCCAGGACGTCAATCCGCCCGATCCGGTCAAACCGGCCTTCAACGAAGTCAACGAGGCCGATCAGGATATGAAGCGGCTGGTCAACGAGGCGGAGGAAAATTACAACCGCGAAATCCCCCGGGCCCGCGGCCGGGCCAAGCAGGTCCTGGAAGAGGCCCAGGGTTACGCGGTCCAGCGAGTCAACAAGGCCAAAGGCGAGACCTCCCGGTTTCTGGATATCCTGAAGGAGTACAACCGGGCCAGGGATGTCACCCGCAAGAGAATGTACCTCGAAACCATGCAGACCGTGCTGCCCAAGGTCGACGAGGTCTTTATCGTCGACGAGAAGCAGAAAGGAATCCTGCCGTTGCTGAATCTCAATAAAGGCAACCAATAAGCTGCTGAACACTTAACCAAAGGTGCTGAATCGTGAATTCGTTTGTCAGAATAATATTGATAATAGCGGTAGTCTCCCTGGCTATCGTGACCTGGGACGGCTTTTATATCCTGCCCGAAGGCAAGCAGGCGGTGATAACCCAGTTCGGGAAACCAGTCGGAAAACCGATCACCGAGGCCGGTTTTCATCTGAAAACCCCCTTTATCCAGACCGTCAACCTCTTCGAAAAGAAGATCCTGATCTGGGACGGCGATCCAAACCAGATCCCCACCAATGACAAGACCTATGTCTTCCTGGACATCACTGCCCGCTGGCGGATAACCGATGCCCTGACCTTCATGCAGGCGGTCAGGACCCAAGCCCGGGCCCAGACGATCCTGGACGATATCCTGGACGGCACGGTGCGCGACTATGTCAACAAGAACGATCTGGTGGAGATCATCAGAAGTTCCGATTATTCGCCGGTAACCATGGTCGGCGGCAACCCCGAGGAGGCCCAGGAGCTGGTCAAGCTCGGCCGGGACAAAATTGCCGATCTTATACACAAGAGCGCCTCCGAGGTGACCCCGCAATACGGGATCGAGCTGGTCGACGTGATGTTCAAGCGGGTCAACTATATCGATTCGGTGCGCGTCAAGGTTTACGAGCGGATGATTTCGGAGCGCAAAAGGATTGCCGCCGAGAAGCGTTCGATGGGCGAGGGCGAGAAGGCCGAGATCCTCGGAACGGTCAACCGGGAACTGAAGGAAATAAACTCGGCCGCCAACCGCGAGGCGGAAGGAATCATGGGCCGGGCCGATGCCGAGGCCGCCAAGATCTATGCCGACGCCTACAACAAAGATTCCGAGTTCTACGCCTTCTGGAAGAGCCTTGAGCTCTACGAAAACGCGGTAGGCAAGAACACCCGGATGATCCTCTCTTCCGATACAGAGTTTTACAAGTTTATCGAGAGCAGCAAGTAAGATGGCGTCGCAAAAACTCCGATCTACTGCCTCCTGGCGTATTTTTGCTCCTTCGGCATACCACATGTATAGCCTCAGTCACAAAAATACACCACTCCTTGTATATCGAAGTTTTTGCTTAGCCATAGCATGACTTTTTGCGAGTTCATCAAGTAAGAAGGTTGCAACAGAAACTAAAAAGCCCGCTGCCCGGTCATGCCGGACAGCGGGCTTTTTTTTTGGGCATGGATCGCAAGATACAGGAGCCAGGAGCCAAGAGCCAAGAGCCAGGAGCTAGAGCCGGGAGCCAAGATGGGGGAGAGAAAGAGAGGCCGGTAGAAACTGGAAAGACTCATCTTTAAAAAATCTGCATCGCCGCGCCAAGCGATTACCGGCGACTTGGATTCAGGCGCAACCGGTAATTAGCTGTCTTCGGTCATAAAGGAGGGTCGATGCTCTTCGGCGACAAAGGGGATTCTGCCCTCCTCTTCCAGCAGGGTCAGCAATTCATCAAGATGAGAATCCCGACTGAACTGGTCACGGCCGGTCCTGGTGAAGCGGCATTCACAGTTGGTCAGCTGCCCGTCGCACCAGGGGCAGATCTCCACCGGACAGCCGAAGGCGTGAAACTCGCCGTCGCCGGTACCGCAGACCGGGCATAGATCCAGAGAGTCATTCATCGGGATATGTTCTTCCAATTCGGCGGGATCGCCGACCGCCTTCCTGAAATGCTCGTCATCCCGCCAACCGAAAAACTCGAGAAGATCCTGCTCTTCGATCCCATCGCTGAACGGACCGAGCAACGTGGTCGCCTCGCGGGTGGCCAGATAAAGATAATCGGCATGCAGGGTGGTGGCGCAAAACAGGAAAACGCCGTGATGCCTGGCGACCCGGCTTAACCCGGTTATCCCATCTTCCCGGGCCTCGGGCAGGAAACTGTAGAAATGATGGAAGACGTTCATGGCGATGGCATCGCCGGCGTATCTCTCCAGGACCTCCTTGAGGAGATTCGCTTCACCTTCGGGCGCGCTGTAATCTATGAGCAGATAGATCTCATTAATCAGATCGGCGAGGGTCATCTGGGGCTGGGTTTCCATGTCGTTAAAACCTGTGTGAAGAATCAGTTGTGGTGAATTCGCAAAAAGTCCGGGGGATGGATTAAGCAAAAATGCGCCGCGACGCAAAAGATCGAAGTTTTTGCGGAGCCATCACTGGTTGCGGGCCAATTTCCGGGAGATAGCCTCGGACCACCTCCCGGTTTCCCCGACGATGTCCTCCGCCTGAGTAAGAGCGGTAACCACGGCTATTCTTCTGGCGCCGTTAGCGGTCAACTCATCGATATGGTTGAATTTGATACCGCCCATTACAGTAAAGGGCAGGCTGGAGACGGCCGCGTAGCTCTTGATCGCCCCGCTCCCGATAAATTCGGTGAGTCCCGCTTTGGTTTTGGTTTCAAACAGCGGGCCGATATTGTAATAGGAGGCGCCCCGTGCCTGCGCCGAAGCGGCCTGTTCCTGAGTGTTGGCCGAGACGCCGATGATCATTTCCGGGACCAGTCGCCGGGCGGCCTCGACGGGGATGTCGGAGTTGCCCAGGTGGACGCCGTCGGCGTCGGCAAGCATGGCGATATCCAGACGGTTATTAACCAGAAACAGGGCGCCGGCTTCGGCGGTTTTGCGGCGGAAGACCAGGGCCTTTTCGTAGAGGCTCCGGTCATCCGATTCCTTGTCCCGGAGCTGGACTATCCTGGCGCCGCCGGCCAGTACTCCGTCCAGCCATTCCAGGTCGGTGCGGCCGGCGCCAAGTTTTTCGCAAGACACCGGATAAAGGGTTACCCGCTCCACGAAAAACTCCATTCTTTGTGCTAACACTCGGTTCATTATCCTCTATAAAGTCCTGCTGGAAATCCGGGTAACGCCTCCCCGATTCACCGTAATTTGCAAACTTGCCAAACGCCGGGGTTCGAGCTATAATAACAGATTACTCGTCAACTTTCACCTTCTGCTTTCATACGTGGCTCTGTCGGATGATGAGTGGTTATTCCGTGATCGGTCCCTTATTTACAATAAACAGTAATCAAAAAACAGGAAGCGCCATGTCTGAAAAATATAAGATCTGCGGAAACGCTGAAGTCAGGATCGACGATCAGGTTTTCACCCTGCCCGTATTCGAGGGGAGCGAAGGCGAACGGGCGATAGATATCCGTAAATTAAGAAGCGAAACCGGGCTGATCACCCTGGACAGCGGTTATATGAATACCGGCTCCTGCACCAGTAATATAACCTTTCTGGACGGTGAAAAAAGCGTGCTTCACTACCGGGGCTATTCGATCGAGGATCTGGCCGACCAATGCTCCTTTGTCGAAGTAGCCTACCTCCTGATCCACAGCAAACTCCCCACCAATGTGGAACTCGACGGTTTCAAGCGGCAGCTCAACGATCACTCCATCCTCCATGAGGACATGATTCACTTTTTTGATCGATTCCCGCCCGCCGCTTCGCCGATGTCGATTCTCTCGTCGATGGTCAACAGTCTCCATAATTTCTATCCGGAGATGGATGACCCCCTGGAGACCCTGAACATCACGGCGGCCCGGCTTCTTTCCAAGGTCCGGACCATTGCCGCCTTTTCTTACAAAAAGTCGAACGGCTACCCCCTGGTCTATCCGCGCTTCAATCTTTCTTACTGCGCCAATTTCCTGAACATGATGTTCGACTCGCCGGTACGCCCTTATCTGATTAATGACGTGGTGGTTGACGCCCTCAACAAGCTGCTGATCCTCCACGGCGACCATGAACAGAACTGCTCGACGGCCACGGTCAGGATGGTCGGCAGCGCCCGGGTCAATGTTTATGCCTCGATCTCGGCCGGAATCAACGCCCTGTGGGGGCCCTTGCACGGCGGGGCCAACCAGGCCGTCATGGAAATGCTGGAAGAGATCCATCAAGACGGGGGAAATTACCGGAAATTCATCGAAAAGGCCAAGGACCCCGATGATCCCTTCCGGCTGGTCGGCTTCGGCCACAGGGTCTACAAGAGCCACGACCCGCGCTGCCGGATCATCAAGAAGGCCTGCGACGATGTCCTCAAATCGCTCCAAATGGAAGACGATCCCCTGCTGGCCATCGCCAAGGAACTCGAAGAGGTCGCCTTGAGTGACGAATATTTCATCGAAAGACGGCTCTATCCGAATGTCGATTTCTACAGCGGCATTATTTACCGGGCCATCGGCATTCCGACCAACATGTTCACCGTGATGTTCGCCCTGGGCCGCCTGCCCGGCTGGATCGCGCACTGGGAAGAGATGTGGAAGAGTCCCGACGCCAGGATCAGCCGGCCCCGGCAGATCTATACCGGCCCCCTACTGAGGAAATTCGTACCTATCGAGGAAAGAGAATAATCACTCTGTATTGTTCCTAAAGCTGCCGGCGGACCGGATCCGTCGGCAGCTTTTTTTGGTTTATACCGGCGGCGGGCACGGGGGTGGACCATGGTTCCACCGAGGGTCCGGTTGACTAACCATTTTCGCTATGTTAGTAAATTTATCTCTCAAGTTAAAAAATTACTTCATCCGCGCCGTTGAACGGCGGTAAATTTCAGGAGAACAAAGTGCGAACAGATATCGTACACATCGGAGCAGGCGAGCTCACCTATGAGATCAGGAATATCGTCATTGTCGGTGAAAAGCTGAAAAGTCTGGGGATTAAAACCTATTGGGAGAATATCGGCGATCCGATCGCCAAGGGTGAAAAAATTCCGCTCTGGATGAAAGAGATCATCGCCGATTGCGCCATGCAGGACGAATCCTATCGCTACTGCCCGACTAAGGGTATTTTAGCGACCAGGGAATTTATTGCCGCCGAGGTTAACAAACGGGGCGGAGTCCAGATCACCGCCGAGGACATCATCTTCTTCAACGGTCTCGGCGACGCGATCAACAAGATTTTCAACCTGCTCCGCAGAACCGCCCGGGTGGTTGTTCCCTCGCCCAGCTACACCACCCACTCCTCGGCCGAAGCCGCCCACGCCGGCGACCGGCCCGTGACCTACCGGCTCGACCCGGATAACTACTGGTATCCCGATCTGGACGACCTGGAGAAGCGGATCAAATACAATCCGGCGGTGTGCGGCATCCTGATCATCAATCCCGATAACCCGACCGGGGCGGTATATCCGGAGGAGATCCTGCAGGGCATGGTGGAGCTGGCTCGGCGCTACAAGCTCGTCATCATCTGTGACGAGGTCTATCAGAACATAATCTATAACGGCGCCACCACCAAACCGCTTTCCGCCCTGATCGGCGACGTGCCGGCAATCTGCATGCGCGGGATCTCGAAGGAGATGCCCTGGCCCGGCTCCCGTTGCGGCTGGATCGAGGTCTATAACGGCGACAAGGACGAGATGTTCCAGCGCTACGTCGGATCGATCCTTAACGCCAAGATGCTCGAAGTCTGCTCCACCACCCTGCCCCAGATGGCCCTGCCCAGGGTGGTCAGCCACCCCGAGTACGCCGGCTACCTGAACGAACGGATCATGCGCTACGAGAAATATTCCAACATCGCTTACGACTGCCTGAAAAAAGTCGACGGCCTGATCGCCAACCGGACCAACGGCGCTTTTTATATGAGTGTGGCTTTTCGGGACGGAGTCTTGAACAACCGCCAGACCCTGCCTATCGGGAGCGATCAGGTCAGAGCCCATGTCGAGGAGCTGGTCAATCAGCCCGGCGTGGAACTGGATAAACGATTCGTCTATTATCTGCTCGGCTCCACCGGCATCTGCGTGGTGCCGCTCTCCTCTTTCGCCACTACCATGCAGGGTTTCCGAACCACTATTCTCGAGATAGACGAGGATAAATTCCGGAAAATCTTCCAGAACATGGCCGATTCGATACAACAATACTTAGCCTCGTAAACAGTCACGGGATAAGCCGCTCATGATTGGCCAATCTCCCGTAACCGTTCACCGGGGCGGTCGCCAAAGTACCCAAAACCGCCCGACTGTAACCGTTCAGCAGTGGTGCAGATTTGGACAAGCGGACCGGCGCCGCGTACCTCGTGTACATAAGCCGGATCGATCGTCCGAAGATGCGGTGCTGCTGAACGGTTACAATCTCCCAGCCGGTGAGCGATTACAGGGTGTCGGAGATGCAAGGCACGGCCTGCGATGTTTGCTGGTGTGCATGAGCCAGCCGATAACACAGCAGATTCGGCGCCCTGTGATCGCTTACATAGTCTCGATCTGATCTTTTATTCCGTCTCCAGGGACGAAAAAACAAACATCTTACCCCTTTGCCTGTTCATTTTCTTTTGTGGTAGACTCAGGCAACGGGTTTTTTTATGTAAAAATAACGGGTTGCATTTACCCGCGGTCTCCATCGATCCTCATGGCGGCCGGCGTGATTTGTGCGATAATTTCAAGTATTACCCTTCCCACTTCTTGACAGGGAGGGGTAGCATACTTATTTTTGCAGACGGTTAGAGCCGGTAAATCGCTGAAATTGTCAGGTTGACGCTGTTTTCTGCCGGTTGGAATTGCGGATTTTTGAATGAATTTTCGCCTGCTTGTCAGGTTTTACACGGGAGATTGGTGTGGTTAAAAAGGAAAAAGTACCGGAAGAGATTGTTGAAGAGGCAAAGCCGCAGGAACCCGCAGGGGAAGCGGAAGTAATCGAAGAGGAAGAGGCCGGGCAGGAAGAGGATCTTAATGCCGTTCTGGAGAGACTTCGGGAAGAGGCGAAAGAGGCCCAGGATAAACTGCTCAGGGTAGCCGCCGATTTTGAAAATCAGAAAAAACGGCTCCAGCGCGAAAAGGAAGCGGCCGTTAAATATGCCGAGGAAAATCTGATCAAGGAGATCCTTCCCAGTATCGACAACCTCGAAAGGGCCATGAGTCAGGATTCCAACAGTAAGGATTTCGGCAAACAGCTCCTGGAAGGCGTCGAGCTTACCCGGGCAGGCCTGATGGAATCCCTGGAGAAGGTCGGGCTCAAACCGCTGGAGAGTGTCGGCAAGCCGTTCGACCCCAATTATCACGAGGCCATGGTCATGGAGCCCAGCAAGGAAGTACCCGAGCAGCGCGTCAAGACGGAGTTCGAGAAAGGGTACATGTTCAAGGACAGACTCCTGCGGGCGGCCAAGGTTATCGTATCCAAGGGAGATGTGGAAGAGTGAGCACTACTGGGTCAGTGCTCCCACGCTAAACTAGGCAGCCCCTGCCCTGGACCAAACTGCGAAGAACCTGCTTTTTACTGAAGAGCTGTTCATACAATCAAAATGATCATCAAGTATATAAAGGAGACATGATATGGGTAAAATTATTGGAATAGATCTGGGAACAACTAATTCCTGCGTCGCGGTAATGGAAGGCGGCGATCCGAAGGTTATAACCAACGTGGAGGGCAACCGCACCACTCCCTCGGTTGTCGCTTTCGGCGAAGGCGGCGAGCGCCTGGTCGGCCAGGTCGCCAAGCGGCAGTCGGTAACCAATCCGCAGAGAACCCTTTTTGCAATCAAACGGCTGATCGGGCGTAAATTCAGCGACGCCGAGGTCAAAAAAAGCATCGAGGTCAGCCCGTTCAAGATTGTCAAAGGCAAGGAAACCGATGCGGTAGTCGAGGTTGACGGCACAACCTACGCCGCCCCCGAGATTTCGGCAATGGTTCTCGGCAAAATGAAGTCGACCGCCGAGGAGTATCTAGGCGAGGAAGTGACCGATGCCGTGATTACCGTACCCGCCTACTTCAACGACAGCCAGCGCCAGGCCACCAAGGATGCCGGGCGCATTGCCGGCTTAAACGTCCAGAGGATCATCAACGAGCCCACAGCGGCCGCCCTTGCCTACGGGCTGGACAAGAAGGGCGAGGAAAAAATCGCGGTATTCGATCTCGGCGGCGGCACCTTCGACATTTCGGTGCTGGAGATCGGCGAAGGGGTTTTCGAGGTCAAGTCCACCCACGGCGACACCTTTCTCGGCGGCGAGGATTTTGACATGCGGATCGTCAACTGGCTGGCCGACGAGTTCAAACGCGATCAGGGCATCGATCTGCGCCAGGACAAGATGGCCCTGCAGCGTCTCAAGGAAGAGGCGGAAAAGGCCAAGATGGAACTTTCCACCGCGCTGGAGACCAATATCAACCTGCCCTTCATCACCGCTGATTCATCGGGGCCCAAGCATCTCAACATAAAGCTGAGCCGTTCCAAATTGGAAAATCTGGTCGATGACCTGATTGAGCGGACCACCGGTCCCTGCGTCACCGCCTTGAAGGATGCCGGACTCAAAGCCTCGGATATCGACGAGGTTATCCTGGTCGGCGGCATGACCAGAATGCCCAAGGTCCAAGCCAAGGTAAAGGAGATTTTCGGCAAGGATGCCCATAAGGGGGTTAACCCGGATGAGGTTGTAGCGATCGGCGCCGCGATTCAGGGCGGCGTTCTTCAGGGAGACGTAAAAGATGTCCTGCTTCTCGATGTTACGCCCTTGTCCCTTGGGATCGAGACCCTGGGCGGGGTTTGCACCAAATTGATTGAAAAGAACACTACTATCCCCACCAAGAAGAGCCAGGTATTCTCGACTGCGGCGGATAATCAGCCCGCGGTCTCCATCCATGTTCTTCAGGGTGAACGGGAAATGGCCAGCGATAATAAATCGATCGGCCGTTTTGAACTGGCCGATATTCCGCCGGCACCGCGCGGGGTCCCGCAGGTCGAGGTATCCTTCGACCTTGACGCCAACGGCATTCTTCACGTCTCGGCCAAGGATCTTGGCACCGGCAAGGAACAGTCGATCAAGATCACCGCCTCCAGCGGTCTTTCCGAGGAAGAAATCAAGAAGATGCAGGAGGATGCCGAGGCCCATGCCGAGGAGGACCAGAAGCGCAAAGAGCAGGTGGAGACCAAAAACCAGGCCGACGCCATGATTTACTCCACCGAAAAGAGCCTGCGCGATCTCGGCGACAAGGTCGATGCCGAAACCAAGACCAAGGTTGAGAAGGAGATTGAAAGCCTCAAGAAAAAAATGGAAGGCGACGATATCGCAGCCATCAAGCAGGGTCTCGAGTCCCTTACCCAGGCTTCTCATAAACTGGCGGAGATGATGTATTCCCAGGCCGGCCAGGAACCGTCCGGCGGCAGCGAGGCCGGAGCGGAGGAAGCTTCATCCGGCAAGAAGGGTGAAGACGATGATGTGGTCGATGCCGATTACGAAGAAGTAAAATAACGGAATCCCGGTTCCGGGCAAATCCAAGGGGGTGCAGAAAAAGGTTGCCTGCACCCCCTTTTTTTTTTAACATCCTCATCCTTGATATTATGAGTCGTCTCCAGAGCCTGAATGGCGCGGTTTACCCTTGCGGGTGAAAACCGGCAGAGCCAACTAACCGCGCCCCCGGCACCGGGATTTTATGCCAAGCAGGGGTGTTTTTGTGAGACGCCATAACGCATTGTTGTAATTTCGACCAACTGACGGCAAGCGAAAAACCCGCTTTCCCCCTGCCGGTTTTCAAATCGGCAATCCGGCGCTCCCTACCGATTGTTTTGGGGCACGGTTCCTTTACGTTTTCCGATCATCATAATCTTTTATCCATGGAGGGGCGGGACAACCCGGCCAGAACTTGCATGAGAGTATTATCGGGCATTCAGCCATCCGGCAAACTGCATATCGGCAATTATTTCGGCATGATGCGACCCATGCTGGAGAACATGGGCAAAAGCGATCTTTTCGCCTTTATCGTCGACCTCCATGCCCTGACTTCGGTTCACGACCGGGACCGCCTGGCTGCGGATACCTTCGGGGCTGCCGCGGATTTTCTGGCCTTGGGGCTCGATCCCGACCAGTGCACTTTCTGGGTCCAGAGCGATGTTCCCGAGGTAACCGAACTGACCTGGGTGCTCTCCACCCTGACTCCGATGGGACTGCTCGAACGGTGTCATTCCTACAAGGACAAAGTGGCCAAGGGGATCGATGCCAACCACGGGCTCTTTGCCTACCCGGTATTGATGGCGGCGGACATCCTTCTTTATCAGGCTGACAGGGTTCCCGTCGGCAAAGACCAGAAGCAGCATATCGAGGTGGCCCGGGATATCGCCGGCAAGTTCAATAAGACCTTCGGTGAGACCTTTACCATTCCGGAGCCGGTGATCAGTAAGGAACTGGCCACCGTGCCCGGCCTGGATGGTCAGAAAATGTCCAAGTCATACGGCAACACCATCTCCATTTTCCTTGACGAGAAGCAACTCAAAAAAAGGGTAATGGCCATCACCACCGACGCCACCCCGGTCGAAGAACCTAAGGCTCCCGATAATTGCAACCTGTTCAATATCTTCAAGATGTTTGCCCCCGCCGAGAGGCTGCGGGAAGTGCACGGCCTTTACGTCAATGGCGGGGCCATGTACGGCAAGATCAAGCTGGAGCTGGTCGAGCTGATCTGGGAATATTTCAGGGAGGCCAGGGAAAAACGGGCCAGGCTGGAGGATGACAAGGATTACGTCCGGCAGATCCTGGTCCGGGGCGCCGCCAAGGCCCGCGAAAAGGCGACCGTGACCCTTGAACTGGTCAGGGACCGGGTCGGGTTCAAGTATTGATCCATCTTAGGGGCCGGGCCATTGTGCCCCCTTTTTTATCACGGCAGGGAGCTTGACTCGGAGTAAGAATCTGTAAAAACCGAGAATATTCCCCAAAAAGCCTGGCCTGATGTCTAATATTATCCAAATGTCTAAATCTCAAGCTACACACTACCCTTCCTCGCTCCAAATAAATATCGTGCTTTCAATCTGATAAGAAAGCTTCTTTTTAACGTCAGCGCGGCGTCAAAATTGCAACTCTTTCAGAGTTACCATTTAAACCGACCAAGATAGTTTATAAAAACCGGAGATTACACATATTTGGCTGCCGGCTGCTAAAATAGTTTAGGCGCCTAGCTATTTCCATTAATCAATTACAGGGAACCTTTCATATGGCAAAAACCGATTCTGGATCCGATTTGAACTGGATAATACTTTTCAGCTGCTGGCTGATTGCCGCTGTTTCAACTCTGGGAAGTTTGTTTTTCAGTCATGTGATGGGCTTTGCGCCCTGCGTATTGTGCTGGTATCAGAGAATATTCCTTTTCCCGCTGGTGATAATTCTGGCGGCCGGATTGTTCCCCCTTGATCGAAAAGTTGTGAAATTCGCCCTGCCTCTGGCCATAATCGGCGCCTTGACCGCGGTTTATCACAACCTGTTGTATTCTGGGATCATCCCGGAAAAAATCCAGCCATGCAGCCAGGGTGTTTCATGTACGGAAGAGTACATCAATCTGTTCGGGTTTCTGACCATTCCGATGCTTTCCCTGCTCTCCTTTTTAGCCATTACAGCCCTTTTGATTACCTTAAAGATGAGGATAGATAAATGAAATACATAGTTTTTGGCTTTGCCTGTATTGTCTTGTTCTTTGTATTTGTGTTCGCCAGTTCCTACTACAAAGATAAACAGCTTGAAAAGTTCGATTTTATGGCTAAGGAAGACGCCTCGATTTTCGTACGGGACCATTCCCCGACCCTTGGCAGCGATGATGCGAAAGTGTACCTGATCGAATTCATGGACCCCGCCTGCGAAACCTGCGCGGCTTTTTCGCCTCTGGTCAAGAAACTGATGAACGATAATCCCGGTAAAATCAAACTGGTCCTGCGCTATGCCCCTTTTCACGATGGCGCCGATTATTTTGTCAAGATTCTCGAGGCCGCCAAAAAGCAGGGGAAATACTGGGAGACCCTGGAGGTTATGTATAAGTCCCAGCCTTACTGGGCAAGCCACCACAATCCGCAACCCTATAAAATATGGCAATTTCTCACCAGGGCCGGGCTCGATCTGGAGCAAATCAGAAAGGATATGGAAGACCCGGCAATCGTTGAGATAATAGAACAGGATCTTGCCGATGCCGAAAGACTTGCTGTCCGCAAAACCCCCGGTTTTTTCGTTAACGGCAGACCTCTCCAGACCTTTGGTTACCCGCAGTTACACCAACTTCTTAATGATGAAATCAACAAACAGTATCCAAATCAATAAACCATGTTTTTATGGATAAGCTAACGAGGTTGTTGTTTCCTATGAAAAAATTATCGTTTTTGCTCACTGCCATTTGCCTGCTGTTGTTCCTCGCCGGTTGCGGTCCGGAGCCGCAAGTTGCCAAGATCGGCAGTCCGGCCCCGGACTTTTCCCTGGTCGACTTGAACGGCAAGACCTGGACCCTTTCGGATCTGAAGGGTCAGGTCGTCTTTGTCAATTTTTGGGCGACCTGGTGTCCGCCCTGCCGGGAAGAGATGCCTTCAATGCAAAAGGTTTACGAAACCCTGCCTAGAGACAAATTCAAGATGCTGGCGGTCCTCAATAAAGACAAACCCGAAGTAGCGCGATCCTTTGCGGCTAAACGGGGAATCACCATGCCCATCCTGAACGATCAGGACAACAAGGTCGGTCCGAAATACGGCCTGACCGGACTGCCCGAGACCTTTATTATTGATAAAAAAGGGGTAGTGCGGGAAAAGTTTATCGGACCCGCCCAATGGGACTCACCCGCTGTTTTGCGGATGCTGACCAATTACATTAATCGGTGATCCGGTTAAGTTAAACCCGCTGATCGAGGCGCTGTGCCTGTAGCAATCCGGTTTGTGGAATGGAGATTGCCGCAAGCGCAGCGGCCATAATCTTAGGAACTCTTACGCCCAATTCTAAAACTCCGGACGGGGTAGTCCTCTGAAAAGCGGCTTTTGATCTCGAATCGGACCAGGTAGTACTACCGCAAGCACGCCATCCCTGGAGCCATTTCTAAAAAAAAATCCCTGAAAATTCACAGGAGATCCGTGGCCGGGTCTGTCGAATTCAGTGATTCAATCTCGATTTACTTCCGGGAGATCTGGCAGGATCGGATAAAAACAAAAGGCCGGCTCTTCGGGGGAAAGAGCCGACCTTTCTAGGGGGAAAGTAGGATGTTGCTTCATTCTACTTACCCTGTACTTAATGCAATGGCTGTGCCAACATCCACCGAAAAACTTCGCCTGTATACAACATCACAAAAACAGCAAGATAAGCGATCAGCTCAAGCAGCGTAAAGAGCTGAACGGTACAAGGATTTAGACAACCACCGCTTGAGAATTAATTTTTGTACCCGGCGGCTCGCCCTTTTCGAGACGGAACAAAATTTACACCCACAGGGCATAAGTTTCGTTTGCACCCTAAAGGGCATAAAAGCAGACAAGCTGTTCAACTTAAGCTTTATTTTACCCAGGCGAGGCCGCCCGGATCTATTCCGCGATAAAGTTCATCCTACGGCCGCCCAGCGCCATTTCCGGAGGCTGCAAGAGATAACAGTTCACCGACTGTATCTTGCCTGGCCACGGAAAGGGAAAAGCCGCACCGTTTTTCGGCGGAAAGATCGTATTCGCGCAAATGCCCCTCCACGGTTGTTCTGGCCAGGTCATGGCTGTTATTGGTCTCGCTGACATGGGCCAGCACCACATGCTTCAGGCCGCTATGGATAAGCGCCACCAGCAGGCGGGCCGCGTCATTATTGGTCAAATGGCCTGATTTTGAACGGATTCTCTGCTGGAGGGAGGGTGGATAGCCGCCGTTCTTAAGCATCTCTGGGTCGTGATTGCACTCCAGAACCAGCCCATTGCAGCCTCCCAGCTGATGCGAGATCAGATGGGAAATCGACCCGGTATCGGTACAGTAACCGAGGGAGCAGCCACCGTTGCCGATCACGAATCCCAAGGTGTCGACAGCATCGTGACAAACAGCGAAAGGATGAATCGTCAGCTCCCGATGGCTGAAAGGACGTCCGGCGGCAATGGGGTGCCATTCGAAGATCCTGGCCAGGGACTTGCCGGCCGCTTCCCGGGTTGGCCGGCTGACGTAGACCGGCAGGGAGTAGCGCCGGGAAAGAACCTGGACCCCGCGAATATGGTCGCCGTGTTCATGGGTGACGAGCAGAGCGGAAATGGTGGCGATATCGATACCGATCGCGGCCAGACGGCGCTCCACCTCGACGCCGGAAAATCCCGCATCGATCAGGATCCGCGTCCCACCCGCCTCGACAAAGGTTGCATTGCCCTTACTGCCACTGCCCAGAACACAGAATCTCATCTCTTTCGAAGTCCCCTGGCTTGAAAAGATTAACCGGCCTCAATCAAGCTCTTGACAATCACAAGCCGGTATGCCCGAAACCTCCATCCTGACGGACGGTAGAATCGAGTGCGTCGACCTCCACCGCCTCGGCAAGGGTTACCGGAGCCACCACCAGCTGGGCGATCCGGTCATGACGGTTGATCGTAAACGGCGCCGCCCCGAGATTAATCAACCCGACCATGATCTCGCCGCGATAGTCGGCATCGATAGTGCCCGGCGCGTTGACCACGGTAATCCCGTGCTTGATCGCCAGGCCGCTCCGCGGACGCACCTGAATTTCATACCCCGCCGGGATGGCCACGGAAAAACCGGTGGGCACCATTCTGATCGTTCCGACCTCCATGACCGCCGGCTCGGCTAGCGCTGCCCGCACATCCATTCCGGCCGCCAATTGCGAATGATAAACGGGCAAGGCCATGTCGCCGTCCTCAGCCGGCCGCAACCGGCAGAATCCGACCTTCAACCTTTGCCTGGACTTCTCCGCGCCTCCGTGGACCATAATTAAGCTCCTGATTTTATTGCAAGCAATCACGAAATAAGGCATCCGGAATCGGATTCCATCACCCAGACCCGGCGGCCCCCTGCTTAGGCAGATGAGCAGGAGGGTGGTGGCGCAACGGAATCGAAAACCGGATAATCCCTTTCCTTTTCCTTGCAGCTCGGTGATTGCAAATGGTCAGATGCAAGGAAGCGACGTTGATCTGATCGATCATATCGATGTATATCAACCGAGTTGCCGGTCTGGAGAATGAGCCGTTATCGATTTCCGGAAAGACGGGGGCTCCACCGCGATCCCGGACGAATTACCACCATTACAAATTGATAAATGCAAATAGCCCCATAGCCCGGCACGGACGCAGGTTTTTATTAGGTTGCCGGAACCGGGCCGACCACACAAATCGGCAGCCGCTCTTCGGCAAAAATCATCCCGGCCAGCTCATTTACTTCTTCACGCTTGACTCCGGCAATAGCTTCGGTCAATTCTTCAATGGACAAATAGCGGCCGAAAGTGAATTCGTTCTTGGCCAGACTGGCCATCCGCACTTCCATATTCTCAGCGGCCAGGTAGATCCCTCCCCTTGCGTATTCGGCGGCCCCGGCCAATTCCTCCTCCGTGATCCCATTCTGGCGCAGTCCGGCAAGCTCCCGGTGTACAAGTTCCAGGGTTTCCGCCCAGGAACCGGGGTCCACGCCAAGATAGATGCCGGTATAGCCGCAGTCGGAGTTATTGGAAAGATAGGAGTAGACTGAATAGGCCAGGCCCCTTTTCTCCCGAATTTCCTGGAAGAGCCTGGAGCTCATATTACCGCCGAGAATGCTGTTTAAAAGAAGATGCTTATAGCGATCAGCCGAATCGGCCGCCAGGCCCGTGGTGCCCATGACCGTGTGAGCCTGCTCAAGGGGGCGCTCGACTATCCGTTTGGCCCCGAAACTGTTGGGGCTGGGTGGCCGTCGTTCGGGAAGTGGCACTCCGGCCGGGGGCATCTTCCCAAACCGGTCCCGGCACAGCTCGGCAAAACTCCGGTGATCGACGTTGCCGGCCGCCGCGATCACAATGCGCTCAGGCCGGTAATTGGCAACCACGAACTCGGTCAAACTGCTGCGGTCAATAGCGGAAACCACCTCGGCCCGGCCCAGCACGGGATTGCCAAGCCCGTGCCCCCGCCAGTACAGAGCGGAAAACATTTCGTGGACCAGATCGTCGGGAGTGTCCTCGACCATGGCGATTTCCTGTAAAATCACCTGACGTTCCCGGTCAATCTCCTCCGGGGCGAAGGTCGAGTTCAGAAAGAGATCGGCCAGCAGTTCAACCGCCTCGGTCAGGCGGTCATCAATCACGGTCAGGTAGTAGCAGGTGTATTCGGAAGAGGTAAAGGCATTGGACATGCCGCCCAGCATGTCCAACTCCCTGGCTATCTGTTGGGCACTCCGGAGCCGGGTACCCTTGAAAAACATATGCTCGGCAAAATGGGCGCTGCCGTTATTGCGATCATCCTCGTCACGGGAGCCGACCTCAACCCAGATCCCGAGGGAAACAAGGCGTGAGGGCAGACGCTCGGTCATGATTCTGAGCGAGTTGTCAAGGACGGTCTTGTTATACATTAGTAGGCCCGATTACGGCCTAAGCCGTTGTCAAAAAACAACATGGCCATTTTAGAAAGTTGGACGGCATAAGGAGCCGTACAGAAGAGCTGGACAAATGGCCATGTTATTCCTGAACGGCTTCCTAATCTTCCAAAAGCGCTTTACGGCTGAGACGAATCTTGCCGCGCTGGTCGATATTTAGAACCTTGACCTTGACGGTATCGCCTTCCTTGAGCACATCGGTGACATTCTCGACCCGTTTGGTATCAAGTTCGGAGATATGGACCAGACCGTCGGTACCGGGCATAATTTCGACAAAGGCACCGAAATCGACGATTTTCTGGACCGTGCCGGTATAAACCTTGCCGATCTCGGCCTCCTCGGTGATCGCCTTGATCTTATCGGTAACTTCATCGCCGACCCTGCCGTCAGGGGCAAAGATACTGACCTTGCCGGAATCCTCTACGTCGATCTTGACGCCGTATTCGGCACTGAGTCCCTTGATAACTTTGCCGCCGGGGCCGATCAGGTCGCGGATCTTGTCCGGATTGATCTGCAGGCTGAAGATTTTCGGGGCGTGCTCGGGCAGTTCCGCCCGATGGGTGCCGATGCCCTCGCTCATTTTATCGAGGATATGCAGACGACCGTCCCGGGCCTGGCTGAGGGCCTGACCCATGATCTCCTTGGAGACTCCGGCAATCTTGATGTCCATTTGCAGGGCGGTGATCCCCTCCGATGTACCGGTTACCTTGAAGTCCATATCACCGAGATGATCCTCGTCACCGAGGATATCGGAGAGCACGATGACCTTGTCATCTTCCTTGATCAGGCCCATGGCCACCCCGGCCACCGGGTTTTTGATCGGGATGCCGGCATCCATCAGGGCCATGCTGCCGCCACAGACGGTAGCCATTGAAGAGGAACCGTTCGACTCGGTAACCTCGGAAACAATCCGCAGAGTGTAAGGAAATTCCTCGCGATCGGGCAACACCGCCTTGATGGCCCGGGTTGCCAGGGCGCCGTGCCCGATGTCCCGCCGGCTGGGTCCGCGCAGAAAGCGAACTTCCCCGACGCAATAGGGGGGGAAATTGTAATGGAGCATGAAGGGATTAAAATCCATACCGTAGAGGGACTCAACCCGCTGCTCGTCCTCGCCGCTGCCCAGAGTGGCGGTGACGATGGCCTGGGTCTCCCCCCGGGTGAAGAGGGCGGAACCATGGACCATCGGCAGGGTGCCGACTTCGCAGTTGATCGGGCGAATCTCGTCCATCCGCCGCCCGTCGATCCGGGCATTGTCCTTGACGATCCGATCGCGCATCATCTGCTTGTTGAGATCCTTGAAATGGCCCTTGATCTCGGACTCGGATTCGGGAAACTCCTCGACCAAAGCCGCGACCACCCGCGACTGCAGCTCTTTCTGGGCCGCTCCGCGCGCCATTTTATCGACGGTGGTAATCACCTGCACCATGTCAGCGGCGGCGACTTCGGAAACCCGCTTGCGGAGCTCCTCGTTGACCGGTTTGGGCTCGACCTTCATCTTTGGCTTGCCGACCGCCTCGCGCAGCTCTTCCTGAATTTGGAGAATCGGCTGCAGGCTCTCGTGGCCGAAGAAAATACCGGCCAGAACCTCATCCTCGGAAAGGCTGTCGGTACCGCCCTCGACCATAACCACCGCCTCTTTAGAACCGGCGACGATCAGATCCATCCGGGAATCGACAAGTTGGTCCTGGGTGGGGTTTAAAACGTACTCCCCGTCGATATAACCGACCCTGACCCCGGCGATCGGTCCCTGGAAAGGGATGTCCGAGATGCCCAGGGCGGCGGAGGCGCCGATCATGGCCAGCATATCCGGATCGTTGAGTTTATCGGCCGAAAGAACCGTGCCGATAATCTGGGTCTCATTCTGGTAGCCTTCGGCAAACAGCGGCCGCAGCGGCCGATCGATAAACCGGCAGGTCAAAGTCTCCTTTTCGGTAGGCCGCCCGATTTCCCGGCGGAAAAAGCTGCCCGGAATGCGGCCCACCGCGTAAAAACGCTCCTGATATTCAACGGTCAAGGGCAAAAAATCTACTTTCAGATTAGGTTCCTTGGCGGCGGTAGCGGTGACCAGCACCACGGTGTCACCGTAAGTCACCACAACCGCACCTCCGGCCTGTTTAGCGATCTTACCGGTTTCGATGGCGAGTTTTCGTCCGCCTATTTCTACTTCCACTTTCTTATACATTCAATCTCCTTGGCAGTTATTGGCCGGAAATAGGGCACAACGCCCGTGTTTCATTTTGATCAGACGACCCCATTGTCACCCGATCCCACAAGCCGGCAATAACCGTATTTACTTCCTGATCCCGAGCTCGCTGATTACAGCCCGATATCTCTCAATGTCCTTTTTTTTCAGGTATTTGAGCAAACTCTTGCGTTGTCCGACCATCTTCAGAAGTCCGCGCCTTGAATGGTGGTCTTTCTTGTGGCTCTTGAAGTGATCGGTCAGATAAGTTATCCGGTTGGTGAGCAAGGCCACCTGGACCTCGGGGGAACCGGTATCTTTTTCATGTTTGCCGAATTTACCAACGATTTCTTTTTTGTTTTCTGCATTAAGTGTCACGACTTACTTCCTCCAAAAGGATTATTTATTCAGGAAATCATAGCCTTCCAGCCATCGATTCCTACTTGCTGCACTTATATAATGAACTTGCAAAAAGTCTCGGTCCGGTTGTAAAAAAATGGCGCCGCCATCTTATTTAAGGGCAAACCGGGCCACAAGCGCCTCCACGGTTAACCTGTTGCCCAAAAGGGCCTGTCTGGCCCGGACCGGTTCGAGAAGTTCGGCGCCAGCGACTGCACCCGCGACAGAGAAAAAACCACTGCGCACCCGGCGCAAGGCGGTCAGATGGGCTCCGCAACCAAGCTTCTCGCCGATATCAGCGGCCAGGGTCCGCACATAGGTGCCCTTGCCGCAAGAGACCCTGATGGTAATCCTGTCGGAACCGAGGCCCAGACATTCCAGGGCTGAAATCGTGATCAACCGGGGCTGGCGCTCTACCTCGATACCTTTGCGGGCATAGTGATAGAGGGGCTTGCCCTTATGCTTCAAAGCCGAATAAATGGGCGGCATCTGAAACTGCTCCCCGAGAAAGCCGGCAAGGCAGGCCTCAACCCGGGACGGGGTAATATCTACTACCGGGCGCTCCGCAACAATCTCCCCTTCAGGGTCCTGGGTCGAAGTCTCCACGCCAAGCCGCATGGTGGCCTCATAGACCTTTTCGCCGTCCATCAACTGCGAGATCAACCTGGTGGCCGGCCGGCCGGAACAAATTACCAGAAGACCGGTCGCAAAAGGGTCAAGAGTACCGGCATGACCGGTCTTCTTGATCTTCAAGGCCCTCCGGACCAGTTGCACCATCCTAAACGACGAGGGTCCGGCCGGTTTATCAATCGTAAAAATCCCCGATTGCATGGGGCTCGTTTTTTCCTGATGTTCCGACATGAATAAAAATCAACGCTCCAGCCGACGCCAAAGAGACATCCCCGGACTCAAAGGGGAGCGACCACTTTCTGCAGTTTTTGCAATAACTCCCGGCTGACCTTAGCCCGGTCACCGTCGATAATTTTAAAACCGGCCGCGTTACGATGCCCGCCACCGCCGAATTCAGCGGCCACTGCGGCAACGTCGCAATCATCACCCTTGGAACGCAAGCTCACTGAAATGACGTTGTTTCGGGTTTCCTTGATAAAGGCGGCCACCCGTGCCGAAGCCAGGGAGCGCGGGTAATTTACAAAACTTTCCGTGTCGGCCGCCACCGTCCCGGTCTCGCTGAACATCTCCGGGGTCACGGTGATCAGGGCGATCCGGCCATCGGCGTGAACCTCCAGGGAATCAAGGACCAGCTTCAAGAGCCGCAGGCGGTTGATTGTAAAATTATCGAAAAGTCGGCCGGCGACATCCGAGGGCTTAACGCCCCGGTTGACCAATTCGGCCGCCACCCGAAAAGTATCGGAGGTGGTCGACGAGTACATAAAGGAGCCGGTATCGGAAACCATGGCGGCATACAGGCAGTAAGCTGCATCGTAGGGAATTTCCACGCCCAGGGGCACCATCAGATCGTAGACCATCTCGCCGGTGGAGGCCCGGTCAGGATCGACCCACTGAAGATCACCGAAAAGCTTGTGCCCGGCATGATGATCGATCATGATCAGTCGCTTCGCCGTCAACAACTGCTCGGCACCCTTTCCCAAACGCTGCGCCTCCGCGCAGTCCAGGCTGACAACGCAGTCAAATCCGGAGATATCCGGCAGCGAGTGGCGCAGCTTCTCGCAACCCGGCAGAAAATCATAAAGATGCCCGACCTTTTCCTCGCTGTAGAAAAAGACCTCCTTGCCGAGCGTCTCCAGACATTCTCCCAAGGCAAGCTGCGAGCCCAGAGCATCGCCATCCGGATAAATATGCGAGGCAACCAGAACCCTCTTCGCCGCCCGCAGGGTACTCAGAATTTCATTCGGTACCGGAATCATCTTCTTCGGCAATCTCTCGGAATATTTTATCCATTTCGGCCATGCGCTCGCCGGCTAGATCGTGCTGAAACTCAAGGTTCGGCACATAGCGCATGCCCATCACCTTGGCCAGATGAGTCCGCATAAAGCCTTTGGCACTGTTCAGGCCGGCCAGCACCTCTTTGACATCCTCATCCAGGCAGCTGAAATAAATCCAGGCCCGGCGCAGATCGGGAGTAACCTTCACCTGGGTAATGGTGACATTGTAGAGTCGCGGATCCTTGATCTTCCGCATCAGCAGCAGAGCGACTTCCTGCTTGATACTGTCACCGACCCTGGCCGGTCGCCGCCCCTCCTGCCGACCGCCCAGCTCGGGGAGAGCGAACCTTGATTGTGATTTTTTAGCGGTCATCTCTCTACAGGACCCCGGCAACCTCTTTCATAAAGAAGGCCTCGATAATATCACCGACCTTGATATCGTTATACTTTTCCAGGCTGATCCCGCACTCGAAACCGGATTTAACGTCTTTAACATCATCCTTGAAGCGCCGCAGCGAATCGATCCGGCCGGTGTAGACCACCACCCCGTCCCGAATCAGCCGCACCTGAGCCTTCCGGTCAATATGGCCATTGGTCACATAACAACCGGCAATGGTCCCGGCCTTGGGATGGGTGAAGATATCCCGGACTTCGGCGGCACCGATTGTGTCTTCCTCGAAGGTCGGCTCCAAGAGGCCGGTCATCGCCAGGCGGATATCATCCAGGGCATGATAAATGACATCATAGAAGCGGACATCAACATTTTCGTTCTTGGCCAGTTCCCTCGCCTTGGGTGTCGGTCTGACGTTAAAACCGAAAACAAGGGCCTGGGATGCGGCGGCCAGCAGAATGTCGGATTCGATCACGGCGCCGGTGCCGCTGTGAATGATCTTCACCTTGACCTCGGAGGTGCTGAGATTTTCAATGGCGGTGCTGAAAGCTTCCAGGGTACCCTGGACATCGGCCCGCAAAACGACCCGCAACTCTTTTATTTCACCCTCCTCCAGATGTTCAAAGAGGTTGTCCAGGGAGATCTTGGTGGTGGTGGCCAGTTCCTTCTCCCGATGCTTGATCTGGCGCTGACTGCTGATGGTACGGGCCATTTTCTCGTCCGGTACGACGATGAATTCATCGCCGGCCCGGGGCACTCCGCTCAGACCGTGAATCTCGATCGGCATGGAAGGCCCGGCCGTATCGATATCCTCACCCTTGTCATTATGCATTGCCCGAACCCGGCCGTAATGCTCACCTACCACGAAGGATTCGCCAATTTTAACGGTACCCTGCTTGATCAGGATGGTCGCCACCGCACCGCGCCCCTTATGGAGATGCGCTTCAACAACCCAACCCGTGGCCTTGCGATTCGGGTCGGCTTTCAACTCCAGCATTTCGGCCTGCAAGAGGATCTGCTCCAACAACTCATCGATGCCGGTACCTTCCGTGGCCGAGGTTTCACAGTAAATAGTATGACCGCCCCACTCTTCCGGAGCAAGATCATATTCGGCTAATTCGCCCTTGACCCGGTCGGGATTGGCGTTTTCCTTGTCAATCTTGTTTACCGCCACTACGATGGGAACCCCGGCGGCCTTGGCATGGTTGATGGCCTCGCGAGTCTGATCCATGACGCCGTCGTCGGCCGCCACCACCAGAACCACGAGATCAGTGACCTGAGCGCCCCGGGAGCGCATCTCGGTAAAGGCTTCATGGCCCGGGGTGTCAAGAAAAATCACCTCACCATGGGCCGATCTGACGTGATGGGCCCCGATATGCTGGGTTATCCCTCCCGCTTCGCCGGCAGCCACGTCGGTTTTGCGGATAGCGTCAAGGATTGAGGTCTTTCCGTGATCGACATGGCCCATTACGGTAACCACCGGGGGCCTGGCAATTTCTTCGCCGCCGGCATAGCTTTCTTCAAGATTGATAACGCTCTGCTCCTCGGTAACCCCCTGTTCCACTTCAAAGCCGAAATCACTGGCCACAAGGGTGGCGGTATCGGCATCAAGAGTCTGGTTGACGGTGGCCATTATTCCAAGTTTCATCAGGCTGGCGATCAACTCATTGGCCTTCACCCCCATCCGGTGGGCCAGATCACCGACCGAGATGGACTCAAAGACCTTAATCCGCTTCTTGATGGCCCTGGTCTCGGCGGCGGGCTCATTTGCCCGCTGCTTGGTCTTCTTGCCGCCGCGCCGTCCCCGGCCACCCATGCGGAGATTACCGGCCAGACGACCGCCGAAGGCGTCAACATCTTCCATATCGACGGCAACCCGCCCTTTTTTGTGCCCACCGGTTTTCTTGAGGCGCTCCCGGGATGGTTCCGGTGAAAATTTCACATACCGCTTGCCTTTCTTGCCGCCCTCTTCCCCCTTAAATTCGGGTTTGGCCGGAGCGGAGGTGTCAGCCCCGGGTTTACCGCCGGTTTTGGCGGGGGGCTTGCCTTTTTTATCACTTTTCTTGGGCCGCGGCGGTCTCGGCTTTTCTTCCGGGATGACGATAGCCGCCTTCTTGATTACCCTGGCCAGGCCCACCCGTTTCGGAGCGAGGGGCTCTGCCTCCTCTACCGGCTCAGCCGGGGGCGCCTCGGCCGCTTCAACCTCGCTGGGCTCCTCCACCTTTTCGGGAACGATCTCTTCCGCTACCGCTTTCTGGCCGGCCCCGCTCTTTTCTTCGGCCGCCTCAGCGGCGGCTTCCGGCGCGGGAACTTCTTCGTCACTCTCCGGTACCGGCACAGGGGCTGCCACCTCATCGGAAACCACCGGCTCCTCGGCAACTTTTTCCTTCTCCGGTTCTTTGCCGGGTACCTCAACCGCTTCGGCCGCGGGCTCGATGGGCTCCGCGATTTCCGGAGCAGGAGCGCTTTCTTCCGCCGGAACCTTTTTGGTACGCCGCCGGATTATGGTGGTCTTACCCTTGGATTGAATCCTGGTCCGCTCGGTCTTGGTCTCGATCAATCCAAGTTTCTGGCGCACTTCATCGGCATCAGCCTCCTCAAGAGAAGAACTGTGGGATTTCACATCGTAGCCCATGTCAATCAGCTTCTCCGCAAGTTCCTTGCCTTCTATTCCGGCTTCTTTCGCCAATGTATAAACTCTGACCTTAGCCATTATTCACTCCCGAACCAAACAACCCGCCTGCCTCAGACTTCCCATCAAGGTAAAGGCAGAAATTATCAGGTTAACATTCATTATCCAAAGATTAATTAAAAACAATCGACGTCATCCAAGCGGCACTCATCAATCAGACGCTCAACTAAACCGCAGTCAGCCTTCCCAATCCGCAAGGCTTTCAGTATCTTGCCCTTTCGCTTGACAAAGAGCTTCAAACACGCAGCCCGCCGGCAACAATAAACGCCCCGGCCAGGCAGTTTTTTGCCGGGATCGATTTCCACCTGGCCCGTTCCGGCAACCCCGAAACGAAGCAGTTCTTTTTGCAAAAACCTTCCGCGGCAGGCAAGGCAGGTGCGAACCGGCCCCTCAGCCCGTTCAGTCAACCGCCTCAACTTCATCGCCGCCGCCAGCCGGTTCCGCATCCCGCAGAACAGCAAGCAGCTCATCCTTGGTCTTCTTGCTGACTCCGGTGATCCCGGCGGCGGCACACATCTCACGAAGTTCGGCATTGGTCTTACCGGCCAGATCGGCACTCTCCACGCCCTGCTCCTCCACCACGGCCTCCTGCTCTTCCTCGCCCGCTTCTTCCCTGTCGGGAGCCGGAACTTCCGCGGCCGCCTTAATCAACGATTCAGCGGTGTTTTCATCAAAGAGCTCCAACTCCATCAGCTCGGCGACACTACTTCCGGCCAGGATGGCGCTCGATGTGATATCGGCATCATAGAGTTTCTCGGCCAGTTTGTTGTCGACACCCTCAACGGCCAGCAGGGATTGATACTCTTCATCCAGGGACATCGCATATTTCTGTTCCCCCTTGACATCTATGTTCCAGCCCAGCAGCTTGGAGGCCAACCTGACATTCTGGCCCTGGCGACCGATAGCAAGGGACAACTGATCGTCGGGGGCCACGACCAGAAGAGTTTTCCGGGCCTCATCGACAACTACCAGGGAAATCTGGGCCGGGGCCAACGCGTTCGAAACGAAACGGGCCGGATCGGGACTCCACGGCACGATATCGATCTTCTCGCCCTGAAGCTCCTGAACCACGTTCTGGACCCTGGAGCCCTTCATGCCCACACAAGCGCCAACCGGGTCTACGTCGGATTCAGAGGAGGAAACCGCGATCTTGGCCCTTGACCCGGGCTCCCGGACAACTCCCATTATCTTAACCACCCCTTCGGCGATCTCCGGGACCTCTTCGGCGAAGAGCTGGGCCAGAAAATCATCCACGGTTCGGCTCAGGACCAATGGAGATTCCCTGGTGGTATGCTTTACTTCCAGAAGATAGGCCCTGATCCGGTCCCCTGGGCGATAGGATCTTCTGGGCATCTGCTGGCTGGCCGGCAATACCGCATCGGTACGGCCGAGATTGACGATGATGCTGCCCCGTTCAAAGCGCTGCACGATTCCATTGACGATTTCACCTTCCCGCCCCTTGTACATCTCGTAAATGACATCGCTTTCGGCATCCTTCATCTTCTGGATGATGACTTGTTTAGCGGATTGAGCGGCAACCCGGCCCAGTTCGGCGACATTTTCCATCTTCGAACCGATATCATCACCGAGCTCGACTTCAGGGTCCAGAGCCTGGGCCTCATCAAGGGAAATTTCGACCTGATCGTCCTCAACCTTATCAACGACGGTGCGAAACTGGAATAATTCGATTTCACCAAGTTCCTCGTTGAACCTGACCTCCATATCGCGGCGCTGCCCGAATTTTTTTCTGGCCGCCTGCATTACCGCCTCTTCGAGGCTCTCGATAAGCTGGTTTTTATCAATCCCTTTATCTCTGCTGATCTGGTCAACAATTCTGCTCAACTCAGAAAACATAATCTATCTCCAAAAAAACGTTTGTCATTCCGGATATACCCTTTCCGAAGATGCGACTCGCCTAGTAGTATAGCGAGGTTTAAAATTCAATTACAAGTTTTGCCTTTTTGATCGAACCAAAAGGGACCAGCTTGCGACAGCCTTCCGATTCAATGGCCACTTGACCGTTTTCGACTTCACCGATCAGGCCGACTATCGCTTCGGGCTGATCGACAAGGACAATCCTGACCTTCTTGCCCTTGAACCTGACAAAATCCCGCTCAGTCCGTAAACGCCAGTCGAGACCGGGCGAAGTAACTTCCAGCCTGAAGGCCTGATCGATCGGGTCCTCCACTTCAAGCAGATGGGCAACCTCGCGGCTGACTCGGGTACAATCATCAATTCCGATTCCGGATGCATGATAGATGACGATCCGTAAAATCTGGCCATGCTGCTCCCGGTTGAACTGAACTTCTACCAGTTCATAACCGAGATCATCGACAACCGGTTCAATCAGCGCGGTAACAGCCTGCACAACCGGGTTTTGGTTATCCGTACCAAAGTCTGACATAATATAAAAAAAAAAGCGGGCAACCAGCCCACTTTCCCTTTACAAGAAAAGATTTTCAAACGGCCGCGCCCAAGCGCAACCAACCGCCGGCAACCGGCCGACAAAACCGGTCGTGGACAATATATCGCCCACAGCCCGGTAAACTTCGCCCGGACAACCCCGCAAAAAAGCTGGAGCGGGAAACGGGATTCGAACCCGCGGCACCAAGCTTGGGAAGCTTGTACTCTACCAACTGAGCTATTCCCGCATCAAGACGACAATATACTGAATAATGCTGATATGTCAAGGGGGTATAAAAAGAGAGGGTGCGGCCACAGAGAAGCTCATTGCCACAGGATTACAGGAGGTTATGAAATTTCCACCCAAATCGGGAGCAACCGGAGAGCCTGAAAAAGGGAAGTGTTCGCAAGGCTCTGAATCTGCTTGCTTATTGTTCTGCCAGCCTTCCGATGTTCAAGATCCCTGGCCTTACCCGATGTGGCGCAGAGCCGGTGCCCCGCATCTTCCGCGCCGCGACGGTTACTTAAAGGATGTTGCGAACCGCCTCGGCGGCAAGCTCCAGGATGGTATTGGGCGCGACCCCCATGAAGATAATAACCGCCACCAGCAGAACGCCGACCAATTTCACCAGGCCATCAACCTGGATCGTCTCGACATCATCCGAATCGGAACAGTAGGAAACCCGAACCACCGAGAGGTAATAGTAGATGGAGATCGCCGTATTGAGTGCCGCCATGACGACCAGAGCCAGGTGTCCGGCTTGCAGAGCCCCGGCCAGCAGCATGAACTTGCCCATAAATCCGACAAAGGGCGGAATTCCGGCCAGGGCGAACATGGCCACCGCCAGAATCACGGCCATCAGGGGGGCCCGCCGGGACAAGCCGCTGAGATCCTCCACCAAAAGATTCTCCCCCTGTCGGGCGACATTGCAGATGACCAGGAAGGCGGCGAGATTCATGACCAGATACCCGATCACATAATAGACAGAGGTCGCGTAGCCGGACTCCTTGAAGACCAGAACCCCGAGCATCAGGTAGCCGGCGTGGGCGATCCCGGAAAAGCCCAGCATTCTTTTCAGGTCCTTCTGGACCAGAGCCAACAGGTTGCCATAGAACATCGAGACCACCGCCAGGACCGCAATCAGCGAACCCGCCGCCTGGCCGTCGGGTAAATACAAAGCCGCCCCCCGAATAATCAAGGCCACAGCCGCCAGCTTGGGAACCGAAGCGATGAAGGCCGTAGTCTCGTTGGAAGCGCCCTGATACACGTCCGGCAGCCAGAAATGAAAAGGGAAAAGGCCGAGTTTGAAGAAAAATCCGGCCAGCACCATGGTGATCCCGACGACGGCCGCAGGCTGCATCCCGATGCCATGCAGTTTCGGAAGCAACTCCGCCAGATAGGTGGTGCCGGTCAGGCCGAACAGATAACTCATGCCAAAAAGCATAATGCCGGTGGCCATGACCCCGAAAATCACATATTTTGCGGCGGATTCCATCTGGATCCTGGTCCCGGTCCGCTCGTCGCGCATCGGCACCAGGAGATAAAGAGCGAAAGAAGAAAGCTCCAGGGCTACAAAGAGCGACAGTAACTCGACACAGCTGACCACCATCATCAAACCGAGGGTACTCAGCAACAGGAACAGATAATATTCAGGCTTGATCTTTTCATCGACTCCACGGAGATCCTGGCCGAGAAGAACCACCACTCCAAAGCCGGTGACCACCAGCAACTTGAAGAGCTGGGAAAAAAGATCGACCTTGTAGGCCGCGAAGAAAAGTTCCCCTTCACTGAAAAAGGTAGCCGCGGTCAGGAGAATGGCTCCGACGGCGATCAACCCGGCCCAGAACCTGGCGGCCCTGCCGCTTCCGTCCATAATCGAGACCAGGAACAGAATAAGGCTTCCGAGTAACACCCATATTTCGGGGATAAACAACATGCTTTCCATTTTTCACCTTCTCAAATATTTCCGCAGTTCCCGACCGGCACCCGTCGGTCGCGAAATGAAAACCGACGCGACAACAAACTACGTAACCGATCACGATATAAGCCACTAGGATTGGCCAATCCCCAGCCGGTAAGCGATTACAGGGTGCCGGAGATAAAAGGCATCGGCCTGCGATGTGTACTGATGTACATGAGCAGGACGATAAAACACAGCAGATTCGGTACCCTTTGATCGCTTACTAAACTACGGCAGCATCAGTCTAGCCAAGTCCAGCGGAGCATCGACCATCGCCCCGTTAACCTGGGTGAGCAGATGAGTGACACTGACGTGCATCACTTCGATAAAGGGCTCCGGCGACAGACCGATCCAGAAAACAAAAATCAACAGGGGAGCCAGGGTAATGCACTCCCGAAGGTTCAAATCAAGCAACCCGGTATGGTCCGGATTGTCAGTGCCGCCCCAGACCACCTTTTGGAGCATCCGCAGCATATAGGCGGCGGCGAGCACCGCTCCGGGGATGGCACAGGCGGCGATAATTTTATATTTGGTGAAGGCGCCGACCAGGATCATAAACTCGCCGACAAAGGAATTGGTCCCGGGAAAAGCCAGAGACGACAGCGAAAAGAAGGCCAGAAAGGTCACATACCAGGGCATGAATTTCCCCACCCCGGCCGCATCGGCCAGCTCGCGGCTGTGAGTGCGCTCATAGATCATGCCCACACAGAGAAAAAGGGCGCCGGTGGTGACGCCGTGATTGATCATCTGGAGGATCGCCCCTTCAACGCCGAACTTGTTAAGGGCGAAGATTCCCAGGGTGACAAAGCCCATATGGCCGACACTGGAATAGGCGATCAGTTTCTTCATATCGCGCTGGGCCAGGGCCGTAAAACCGCCATAGAGGATGCCGGCCACCGACAGCCATAGGATATAGGGCACAAAGGTGATGGTTGCCTCCGGGGTGATCGGCAGGCAAAAACGCAAAAACCCGTAGGTTCCCATCTTCAGGAGAATGCTGGCCAGAATCACGCTGCCGGCGGTGGGCGCCTCGACATGGGCGGCCGGCAGCCAGGTATGGAAGGGGAACATTGGAACCTTAATGGCAAAGGCCAGAAAAAAGGCAAGGAAAACCAGAATCTCAAAGAGAAACGAGTATTCCTGTCCCATCATCTCCGGAATAAAGAAGGAACCGTTCTGCAGGTAAAGGGCGATAATCGCCACCAGCAGCAATACCGAGCCCGCCAGGGTGTAGAGGAAGAATTTGGTGGAGGCATATACCTTGCGGGGACCGCCCCAGATCGCGATCATTAAATACATCGGGATCAGCATCGCTTCCCATAATATGTAGAACAGGACAAAGTCGAGGGCGACGAAAACCCCGATCATCGAAGTCTCCATGATCAAGAGGCAGGCCATGAATTCCCGGACCCGCTTCCGGATGTATGACCATGAGCCCAGCACGCAGAGGGGCATGATCAGGGTGGTCATCAGAACCAGTAGCAGGCTGATCCCGTCAATCCCTAGGGTGTAGTTGATATCCCAGGCCGGAATCCAGGCATGATGTTCAGCAAACTGATATTTGGCCGTGGTCAGGTCAAAACCGAAATAAAGGGGCAGCGAACATATTGCCGTGGCGAGGGTCACCAAAAGACTCCATATCTTGGCAAAATGATCATTGCCGATCAAAAACAGGCCCAGAGCCCCTGCCAGTGGCAAAAAAATCAGAATACTCAGAAAGGGCATGACCCCGTCTTTTATGATCAGAACATCATCCATTTTTTTCCCCAGATGACTTGGATTAACTCAACACGTAGACAATAAGGATAATCGCCGACACCGAAGCGGCGAGCAAAATACCATTCTGCAGACGGCCGCTCTGCAAAGAACGACCGGCGCCGCCCACCCCCCGTACTCCCCGGGCAATGCCATCGACGACGCCGTCAATGCCATGCCAGTCGAACCAGGACCAGAACCGGGATACGATCATCAGCGGAATCAGGCCGAGATACCGATAGGCTTCGCTGACCCCGTTATCAACGGTTTGGATCGGCTTGCAGGACAGCCACTGAAAGCCGCGCCCCCCCATGCGATAAAACCAGTCCATATCGATACTGATAGTCGGCTCCGGCTTGAGTTTTTTGAGGAGCAAGAAGAAACCGAGGGCCGTAAACAGGAGGATCTGCAAGCTCTCCGAAACATGATAGGAGCTGTACACTACTTCGGCGTAATGCCACGCCTCCTCCTGGAACGGCAGCATGTTGTAAAGGTAGGGCACATAACAGCCGATGAAAATGCAGAAAAAAGCGGCAATGCCCATGGCCCACTGCATATTGGCGGGCGGATCGGCGGCCTTCTCCCAGGTTTCCTTGCTGCAGTTGTTCTTGCCGAACCAGATAAAATAGGGAACCTTGAGCCCGGTATGGAGAAAGGTACCCGCCGAAGCCAGAGTCAGCAGGAAAGCGGCCCAGTAGAGATGCTCCTCGAAACCGGCGGCGACGATCATCGACTTGCTGACAAAACCGCTGAACAGCGGGAAGGCCGAGATCGACAAGCCGCCGATCAGGGTAAAGATAAAGGCCCGGGGCATCTTCTTGTAGAGACCGCCCAGTTCGGTGAACTTGCTCTTGCCGGTCATGTAGAGCACCGAACCGCAACCCATGAACAACAAGCCCTTATAGAGGATATGGGCAAAGGCGTGGGCCACCGAGCCATTGATGGCCATGGCGGTGCCGATCCCGACCCCGGCGACCATATAGCCGACCTGACTGACGATATGATAGGCCAGCAGACGCCGGCAATCGTTCTCCAGGACCGCGTAAACCACCCCGTACAGGGCCATAATCACCCCGAGGGGCAGGAGAATATCCATACCGGCGCAACTCCTGGCCAGGGCATAGATCGCGGTCTTGGTGGTGAAGGCGCACATAAAAACCGCGCCGGTAACGGTTGCTTCGCCGTAGGCGTCGGGCAGCCAGGCATGCAGCGGCGGTACCGCCGCGTTCAGGATGAAGCCGACCATGATCAGAAAAGTGGGGAGGGAGACGTTGGCGATGTCATGCAGGCTGAAGCCGGGGTTGCCGCCGGCCGCGTCGGCCAGCAGGTTGAAGGAGAGATCGCCGCCGGTCGCCTTGTAGCGCAAGATAATGCCGGCCAGCAGGACCAGGCCGCCAAAGGTGTGAACCAGAAGATAACGGTAACCGGTGGCCAACGACTGCGGTCTCCGCCGGAACCAGACCAGAAAGACCGAGGCAAAGGCCATCAATTCCCAGAACAGGAAAAGGACCAGATAATCGCCGGCGAAAATCACCCCCAGAGAACCGGCCACATAAAACCAGGCCGCAATATGCTGGGCGTCTTCCTCGACATGCAGACCGTAAATGGTGCCGATCACGCACATCAGGGTCATGATATAGGCAAAGACCTTGCTGAGCTGGTCAACCCGTCCGAAGGTCAACTGCCAGTCCATGAACTGCACGGTGGCGAAAACTCCGGACTCCATGAAAAGGGTAACTCCGAAGGCCAGGCAGGGTACCGCGATCAGAAAAATTTTCCGCAGAGGGCCCCTTTGCACAAAAGGCAGAATGAAGGCCCCCAGGATCAGGATCAGGGCCGGGTGAACCCAGAGATCACTTATCATAATAATCCTCCGGGGCCATAATGGTGAACTTGCCGCCGAACCAATGAACGTGGCCGAACCATTTGGAGAGCAGGATAATCAAAACACAGGCGGCAAACCCGAAAATCGCCCAGAAAAAGGGCAAGTGCTCCGGGGCGGTGTGGGCAAAGTGCTCCTTGTCGACAAAGATAATATCCCAGGCCACCAGGAGGGCCAGGCCCACATAGCACAACCTGATCACGGTCGTGAGCCGGTCGCGCAAAAAATCAATCAGTTGGACAATCATCCCGTCACCGCCTTGACAAAGTGCATGATAAAATCTGGATAGATCCCGATCACCACCGAAATCACCGCCGCCAGCATCAATGGGATCAACATGGCCAGGGGCGCCTCCCGAATCCCTTCAAAACTTTCCCCGGTCGGTCGTTTGCCGAAAAAAGCCTTATAGGTGACCGGAGCGAAATAACCGACATTCAACAGGGTGCTGGTCAACAGAATCAGAATGATGCCGATGTAATGCGCCTCCATCTCCAGGGCGCCCATCAACAGTTTCCACTTGGTGACAAAACCGGCCACCGGCGGCACCCCGATCATGCTCAGGGAGGCGATCGCGAAAGCCGCAAAGGTGAAGGGCATGGTCCGGCCCAGGCCGGACATCTCGGAGATATTCTTTTTGTGGGCCGCCACATAGATGGCGCCGGCGCAGAAGAACAGGGTGATTTTGGCAAAGGCGTGATTGGCGATATGGATCAGGCCGCCCTGAATGCCGCTGGTGGTAAGGAGAGCGACCCCGAGAATAATGTAGGAGAGCTGGCTGACCGTCGAGTAGGCCAGCCGCGCTTTGAGATTGTCCTTGCTCAGGGCGATGATCGAAGCGGTCAGAATGGTGAAGGAGACAAAGTAAGCGGTCGGAATTCCCAGGTTAAGGGCCTCCATGGTGCTGGTCCCGAAGACATAGAGCATCACCCGGGTGGTGGAGAACACTCCGACCTTCACCACCGCAACGGCATGGAGCAGGGCGCTGACCGGAGTCGGGGCCACCATCGCCGAGGGCAGCCAGTTATGGAGAGGCATGATTCCGGATTTGGCAAAGCCAAGCAGGCAGAAGATGTAAAGCATCGTCACCAGGGCGGAGTTGACATCGGCCGGGAAGATCCCGGTGCTTATATTATTGGCGAAATCGAGGGTGCCGGTCAGCACATAGATCAGGATCATGGCCGGCAGCAAGAGCCCCTTGGCGGTGGTGGTCAGATAGATGATGTACTTGCGGGCCCCGCTGTATGACTCGCCGTCCTGATGATGGGCGACCAATGGATAGGTGCAGACACTGACGATTTCGTAAAAAAGGTACATCGTAAAAAGGTTGTCGGAAAAAGCCACCCCGATCGCCCCGAACAGGGCCAGGGCGAAACAGGCATTAAACCTGGTCTGGGCATGCTCCTTCAGGCCGCGCATGTAGCCCATCGAATAAAAGACGGCCAGGATCCACAGGAAGGAAGCGACCACGGCGAAGATCATTGAAAAGGCGTCGGCCCGCAGGGTTACGGAGACCCCGGGCAGGATGTTGAAAAGATTATAGACCAGCCGATTACCGGCCAGAACCTCGGGAACCATCGAGATAATCAGACCGAACATGATAACCGAGGCCGCGAAAGAAACTCCCTCCCGCAGGTTGGGATATCTGGCGCAGCGCATCACCACCAAAGAACCGATCAGCGGGGTCAGCAGGGCATATAAAAGTTTACAGGATACTATTTCCATGGCCATTTTCCTTTATCTGATTAGCCTTGCAGGCTGGCAACATCCTCGGTGTCGATCGATTTGTAATTGCGATAAACGGCGATGATGATGCTCAGGGCAATGGCCGCCTCGGCCGCGGCGATTCCCATTATGAACAGAGTGAAGATCTGGCCGGTGGTGGGATCCGAGGCCAGAAAGCGGCTGAAGGCCATGAAATTAAGCGAGGCGGCGGCCAGAATAAGTTCGGATGAAATCAACATGCCGATCATAGTGCGCTGATAGAGCATCCCGAAGATCCCGATCCCGAAAAGCAGGGCCGCGATCACCAGATAAACTTCCAGGAAGTTACTTAAATTCAGGATGCTCATGATTTACCCCTTCCGGCCCGGGCCAGGACCAGGGAACCGATAATGGCCAGGAGCAGCACCAGGGAGATCAGTTCGAAGACCATGCCGTAGTTGGTGATTAAAGCGTGGCCGATATCCGTGACCGAACCGGTATTAACCTTGGCCGCGGCAGCGGGCCACATAGTTTTGATGCCTAGCATAGCCATCCCCCAGAAAAGCAGCGCCCCTACCCCGAAACCGACCGGAGCGGCGACCGCGCTCCGGCGCCCGACCTTTTGTTCGTCGCCGGGATCGGCCAGCATAATGGCGAAGACGATGGTTACGCAAACGGCCCCGACGTAAATCAGCATTTCCATGACTGCCACAAAGGGGCTGTGCAAAAAGTAATAGAGCCCGGCCACCCCGATAAAACAGATGGCGAGGCCGGCAACCGCCCGGGGCAGCCTGGGCGAACCGACGGCGATCAGCGCCCCGCCGACGGTGACCGCGACAATAAACAGGAAAACGAGGCCGGCAAGACCTTCCGCAGTGAACAGGGATATCATCCGCTTTTTTCCTCAAGTCTTTTTTTCAGGTCGAATATATAGGCATCCTTCCGGGGTCCGGCGAGATTGTAATCCCTGGAGAAGGTGATGGCGTCGAATTTACAGCTTTCGACGCAAAGTCCGCAGAGACTGCACGTGGTAAAATTGAGAATATAGCCGGTCAGCACCTTTTTCTTGCCGCCCTCCGGCTTCTCCCCGGTCAGAGTGATGCAGTTGGTCGGGCAGGCCTTCTGGCACATCCCGCAGACCACGCATTTGGGCGCGCCGGTCTCCTCGTCGCCGACCAGTTCTATATGGCCGCGAAAGCGCGGGGGCATCACCAGGGTCTCATGGGGATACTGGACGGTGACCACCGGCTTGATCATATACTTGAAGGTAATGCCGAGCCCTACGAACAGGCTTTTAGTGCCGCCAAACAGTTCTTTAAAGTATCCACTCATTTCATGACGCTCCGGTAATAAGGGGCCAGACCTTGATCATGGCGCCGGTCAGCAGGAGGATAAGCAGGGAGATCGGGATCAGGATTTTCCAGGAGAGGTTGAGCAGCCCCCAGAGAGTGGTCCGGGGATAGGTCCAGCGGATCCACATCACGCAGAAAATCAGGAAATAGACCTTGGCCAGAAACCAGAAAACGCCCCAAAGCCCCTGGTCGGACAGAAATTCGAAAGGACTCTGCCAGCCGCCCAGGAAAAGGATGACGGCCAGACTGCAACCGATGATGATGTTGGCATATTCACCCATGAAAAAGACCCCGAAACCCATGCCGGAATATTCGGTATGGAAGCCGGCGATCAGTTCGCTTTCGGCCTCGCCCAGATCGAACGGAGCCCGATTGGTCTCGGCCAGGGCGCAGACAAAAAAGATCAGGAAGGCGAAGGGCATCAGGGGGTTGGCGAAGAAATGCCAGTTCAAGATCCCCCCGCCCTGCTGGATCACCATCTCATTGAGATTCATGGTGCTGGTAAGCATGATCATGGTGACCACGGTGATCAGCATCGGGATCTCGTAGGCGACATTCTGGGAGACGGCCCGGGCTGCGGAGATCACCGCGTATTTATTGTTCGACCCCCACCCTCCAAGCAACAGCCCCATAACATTGACCGAGGCAAAGGCAAAGATCATCAAGAGACCGATGTCGATATTTCTGGCCACCAGATTTTCGCCGAAGGGAATGGTCACGAATGACATCACCGCCGGGACCAGGACCAGGAGCGGCGCCACCTTGAACAACAGGGGGTCCACACCCTTGGGAACCAGGAGCTGTTTGGACATCAGCTTGATGCCGTCGGCCAGCGGCTGCAGCAGCCCGAAGGGTCCGACTTCCTTGGGTCCGATCCTGCCCTGGATATGGCCCGCGACCTTCCGCTCCAGCCAGACCAGATAGGCGGCGTTCAGGGCGACAAACGCGATGATCCCGACCAGGAAGGCCAGCACACGCCACGGTTCTGTTAAAGTCATCAGTCCTCTCCTTACCTGTCGATCTCGGGGATGACCAGGTCCAGACTGCCCATCAGGGCAAGGGCGTCGGGCAGGAGCAGACCCCGACTGGCCTCGCCGTAAAGGCTCAGATTGGAAAAGGTCGGCGACCGCAGTTTCATCCGGTACGGGATATTAGTGCCGTCGCTGACGATCCGGATCCCGAAGGTGCCCCGGGCCGCCTCCACCGCGCCGTAATAATCTCCCGCCGCCGGTTTCAGGATCTTCGGAACCTTTTCGGCCATCACCGGCCCCTCCGGCAATTTATCCAGGGCCTGCTCGACAATCCGCAGGCACTGATCGATCTCATCCATGCGGACCATGTAGCGGGCCATGGAATCGCCCTCGGAGTAAACGGGAACCTCGAAATCCAACTCCGGATAGACCGAATAAGGCTCATTTTTGCGGACATCGTAATCAACCCCGGAGCCGCGCAGAACCGGGCCGGTGGCCCCGTATTTCCGGCACATCTCGGCGGACAGCACTCCGACATCCTTGAGGCGGTTGATCAGGATAATGTTCTTGGTGACCAGATTATGATAATCGGGCAGCCGCTTGCGCAACCTTTTGATAAAAGCGCGGGTTCCGGTGAGAAAATCATCGTCGACGTCGTTACAGAGTCCGCCGAAGCGGTAGTAGCAGAAGGTCAGCCGGGAACCGGTTACCGACTCCAGCAGATCGAGGATATGCTCCCGATCGTCGAAGGCATAAAGCAGCGGTGTAAAGCCGCCCAGGTCGAGGACAAAGGCCCCGAACCAGAGAAGATGGCTGGCGATGCGGTTCAGCTCGACGGTAATGACCCGGAGGTATTCGGCCCGTTCCGGCACTTCCAAGCCCATGGCCTGTTCGACTACCTTTACGTAGCCATGGTTGTACGAAAGAGCGCCCAGGTAGTCCAATCGGGCCGTATTCGGCATAAACTGGACCCAGGTCCGGTTCTCCCCCATCTTTTCATGCATCCGGTGCACATAGCCGAGCACCGGTTCGGCGTCAACGATATATTCGCCGTCCATGGTCAGCTTGACCCGCAGGACGCCGTGGGTAGCGGGGTGTTGGGGACCAAGATTGAGTACGAAGGTTTCCTGATTCGGGCTGCGGGCTAGATCATTCATGCCTTGAAATCCTTGCGAAGGGGATGGAAGTCGGCATCTTCCGGAAGCAACAGAGGGGAGAGGTCGTGGTGTCCCGTGAAGATGATTCCGAAGAAATCATGGGTCTCGCGTTCGTGCCAGTCGGCCCCGGGAATCAGGCGGGAAACGGTGGGGAGCTCGGGTTTGGCCCGATCCAGGCGGCAGCGCACCACGACCCGGCAAAGCACGCCATCGGTCCGGTTGTAGTCGTAGACCACTTCCATTTTATCAGCGGGGGCATCGGAACCGGCCTCCCCCTCGGCCTCAGCGGCTTCAGGGTCCTGCTCGTTGACTGAAACCGGATCCGGTTGATTGCCGACCGGGTTCTTGCCCAGCCAGTCCACTCCGGTAATCGCCTCCAGAAAGAAACCGAGCCGGTCCAGAAGCTCGGCGGCGTCGACAACCCGGTCCGGCCCGACTTCCACATCAAGATGATAGCCCTTGACCTTATAGTCGGTCTCGATCACGGCCAGCGGTGCAAGAGACGCGAATTCACTTTTCAACTCGCTTAACATGTTCAAACGGCCTCCACCCGGGGCCAGCGCCGATGCCCGGTAACCTTTTCTTCAAGTTCGAGAATTCCCTCGATCAGGGCCTCGGGCCGGGGCGGACAGCCGGGGATGAAGACATCCACCGGGAACAGCTTGTCCGCGCCTTCGACAATGCCGTACTGCCCTTCGAAGACGAAGGGCCCGCCGGAGATGGCGCAGTTGCCCATCGCAATCACCCATTTGGGCTCAGGCATCTGATCGTAAAGGGTCTGCACGGCGGGGGCCATTTTTTTACTGATGGTGCCGGCGACGATCATCACATCGCACTGCCGGGGAGAGGGGCGGAAGACCTCGGCGCCGAAGCGGGCCAGGTCAAAACGGGACGCGCCGGTGGCCATCATTTCAATGGCACAGCAGGCCAGGCCGAAGGTCATCGGCCACAACGAATTTGCCCGGCCGAGGTCGAGCAGCTTATCGAGGGGCGCGAACTTGATTATTGCTGACTGTAGACTTTCCTTCCCCACTTGAACACTCCCTTTTTCCACGCATAGATCACGGCCAGCGATAAAACGCCGACAAAGATAACCAGCTCGACGAAATCGCGGATCAGATATCCGTCGTTATAAGCCAAGGCCACCGGAAACAGAAACAGGATATCGACAGCAAAGGCAAGGAACATCAGGGCATATAGATAGTAGACGATGCCGAAGCGAATCCAGGCGCCGCCGATGGGCTCCATGCCGCACTCAATGATCTGATCGGTTTTATTTCTGGTATTTCTGGTGTAGCGGGGGGCAACGAGGAAGGAGATGATAAAGGGGCCGACAGCAAAGGCGAGGCCGCCCAGAAAAAAAGCGGCGACATAGAGAAGATCGGTTAAAGCTTGTTGTCCCACGATGACGCCTCCCTTAAGAGGTTGAAGACTTGATTAATCTGTCTACAGTAGCTGATCGTGAAAACCCGGCTTTGATGTCGGGATTCCGGGCGGAAAATCGATCCTCCGCCAGAATGTGAATTGCAGTTTTTTATCGCACAGGGCAAGCCTTGTCAAGGAAATACTGAACTGTCATTCAGTTTGGAAAACCCCTACACCCTTGGGGAAACAGCACAATGTGGCAGTCGTCAGCTTCTCTCTTCACCGCGGAGTCCGGCCAGCAAACGACTGTGGATATTATCAAAACCGCCATTTGAAAGAACCGCCGCGACATCTCCCTCGGAGGCATTGGTCAGCAGAAAATCTATTATCTCCTCGGTCGTGGAAAAATAATGGGCGGGAATTTTCCGGGCGTGCAGAGCGGCAACCAGTTCCTTGGCGGAGAACAACTTCTCGGCCGCAATGTCTGTCAGGGGTTCCGGCTCCCTGATCAGGACCAGATCGGCGTCGCCGAAGCAATCGGGATAGACATCCTGAAAGATTCGCCGCCGGCTGGAGTTGGTTCTAGGCTCGAAGACCACGATCAACCGGCGTCCCCGATACATCATGCGCAGGGCGGCCACGGTCTCCCGGACCTCGGTGGGATGATGGGCGAAATCATCGATAACCGTCACCCCCGCAGCGACTCCGCGAACCTCCTGACGCCTCTTCACCCCGCCGAAGCCGGCGAGCCCCCGGCCGATCAATTCACTGTCCAGGCCGAGCCGATCCGCCACTGCAATCACCGCCAGACTGTTCAAGGCGTTATGAATTCCCGGCAGGGTATTGGTGAACTCCCCGTAGGATTGACCGTTTTTCAGAACCTCGAAGCTGGTCCGGACCGGGCCGACCTCCACCCCCGCCAGGCGCCAATCACATCGTTTGGTGCGTCCGTAGCCGACCACCCGGCAAGTTGCGCCGGCGACCACTTCCCGGACCACCGGATCATCGAGGCAGGCGACCAGACAGCCGTCGGCAGGCATAATTTCGACCAGACGCCTGAATGATTTCTTGATCGCCTCAAGGTCGGCGTAAATATCGGCATGATCGAACTCGATCCCGGTAATGACGGCGACAGCCGGCCGGTAATGAAGGAACTTGGGACCCTTGTCGAAAAAGGCTGTGTCGTATTCGTCGCCCTCGACGACGAAGTAGCGGTCCCCGCCAAGATTGAAATTGCGGTCGAACTTTCGGACCAGGCCGCCGATCATGAAACCCGGCTCCAGGCCGGCGTCATGGAGCAGGGAGGCGAGGATGGATGAAGTGGTGGTCTTGCCGTGGGTGCCGGTAATCACCAGGGAATCGCGGCTGCCGATAAAGAAATGGGCCAGGGCCTGGGGCATCGAGACATAGGGGATCCTGAGTTCGGCCAGGGCAGCCGCCTCGGGATTGTCGCGTCTGATCACGTTGCCGACCACCACCAGGTCCGGACGGGGGGCGAGGTTGGCCGGTCCGTAACCCTCAAAAACTTCAATGTGGTTAGCAGCCAGGAAATCGCTCATCGGAGGATAGATCTGCTGGTCGGAACCGGCAACCGCGAATCCGGCCTTCTTCAACATGCCGGCAAGAGCGCCGACCCCGGTGCCGCATATCCCCATGAGATGGATACGTTCTATTTTTTTCGGAAAGATGTTTAAGGCGGGGTCGAGCTCACTCATGGATTATCTTCGGATCATCAGCGGACGGAATCACGTACCGAGCGGTAGATGTCCTTGAAGGTTTCGTCGAAATTGGCGGGGGAGAGGCGGCCGACCTCAATGAACTTGACAACTACCTCTTTGGCCACCTTCAGGATGGTGTCGTCCGAGACCGGTCTGGGAGGGGGGGGCTGCTTTTGATCTGCTGTTTTTATCGCCATATCAAATATGAAAATGCCCCTGCGGTGAAAGAAGGCCAATTCTTAATTAAATCCACAGGGGCCAACCTTATCGAAAAAAACCGTCGAGGCCCTTCCCGAAAGGATTTTTATTAAATTTGGTGGAGCTAAGCGGGATCGAACCGCTGACCTCTTGAATGCCATTCAAGCGCTCTCCCAGCTGAGCTATAGCCCCACAACAAAACCGACAGGACCGCTGAGTGGCCGCGCCGTCGTTCGCCGGAATTAACTACCATGCCCCCCATGGGCTGTCAAGATTTTTCTAAAGAGCGGGCCGGCCATTTCCCTTGCCAAGCAATATATAGTCTGGTATTGTTTCCCCGTTTAAGATAGGTAAGCGTAATTCATAAAGAATTTTAAGATAATCCCACCTTCATCAAAGAGGAACGTTTCTCCATGTTCTTTCCATTCGACTCACTTTTCGGCTGGCTCTCCAACGATCTGGCCATCGATCTCGGCACCGCCAACACCCTGGTTTTCGCCAAAGGCAAAGGTATTGTACTCAGGGAACCTTCCGTAGTGGCGGTGCGCCAGGACGGAAGGGGCAACAAGGTCCTGGCCGTGGGCAAGGAGGCCAAAAGGATGCTGGGCCGCACCCCCGGCAATATCCTCGCCATCCGGCCGATCCGGGACGGGGTCATCGCCGATTTCGAAGTCACCGAGGCGATGCTCAGATACTTCATCAACAAAGTCCACAACCGGCGCACCCTTGTCCACCCCCGCATCATCATCAGCGTTCCTTCAGGGATCACCCAGGTCGAGCGCCGGGCGGTTCGGGAATCGGCCGAATCGGCCGGGGCCAGAGAGGTATACCTAATTGACGAGCCGATGGCCGCGGCGATAGGCGCCGGCCTGCCGATCACCGAACCCACCGCCAACATGGTCGTCGACATCGGCGGCGGCACCACCGAACTTGCGGTAATCTCCCTGGCCGGCATCGTCTATTCCAGCTCGGTGCGGGTGGCCGGCGACAAGATGGATGAAGCCATCCTCCACTACATTAAACGAAAACACAATATGGCCATCGGCGAACACACCGCCGAACAGATCAAGATCATCGTCGGCGATGTCATGCCGGAAACGCCATACAACACCATGGAAATCAAGGGACGGGATCTGATCAGCGGCGTCCCCAAAACCCTCACCATCGATTCCGGTGAAATAAAGGCCGCCATCTCCGAGCAGATCGATGCCATTGTCGAAGCGGTAAAAATGGCCCTCGAGATCACCCCGCCGGAGTTATCCGCCGATATTGTAGACCGGGGCATCGTCCTGACCGGCGGCGGCGCTCTGCTCAAGAATCTGGACAAACGGCTGCGGGAAGAGACCGGCCTGCCGATCATTGTTGCCGATGACCCGCTGTCCTCAGTGGTCATGGGCTCGGGCAAGGCACTCGAAAACATCAATGAACTGAAAGAGGTCATGACCAATTTTTAAAGAACCTCCACCCAGGGACCTCGTCGCCCGCGGGTGTCCCTTCGTCCCAGTTTGACCATCAACCACCCCGGTGCCGCTGTTGGGATGACCTAATCTTTTCAACCTGAATCCGTGAGACGTCACGGATTCCAGATCCAAGTAAACCGCATGCAGGTCCGCCTTAAATGAGAAAAAGAAGTAAGCGAACCCGCCCTATCCGACAATTCCTGGTTATCTCGACCTGCATTGTTCTGTTCGGGGTCCTGGCCCTCTCCTTTATGGGCCGCAAGGAACTCACCCTGCCCCACCGGCTGATCTTCGACATTCTGGGCACGGCCCAGTCCGGGGTCACCGGGATAATCAATTACGTCCTCGACATCCGGAACGACTACATCGACCTTATCGGGGTCAAGAAGGAGAACGCCCGGCTCAGGGAGGAAATCAAAAGGCATCAGGCGCTGACCGTTGACTACCGCGAAGCCCTGGCCACCAATGTCCGTCTCCGGAAACTCCTGGATTTCAAGGAACAAATTCCCCAACCGACCATCACGGCCAGAATCATCGGCCGCGATCCGTCCGAGTGGTTCAAGACCTTCAGCATCGATCGCAGCAGCAGTGACGGGGTCGGCAAGGGCATGCCGGTGGTCACCGTCGAGGGGGTGGTCGGGCAGATCCTTGACGGCGGCAATCATCGGGCCAAGGTCCTCCAGGCCATCGACCCGAACAGCGCCATCGAGGTGCTGATCCAGGACACCCGGACCCAGGGGATCATCAAAGGCACCGGCGACAGCTACCGGCTCCATTATGTTTTGCGAAACAATGAAATAAATCCCGGCGACCTGCTGATCACCTCCGGTCTGGGCGGGGTATTCCCGAAAGGACTGCCGGTGGGAAGGGTCTCCTCCGTGGTCAGCAAGCGGCGCGGCATGTTTCTGGACATCGAGGTTGAACCGATGGTTGATTTCTCAAAACTCGAAAATGTCATCGTTATCATGAAATCAAACCAGCTCACCGAATAACCAACCAGCCCATGTTCCTGACGGTTTTAAGCATACTCGGCGCCTGCCTGCTCATCGCCCAGACCACTGTTTTGGCGCGAATGCCCCCGTGGCTTGGCAATCCCGACCTCCTCTTTCTGCTGGTCCTCTTTGTCGCAGTCAAGGTCGATACCTTCCGGGGCATTATCCTGGTGATGATCTACGGTCTGATGATGGACATCTTTTCCGGCTTTGTGCCCGGCCTTTATCCGGCCGTATATCTGGGCCTTTTTCTGACAATCCGCTATGCATCCCGCCACGTGATAGTCGATGAACCAGTCCATCTGCCGCCGCTGGCCGCCGCCTCCTATCTGTTCTGCAGCGGCGCCATCTTCCTTTATATGACGATCTTCAATCCCGGCACCGACATTCTCTGGTCCTGGCGGGATCTGCTGCTGCAGATGTTCATCCTGGCCATCCTCGCCCTGCCCTCCTTCCATGTTCTGGGCCGAATCGCAGCTCGGATCGCCAGCAACAGGCGGCGCATATTTTCAACCGCGAAAGGCGGCAACAGGTTTATTTCATGAAACAAGAGCGCTCCCCTGCCTACATGCAAAGAACCATCACCCGGATCAACAAGCTCGACGAGGCAGAGCTCTTCCTCCTCAAAAAGAGGCTGACCGCCGCTACCGCCATCGTCCTGGTCCTGGCTTTCGTAATTATCGTCCGCCTCTGGTTCCTTCAGGTCCACAAGGGTTACGAATTCGAAGAGAAGGCCAAGGTGAACCGGGTCAGGGCGTTGCGGATCGTCGCGCCCCGGGGCAATATCTTCGACCGGGAAAAGCGCTTACTGATTACCAACCGGCCCAGTTTCAACGTGATCTGGACCAGGGAGGACACTCCCGATCCGGATCAGGTCATCAAGCGGCTCTCGAAAATCATCGGCGACGATATCACCACCATCCTTGACCGGATCAGGGCGGGGGAAGACACCCCCAAATACATGCCCCTGCTCCTCAAGGAAGACATCGACTGGCGCACCCTGGTCTACATCGAAAACAACCATTTAGACCTGCCCGGAGTCCGTATCGAGGTAGTCCCGGCCCGGGAGTACCTCTATAACAACCTTGCTTCCCACATGATCGGCTATCTCGGCGAAATCAATCAGCCCGAACTGGAAAAAAGTCTGGGGGGCGAGTATGAAGGCGGCGACCGGATCGGCAAGCAGGGCCTGGAAAAACTCTTCGAGAAAGACCTGCGCGGCGAAAAGGGCATCCTGATGGTCGAAGTGGACGCCCGGGGCTTCGAGAAAAAACAGCTGGCCAAGAAGGAACCGCTCACCGGCAACGATATCAGGCTGACCATCGATGCCGATCTGCAGGCAGCCGCCGAAAAGGCCTTGACAGGGAAGGCTGGAGCCGTGGTGGCGACGGAGGTCGACACCGGCCGGCTCCTGGTTCTGGCCAGCTCGCCACCCCTCGAACTCAAGGAATTCGTCGGCGGCATTTCCCGGACGGCCTGGCAGGCGATGCTGACCGATCCGCTCAACCCCCTGCCCAACAAGGCAATCCAGGGACAATATCCGCCCGCCTCGATCTACAAGATGGTCACCGCCCTGGCCGGGCTCGGCGAAGGGATCATCACTCCGGATACCGTATTCGAATGCCGGGGCTCGCTCCGGCTGGGCAACCGGACCTATGGCTGCTGGAAAAAAAGCGGCCACGGCAAGGTCGATCTGAACCGGGCCTTGGCCGAATCATGTGATGTCTACTTCTACAAGATCGGCCTGGAACTGGGCGTCGACAGCCTGGCCTCCTATGCCGACAGCCTGGGGCTCGGTCACAAAACCGGCATCAATCTCGAACATGAAAAAAATGGGCTGATCCCGACCGCGGACTGGAAACGGCGGATTTATCGGGAATCCTGGCAGCCCGGCGAAACCCTGTCCATAGTAATCGGGCAGGGCTTCAACCTGACCACGCCGCTCCAGATTAATACGATGACCGCCGCCGTCGCCAACGGCGGCATCATCTACCAGCCCCAGTTCATCGAGGAGATTATCGACCCGGACGGTAAGGCGGTGCAGAAGTTTTCTCCAATCAGAAACGGAGAATTCCTGGGCAGAGAAGCCAACCTGGAACTGATCCGCCAGGGCCTGGTCTCGGCGGTTAACGACCCCAGAGGCACCGGCGGAGAGGCCCGCCTTGACCAAATCACCGTCGCCGGCAAGACCGGCACCGCCCAGGTTGTCCGCCTTTCTCATATCGAGGATATTGATGACGAAGAGCTGATTCCCTACGAGATGCGGGACCACGCCTGGTTCACCGCCTTCGCGCCGGCCGGAAAACCGGAAATCGCCGTCACCGTCCTGGTCGAACACGGCCTCCATGGGGGCTCTACCGCGGCACCCATTGCCAAACAGGTGTTGCAGGAATACTTTAACCTGACCGACGACTCGAAAGAGCGCCGCCAACCGGAGTAACCGTAAATGTTCAGATTCGATCGGAGACTGCTGCTCAACTTCGACTGGACCCTTCTGGTCACCGTCCTGATCGTCGCGGCCATGGGCCTGGCCAACCTGTACAGCGCCACTTACTCCGCGGAGGCAGGCCCCTCATCCTACTTTCTCAAGCAGTTTTACTTTTACGTGTTCGGCTCAGGCCTGATCCTGTTAATAATAAGCGTCGATTACCGGGTCCTGCTCACCCTGAATTATCCGATCTATATCATCACCGTGGTCCTCTTGTGCATAGCCCTGTTTTTCGGAGATTCGGTGGGCAATACTCAGCGCTGGATTGACTTGGGCTTCTTCAGGCTGCAACCATCGGAACTGGCCAAACTGGCCTTGATCATCAACCTGGCCAGCTACTATTATCGCAAGGATACGGGCAAGGGCTACACCTTGAAAGAACTGATCGCCCCGATTCTCCTGACCGGCCTGCCTTTCCTGCTGATTCTCAAACAACCCGACCTCGGCACCGCCCTGATGCTGGGCGCGATTTTTGTCTCGATGACCCTGTTCGTGAAACTGAAGGTGCGAACCATAGTCACCATGGCCTCGGCAATTATCTGCCTGATGCCGATCGGCTGGTTTTACATACTCAAACCCTACCAGAAACAGCGGATCCTCACCCTGTTCAATCCGGAACTGGATCCCCACGGCAGCGGCTACCATATCATCCAGTCGAAGATCGCGGTGGGCAGCGGCCTGATGTTCGGCAAGGGTTATCTGCAAGGTACCCAGGTCCACTTAAAATTTCTGCCGGAAAAGCATACCGACTTCGCCTTCTCGGTCTGGGCCGAGGAGTGGGGTTTTATCGGTTCGCTCTTCTTTCTGGCCTGCTATTTCTTCTTGATCCTCCTGGCCCTGAAGGCCGCCGGCTCCGCCCGGGACAAGTTCGGGGTCCTGCTCTGCTTCGGCATCGCTTCCTTGCTCTTCTGGCAGGCCTTTATCAATCTGGGCATGCTGCTGGGCCTCTTGCCGGTAGTCGGGATGCCCCTGCCCTTCTTCAGCTACGGCGGCTCGTCTCTGATAACCACCCTTCTCGGCCTCGGCATCATCTTTAACGTCGGGATGCGCCGCTATATGACCTCGAATCAATAATTTGCAAAAGGGGTAGCCGCAAAAGCCGACCTCCAGCCCGGAATCCGCAAAAACTACTTATCAAGCTCCCAATCACTCCCACCAAGCCGCGCCGCAAAGCGTGGAATTTTCATGAAATTATCAATAAGATCTGCCATAATTGGATAAAAAGGTCCTTGGCGCCGACACCACTATTTCATCGGCAAGACCGAACTCCGGGACCAGCCGGTCATTATCCCAGTATCGACTAAACAACCACCGACTAAAGTCGGTGGGTTTAAATTCGCGGACTGAAAGCCCAGCAATACCGGCTGCTGCCGGTTGGTTTATTCTACGTCAAATCCGTCGTTTGGAGCTTTCTCAAAGTGATGAGCCAGATACTCCTGAATCCTTTCTTTAGTTAATTCACCTGAGGTAACACATAAATAACCCCGGGCCCAAAAATGCTGACCCCAATAACGTTTTTTTAGATGTGGAAACTCGTCAAACACCTTACTGGACACTCTCCCCTTTACGCGACGCATGATATCTG
>JAGXFP010000037.1 GCA_024637225.1 Desulfobacterales bacterium
ACAACACTTGACCAGAAAACTAAAACTGTTACTGAATAATAAAACACTCCTCGCGACCTCACAAATAATCGGTCGGCTTTGCACCGGAACACCGGTCGCCATCACGTCAGTTCAACCGGTCGGCTTCATCGGAATACGCATTTGACAGAAAATTGAACAGGGCCGCGACGGCATCGGCGCAGGAGCGGCATTCGCGAAAGCCATAGGAATGGCCATCGGCGAGGGTTTCCGCTATTGGTGCCAAGGCCTGTTTGTACAGCGCCTGCATTGCTCTGTCCATCATGGTGGGTATCGATAGGGGGCGTTTCTTGCCGTTCTTCTTCGGGATATAGATCCGTCTGAGCGGTTGGGCGTGGTAGCCACGTCGACACAGGCTTTGAACAGCCTGCCATTTGGCTCGGGCGCCTTGCCACAGGACACCGTCAATGCCGGGGGTTTTCTTTCCCTTGTTCGAGGTCACTCGTTTGACCGCCCAAAGCTTGGCGGCCAAAGAGCGGGTCAGCAGGTATTGCAAGGCTTTCACCTTGTTCCACCTGTTTTCCTGCACAGCCTTTGCGATACGCATTTGCAGCCTTCTAACCTGCTTCTGAACGGCCTTCCATTCGATGGAATTCCATTCATGGGCTTCGTTGATGGGTGCACCAGCCTTAGAGGCCGTCGTTTGCTTTCCCATTCTTGAAGGTTCTCCAGATTATCTCACAATAAGACACCAGTTGGACGTCAGCACACGTTCTCATCGTGACGGGGTGTCATGATTTTCGTGATGGGCCATGTTGCAGGCCCTATCCGCCCGGCTTTCCCGGGGGCATTCGCTTTTTCCAACATCTTTCTCCCGCCACACCAACAGCACGCCTTACGGTAATGCCTGCCCGGACTTGCTCCGGGCGGAAGGGCGGGGTTACCACGTTCCACGTTTTCATCCTTCATGAGACAACTTAGGCGGGACTTGGACGCCGGTGGCTTAATGGGTCCCGTGCAGGCACGTTAGCGACCTGCAACCTCTCCACACGTAGGAGCACATAAGAAGTACGTCATCGACCTGTTATTTCCGGTAGGTCTGTCGCCCAGCTGACGGCGCGTAAAGCCCTTTGTCTATTCTCGCCATATTGTCCCGATCCTAGCCCTTAACCGAGCGGAACTCTCGGAGGGGATTCCACCTCACGGTTTCTTCCCTATTCGGTACATTGTCGGATGGGCTTCACACCCCGTCATCAGCCCAACGGTAGCATGCCATCCTAGGATACCGGCGGGGACACGCCGGGTGATCTTAGCTGTGTAACTAGCTGTAATCACATATAGAAACGCGACATCGTGTCGCGACGAACGGCCTGGGTGAGCTGCCGCGCCCGGTGGTTGCAGATTTTCACGCCGCAACCATTCTCGCGGTCAGCTCTACCCGTTTGTGTACGCCCGGCATGGGCGTGATCTTATGGGGTGCAAGTCCCCTGTATATGAATCCCGTTACTGTCAAACGATAGTAGCGAAAATACTAGCCGAAGGCAAGGGCGATCTCGTGAGGGGTGGTCTGAAGGAAGCTGGAGTGCAAACTTATGAGCCGACGAACAGAAACGACATACAAGGCCCAGTCTCCGGGTGAGTCAGCACAACATGACGAAGGCCTGGATTCAGGAGATAGGGTAAATGTCGCGGTTGTGTAAGGAAAGATCACGTTCTTATCCGGGGAGGCCTGCCCGGCGTGCGGTTGCTGTTTTCAATGGAGTTCCGGTGACACCATATTTATCTGTTATTTCTTCCCTTGTCTTCCAAGCATTGGTTTCAATAGTATCCATGCACCGTCCTCAAAAGAAATCGGACACTCCCCAGTTTCTTCTATGCCTGAAGATGTCTCCTCTTTTTTCCACAATATTTATGTGGGAAATCAATTGGCGTCAATAGCCAAACGCGCTTAACACTGTATAATCAATCTCTGTCGATGTCGCGTGGTGTACGATGAAACGGCTGTTTTTATATCCATATTCCTTTTCAGGCACATAATCGAACTCAAACTCTTGAGTAAAAGCAGGTCGGATGGTTGTGCCATCAAACTCCTTATATGCAAAACGGATTTGTTCCTGCGCAAGACCAATGTAAGTGATGGTTTGCGCAATTTCTGATCCGGTGAATTCTCTATAAAATCTATCATTTTCCTGTTGTAGAATTGTAACATCACCAGGTGAGGAAACCCGGACCCGGAGGCGATCGCTTGGTTGCCAATATACACGTAATGGTGCGTTTTGATCACTGGGGATCACAATGCCACCAGTAACAGTCTTCAATCTTGAACGCCCATATTTGAATTTAACACCCGACTTTATTGCAAAATACTTATCTCCTCTTGTATCTTGCCCTTCTAAAACTGCTACTTTTTTAGGTGTTTCCACTTTAAATTCATAGCATTTTATAGGAATGCTGTTGAAAAGCATTCTGCAATTTTCACCTAGCACGTTATATTCATCTTGAACCATGACAGTCTCTCTCTCAACAAAGGGCCAAGTTGTCAAAAAATAGTCTCCAGTTTGAGCTGTTTGTCTCAAGCCAGACATACTAATTAAAGTGTGTTTAGCAGGATTTATATTAACAGGATCATAATTACGCCAAGTTGTGCAGGCTGAAAGCACAACAAGCGCAAAACAAAATATTACCAGTTTAATAAATGTATTTCCTTCAAGAGAAAATCTGTTAATTGATAACATTGTTGCCTCACATGTATCGAAAATTCCAGAAAACCTGGCATCCCCATTGATTAGCTGGTGTTTGTCCATAAACCGTGAAAGTTGCAGAAGTTAGGATCATCTTCATATTATAAGTTTTGTTGGGTCAATCCGGATTTTCCAGAGGGATAATCGAGAGCGACCAGGGTAGCTGAGAATCGATTCGACTAAACCTACTCAATGATCCGGTTAAATCCTAGCCCTTTTCTTTCTTTTCAATTTTCCATCAGGTCAGACATAGCCCCGAACGAATCGGTGGATCTTTTTGAGAGTTGTTCCTGCCTTTTTCCGAGCGACCGTGGAAGAAGGCCGCCTGCGTGGCCGCATCGGATAACTGAAATAGTTTTCTCGATATTCCGGATGGTCTGTTTTATGCTTATTTCAGCAAGGGGAAAACAAGGAAATATAAAAGGACAACAGATGATGGCATCTCAACGTACCGATCAACTCAAGCGCTTGAAAACATTCGGCCGGTTACTGGACAGTTCCATTCCGCTGCCGGGAGGTTACCGGATCGGCCTGGACGGCATTTTCGGCCTGATTCCTGGCTTTGGCGATGTCGCCGGCGGAGTGGCTTCCAGTTATATCATCCTCGAAGCCGCACGCCTCGGCGCTTCGACCACTACCCTGCTCCATATGGTATTCAATGTCCTTATCGATTCCCTGATCGGACTTATCCCCATTCTCGGGGACCTGTTTGACTTTGTCTGGAAAGCAAACAATAAGAACATCAAGCTGCTGATAAAACATCTCGATTCTCCCCGGCCGAAGAGCAGCCCGGAACATCGGCTGACCACCACGATGGTGATCATCCTGATTATCCTGGTGGCCGGCACCATAGGACTGGCCTACCTGGGATTCATGCTCCTCCTCCGCTTGATCGCCGCCTTACAGGCAAGCGGCGGCTGAAAAGAAAAACGCGCGATTATCTAGCACCCTCGCCCAAGAGTGCTTTCTTCGGTCGGTTCATCAGCCAGAATAGGCTTGGGATTTGCAACCGGGGCACGAGCTATGGCGACCCGGTGTTTTTTGACTACCGGCCCGAGCTTTAACCAGCGCCAGAGGAATCTCCACTTTGTATTTTACGAGATATACCAGATGGATGAACCAAGTCTTAACTTAAGACTGCTCTCCCATGATGCCGCCGGGGCAGTTGCCGGCATCCGACCCGCTCCCGAAGGTTTACCGATTCAGATCATTGCTTGCCCGCCAACACCTTATAGACTGCCATGAAGTCCTCTTCCGCCAGGCCTTTGCGTTTTGCCAGCGCAAAAAGCTCCTTGGCCGCGTTCATTCCCGGCAAGGCCGCGCCGGCTTCATAGGCGGTTTCCGCGGCAAGATGGAGATCCTTGTGCATCCATTGCAGCGGGAACTCGACGGCATAGTCATCCTCCTCGAACTTCCGGCGCTTGCTGTTCACGAAGGGAGCGGTAACCGGCGACGATGCCAGGGTATCGAAGATCGCATGCTTGGTCATGCCGAGCGCTTCGCCGAAGACCAGGGCCTCGGAGAAAGCAGTCATCGCCTGGCCGAGGATGATATTGTTGACCATCTTCATTGCCGAACCCGTGCCGTGACCGCCCATCGGGAAAATCGCCTTGCCCATGGCCTCAAAGAGAGGCCGGGCGGTCTCCACATCCTGATCGGATCCCCCGACAAAGAAGACGAGCTGACCGGCTTCGGCCGGACCCTTCGAGCCGGCCACCGGTGCGTCGAGGAAACGGATCTTGCGCGCGGCCGCCTCCTCCGCCATGCGTCTTGAGAAAGAGGGATTCACGGTCGTGCAGTCGATCCAGAGCGCCTCGGCCGACATGGTGTCAAGGAAGGAATGCCTGCCGTGCAAGGCTGTCTCGCCAACCGCCTCGGGAGTTGAAAGCATCGTAATGACGATCTTGACCCGCTGACCGAGATCCATGGGGCTATCGGCCCACGAGGCCCCCAGCTCCAGTAATGGTTCGGCCTTTTCGCGGGTGCGGTTATAGAGCACGAGTTCATAACCCTTGTTGAGCAGATTGGCGGCCATCCGGCTGCCCATGATGCCCAATCCGATAAATCCGATCTTCATGGCGATTACCTCTTTTGTTGTTAAAGCAAATTCCCGACTTCTCTCATGATTCGTTATAAAGAATACGGTCCAACTCCCCCGGCAAGTCAATCATTTTAAATCATTTTCCCCCTGGAAAACCAGGCCGTCTGCAAAAAAAGTTGTCGTGGTTGTTGCCGATATTATTGCTGTGGCCTCACACGCCGAACGTGCTCCCTCTAAATAGTTTTTCCTGTTTAAGTGGACAAGGTGTCCTGACTGACAGGAGTTATGGCGCAGTATTTTCCGGATTGGGAAGTCCGGTATAATTTATTGATTCAGATTAATTACGCCGTCAACCAAATGCCACACCCGCCCAGGAACCGCGCGGCAAGAGCGCTTTTGTTGGACATAGCCGGTGAGCGGTTCGGAGGGGGGCGGTCACCTGTCGAAAGAATGCACTGGCCCGCAATTTGCAAATATCAAATTATGTTAGATACGGATTTCGACAGAGAAGAATGAAGAGGGAAACTGCTTTTAAAAGAAGATTCAGGAGGGAAAAACATGAAAGTAAGTGTCGATAAAGATCTGTGTATCGGTTCGGGTAATTGCGAAGCCACCTGTCCCGAGGTCTTCGAAGTGCGCGACGAAAAGGCTCATGTCAAGACGGATCCGGTTCCCGAAGACCAGGAGGATAAGGCGCAGCAGGCAATTGACGGGTGTCCGTCCGGAGCCATCACCAAAAGCTGATGGCGTCGCAAAAATCGCCAGCTCCCGCGTTGCTGCAAGTTGTCTCGTCATTGCAGCGTACTGGAGTACGCTTCATTCCTCGAAATTCGCGCGCCTAGGATCTGGCGATTTTTGCTTAGCCATCCCCATTTATGTACCCACAGGGCATAAGTTTAGTACGAGTCCCGCCTTACCGGGGCTCAACTCAGCTTTAACTTTTTTAATATTCATCCAAAGCGGATGGCGTCGCAAAAAATCCCAAAAGAGGCACGGCAATCTGATCTACTGAGTGGTGTGTGCATGTAGAAAATGCAGGAGACAAAAAAAGGGTTTCAAGCCGTAAGCCTGAAACCCTTTTGCATTTAGATGGTAGCGGGGGCCGGATTTGAACCGACGACCTTCGGGTTATGAGCCCGACGAGCTACCGAACTGCTCCACCCCGCATCACTGAAGGCAACACTATAATAAACAGACCTGATTTGTCAATACACTTTATCAATAAAATTGCCTTGGATTCGATTAAGTTCACGGGCGGAAGTAGCTGAAATCGTTAAAAAACTCACAAGACCGGCACGATAGCCTTCAAGAACCGGCCCCGGCGATCAGGCTTAATTTATCCAGGAAATAATCGGGAAAACGGGTGAGCTTGCCCTGAAGATCGACAACGGCGTGCAGAGTATATCCCTTGACCAACAGCTGCCCGTCGTCCGCCCTGCTGACCCGGTGGTTAAAACGGCAGGACATCTTTCTGACATCGTGAACCGAAGTCTCGACGACCAGCAGATCGTCATAACGGGCAGAGGCTTTGTAACGGGTATGGCATTCCACCACCGGCAGGATATAGCCTTTCTCCTCCAATTCGCGATACGAAGCGCCATTGGCCCGGAGAATCTCGGTCCGCCCCGCCTCGAAAAAATGGAGATAATTGCCGTAATAGACCACCCCGCCGGAATCCGTGTCCGCGTATAAAACCCGGCGCTCGGTGCGATGGATATAGTCGCCCATGGCCTCGTCGACATTTTTTGCCATTACTCTTCCACCTGCATCAACCGGTTGAAAAAAGCCCGGCCGTCGCTATAAGATACTCCGCTCTTAAGCCCGTTTGATTCGGTATAGGCCAAACCGGAAGCCAGCCCGGGCTGTTTTGAATCGTAGATCGCCACCGGCACCGGCTGTGAATCGTGGGTCATGGTACTGAGCGGGGTGAAATGATCCATCGCCACCACCAGCCGGAACGGCGGCCCGCCTTGCAACCCCTCCAGAATCGGCTTGACGATCCGGGTATCGAAATCGGCAATGGCCTTCAGTTTGTCGACCCGGGAACCCTGGTGAGCGGCCTCATCAGGCGCCTCCACATGGACCACGACTAAATCGCACTTCTTGATACTTTGCAGGGCGGCTTCGACCTTGCCCGCGTAATTGGTGTCGAGATAACCGGTGGCCCCCTCGACATTCACAATCCCCAAACCCGCATAGACTCCGATCCCCTTGAGCAGGTCGACGGCGGAGATCAGGCTGCCTTCGATGCCATATCTCTCCGGCAGGGTTACCATTACCGGCGCCCTGCCCTGCCCCCATAGCCAGATGGCGTTGGCGGGGTTTTCGCCGTTGGCCAGACGGCGTCGGTTAACCTCGTGGGCCACCAGAATGCCGCAGGCCTTCCGAATGGTTTTGCCGAGCACCGGGGTTTTCAGCATCTGGTTCCACTGCTCGGAAACATCTTGACCGGTATGGTCGTGGGGCGGCTCCGCTTCGTAATTCTCCGGACTGTCCTTGACGACCAGCAGATGACGGTAACTCACGCCGGGATGGAATTGGAGGTTGTCGTCGTTCAACTCCGCCGCCAGCGCCTCGATCAGCTCCCGGGCTTCCGGGGTGGAAATGTGGCCGCCGCTGTAATCGACCATGATCACCCGACCGTCTCCGTCGCGGTCCAGAGTAACCAGATTGCAGCGGAAGGCGGTCTCCCGCGGCGCCAGTTCTACTCCCATGCTGGCCGCTTCCAGGGGAGAACGGCCGGTGTAGAACTCCTCGGGGCGATAGCCGAGCAGGGAAAGATTGGCCACATCGCTGCCGGGCGGGTAGCCGTCCGGGATCGTTTTAAGCAGGGCCAGCTCGCCGTTTTTCGAGACGAAATCCATGGCCGGGGTGTCGACATACTCCAGGGGAGTAAGGCCGCCCAGCTCGGCAATGGGCAGGTCGCCCATGCCGTCGCCGATCAGGATTACCGTTTTAGCCTTGGCCATTATCCCGGTCCTGAAGGATTCTGATCTTGACGGTCTTGACCGGACAGATGTCGAGACTGTCGATTTCGGCAAGGGCCTTTCTGACCGACGATTCACTGGCCTCGTAGGCAAGGATCACCACCGGCACCGTTCCGCCCTCTTCCCGGCTCTTCTGGATCACCGACTCGATGCTGATATCGTTCTTGCCGAGAATGCCGGCCAGGGTGGAAAGCACCCCCGGTTCATCGGCGGCCGAAATCCTGAAATAGTAGGGGCAGCGCAGCTCTTCCATCGGGGTGATCGAACCCGCCGTGATATTCTCGGGCCGGTAGGAAAGACTCGGCACCCGGTTTATCGAACCGTGCACGATGTTCCTGGCGATATCGACGACGTCGGCGGCAACAGCGCTGCCGGTGGGCATCTTGCCGGCGCCCAGTCCATAAAGGAGGACATTGCCGACCATATCGCCGTTGAAATGAATGCCGTTATAGGCGCCGCCGATATTGGCCAGCATATGCCGTTCAGGCACCATGGTCGGGTGGACCCTGGCCTCGACATGATCGCCATGGTTGACGCTGATTGCCAACAGTTTAATCCGATAGCCGAACTCCCGGGCGAACTCGATGTCGATCGGTTCGATGGAGGAGATTCCCTCGGTGCTGATATCCTCCAGCTTGACATGCATGCCGAAGGCCATGGTCATCAGGATCACCAGCTTGTGGGCGGTATCGATCCCCTCGATGTCATAGGTCGGGTCCGCCTCGGCGTAGCCGATCTCCTGGGCCTCGGCCAGTACCTCCTGGAAGGGCGCGCCTTCGTCGGTCATTTTATTCAAAATATAATTAGCGGTGCCGTTCATAATGCCCATGATCGACATGATATTGTTGGCGACCAGCCCCTCCTTGAGGGCCTTGATCACCGGAATGCCGCCGCCGACACTGGCCTCGAAACCGACTTCCACCCCCTGGGCGGCGGCGGCGTTGAAGATCTCCATGCCGTGCTGGGAGACCAGGGCCTTATTGGCGGTGACCACATGTTTGCCGCTGGCAATGGCCTTCAGGATAAAGGTCTTGGCGGGTTCGATGCCGCCGATCAGTTCGATGACAATATCGATCTCCGGATCTCCGAAGATATCCTCGACATCCTTGGTGAGTTTGACGTCACCCAAATGGGCGGGAATCGACTCGACATTTAAGTCGGCAACGGTTTTAAGACGAATCAGATGACCGGTTCTTTTCTCAAGGCGCGCGGCCTGTTCGTGCAAAACCTCGGCAGTACCGCTGCCGACCGTCCCGAAGCCGATAAGTCCAACGTTGATTGTTTTCATATTAATGTTAACCTTTTGTCTTTGGCGCAAAAAAAGATCCCCTTTTCCGAAACAAAACTTTCGAAAAGGATTACCTTCCAAAATAAACGGAAAAAACTACCTTTTTTACGTAAGGATGTCAAAATAATAACATCGTAATCGATGGCTTCGCGAAAACCTCAAGCGGGACGGAAAATCAGGCTTTACTTCATCCCATCCAAGGTGCTTCCTTTCGGGGCACTCACCGGGGTGCGGTCGCCGGAAGCCGGCCGTGCACAATGTTTTTCCCGGATGCGGCAAGCCGTCATTCCCAAGTGATCTTATCGCACCTCTTTCGATGAGGCCGCATTGACATACCCGCCAAATATAATTAATCTTCAAGTTGCCTAAGGACCATTAAACCCATACTCAAACTCTCTTCCGAGGTAGAAATAGCGTGGATAATCTCAGCCTTTTCGCCATGTTCTGGCATGCCGGACCAGTAGTTAAATTCGTCATGCTCCTCTTGCTCTTTTTTTCGCTGGGCTCATGGTACATCGTCTTCAACAGGTATATGCGTTTCAAAAAAAGCAGCCGGAATACCGCCAATTTCCTGAAGAGTTTCTGGAGCTGCAAAAGCCTGAGCGAGGCAAATCAGTCCATCGACACATCACTGACCTGCCCTGAGTATTCCATCTTTAAATCGGGCTACAAGGAACTCCAGAAGATCACCAAAAGCAAGTCCCACGATCCCGAGGAAAAATCCCTGGCCATGCGCATGGCGGGGGTCGACAATCTCAAGCGCAGTCTGCAGAAGACCGAATCGGCAGCCGTTAACGACCTGAGCCGGAACCTCGCCTTTCTGGCCACCACCGGCAGCGCCACCCCCTTTATCGGCCTGTTCGGCACGGTCTGGGGAATCATGGCCTCATTCCATGAAATCGGCAAAAGCGGTTCCGCCTCGCTGGCCGTAGTGGCGCCGGGCATCTCCGAGGCCCTGGTGGCCACCGCCGCCGGCCTGGCCGTCGCCATTCCCGCCGTTATCTTCTACAACTACTTCTCCAATCGGGTCGCTGAAATGGAAAGCGAAATGCAATCCTTTTCCTCTGACTTCATGAACCTGATCGAGCGCGATCTTATCTCCAGGGCTTAACGATTTTAACCCCGTACTAAACTGGTAAACTTCTATGGGATTTACTCCTCGAAACGGAAAAAACGGCCTGGTTTCCGATATCAACGTCACGCCTCTGGTCGACGTCATGCTGGTTCTGCTGATCATCTTCATGATCACGGCGCCGATGATGAGCCAGGGAGTCGATGTCGACCTGCCGGAAACCACTGCCAAGCCCCTGCCTCAAAAGGAAAAACCGATCACCATCTCTATTACCCGTGACGGGGTGATCACCATCAACCGGATCGAGGTAAACCGACGTCTCCTCCGCCAGGAGCTTGAAAAGATGGCGATCAAGGGCAAGGAGCGGCCGGTCCTCCTCAATGCCGACAAAAACGTGGCCTACGGCACGGTGGTTGGCATCATGGCCGACGTCAAGGACTCGGGCTTCGACAAACTGGGAATGATCACCGAACCCCTCCCCTATAACAAAGCCGAAAAATGATAAAGGGGTTTCAAGAATTCTTCAGGGACCTGGCCACGTTTTTCAAAGAGCTGGCAAACCTTTGCTCCCCGCGGGCGATTTCCAAGGGTTTCACCGGCCTATGGAAGGATGTTCGGACCGACCAATATCGGAAAATCCCGCTGCTCCTTACCGTGGCCTTCCATCTCGGCGTCCTGGTGATCTCGATTATCGCCCCTTTTATCATGGATGTCGGGCCTCCAAAAATACCGGAAGTGTACACGGTTAATCTTTATAAGGCTCCGGAAGAAGCAGCTCCGCCGCCGCCGGCCCCCGAAGTGGTCAAGGTTGCCACCCCGGCACCCAAGAAGAAGGTAGCCACCCCGGCCCGCAAGAAGGTTGTAGTAGCCACGAAACCCGTCGAAACAAAGCCCGCGCCACCACCTCCGGTTCCCAGGGAAAAAATTTCTCTTGCCCCGATCCGCCAACGCCTTGAAAAGGAGAGGAAAGAGAAAGAGGCCCGGGAGCGGGACGAGGAACAGCGCAGACGCGAACTGGAACAACTTAGATTGGGTTACCTCGAAGAGCGCGCAGAAAAAGAAAAGGTCAAGGCTGAAAGCGTGGCGGAAGAGGCCGAGCAGGCCGCCCTTGAGGCGGAAAGGGCGGCCGTTGAAGCGAAAAAGGCGGCCGCGGCCAGGATTGCCGATATCTACCGCTCCTCTGATCAAAGCAGGCGAAACCGGCCCGAATCAACCGGGACCGGGAGCGACAAGGGCGGTCCGAATCAACAAGAGCTTGAGGCTCTGGATCGATACCGGGCCAGGCTTTTCAGACATATATCCCCCCACTGGCAGCTGCCGGAACTTCAGGAATGGGATGAGGACCTGAGAGCGGTGATCGTCATGCAGGTTAACCGGGACGGGACCGTCACCGGCACCTACTTCGAAAAACGATCCAGGGATTCGCGTTTTAACCGCTACGTCCAGAAGGCCGTTGACAATGCCCAACCCCTGCCGCCTTTTCCCATTGATTTCAATAAAAAAAGCGAGGAAATTGGGGTGACATTTTCCCCAAGTGGTTTACTTTAATCCTTAATCCGTGAGCGTTCGAGAACGGCGCAGATGCAAGGCGGCAACGATGTTGATAATACTGATGGTATATTAACGAGTTGCCGCCGCGGCAGATGCGCCGTTATCGGACGCCCCATAGGGCGGCGGGGTGTATCGAGGCGACCCAGTGAAAAACCGATTATTCCACGTAATAACGATCGAATAAAACAAAATCACCTCCTAAGCCGTCACGGATTCAGGTTAAATACTTCTGCAATTCCAATCCCGGCAATCTCAAGAGACAATTCTTTTACGACATGAAACACTTTTCCTTTTTTACCCTTGCAGCCCTGCTCTTCCCTCTGTTGATGGCCGGTCCGGTCACGGCCCGCATTGATATTGACATTTCCTCGGCCGAACTGCGAAAAATCCCCGTAGCCGTTCCCTCTTTCAGTAACGGCAAGGCGGGAGAGTCCGGCGAACTCGGCGGGGAAATGGCGGAGACTATCGCAAAGGCCCTGGAATTTCACGGCTTTATTTCGGTAATTCCATCACAATCATACGGAGGCGGGCAGCAGAAAGATTGGCTTGAAGTGGGGGCCGATTTCACCGTGATCGGCAAATATACCGAAGCTGACAACAAGGTCACCATGGAGATCAGGCTCCTGGACAACTCGACCAGCCGCATGGTTCTGGGCCGCCGCTATCGAGGTGATTCCGACAAGAACCGGATCATGCTTCTCAAGTTCAGTAATGAAATCATCAAGACCATGACCGGCGAACCGGGGGTCAGTCTGACTAAAATATCTTTTGTCTCCGAAAAAAACGGAGTCAAGGAGATTTACCTGAGCGATATCTTCGGCGATGAACCGCGACAGATAACCAAACACAATCAAATTGCCGTCTCCCCGCGCTTCACCCCTGACAACCTTTTTCTTTCCTACACATCGTATCACAGCGGCAACCCCAACCTCTATCTGACCGAACTTGCCCAGGACAAGATAACCACGCCGATCTCCCGCCGGGAGGGTTTGAACATGGCTCCGGCCTGGAGCCCTGATGGCGAGACCATGGTCTTAACCCTGAGCAGCACAGGCAATCCCGATCTCTTTCTGATGAGCCGCGACGGTGAAATTATCCGGCAGCTGACCAAAAACGCGGGGATCAACGTTTCTCCCAGCTGGTCGCCGGACGGCAACGAACTGGCCTTCGTTTCCGATCGAAGCGGCACTCCACAGATCTATATAATGAATATGAGCAAAAGAACAGTCAGACGCTTGACTTACCTGGGCAATTACAATTCCACTCCGGCCTGGTCGCCGGGGGGTGACCAGATCGCCTACTCGGGATATTACGAAAATCAATACCATATTTTTCTAATTCCGGTCGAGGGTGGCCGCCCGACCAGGCTTACCCGTTTGTGGGGAGATCATGAAACCCCCACCTGGTCTCCGGACGGACGTCAACTGGCTTTTACAAGAAATCTGAACGGCGACAAGAAGATCTGCGCCATTTACAATAACGGTTCCGGTTTCCGGGTGCTTTTCGACTGGGAAGGCAATGAATCGATGCCGCAATGGTCTCCCAGACCGAACTCCTAGGAGGTAAGCGATCACAGGGCGTCGAATCCGCTGTGTTATCGCCCTGCTCATGTACAGGTGTACACATCGCAGGCCGTTACATTGCATCTCCACCACCCTGTAATCGCTTACCGGATGGGAAATTGGCCAATCATGGGCGGCTTATCCCGTGATTGGTTACCTTGAATTTTAGCCAGCCGGGGTTCGCCCGCCGACCGCGGACTGGAATTGCAAAAGGAAAGTGGCGCGAGTACTTGCGAAGACGGTATGGATGCGGGCAGGAGATCCCGCCGAATCCTGTTCGATATAAGTTTTTGGTTGATCGGCTGATCCGCAACAATATCCTGATCAAAAATAAACTTGTATCTATTCGTTTTCTTCTGGCAAATTGTCCTTTTCAGGCTATATTTTGAATTGCTTAAATATGCTTAAACTCTCAAGTAGCCAAAACGAGATACAGGCATCCCCCCCCTTGCGGGTGAAATTATCCCCGTAACAACGGGTTTCTCGGCGAGACAAAATCAATAAGGGAAGTATACGTATGAAATTCATTACCAGACACCGTTCACTGCTGTTCTGCCTGCTCCTCTCTCCTCTCCTCACACAGTGCATTGCCACCCAGCAGGATTTAAAATCCCTGGAACTGCGGCTCAGGACCGTCAACAACAAGATGCGCAGCCTCGACATGAATTATGAGGACCTTCATGAGGAAACCACCAATCGGGCCAACAAGAACACCGTGGAGGCTCTCCAGAAAAATCTGGCCACCACTGCAAACTCAATTGACCAATTACAGAACCAGTTGCTGCAAGTAAAAGGGCAGATGGAAGAAAATTCCCATCACTACGGAAAGCTCCAGGAAGAGGCCCAGGATTACCGGGATAATCTCAGTATCAGGTTCCATGACCTCCATGATGGGATTGAAAATCTGCGAATGTCTCAGGATGATCTGACTGCCAGAATAAACCAGCTCGAACAACGAATTGAGAACAACGGTAAGTTGATTCGCGATGTTTCGGAAGATCTGAACAAAGAAAAGGCGGCCAGGGCTGCCGAAATCGCTGAACTTGCCCGCAGGGAGGCCAACGCCGCGGCCAGGGCAGCAAAAGCCGCCGAAGAGGCCAAAGCCAAGGCAAGAGCAGCAGCGGCCAATGCGCGCCGAGCCGAGAAGGAGCAGGCGTCAAGCGGCAAACCCCGGATTATCGAGCCCGCCGCCAGCAAAAAAGAGATCGAACCAACCGCGACCGCAAAGGCAGGGACATCCGGTTCCGCCACTGAACAAGATCCGGCAAAAGAACTGTACGATTCCGGTATTGCAGCCTATTCCGCCGAAAAATTCAAGGAAGCCTATGCCGCTTTCACCAATTACATTGAAAAGTATCCCACCGGCAATCTCAAGGCCAATGCCAGGTTCTGGTTGGGAGACAGCCTCTATGCCCAAAAGGAGTATGAGCTTGCCATCCTGGAATACCAGAAAGTCATCGCCGACTACCCGAAACACGAAAAGGCCCCCGCCGCACTGCTCAAACAGGGATTGGCCTTCGAAAAGCTGAACGACAACGATACCGCCAAACTTGTTTATTACAAGCTGGTCGATGATTATCCCGACAGCAAGCAAGCCGCCCTGGGTCAAAAGAGGCTTGATTCCTTCTAGGCAGCAGCAGGCGCGGCAAACCTGATGGCGTCCGCAAAAACTCCGTTCTCCTGTGGCGCGGCGCAATTTTGCACCTTCGGCATACCATATTTAGCTGTAAAGACGAGACCATCTGCAGCAACAGAAGTTGGCGATTGACCCCATCTCATTTGCCAGACTCCGGGGCACGGCCCTATACACCCTTTATATAAATCTGATGAGTGTTCCCCTTGCCCGCCAACAACTCGACACCCCTTGACAGCCTGCGCACCATCTTCGGGTACAGCGACTTCCGCCTGCACCAAGAGGAGATAATTACCGGGCTGATCCGGGGCGAGGACGCCTTTGTGCTGATGCCCACCGGCGGCGGCAAATCCCTCTGCTACCAGATTCCGGCCCTGCACCGGCCCGGAGTCGGCATCGTGATCAGTCCTCTGATCTCGCTGATGAAGGACCAGGTGGACGCCTTAAAGGAAAATGGAGTCCGAGCCGCCTTTTACAACTCTTCGCTCAAGGCCGCCAAGGCCCGCGAGGTACTGGCCCGGCTCCACGGCGGCGAACTCGATCTGCTCTACATTGCCCCGGAGCGCTTGATGAGCGGCGATTTTCTCGAGCGCCTGAATGATATCCCCGTAGCCCTCTTTGCCATTGACGAGGCCCACTGCGTTTCGCAATGGGGCCATGATTTCCGTCCCGAATACAGGGAACTCGGCCGTCTGCGCACTATTTTCCCGAAAACCCCGCTGATCGCCCTTACCGCCACGGCCGAGTCCCAGACCAAAACCGATATCATCGAACGCCTGAACCTGCAAAAGTCCCGTTGCTTCATCGCCGGCTTTGACCGCCCCAATATCCGCTACATTGTGATGGACAAGCAAAAACCAAAGGAGCAGCTCCTCACCTTCCTGAAAGGACGGCACGAGGAAGCGGGCATTGTCTACTGCCTGAGCCGCAAACGGGTGGAACAGGTAACCGCCCAGCTTGCCCAGGCGGGCATCTCCGCCGCCGCATACCATGCCGGGCTTTCCGGCGATGAACGCCGCCAGGTCCAGGAGGACTTTCTCCATGACAACCTGCGAGTGGTGGTGGCCACCGTGGCCTTCGGCATGGGGATCGATAAGCCCGATGTCCGTTTTGTAGTGCACCACGATCTGCCCAAAACCATTGAAAGCTACTATCAGGAGACCGGCCGGGCCGGCCGCGACGGCCTGCCCGCCGAGGCTGTGCTGCTTTTCGGTTATGGCGATATCGCCGTGGTTCGCGGCCTCATCGAAAAGGGCCGCAACCCCGACCAGAAGAGGATCGAGAGTCACAAGCTTAACGCCATGGTCGCCTTTGCCGAGTCGCAAAGCTGTCGGCGCCGGGCCCTGCTCGGCTACTTCGGCGAACCCCTGGCCGAGCCCTGCGGCAACTGCGACATCTGTCTGAACCCGCCCGAACTCCACGATGTAACCGTCGAGGCCCGCAAGGCCCTTTCCTGCGTATATCGGGTCGGAGAGCGCTTCGGCATCGGCCATGTCATTGATGTGCTGCGCGGCTCCCGGAACGAAAGGCTCCTAAAGCTGGGTCACGACCGCCTCTCCACTTACGGAATCGGCAGGGAGCAGCCCAAGGAGTTCTGGGCGGCCGTGCTCCACCACCTGATCCAGCACGGCTATCTGCTTCAGGACGTGGCCAACTATTCGGTGCTGCAACTCACCGGCACCGCCCGCCCCGTGTTGCGCGGCGAAAAGCGGCTCAGCATGGCCAGACCCCGGGTCAGAACGGCCAGCGCCAAAAAGAAAGGAGCGAAAGTCACCGCCGATCTGTCCTACGACCAGGAGCTCTTTGAAAAGCTCCGCCTCCTGCGCAAGGAGTTGGCCGATGCCGCGGATGTGCCGCCCTTCGTGGTATTCGGCGACAAAACCCTGGTCGAGATGGCCGCCCTTCTACCCAAGGATGATACCGAACTCCTCAATATCAACGGGGTGGGGGCAAACAAGCTTGAAAAGTACGGCGCGGAATTTTTGAAGGCGATCAGAGAGTTTCAAAAAGGACCGGAGCAAACCCTGTCGGTGACTGCCTCCTCCTGAATCCGTTGACGGCCTTGGGGCAGGCTGCCTTTATCCGAGAAATCGGAACGCCACCTTTCAGGTTGTTTGATACAGGATTCAGGCAACTACGGGATCAGTACAGGACTGAATCTAAAGGCGAAGGTTGAAAAGGAATTTCCTGGTCACGCCGGTCTGGTCTCTTTAGACGCAACCTGCCGTAATTTAACTGACGGTAAGTTGTATATGGCAGAGCCGCGGTGTCAACCATAAAGCTCAGCACTATATCGGCCATATGGCCATAAAAGACATCTATATCGTGTTTATCGTATTCTACCTGCATTGACGCGGGCGGGCCGAGAAAGGCCAGGCAGATATCCAAACTCACACCGCTGTAAATTCTAGGAATTGAATCGCAATATGTATTCTCGTACTGTTCATTATGCCTCAAATTGTAGTCGCTCCCCGGCGGCAAGGTCCGTAACGATCCACATCCCGAGCAGATAAGCGCGAAACAAATTACGACCGACTTGAGTTTTCTGGTCAGCTTAAACATCAATTATCCCTTCCCGCCATCTACCCGCCTTAGTTCGTATCCTTTGGAAGTCAGATCTACCGCGTCCCGGCGCATTTTTGCTTGCCTCGGCATACCATTAATAGCCCCAGTCGCAAAACACCCCACCCCTGGCACCAATGGTTTCTGTTCAATCCCCAACTTTTCGACTTGAGTTATCCTCCTGAACTTTTCTTCCAGGGACGGGCCTAAGTTAACATAGGAGATTGAAATTTGACAAAAAAAAGAGCGGACCTTCCGGCCCGCTCTTTTTTTACTTTATACGTCTTTTGCCAATCAAGGATTGACGCCCATCTCCTTCTCCTTCTCGGCCACCGCCAAGCGGGTCTTGATGGCCGTATCGGGGATAAGGCTCATGGAGTCGATCCCCAGCTCGACCAGGAAGGTGGCGAACTCGGGGAAATCAGAGGGGCCCTGGCCGCAGATCCCGATCTTTTTACCACGGCGCTTGGCGGTTTCAATAACCATGCGGATCATATCCTTGACCGCCGGGTCACGCTCGTCGGCGATCCCGGCAATAATGCCTGAATCCCGATCAAGGCCGTAAGTCAGCTGGGTGAGATCATTGGAACCGATGGAGAAACCGTCGAAGATATCGGCAAAGGCGTCGGCAGAAATCACGTTACTCGGAATCTCGCACATAACGTAAAGTTCCAGGCCGTTTTCGCCCTGGACCAGGCCGCAATCCCTCAGAACTTCGATCACCTTCTTGCCCTCTTCGGGAGTCCGGCAGAAAGGCACCATCAGCTTAATATTGGTGAGGCCCATATCGTTTCTGGCCTTCAACAATCCCTGACATTCGAGCTCGAAGGCCGGCCGGTATTTAGGATCGTAGTAGCGGGAAGCGCCACGCCAGCCGATCATCGGATTTTCCTCATCAGGCTCGTAATAGGTCCCGCCGATCAGATTGGCATATTCGTTACTCTTGAAATCGGAGAGCCGCACTATCACGTCTTTCGGATAGAAGCCGGCGGCGATCCGCCCGACTCCCTCGGCGACCTTGTCAATGAAGAACTGTTTTTTATCGGTATAGGCTCCGGTCTTTGCGTCGATCTTCCTGACTACTTCCCGCTTATCGGGATCATCGGAGTTCTTCAGTTCTTCATAGTTATAGAGGGCCAGGGGATGGATACCGATATGGGAATTGATGATAAATTCCTCGCGGGCCAGCCCCACCCCGTCATTGGGAATCTGGCATTCGGTAAAGGCCTTCTCCGGAATGGCCAGATTCATCATGATCTTGGTCTTGGTTTTCGGCATGTCACCGAGATCCACCTTATCGATTACAAAATCAAGGAGACCTTCATAGACGTAACCGGTCTCGCCCTCGGCGGAAGATACGGTGATCTCCTGGCCCTTCTGGATGTCCTTGGAACCGGTGCCGGTCCCGATCACGCAGGGGATCCCGAGTTCACGGGAGATAATCGCCGCATGACAGGTCCTGCCGCCCCGGTTGGTAACAATGGCCGAGGCGATCTTCATGATCGGCTCCCAGTCGGGATCGGTCATGTCGGTAACCAGCACTTCTCCGGATTTGAAATCATGGATCTCGGAGACATTGTCAATTACCCGGGCGGTACCCTGGCCGATCTTGGCGCCGACGGCCAGCCCTTCGACAATTATCTTGTCGCTTTTTTCTTTGAGCCTGTAGGTTTCCATACTGCCGGCAACGACCTGCGAGTGAACCGTCTCCGGACGGGCCTGGACGATGAACAGCTCGCCGGTGCCGACCTTATCGCCGTCCCCGTCCTTTGCCCACTCTATATCCATGGCCTTGCCGTAATGGTCTTCGATGATGCAGGCCCATTCTGAAAGTTTCAGGATCTCGTCATCGCTCAAGACATAAGCCGCCTGCTCTTCCGGCGTAGTCGGGATGTTCTTGACCGGCTCTTTTGTATTGGGATCATCATCGTAGATCATCTTGATCTCTTTGGACCCGGTCTTCTTGGAGACTATCGGCCTTTTGCCCTCCTTCAGGGTCGGCTTGAAGACGTAATACTCATCGGGATTGACCGCGCCCTGAACCACATTCTCGCCGAGGCCCCAGGCTCCGGTCAGAAAAACCGCGTCCTTGAAACCCGATTCGGTATCGATGGAGAATATAACCCCGGAAGAGGCCGAGTCGCTTCTGGCCATTTTCTGAACGGTGATCGACAGGTAGACGTCAAACTGGCCGAAACCCTTGTCGTGGCGGTAGGAAATGGCACGATTGGTGAAAAGGGAGGCAAAGCATTTTTTACAGTTTTCGATCAGGGCATCATGGCCGCGGATGTTGAGAAAGGTTTCCTGCTGGCCGGCAAAGGAAGCATCGGGCAGATCCTCGGCAGTGGCAGACGACCTGACCGCCACACTATGGTTCTCACCGTACTCTTCCTCCATCTTCTGGTATGCTTCGATGATGGCATGGCGCAGATCATCGGGAAACTCGGCGTTCCGGATGATATCCCGGGCCTTTTCGCCGCGGGCCTGCAAGTTTCGTAGATCATGGGTATCGAGGCCGTCGAGGGCCTCCCTGATCTTGTCGGCGATCCCGGCATCCTTTAAAAGATGCTTATAGGCATAAGCGGTAATGGCAAAGCCATGGGGCACGGCTACACCCTTGGAAGTGAGATTGCGATACATTTCGCCAAGAGATGCGTTCTTGCCGCCAACCAGGTGGACATCGTCTATGCCGATGTCATCAAACCAGAGGATCAACTCTTCGTCATGCTTTACCATTTTTTTACTCCTGCTCAAATTGTGTATGATATTTTGATTTTATAAAAATGATTATTTAACTGAATGAATATTCAATCCTTTGACTGCAACCTTTTATAGCTAATCTTACGAACAGGGTCAACCGAAACTTGACAAACTCGCAAAAAGTCAAAATGGATGGTTAGGCGTACGCTACCACTTACGGGTGGAAATTGTCCAATTTAAGACGCGCGAATTCCGAGGGATAAAACATACTTTTGTACGCTGCAAAGAAGTGACAATTTGCGGAAAACCAGGAGCAAAAACAGGCCACAACTCATTATATCGAAGTTTTTCCGTCGCCATCAAGCTTTTACGAGTCTTTCTGAAGATATCGTCCAAAAAAAATAATTTAAATTAACCGCAACCTGTTATATGATTTGCAGATTGAAGGCATATCCAGGCACTTCTTTACGAAAAGTTTCCCGAACAGGTTAACCGGAGAATATCCGTATGTCCGAACCAAAAAATTCAATAGAAGCCCTTTTTTCAGAGTTCGTCATTGCCGATAATCACCGGGACAGCGACTACTTCAGCCTGCTCAGGAAGCTGGTCCTGGGTCGCAACAGCAGCTCCACCGACGACGATTACCAGCTCTGGCAGGAAGCCATCGATAAAGCATACAGCCTGCTCGACGATGAGATCCGCACCAATGAAGACAAACCCATTACCGCGGTCAAGTTCGGCACTTCCGGCTGGCGGGGTTTGCTCGGCAAGGATCTTTTCGTCAAGTCGGTGGTCCAGGTGACCATGGCAATCTGCGAACTTTACGACGACAGCGCCCCAACCGAATTGCGGCACGCTCTCGGAGTTAAATCCAGGCAGGATGCGCTGCAAAGAGGCGGCATAATCGGCTTCGACAACCGTTTCGGAGGAGAACTGCTGGGCGGCTGCGTGGCCGAAGTCCTCTCCGGTGCCGGATTCCACGTCCATTACGCCGGAGAATCGTCAACCGGGGTACTCTCCGCCGCCTTACTTGAACTCAACGCGGCATTTTCAATCAACCTCACCCCGAGTCACAACCCCCTGGAATACGGCGGTTTTAAATTCAATGCCGCCGATGGGGGTCCCGCCGCCAAAGTGATCACCGACCGGATCACCGCCAATGCCGGACGAATCATCGAAGATGACCGGATGCCGAGCGGTGCACCACGCCCCGAATTGGTCCAGGAGGTGGATGCCCTGGCCAGCTGGCAGAATTTCGTCCGCAAAGGCGCAAGCCGCCACAAGCTGGATTACGACCGGATCATTGATGATTTTTTCAAGAATGATTCCGTGGCTATCGCCATAGATTCGGTCCACGGCGCCAGCCGGATTCACATCGCCCCGCTTTTTAAGCATCAGGAAAGTGAGCGGCTCATCACGATTCGCGACAACATCGACCAGACCTTCGGCGGCATCGCACCCGAGCCTTCTCCCGCCAACATGAATCTAGTCCGCCAGGCACTGGCCGAAAGGAGTGAGCCTCTAAAACTGGGGATGGTGATCGATCCGGACGCCGACAGGATCAGGTTCACCGACGGACTTGAAGATATCGAAATGAACAAGTTCGGAGCGGCCGCCTATCACTATCTCCACGAACATAAAAAACTTGCCGGCATGGTGGCGAAAAGTGTCGCGACCAGCAATTTCGCCAACGCCATCGCCCGGGGGCTCGGCGAGGAGATATTTGAAAGTCGGGTGGGCTTCAAGGAGTTCAAACCGGTCATTGATCGCGCCCTCGTTTTTTTCGAGGAATCGGACGGTATCTCGATCATCGGCCACACCCCGGAAAAGGACGCTTATATCGGGCTGTTGCTGGCTCTGGATATGACCATTTCCCTGAACACCCCCTTAAGCGTCTACATCAAAAAGCTCGAGGAAAAATTCGGGGCTTTTTATCCCGAACGGGCCGCCATCGAGGTAGACATCCAGGGCGCGGAGTTGCAAAATGCCTTGGCCAGGCTTGAAAAATACCAAAAAGGCTCGAGTATCCTGGTGGGCGACCGGGAACTTACGGTCAGCGAAGTTATCGATATCGACGGCTACAAAATGATCATGGAAGACGGAAGCTGGCTGATGATCAGACCATCGGGTACCGAACCTAAAGTGCGCTTTTATGTCGAAGCCAGAACGCCGGAGGCCAAAGAGGAGCTCTTCAATACCGCCCGCCGCCTTCTGGTTGAAGTCGGGATAACCGCATGATCTCCTTAAATGCAGCCCATCGCCGAGATCTAATTCAGCAATCTCAAGGCAAACCAGCAGTGGAACACGCGGGTTGATAAACAAGTTGCCCCGCACGCAAATTTGACGAATCAGCCGGGCGTGGCTGTAAAAAGCCGGCCGGATAAGGGGCTGTGTTGATCATGGAGAAATCTTGATTATGCGAGATAAGGTTGAAGAAGCCCTGAGCAGAATCAGGCCGACTCTACAGAAAGACGGCGGAGACGTGGTTTTGATAGATGTGACCGAGAATGGGGTGGTAAAGGTGCAATTAACCGGGGCCTGTCGAGACTGCCGGATGTCCGATGCCACAACGAGGAGTATCGAGAATTTTTTAAAAAGCGAAGTTCCGGAAGTCTCCGCGGTAGAACCGGTGTGACACTCTGAAGCCTTTATTCATGATGGCGTCGCATGCAATGCCTCTTGCGGGATGAAAATGTCAGATCCAGGGGCGCGAAGTTCGAAGAAAGGAAGCGCACTCCGGTACGCGGCAATAATGAGACAACTTCCAGCAAGAAAGGAATTGACGTTTTTTTTTGCGACGCCATCTTATGTGACAAACTCTCAAAAAGTCAAAATGGGATGGCTAGGCAAAAATCGTCAGATCCAAGGTGCGCGAATTTCGAGGAATGCAGCGTACTTCAGTACGCTGCAATGACGAGACAATTTGCAGCAACGCGGGAGCTGGCGATTTTTGCCTAGCCATCATTTGTGATAGCCTGTGCCAGTCAAGATATTAAAAGCCCGATAGAGCTGCTCGACAATGAGCAGGCGGGCCATCTCATGGGTAAATGTCATCTTCGACAGCGAAAGAACCAGATCGGCTCGGGCCAGAACCTGATTCCCAAGCCCCAATGCTCCCCCCACCACAACGGTTAGATGATTGACGCCGCGATCGCGCCACTGCCCAAGACAGGCCGCCAGCTTTTCGGAACTGTAGTCGCGGCCGCCCGGATCAAGGACGATCAGGAAAGTTTTCGGTTGGAGACGAGCGAGCAGCAACGCCCCCTCTTCCCGTTTAATCATTGAATCGGGCTTAGCGGCGGGCTTAACGTCTTTTAGGATCCGCACCTCAATCTCGGCATGACGTTTGAGTCTTCCACAAAAGTCTTCTATGCCGGCGGCCAGATAATCATTTTTGGTCTTGCCCGGAAACAGGAACTCGATCCGCATTCTACCGTCCGGAGATGTTTACTTTTTTTCGGCAGCGAGCCGCGGGGCCAGGTTCCGGCAAAAATCATCGTAAGCCAGGCTCTGGTCGATCCCGGGACAGGAGTCGCGGATGGCGGCAAGATTACTCTCGTCCCCCATAATACTTGGATGGAGAGGCCACTGCCCGCAGCGCCAAGGCCTGCCGGGATGGATCAGGCAGCCATCCCGATAGAATATGCAATGTCCGTCGACGACCTTCATCTGGACGACTTTGCCGGTCACCCGCAGATATTTTTCGACAACCTCGGCGGTCGGCAGCCCCAGATATTCGACCATTCTTGCCAAATCGTCTTCATTAAGGGATACCGTGGTTTCCCCATGACAACAATGGCCGCACATCCTGCAACTGAATATTTCTTTTTCCAACTTCTTGCTCCTCGAAAATATCGGAAAACCGTTCATTCGGGAAACGGCTCAAGTCCGGCTCAAAAAAAATCATCCCGATTAACTTAATTTTTATGCTAATCAGTCAACTTATATAAATGATTATGCGACCTTCCACAAACCTTTTTCCAGCAAAGTCGTCCCGCTCCGCCACCCACAAAAACAAGAGCGAGGGCGCGACTCAGCTTTTCATGACATGGCCGGGCGATCGGCGGTAAAACCAGCTCACGCCGAGCCGACCACGTTGCCGAATGTGGCGATATCGATCCCGAGCCGCCGGGCCGCCTCTTCCCACTTCCTGTGATCAGGAGTATTGAAGATCACATCCTCGTCGCCCGGCAAGGCCAGCCAGCCGTCATCCGCCAACTCATTTTCGAGCTGGCCCGGCCCCCAGCCTGCATAGCCGAGGGTAAAGATATAGCGCTCCGGCTGACGCCCTCCGGAGATTGCCTTGAGAATTTCAACGTCGCTTGTCAATCTCAGATTTTCAGTGACTTCCAGGTAATTGCAACATTCAAAATCGCTGCTGAACAGGAAGAAGCCCGCTTCCATTTCCATGGGTCCGCCCAAATAAACAGATGGCAGAGTCCTCTCCGGCACCTCAATCCCAAGCCCTTCCATGACTTCGGCCAGGGTATGTGAAGTGGGATGATTGATCATCAACCCCATGGCCCCTTCATCATCACTATGGCCGCAAAGATAAACCACCTTCTTGAAAAACCTGGGATCAGGCATATGAGGAGTGGCGATCAAAAAATTTCCCTGAAGTGACTTCATTTAATCTCCTTTGGCGAGAAAGTAAAAAAACAGCATTTGAGCTCCAGTTAGAGATTTACAAGGTATATATTTAGATGTTAATCATCGAATTTTTCTAAAAAAACCTTGAGACAAACTAATTTTAAAAGAATTAACGTGATCCGGGTTCGGCTTTTGGGCAATCAGTTTGCCCCGAACAGATCTATAGTTACTTGTTTATCTGACCGTTTTCTCGGTGAAGGAAATTACAACCCGCCGTCTTTCAGACCGACAGATAAGGTCAGGAATTCTGGGTAAAATCCAGGACCACCAACCGATAATTCACGATAACAGATATTTTAATGTGAAAAAACTTAAACCGTTTATCTCCATGTGATATGCTCTAAAAAATTCGTAAGTACCCAATCCACTTGGAAACCGGCAAAAGCACCGAAAAAACCACCTAAACGTAACTCTGCAAGACCTCTGCGGCTGCGCCCCCTGAAGGGCATAAACTTCGGAGGCTACATCCTCCGGCGAAGCCGGATAAGAAGGCCAGATACCTTGTTTCCCGACAGGGAGACCAGATATCGGTATGGGGGCTAACCAGGAACGGAGACAAGTTGGAAAAATTGAGAGTGCTGCCGGGCAGTTACAAAAGATTCACTAGTAAATGGTCCTTAATCTTGACAAACAAAATACTTATATTACACAAAGCAGATTGATCTTACGTTCTGTGACGTGATAGCTGACCAATAATAATTCCGGAGAAAGGGAAAAAATGCGAAATGAAGTAGAAATTATTCTGGACAATATTATAAATTCAGATTGTCACGACCCATTTCAGGTCCTGGGTTTTCATGTCATATCTACTAAACCGCCCGAATCGATCATCAGAACCTTTCAGCCCCATGCCAAGGCCCTGCAGCTGATTGTCGATGGTGAAGCCATCGACATGTACAAGATGAGAGATGAAGGTCTTTTCGAAATCTCGGTGCCCAGGGTCGAACCTTTCGACTACTGGCTGGAGGCCACCTTCGATAACGATACCACCCACAAGTTCAAGGATCCATACAGCTTCCTTCCCCAGCTCAACGCTAACGATCGCTATCTATTCAACCACGGCACCCATTACAAAATCTACGATCAACTGGGCGCCCACCCCATCGTAATCGACGGAGTATCCGGTGTTATGTTCAGGGTTTGGGCACCAAATGCCCGCCGGGTCAGTATTATCGGCGACTTTAATATCTGGGACGGCCGGGTCCACCAGATGAGGGTTCTCGACCAGTCGGGAATCTGGGAATTGTTTATTCCCGGACTGAGCCACGGAGAAATTTACAAGTACGAAATCAAAACCAGAGACATGGCCATTCTGGAAAAATCCGATCCTTACCAGCTCTTCGGGGAGATTCGGCCCAAATCGGCTTCGGTAGTCTGGGATCTTGACGATTACCACTGGCGGGATGGGGAATGGCTTGAAAAAAGTCAACAGAGCTCGCCCTACGACGGTCCGATGTCTATTTACGAAGTACACCTGGGTTCATGGCAACGTGATCCGGGCGATCCGAACCGATTTCTCACATACCGGGAACTTGCCGAATACCTGGTCCCCTATGTGAAGAAGATGGGCTTTACCCATATCGAGATGATGCCGGTCATGGAGCATCCACTTGATGAATCCTGGGGATATCAAACTACCGGCTACTACTCGACAACCAGCCGTTTCGGCACTCCCCAGGAATTCATGCATCTGGTCGACACCTGCCACCGAAACGACATCGGGATTATTCTCGACTGGGTGCCGGCGCATTTTCCCATCGACGGTCACAGCCTAAACCATTTTGACGGTACCCCCCTCTACGAACATGAAGATATCCGACGGCGCTTCCAGCCGGAATGGGGAACCAACACCTTCAATTACAGCCGCAAGGAGGTAACCAACTTCCTGCTCGCCAGCGCCCTTTTCTGGCTGGAAAAATTCCATATCGACGGCCTCCGGGTCGACGCGGTCGCCTCCATGCTCTATCTGGATTACGGCCGCAAAGAAGGAGAATGGCTGCCTAATCAACACGGTGAAAAAGAAGACCTGGAGGCAATTGAATTCATCCGCCACCTTAACAGCGTCATAAAGCAGGAATTTCCAAGGACTCTGATGGTAGCCGAGGAATCAACCAGTTTTTACGGAGTAACCAGGCCCCTAGACAACGGCGGCCTGGGCTTCGATTTCAAGTGGAACATGGGCTGGATGAACGATATCCTCCAATATTTCAGCCGCGATCCGCTCTTCCGCAAGTACCATCACAACAACCTGACCTTCTCCCTGCTCTACGCTTTTACCGAGAACTTCATCCTGCCCCTCTCCCACGATGAGGTGGTACACGGCAAGAAGTCCTTGTTGCAAAAAATGCCGGGTGATACATGGCAGCAGTTTGCCAACCTGCGCCTTCTCTTCTTCTTCCTCTGGACTCATCCCGGCAAAAAACTTTTATTCATGGGCAATGAATTCGGCCAGATATCCGAGTGGTACTCGCAGACCAGTCTGGACTGGCACTTGCTCGAAGGGGACGACCACCACCGGAAACTCCAGGATTTTGTGAAAAACATAAACCATTTTTACCGCGAAACCAAAGCCTTATGGGAAGTAGATTTTCACAACGACGGCTTCAGCTGGATGGACTTCAACGACGTTGACAACAGCATTATTGTTTTTGCCAGGTACAGTAAAGACCGGACCGATCATGTCGTCTGCGTTCTGAACTTCACCCCGAACGTAATCCATGACTACAAAATTGGCGTGCCGGAAAAAGTCAATTATCTGGAGGCCCTCTCTACCGACCGCAAGGAGTTCGGCGGCAGCGGAGTTTACAATCCCGAAGAGAAATTTGTTTTCGACGAACCCCGGGGGCATGCGCCCTATCACGTTATGGCCTCAATCCCGCCACTGAGCGGCATGATTCTGAAGCCAATCAAATAGTGCGCATTTTGGTGAACGCCATGAATAAAAACGAGAGCATGCAACCGTCGGGCGACAAGGTAAAAAAGGCCTTGAAGTGGATAAGTGAGACCGTCAAGGAATGTCCCGGCAAGAAACGTCGGGATATCCTCAAAGAGGCGGAAGTTCGTTTCGATCTCTCCCCGGCCGAATGCGAATTTATCGACAGTAATTTCGCCTAGTACCCATACCCCCTAAACTATCGTATCTTACTCGTTATTTTATGTGCCAAGTGCGTTGTGACTTCCGTTTCAGAGCCCTGCTATGCGCCGGAAGTCGCGCCTTGTTGGCCCGCAAAATCTCTTTGCTATCTTGTGAAATTTTATGATTTACTGTGGGCAGTGAGGGGTGCACCGGCAAAAAGCCATTTCCGGTAATCATCATCAAGCCGGGACCAGGAATAAGGCTCGGTCAATTCCCGGGCGGTTTCAGCCGACAACCTCCCCCGACCGAGGGATTTGATCAGTTTCGGCACCAAATCCTGTTCGCGATAGAGAAATTCCTCCGGAAAAAGTTCCGGATAGGAAAGTCGGGCGGGCAGCAACGGCCGGCAGCCCGCCCTGACCGCTTCGATCACCGAAATCCCGAAAAACTCATGGCCGGCCGTGGATACCGTCACATCCCCCATTTTCAACCATTCGCCATATTCCTCTCTCGATTCGGCATAACCGAATTTTAAAATCCGAGGGGCAAGTTTTGCCCGTGCCTCGTCAAAAACGGCTGGCTTCTTGCTGAAACTTTCGCCCAATACGACCAGCTTAAAATCGATCCCCCTGTGATCCAGCTCGAAAAGGGCTTCGAAAAACCGTTCGGGATTTTTGTCATGCTCCCAGCGGTGATTCCAGACAATTACCGGAACCTTATCCTGACGGGCGGGGGGCGCGGCTTGATCGATCAGGCTGAAATCCTGGCCCGGATGAAGGATCACCGCCTTGCCCCGGATTTCCTCCTCAACTCCGACAAACGGCATATCGGAAGATTTCTTCAGCAGGCGGCAAGATCCGGCCAGAAAGGTATCGAGATTGTAATGGGAGTTAAAGGCGAGCCGGTCCGAGGCCAGAGCCGTGGTGAGATTGGTCAGGGAAAAGTGGAGATCCCGCTCGTTTGCAAAGCGGACCGGATAGGCAAACTGGTTTTCATGAAAGTAGGTAAGAAGCGGCAGGCGCCCCGCCCACTCCGGTATCAGCCCCTTCAGAGTGGCCACGTCGACGAAGGTCGAGCAGAGCAGGCAGCTGTAATTATCCGGCTCGGCTATCCCGGCAAGTTTCGAGGCCAGCCAGGGTCCGGACATCCGCATCCGCCATTTCCATTTACGGGCCGGCAGGGTGATCAGTTCGAGGCCGCCGGGCAGCCGCCCGGAAAGGCCGTCGAGAAAGCTCCGATGCGACCCCCCGTAATAAGGCTCCAAGGCCAGAACTTTTGCGGCTTTATTCTTCACTTTGGCCGGCAACAATCAATTGAATTTTTTCTTCAGATGATTGTAGGCCTCATTGATCTCCTTCATCTTTTCCTCGGCAACCCGCCTGAACTCCTCGCCCAGATGAGATACTTTATCGGGATGGTACTCCATGCTGAGCTTCCGATAGGCCTTCCTGATCTCGTCGAATCCGGCGTCCGGCTTAAGCCCCAGCACCCCGTAATAGCGTTCATCACCGGCGGCGTAACCCCGGGCCATTCCTCGGTACTTGTTGTGAATAGCCTGGTGCTGATAGGCGTTAAGACCCAGATAGACGGCGATTCTTTCGGCGGCGTTGAGTTCGGCACTGATTACGTCGGGCTTTGAATAAATCACCTGATAGATCAGTTCGACCAGGATCAGGCGCGGTTCATAGGCGAAATTCGTCTTGAAATCGGCCAGCAGCTCCTCCAGTCTGGCCGTGGAGGTCATCGCCTCCTTGGTCAGCTCCTTTACCCAGAACATCTGGCTCTGGTTGTAGTGAAGATGGGTCCGGAAGAAGTTATTGATAGCGTTTAACTCCGAGCGGCTCACCTCACCGTCTATGCCTGCGATATTGACCAGGATGTTGACCAGCAGAAAGACGAAGCGGTTATGACTTTCGGTCTGGGATTTTTCGTAATTGGCAATCTGGCGCTTGACGAAATAGGAAAATCCCCAGAAGGCGGCCCCGATAAAAAACAGGGTGAAAAGGCCGATGTAGAACACCACCCCAAGGATATCGAACAACAGCGGAAGCCCCCCGGTGATCAGGATCAGCAGGACCACCATGAACAGGCAGCCCCCGCAGCCAGGTTGGTTATGTTGCCGGTATTGCATAAAAAATATTCCCTAGGATTCGATTACTAATGGTAAGCGATCACAGGGTACCGAATCTGCTGTGTTATCGGCCTGCTCATGTACATCAGTACACATCGCAGGCCGATGCCTTGCATCTCCGGCACCCTGTAATCGCTTACGAGCTGGAAGATTGGCCAATCCTGAGTGGCTTATCCTTGATCGGTTACTAATAATGAGCTTAAATGTTTGAAATTAGGTAACCGTTCACCAGGCGGTCGCCAAAGTACCACAACCGCCGGACTGAAACCGTTCAGCAGTGGTGCAGATTTGGACAAGCGGAACGGCGCTGCGTACCTCGTGTACGTAAGCCGGGCCGATCGTCCGAAGATGTGGTGCTGCTGAACGGTTACCATCAACTATTGCCGAAAAGGGCATCCACGAATTCCCGCGGCTCAAAATCGCGCAGATCGTCGAGCTGCTCCCCTACTCCGATAAATCTGATCGGGATCTTTAACTCCCGGGCGATATTGACGACGATGCCGCCCTTGGAGGTGCCGTCAAGCTTGGTCAGCACCAGCCCGGTAATGTCAACTGCCTCATTGAAAAGCCGGGCTTGGGAGATGGCGTTCTGACCGGTGGTGGCGTCGATAACCAGCAGGATCTCGTGGGGCGCGCCGGGAATTTTTTTAGCCATCACCCTCTTGATCTTCTTAAGCTCCTCGACCAGATTGACCTGGGTATGCATGCGGCCGGCGGTATCGACGATTATCACATCGCTTTGCCTGCCGCTGACCGAATCCAGGGCATCATAGATCACCGAGGAAGGATCGGCCCCGGCCTCGCGGGCCACCACCTCGACCCCGATCCGCTCCCCCCAGATCCCCAGCTGTTCGGCCGCCGCGGCCCGGAAGGTATCGGCCGCCACCAGCACGACCTTCCGGCCGGCCTTGCGAAACTTGTTGGCAAGCTTGCCGATACTGGTGGTTTTCCCAACCCCGTTGACGCCCAGGACCATGATGACCAGAGGGCCGGAATCGGGCATCCGCAATTCCTGCTCCGCCCCTGAAGCCTCCAGATATTCGATGATTTTTTCCTGAAGAATTTTCTTCAAAGCCGCCGGATCCGCCAGTTCATTGCGAGCCGCCATACTTCTCGCCGATTCCAGCAGTTCCTGGGCGGTGCCGACGCCGAGATCGGCGGTGATCAAGACCTCCTCCAAATCCTCGAGCAGATCGTTATCGACTTCTTTCCTGCCCAGAAAGAGAGACTCCACCCTCTCCATAAACGAAGATCTGGTCCGGGCCAGGCCGTCAAGAAGCGGTTTGCTGTCATTGTCGTCGGACTCCAGATCAAGGGACGCTTCGGAATCCTCCGGCGCGGCTTGATCTTCTTTCTTTTTATTTTTAAACCAACCGAACATTGTGATCTCCACGAAAAATCAAAATAAATTCACCAGAAAGGTCAGACCGGCAAGAAGCGGAAAAACTGAATCAACCGCGAACTCCAGCTTCGGACTATGGGAAATTCTGCCTTTATCATACATCGAGGCCACCATAAAAAGATAAAAGGAGACCGGCAATAATCCCAGCCAGACCAGGGGCAATAATCCGGACAGCACCCCCCCCACCGGGAGGAGGGCCAGAACGACAATCATTCCGTACAGTAATCGCATGGTCTTGGCCTGGCCGATGCAGACCGGCAGGGTCTCCTTGCCGGCAATCCGATCACCCTGAACCTCAAAGACATCATACAGGGCGCTGCGCACATAAACCAGGAGAAGCACGAACAGAAAAGCGTTGACCGTCCCCGCGGTAAGTCCCTTGCCGCTCCCGCCGTATGGCACGACAATTATCACAAAAACCCAGGCCATGGCGACAAAAAAAGTCTTTGAGCCGGGAATCTCTTTCAAGCGCCGCACCTTGATAAGAGACGATAACCCCTTGGGGATAAACCTGACGCTGTACAGAACTCCCAACACACTCATTAAGGCCAGGATCGGAAAAGAGAAATCTTCATCAGCATAGGCGATAAACAGGGAGATCAGCAGGGCCGCCCAGGACAGACCGAGAATCGGCCGCCGGAATTTATGCCGGAATTTTTCCCGCACGGGATCGGAGAACCGGCCGGTTTCCGAACCGATAAAACGATTGAGATTATGCATGGAGAAGAGATAGGCGGCAACCAGCATAAAAGTCGCAAAGCCAGCCGTTTCGCCAAGCAACAAGGCAACCGCGCAAGCCAGGAGACCGCCGCCGGCACTGACATAGAGGTTTGAAGCCATCAGATAAACAATCAACCGGCCGAGCATACTGCCGAAACGGCTTTCATCGCGACCGGGAACCGACTCCAGAAACTGAATGACCCTGTTGATCAGCCAGGAGGGGGTAGAGGCCCCGGCGGTCACTCCGACGCAGGCATATTTCTCGAATAACTCAGGGTCAAGTTCTTCCTCGGTCTCGACCAGATGGACCGGGCAGCCCTTTTTCGCGACGAGTTCGGCAAGCCTTCTGGTATTGGCGCTGTTGCGCCCGCCGACCACGACCATCGCCTCGACCCTTTCGCAAAGGTCAAGGACGGCGGCCTGCCTCTTATGGGTCGAATCGCAGATCGTATTAAAGACCTTCCCGCCCGGAAAACGTTCAAGGATAACCGCGCTCAACAAGGAAAACGATTTATCGTCCTGGGTGGTCTGGCTGACAATGATATAGGGGGAAGAAAGAGCGACGGAGCGGGCCTCGTCCTCGCTGCTGACCACCTGGCCGGTTGCCCCGGCAAAGCCCAGAAGACCGTCGACCTCGGCATGGTTCCGGTCGCCTATTATCACGGTGGCGTATCCGTCCTTCTGATGTTTGCGGATAATAGCCTGGACCTTTAAAACCCGGGGACAGGTGGCATCATGGACCTTGGCCCCGGTACTTCGCAATTTCTCCTTGCTTTCCGGCGGTACGCCATGGGCCCGGATAATAATGGTACCGTCGCGGTGGTCGGGGATTTCCTGAAGAATCTCCACCCCCCTTTCTTCCAAGAGGCCGAGTACCTGGGGATTATGGATCAGCGGGCCGAAGGTGGCGATCTTCTCGTTCTTCCGGACCATGTCCAAGGTAGTTTCGACCGCACGCCTAACACCCATGCAGAATCCGGCATTTTCGGCAAGAATCACTTTCATATCGCCAACTTTCGGAAAAACTTAATAAAAACCTGAATCCATGAGCGTTCGAGAACGGTGCAGATGTAAGGCGGCAACGATGTTGATAATACTGATGGTATGTCACCGAGTTGCCAACCCGCAGATGCGCCGTTATCGGGCGCCCCGCAGGGCGGCGGGTTGAACCATGGCAATCCAGAAAAAAAGATTATCTGATGCAATTGCACACTGAGAGAGTGAAACTCCCCACGAAACCGTCACGGAATCAGGAAAACAGAACTTTTCATATTAATCATTATCGTTTTTTATGCAAGGCAGGGGTGCTTCTTGAACGATGAACGCTGCTCACGGGAAAGCCGACAGGCGAGCTCTCCCGGCCGTGACAATTCACGAAACTGCCGGCATGAAATCGGCGGCAGAAGCTTGCCAGCCCCGCCGGCCAGGGGATCATCCCGAAATCCGGACTCCGAAAAAGTCTGGCTGCGTATCGGATCAGGGGATCATCCACTCGAAAAATTAGAGGCCGGGCAAAAGGGTTGCCGATATGCTCGAAAGCCGGTTTCTAAGATAGAAAGCGGCGATTAAAAAGCGGAATCGGGATTCTTTATTTTGTGATTCTTTCTATTTACCGTGGATAATTTTAACCACCATATCACCGAAAGCGCTAGTTGAAAGGACCTTGTCGGCATCATAACCGCCACCCAGCTCACTGGTGGTATAACCCTTTTCGAAAACGGCAAAAAGAGCCGTCCAGATCTCCCCGGCCTCGACGGGTGAAGCGAGGCATTTATCGAACATCAGGGCGACGCTGCCGATCATCGAATAGGGGTTGGCGATGTTTTGGCCGGCAATATCGGGGGCCGAACCGTGGGCCGGTTCGACATAGCTCTTGTCGGGTCCGATACAGGCGGAAGGCATCAACCCCAACGATCCGATCACTCCGCCGGCCTGGTCGGTGAGGATATCGCCCATCATGTTCTCCAGCAGCACCACCCCGTTGAACATCGCCGGGTTGATCACCAGCTGGTAGGCGGCGTTGTCGACCAGGACCGACTGGTATGGCACATCACTGTATTGTCTGGCGACATCTTCTACGACCACGTTCCAAAAACGGGAAGTTGCCAGAACATTGGCCTTGTGGATATTCATCATTCGGGTGCCCAGCTTTCGTGCCTCTTCAAAGGCGATAACCGCGACCCTTCTGACCTGCTCATCCGTATAAACGCATTCATCTTCGGCATATTCAAGGTCGGTGGCAGGCCCTTCGGTCTTTTTGCCGAAATAGATACCGCCCACCAGTTCCCTGATCATCAAAATATCGATGCCCTCGCCGATTATTTCAGCCTTGAGGGGGGAAAAGCCGGCCAGGGATTTGGGCAGCCGCACCGGCCGGAAATTGGCATAGGTGTCATAGCGCTTCCGGAGCGGCAGAATGGCGCCGACTTCGGGACGGTGTTCCTGGGGGATGTCGTTCATCTTCTCGACCGCCAGCCCCACCGGACCCTTAATGATTACATCGGCCCGGTCGCAAACCTCTTTGGTTTTTTCGGGAAACGGCGAACCCTCGGAAAAATAGGCGCCCGCTCCGAACGGAGCATATTCAAGGGTAAACTGATGGCCATATTTGGTTTCGACAGCCCGCAAAACCTTGATCGCTTCGCGCATAATTTCCGGGCCGATGCCGTCACCTTCCAAAATTGCAATATTCTTCCGCATCTTCTTCCTTTTCTTCTCAAATTTATATGAATTTATATACCGATTAATCTAGGCGTGTTGTTGGGCAATCCTTTTCTTATCAACCTCAAATTACTTGTTTCTCCGCCCCCTGTTATCGGCGGAGAACTTGCCCCTTCCGCCGCCTTTCGGGCATCCGACAACTCCGACGGATTCAGGATACTAGTTGTCCTTATTCCCGTCATGACGGCAGGCATGGGAGACCAGAACGGATTGGGCCATGTCGGCGTCAAGGGCCAGCCTGGTGCCCTGGACGGCAACGATAAAAGGCCCGGTCGGGTTGTTGTTGATCACCTCGAGCAGGGCGCCGGGATTAAGCCCCATCGCGGTCATCCTGGCCTGGAATTGCCTGCTGCCGAGAACCTCGACAACCCGAACCTTCTCGCCGACCGCGGTCTGCATAAGGGGCGGGTTCTTTTCCCGCTTGGCCAGGCAATCATCGCACAACCCATAGATTTCCATCTTGTGCTGCAGAGGATGAAAATTATAACCGGAAGCGATCTCCAGTTGCAGACTTTCCAGACGGCTGTTGCGAAATTCCCGGATAAGGCCGCAGGAAATGCAGATAAAATGGTCGTGATGCTCGCCGAGATGGTGGTGTTCGTATGTCGCTTCCTGGGTTTCAAACTCGTTTTTCTGGGCAAATCCGCACTGGCAGAACATTTCCATGGTTTCACGCAGAAATTCGAGATCATAGTCGTGATTGCCGCCTGCCTTGATAAATTCAAGCATATCGACCAGAGTAATATGCAGTTCCATGCTCAGAAATTCATCCAGAATCTTGAGACGATCCGGGATCCGGGTGGCATCGATCGATTCCAGCACCTCCCTGAATTGCTGGCGTTCGATATCATGCCGCTCAATTTCGGAAATCTCCGCCGAAGCGCCGCGCTTACGTTTTCTGAAGCCGGGAAATTTTATCATAGGTTTTGTTATTATTATTTATGGTTAAGGGAACTCTCTATTACATAGTTCAGCTACTTTTTTCAAGAGCCCGAATCCCTGGCATTCAAAAAAAGGTCGAATACAGGGAGGTGAAGATGTCGCTCATCTTGATGGCATCTTAACGAGTTGCCGACCCCGCGGATCGCCCAGTTTCCGGTCGCCCGGGATTCAGGAGTAGAGGAAAAACTTACGCCTGAGCCGGTCGAACCCGGTCAATTCCTCCTGCCAGCTTTTTTCAAGTTCCCCAACTTTTTCACCCGCCTCCAGCGCCTCGCGAAGCGGCCTGCTGCCGATGATCATATCGAGAGGCAGCTTCTCGTATTCATACTCGTAGGGCGGCTCCTTATAGGCGAAATGTTCGGGATAAAGATTCCGGAAGGTTTGGAGCAGGGAAAGGGAAGCGCGATAGGATCGAAAGGTCCGGCGCTCGGTAACCAGCAGCTGAAAACCGTTGCATAACCGGCCGCTATACTTGTTTGAGGTCGGTTCAAAGGCGACCGGCCGTAAGACCGCTCCGGCAAGATCGGAGCGGTCAACCTCGTTTAAAAAATCCTGGTGCGCCAGACAGGGAGCTCCGAACAGTTCGAAAGGCAGGCAGGTGCCGCGCCCCTCCGAGACGTTGGTCCCCTCCCAGATCACCTGGCCCGGATAGACCAGGGCAGTTGCCGGAGTGGGCATGTTCGGAGAAGGGAAAACCCACGGCAGGCCGGTATCTTCGAAGGACATGGTCCGGCGCCAACCGGCCATGGTGATGATTTCGAGATCGGCATTGATCCCGAAATGTTCGTTGAAGAGCCGGGCCAGCTCTCCCATGGTCAAGCCGTGCCGCATGGGGATCGGATAAAGGCCGACGAAGGAGCGACACTCCTGCTCAACCAGATTGCCTTCGATCAGTTCACCGCCGATGGGGTTGGGCCGGTCAAGAATCACCACTTTTTTGCCGCAGGCGGCGGCCGCTTCCAGACAATAGGCCATGGTTTGGATAAACGTGTAGACCCTGGTGCCGACATCCTGCAGATCGACGAGCAGCACGTCAAGCTGGTCGAGCATCGCCTCGTCCGGCTTCCGGGTTTCGCCATAAAGGCTATAAAGAGGCAGGCCGGTCGCCCGGTCCTTCATATGGCCGGACTCGATCATGTTGTCCTGTTTGTCGGCAAAAAAGCCGTGTTGGGGCGAAAACAGGCAGGTGAGCTGTCCCGGCAGGGCCGCGTTGACCAGATCCCGGCTATGGCGGAATTGCCGGTCGGTAGAGGCCTGATTGCAGAGCAGCCCGAGCCTCTTCCCCTTGATCCAGGGGGGAGGGGCGGTGGATAATTGTTCGATGCCGGTTTTAATCATATCTCTCCTCCGATTACCTGAACTGTGCCTTGGACACTTCCATAATTATAATCCTGAATCCGCGACGGCTTGGTTAGAAAAACCAACCTTACCTGTTTGTTGTTACGTGAAGTAATTGTTTTTTCTGTGGGGCGCTCGAACGCTCACGGATTCAGGATAATGTTTAATTAAGGGGCGGAAATGAACAGAAGATGCCATTGCCATTACGAACCCATGGACATCTGGTTCCAGCTGCTGAACGCATGTGCAGCCGGGCAATCAATTAAGATTAAACATCTTAACAGTTAAAAAGTAAACCGGACCTTTTTTAATGAATCTCGCCTGCAACTTCGTTATTGTATAATGCAGAGTTTTAATAAGGTAATCGTGACGGCGCCACAAAAAATCAAATCGGCCAATTCCGATAAAAATCGATGCCTGGCCCATTCGTCTCGCCGTTTTTTCTTACCGAGAAAGGCCCATCATAAAGGAAATATCATGAAAATCGCGATAAGCGGAAAAGGCGGAGTCGGCAAGACCACCATCATAGCCCTGGTCGCCGAACAACTGAAACGGGAGGGCAATGAGGTGCTGATCATCGACGCCGATCCCAGCCCTCACATGGCCCAGACCATCGGCATCGAGGATCCGGGCTCCATCGTGCCGATCTCCGAGATGAAAACCCTCTTGCAGGAAAGGTCCGGCAAAACCGAGGGCTCGCCTTTCTACAACATCAACCCCGAGGTCGATGACCTGCTCAGCCGCTACATGGTCGAAGGCAACGGCCTTAAGCTCATGGTTCTGGGCGCCATTGAAAGCGGCAATAAGGGCTGCGCCTGCGCCGAAAGCACGGTTTTAAAAAGAATGCTGACCAAGCTGCTCCTCTCTCCATCCCAGTACGCCCTGCTGGACATGGAAGCCGGAGTCGAACATCTGGGCCGCGGCACCGTTGCCGGAGTCGACCATCTCCTCACCGTGGTAATCCCGTCTAAATCGAGCATCAGGACGGCGCTTAAGGTGAAGAGGCTGGCCGAAGAGGTCGGGATCAAATCGATTCATTTTGTCGGCAACAAGGTAGCCGATAAAGAAGATGAGGATTTCCTGACCGAGGGTCTCGGAGTAAGCCCCATCGCCTTTTTTCCCGAAAACCTCGATATCAGCCGGGCGGAAAGAAAAGGCCGTCCGGTAACCGAACATCTCGACGAAGTCGAGGACCAGGTCAAACAGCTTCTGGCGGCGCTCCGGCAATGACGAATGCACAAAAAGCGCTTTGCCAAGTCCATCGCGGGGAGTGAAGCGACGAAGCAATCCGTTATTTCCAACCACTTACATGTTCTTTCTGGATTGCTTCCCGCTGCTCGCAACGACTTAATTTTGACTTTTTGCGAACTTGTTATTAACGAAGAACTCGCTAAAAGCTATGGGATAGTCAGGCAAAAACCGAAGTTCCGGGCCGATTTCAACCGCCACTAAAGGAATCAAAACCTTGCAAAACTTCGTCCTCCATCTTCCGACCAAAATAATCTTCGGCAGGGATACCATTAAAAATATCGGCCCGGAAACCGCGGCTTTCGGCGGCAGGATCCTGCTGGTCTACGGTTCGGGCAGCATAAAACAAAACGGTATTTACGATCGGGTTACCGTCTCCCTTGCCCAGGCGGGACTGACGGTGATCGAACACCCCGGCGTAAAATCGAACCCGGTTCTGAGCCATGTCCGGGAAGGGATCAGGCTGGCCAAGGAGCACAAGGTCGAGGCGGTGGTCGCCGTCGGCGGCGGCAGCGTGATCGACAGCGCCAAGGCGATCTGCGCCGGAGCTGAAGTCAATCACGATGTCTGGTTGTTCTTCAAAGGGAAAAAGGGGGTGAAATCCAAACTTCCCCTGACTTGCGTACTGACTCTCGCCGCCGCCGGTTCTGAAATGAACGGCGGTATGGTAATAACCAACGAGGAGACCAGTCAGAAATTCGGCACCGGCAACCAGCTGCTGAAACCGGAAGTTTCGATCCTCGATCCGACCGCAACCTTTACGGTGCCCCCTTCTTACACAGCCTACGGGGCGGTGGATGCAATCGCCCACCTCCTGGAGTTCTACTTCACCACCAGCGATCCCGCCACGCCGGTTCAAGACCGCTTTATGGAAGGCTTGACCATAAATATCATGGAAAGCTGCCGGAAAGTCCTGACCCGACCCGATGATTACCAGGCCAGGGCCGACCTGATGTGGTGCGCCACCCTGGCCCTGAACGGGCTGACCGCGGCAGGCTTAGGGATGGTCGGCTTCCCGATGCATATGATTGAACATTCCCTGAGCGCGCTCTATGACGTACCCCACGGCGCCGGACTCTCGGTAGTAATGCCGGCATGGATGAAATGGCGGGCCGCCGAAGCTCCCGCCAAATTCGCCCAACTGGCCCGACGGGTCTTCGCTGTGGAAGAAAAGGATCAATACCTGGCGGCGCTTGAGGGAATCGAACGCTTAAAGAGCTGGTTCAGAGAGTCAGGCAGTCCGGTCTCTTTACGAGATCTCGATATTCCCGAATCAGCCATCCCGGCCCTCGCCGACAACAGTATGGCCCTCGCCGCGATATGGCGCCTGAAAGAGTACGACAGCGCGGTAGTTTCATCAATTCTCAGCAATTGCCGATAAACAGGGGGCCAGGTCAGCTTGCACCCTCATACCGAAATTCCGTGAACGTTCAAGAAGGGGTTCCACAGAACCGATAGCCGTCATCACGAATTCAGGATCATTTAAATATTCAAGAAATCATTTACAAAATTAATCGCAATTGCTAAGTATTTCATTCTCGATTATTCAGTAATGATAAAACAGTAAAAATATTAAACTAAATAATTGCGCTAACGATAAATCAACATGTTACGTGACACTGTTCGTCTATCTCGCGGTTTTTTGCGAGACCGGCAATAATAATTATTATGCAATTATCCGAGGTAAAAATGGCTTCTAAAACCGACGGGAATGATAGCGATATATATTCCAGCACAATCATAGATGAACAGGTGTTCTACGAACAGACCATCCAGCGGATGCGTGCCGAAATAAACCGGGGTAAGACCTTCGAACAGGCCTGCAAGTCCCTGTCGAGCGACGAGAAATATCTGCAAAAGGAAATCGGCGATGATTTCCTGAAAATTATTATTGCCGAGCAGCATTTCGCCGGCGGCTTCGGCATTGACGATGTAGCCCTGCTGTTGGATGTGCCCTACGAGAAGGTGGAAGAGATTCGCGATTATATGCTGAGTGACTTAAGCGGGACGCTTGACGATCAGGAAAAACGCTGGCCGGGCAAGGATCTCTGCAACTGAGAAGCCAAGGCGCCCCGGCAAAAATGGTGGCGCCACCAATATCTCTGCTCAACAATCAAGGGATAAGGCACTTTGGCTCACGCCCTGCGCTACCTACTCCTCAATCCTTCGAATAACCGCCCCTACCCTGTTAAGCTTTCCGGCCAGGTCATCATATCCCCGATCCAGATGATAAACCCTTGAAATATGGGTTTCGCCCGCGGCAGCAAGCCCGGCTATCACCAAAGAGGCACTGGCCCGCAAATCGGTGGCCATGACCTGGGCTCCGGACAATTCGGCCTCGCCCTTGACGATGGCGCTTTTGGCGTCAATTTTTATATCGGCGCCCATCCGTTTCAATTCGGCCACATGCATGAAGCGATTTTCAAAAATCGTCTCGGTGATCACACTGAGCCCCCGACTTATGCACATCAGAGCCATGATCTGGGCCTGAAGATCGGTGGGAAAACCTGGATAGGGCATGGTTTTGATATCGACACTCTTCAAGCCCCCGTTGCGGGCAACCTTGATCTGATCGTCACCCTTCTCAATTTCCAGACCGATAGCGCGGAGTTTATCGAGGGGCGAGGCCAGATGATCGGGGTTGCAATGGGTAAGGGTCAACTCGCCGCCGACCGCGGCAACCGCAATCAGATAAGTCCCGGTTTCGATCCGATCGGGGATGACCCGGGCCTCGGTCGCATGCAATTCATCGACTCCCCTGATCACCAGACGATCACTGCCCCGGCCTTCGATTTTCGCGCCCATGCCATTTAACATGTCAACCAGATTACCGATCTCGGGCTCCCTGGCCGCATTCTTGATGACGGTGACCCCCCTGGCCAGAGTTGCCGCCATCAGAATATTTTCGGTGCCGGTAACCGAAGGGATATCAAAAACAACATCACCGCCCTGAAGCCCGCCCTCGGCCCTGCCTTCCACATAACCCTGATCAAGATTCAATTCAACGCCCAGGCGGCCGAGACCCTGCATATGGAAGTCGATGGGCCTGGCGCCGATCGCACAGCCTCCCGGCAAGGAGACCCGGGCCGCCCCCATCCTGGCCAACAACGGCCCGAGAACCAGGACCGACGCCCGCATGGTTTTAACCAGATCATAGGACGCCTCGAAATTGTCCAGATTGGTGGCGTCGATCAACAGGGCGTTGTCTTTTTTGCGGCGTTGCCAGGTAATGCCGAACGACTCCAGAAGAAGCAGCATCGTTCTGGTGTCGCGCAGATCGGGAACGTTATGGAGAACGTGTTGACCGGGCGCCAGAATAGTTGCGGCCATCAATGGCAAGGCGGCATTCTTGGCGCCGCTGATCCTGATCGACCCGTTAAGGGGATGTCCGCCTTCTATAATCAATTTATCCATCGAAAAGACCTGTCGAAAAATTTAAGATACATATCGGGGCTAAACCGCTTGGTAAAGAAAGCTACCTTACCGGCGGACCCTGGTTTCGTCAACCGTCCGGGCTAAAGCGACCCTGGGATGACCATTGAAATCTTTTTTAATCGCGATCAATTCCAGCTCCGCAATATCTGAAAACAAACGCCGAATCATTTTCTCCTGATCGTAGCCGATCTCCAAGAGAAGAGAGCCGCCATCATTAAGGTGGGGCCGGGATGAGGGAATAATCCGCCGATATGCCTCCATACCGTCATCACCTGCATAAAGAGCGGACTTCGGTTCGAACTCCAACTCCGGCTGTAAACTTAAGCGAATCCGCTCTGAAACGTAGGGGGGATTGGAGACGATAAAATCAAATTTCGCTCGCGGCTGCAAGGGAAGGAACCAATCACCTTGCACCAGGCAGACCCGGCCGGCCACCCCGTGCCGTTTCAGATTCCGGGCCGCCACCGCCAGGGCTCGCTCCGAGCGGTCAACCGCCACTACTTGCGCCTGGGGTAATTCAAGGGCCAGAACAACCGCGATGATACCGCTGCCGGTACCCAGATCGAGGATTGTTCCGTTAAAATCGGAGGGAGTTTTGATAAGCTCAAGAAGACTTTCGATCAGCAGCGCGGTTTCGGGACGCGGAATCAAAACATCGGGGGCAACCTCGAAAGCAAGAGACCAGAACTCGTGCTCACCGATAATATACGAAAGCGGTTCACGGGCCAGACGGCGGCTCACCAATTCCTCGAACTTTTCGAGTTCGGTATCGTTCAATTCCCGTTCATCCAGAAAAAGTCCTGTCCGGTCGAGGTCAAGAAAGAACCTGAGAAGAAGCTCGGACTCGAAATCGGCATCGGGAATCCCGACCCGGTTAAAGCGGCGGACCGTCAGGTTGTAAAGTTCTCTGGTCTTCATCGCCTGCGATACCGCGAATCATTCAAAGCTGTTACCGAATCCGTGAGCGTTCGAGAGCGGTGCAGATGCAAGGCGGCAACGATGTTGATAATACTCTGGTATATCAACGAGTTGCCAACGCCGCAGATGCGCCGTTATCGGGCGCCCCGCAGGGCGGCGGGTACATTCCAGCCGCACGGATCACTGTCTACATTTGACGTAAAAACAATCATATATCGTGAATCAATGCACTAAGCCGTCACGGATTCAGGTGTTACTGAAGGGTTTTAAGGGCTTCTGCCTGGTAATGGGCAATCAACGGCATGATAACATCATCAAGTTTACCGAGCATTATATCGTCAAGCTTATAGAGGGTCAGGTTGATCCGATGATCGGTCATCCTGCCCTGGGGGAAATTATAGGTGCGAATCCGTTCGCTGCGATCGCCCGAGCCGATCTGACTTTTCCGATCGGCGGATATCCTGTCGTGCTGCTCGCGCTCCATGGCATCGAGGAGGCGGGCCTTCAGCACTTTAAGGGCGGCCGCCTTGTTCTTATGCTGGGATTTTTCATCCTGACAGGTCGCGACAATGCCGGTCGGCAAATGGGTGACCCTTACCCCTGAGTCGGTGGTATTAACGCTCTGGCCGCCCGGTCCGGAAGAGCGGAACACGTCGTAACGCAGTTCATTGGGGGCGATATTCAACTCGACATCCTCGGCCTCTGGAATCACCGCAACAGTAACCGCCGAGGTATGGATCCTTCCCTGGGTCTCGGTGGCGGGAACCCTCTGGACCCGGTGCACGCCCGATTCATATTTAAGCTGGCTGTAAACCTGATCGCCCTTGACCAAGGCGATGATTTCCTTGAAGCCGCCGATACCGATGGGATTGCTGCTCATGACCTCGACCTTCCAGTTCTTGGCTTCGGCATAGCGGCAATACATCCTGTAAAGATCGCTGACAAAAAGAGCGGCCTCATCGCCGCCGGTGCCCGCCCTGATTTCAAGGAGGATATTCTTGTCGTCCTTGGGGTCTTTGGGCAGCAGCATAATCTGAAGATCGTGCTCAAGGGCGGTCAGCCGGTCATTGAGCTCGTCGACCTCGGCCCGGATCATCTCCTGCATCTCTTCGTCTTCTTCCTTCTTGAGAAGAGCTTTGTTGTCCTGGAGTTCCTGCTCCAACCGCTTATACAAACCATACAGTTCATGCAGTTTGGAAACATGGGAATGCTCCTTGGCCAGCAACCTGAAATCCCCCTGATTGGTAATCCGGGAGGGATCGGCAAGTTTTTGCTCCAATTCGAGAAGCTTTTCCTCAAGATTTTCAAAACGTGAAAACATGATAGTCAGATAATTAAGTTGGCTTTATTGGGAAAAAATGGTTGCTGGCTTAAAGCTGAGTTGAGCAGCTTGTCTGCTCGTACGAAACTTATGCCCTGTGAGTGTAAGCTGGAATGTGCCGCGGGACCAAGGGTCGCTGGCCCTGCACCTTCCAATGGCAAAAAATAAAGGGACAGGCGAACCGTGTCATGCTCGCAACTGCCCCTCTTATCTTCCAACAGCTTATCCGGTAAAGAAAAATTCGGTAAGCGAACAGGCCGATAACCAGGCAGGTTCGAGGCCCCAGGAACGCTTAGCTTATTTCTCTTCCTTTTTCTGGAAATGCTTGGCGTATTTTTTATTGAACTTATCAATCCGGCCGGCGGTATCGATAAGCTTCTGCTTACCCGTAAAAAAAGGATGGCAGGCGGAACAGATCTCGGTCCTGATTTCCGATTCAACCGAACCGATCTCAATCACATTACCGCATCCGCATTGAGCTTTAACCTTATGGTATTCGGGGTGTATACCTTCTTTCATTATCTACGATCTCCAATTATTCAAGTTAGAAAATCAAGACCCGGGGTATTATCTGCCGAGCCGGAATCAGTAAAAAAAACAGATCATCCCTGTCCCTGATAAACAGTTAATTATACCTTGATTTCTCAGTTTAGCAAGGGAAGTTTACCGCTCTCCCAAAAAGGCGCGAGAGGCACGGGGGCCGGCCAAATTGTCGATTTTTTATTCAGGTTATTCAGGGGCTTTGAGCAACCTCGTAAAACTCGGCAAATTCGCTAAAAAGCCCGAAGTCGTCCGGATATTGACTATTTGCTTAAAAGTTGCGCCGTGGAGTTGCATGCCCGACGACTTTTTGCGACAGCCATCAATCTTGGACAAACTCACAAAAAAGACAGGATGGCTAAGCAAAAACTTCGATATAGCAGGATTTGTGTGTTTTTTGAGACTGAGGCCATACATGCGGTATGCCGCAGGAGCAAAAATGCGCTACGACGCAGTAGGTCGGAGTTTTTGCGACGCCATCAATCTTAGTCGACAAGCTAGCCGTTCATCGAGTCAAAAAACTCCTGATTGCTCTTGGTGCGCTTCATCTTGTCCTTTAAAAAATCCATCGAGTCAAGAGGATTCATACTGGACAGCAATTTCCGCAGGATCCACATGCGATTCAAAACTTCGGGGGAAAGCAGCAACTCTTCTTTCCGGGTCCCGGATTTATTCAGATCGATGGCCGGAAAAACTCTCTTGTCGGCCAGCTTGCGATCCAGGACAATTTCCATATTACCGGTGCCTTTGAACTCCTCGAAAATCACCTCGTCCATTCGACTGCCGGTTTCAACCAGGGCTGAAGCGATAATGGTCAAGCTGCCGCCTTCCTCGATATTACGTGCTGCACCAAAGAACCGTTTGGGTCGATGTAACGCGTTTGAATCTACCCCGCCGGACAGAATCTTGCCGCTGGGCGGAACCACCGTGTTATAGGCCCTGGCAAGACGGGTAATGCTGTCCAGGAGAATGACCACGTCCTTCTTGTGTTCTACAAGCCGCCTCGCCTTATTCATAACCATTTCGGCCACCTGAATATGACGCTGGGGCGGCTCGTCGAAGGTTGAACTGACCACTTCGGCGTCCACCCCCCTGGCCATGTCGGTTACCTCTTCAGGCCGTTCATCAATCAAGAGAACGATCAGGATAACCTCTTTGTGATTCTCGACTATGCTGTTGGCAATATCTTTAATAAGCACCGTCTTGCCGGTTCGAGGAGGTGCAACAATCAACCCGCGCTGGCCTTTGCCGATCGGCGAGACCACATCCATAATCCGCATGGACAGATTTTTATCGGCTTTTCTTTCAAGCCTTATCGGCTCGTCGGGATGCAAGGGAGTAAGGTTTGTAAAAAGCGTCTTATCCTTTGCCTTGTCGGGCGACTCAAAGTTAATCTGCTCCACTTTGAGCAGGGCAAAGTATCTTTCACCATCCTTTGGGGCACGGATTTGACCTTCGATTGTATCGCCGGTCATCAGATTAAGGCGTCTGATCTGGGAAGGGGAAACATAGATATCGTCAGGACCGGGGAGATAATTATAGGTCGGCGAGCGGAGAAAGCCGAATCCGTCCGGCAGAACTTCAAGAACCCCGTTACCCCGGTTCATGCCGTTTTTTTCTTCCACGGCCGCCTGAGCTTTGACAATGGCAAAGATCAGCTCCTGCTTACGCATGGCGCTGTACCCTTCAATCTGGTATTTTTTGGCCATTTCGGTAAGTTCGTTGATCTTAAGCAACTTCAATTCGGACAGATTCATTATAAAAATATCTCCTGCTGTTGGGTATTATGCTGCATTGATTTTTTGCTCTATAGAAAAGTCAGGTAGGCAATGGTGTTCACTTCTGAATTTTGTTGGTTTGCAACAAAAGTTTTACATAAAGACCGGCTGACAGCTATGGGAAAAGAGGGAACCTTGATTTGTGATGGGATTTTGAATCAGCAGGTATGCTATCTGAATAACAATTGTCCCATGTTTTTTAAAACGATATTTTGTTTGGGATTGTTGGACTGGGATAAATACTAATTACACTATCACGATATTAATTAAAATTTTAGCTGTCAAGGTTTTTGATGATTAATTAATTTCTTGGCCCTGCCGAAACACTGAATCCGGGGTGATTGCGGGCAAATGAACAATGTGTTATTAAAGAAGTTGCCTTAACCTTCATTAAACAGGTACACAAATTATGAAGCAAACATTTTTTTTAACTTTTCTGATCACAATCACTCTGGGACTCGGTGGCGAGCGGATTTCAGCCGATGAACTTTCCGCGGAAACCGATATAGGCGAAAGGGAAAACGGGGAAATCTGGACGGAACCGTTAACCGGGATGGAGTTCGTCCGGATTGAAGGCGGCTGTTTTCAGATGGGCCAACTCCCCCTGGAAACCCGGCTGCTCATCAGGGAAGTGGGCAAATATGAATACGACAAATACTACGGTGATGAAATCCCTCTGCATAAGGTCTGCCTGGACGGCTTCTGGATGGGCTCCACCGAGGTATCACAAAAAGAATGGGTAAAGGTGATGGGATTCAACCCTTCCCATTTCAACACCGATGAGAACTTCCCGGTCGACTCGGTTTCCTGGCAGGACGCCAGCAATTTTATCGAGAAACTCAATAAGGAAAACGATACAACGGAATTCAGATTGCCGACTGAAGCGCAATGGGAGTTTGCCGCCCGCGGCAAGACCGAAGCGGCCATGTACCACACCGGCAACACCATAACCTCTGAACAAGCCAACTTTAACGGCAGTATCGCATTCGGAATGAACTTGCGGGATAAATACAGAAAAAGCCCCGTTCAGGCGGGCAACTTTTCCCCTAATGCATATGGCCTCTACGATATGCACGGAAACGTCTGGGAATGGTGTAATGATTGGTACGGAGAAAATTACTACGAAGACAGTCCTTTAAAAAACCCCTCCGGTCCCGACACCGGGGAGATGCGAGTGCTCAGAGGCGGTTCTTGGTTCCGCTATTCAGGCCATATCCGCTCGGCAACCCGTTATAAAAACAAACCTACCGGACAATATGCCGATACCGGCTTCAGAATCGTAAAATCCCAGCAAGCCGCACCGGGGCAATTACTGCCCGACAAGTTTATTTTCAGCCCGGATTTTTAAAGCTGAGTTGAGCAGCTTGCCTGCTCAAACGAAACTTATGCCCTGTGGGTATAAATCATACGGCAAGTGCAAAAGCAAAAGGAACTTACTGACAACTGCATCAGCTTGAAAGCCACAAATCTTCTTCGTCACCTTCATCCCATGTGATACCATAACGAATGTAGTAAAGTCGCAAGGTCAAACACGCGAATGTCTCTCGCTTGCCGGCCCTTGTGCCGGTGATTCCCTGTCAGCCATGGGTGTTGATGATTGTCATGCATTCCGAATCCAGGCCATACAGATCCTGTTGCCCCGCCGCGATTGTCTGGCGGTTCGTGCTCTTCGGCGTCCTCTGGCTTTTCCTCAGCGGCGCGGATATCCGGGGCTGGCCCTTCGGTGTGGCCGCCACCCTCGCGGCCGTCTGGCTCCACCTGCGCCTGGCCGGAGCCGATCAGAGAAGGCTGCGCCCATTGGCCGTTGTCCGGTTCATTCCCTATTTCGTCGGGCTCTCGATTTTAAGCGGCATCGATGTCATGAAAAGGGTCCTCCATCCCGCCCTGCCCATCGACCCCGCCCTGATCGACTTCCCCCTGCATATCGACCATGAAGGCGGGCGCGTCCTGCTGGCCGACTGCGTCTCCCTGCTGCCCGGCACCATCTCGGCCCGGCTTGATCCTGAGGTTCTCCTGATCCACACTCTGGACAAGGGCTTACCGGTACTCTCTACCGTCAGGGATCTGGAGAGACGCATAGAAGAACTGTATCACCGGGCGGCGCGGCCGGAGCCGGCGGAGGAGCGGCGATGAGCGCCTTCTATATCAGCCTGGCCCTGGTTCTCCTGCTCTCCGTGGCGGCGGGTCTGATCAGGATCCTCCAGGGCCCGACCGCGGCGGATCGGATGATGGCCGCCCAGCTTTTCGGGACCTGCGGGGTGGCCATTCTCCTCCTCCTGGCACGGGGGCTGGAGGCCCTGATCGTTGAAGACGTGGCCCTGGTTTTCGCCCTGCTCGCCGTCCTGTCCAGTGTGGCCTTTGTGCGCCGGGCCTGGACCGGAAAAGCCGACGACTGGGGAGAAGAGCATGACGATACCTGAGCTGATCGGGGCCGGCCTGGTCTTGACCGGCATCCCCTTCTTTCTCACCGGCACCATCGGTATCCTGCGTCTGCCGGACATCTATACCCGCCTCCATGCCCTGACCAAGGCGGACAATGTCGGTCTTGGTTTTATCATCCTCGGCCTGGCCGTCCAGGCCGCCAGCTGGCTTGAAGTTGTCAAGCTCTTCCTGATCTGGTTTCTGGTGCTGATGGCCAGCGCCACCGCCTGTCATCTTGTCGCCAACGCGGCTCTTGATAAAAACATCGAACCCTGGACCCGTAAAAAATGACGGCGGTCGGCGCCTTCGACATCCTCCTCTGTCTCACCCTGATCTGGCTTGCCTGGCAGGTTCTGGCCAGCCGGGATCCGTTCCGGGCCGTGGTCCTCTTTATCTCCTTCGGCATGCTTATGGCCCTGGGCTGGGTGCGTCTGCAGGCGCCGGATCTGGCCCTGGCGGAAGCGGCCATCGGCTCGGGCCTGACCGGCGCCCTGTTCCTCTCGGCCTTGCGGAAAGTGATCGGCGGCAAAAAAGATGAAAGGAGGCTGGATCGTGACGAGGAGGCGCAATGACGAAAGTCGGCAAGGAGCGGACGCCACATAATCGGGGCTGGCAGCGGCTGCCGATCATGGCCCTGCTGCTTCTCTTCCTGGCCGCCCTGGCCCGGGCCTATCTTTTCCCCGGCGCCTCAGCGGCGGGGTTGGCGGCCCGGGTCGACGCCTCGCTCGCAGCCGGCGGCGTCGGCAGCCGGGTAACCGCGGTGCTCTTAAACTTCCGGGCCTACGACACCCTTCTGGAATGCTTTGTCCTGCTATTGGGGGTGATGGTGGTCTGGTCGCTGTGGCGGCCGGATGGAGCGGAGAGCCGCGAACCGGCGGCGGGGGCTATCCTGGCCTCCCTGGAGCGCCTTCTCGTTCCCCTGATGATCATGGTGGGAAGCTATCTGCTCTGGGCCGGCAGCGACCGGGCCGGCGGCGCCTTCCAGGCCGGCGCCATTCTAGGTGGGGCCGGGGTCCTGCTGCTCCTCGATTCCTCGCCGCTGCTGAAGGTTTTCCCGAAAAGGGGTTTGGTCCCGGGCCTTTGCCTGGGTCCTCTCTTCTTCCTATCGGCTAGCATCGCCGCCATGGCATGGGGGGGCAATTTTCTCGAATATCGATCCCCTGAGGCCGCCCTGATCATCATTGCCCTGGAAGGAGCGGCCGCCTTTTCCATCGGCCTCTGCCTGGCCGCGCTTTTCGGAGGACGACCGCCGGAGCGAGAGGCGGGAGACGGGCGAGATCGACCCTCCCGGGACAGGGGAGAGTTCCGATGACCATTTCCCCGGCCCTGATTTACGGACTGACCGGCCTAGCGCTGTTCGTCATCGGCCTGGCCGGCCTTCTCCTCTGCCAGCAGCTGTTAAGGAAGATCCTCGCCGTGAACGTCATGGCCAGCGGAGTTTTCCTTTTCCTGGTCACCATTGCCCATGGCAGCGGCGCCCTGACCGATCCGGTCCCCCAGGCCATGGTCCTTACCGGCATTGTCGTCTCGGTGAGCAGTACGGCGGCGGCCCTGGCCCTGCTCTGCCGGATCCGGGAAAGCGCCGATCACCGTGATCTTTCGCAGAAGAAGGGTGAAAGATGATCAGTCCCTCCTCGTCATGGCTGATCTGGCCGATAATCGCGCCGCTTATGGGGGCGGTGCTTTGTTTCCTGTCCGGAAAACCGCCCCGGCGGACAGGCCTTTTTTTTGCCGTTCTGACCAGCGGGGCAAGCCTCGTCCTGGGCTGGCAGGTGCTGGCCCGGGGCATCGAGTCCTATGCCATGGGGGCCTGGCGCCCGCCCCTGGGAATCTCGCTGCGGGCCGACGGAGCGGCCGCCCTCATGGTGACGATGACGGCGGTAACCGGCCTTGCCGTAAGCATTTACAGCGGCGGCTATTTTCAAAGCCGTCTGACCGGGGATGACCGGGACCGCTGCCGCCTCGCCCAGGAACAATCCTTCTGGCCCTTATGGCTTCTCCTGTGGGGTGCCCTGAACGGCCTCTTTTTAAGCGGCGACGTCTTCAATATCTATATCTGCCTGGAACTCGTCGCCTTGAGCAGCGTCGGGCTCACCGCCCTGTCCGGCAAGCCGCCCTCCCTGGTCGCAGCCATGCGCTACCTGCTGGTCAGCCTGCTCGGCTCGCTCAGTTTCCTGCTCGGCGTCGGTTTTTTTTACAAGACCTGCGGCACCCTTGAGCTCGCCGCGATCATCAGTGCCCTTACCCCGACCCCGCCGGTGATCATGGCCCTCGCCCTGGTCAGCGCCGGATTGCTCCTGAAGACCGCCCTCTTCCCCTTTCATTTCTGGCTGCCGCCTGCCCATGCCAATGCCCTCTCCCCGGTGAGCGCCATCCTTTCCGGCCTGGTTATCAAAGGGACCTGGTATCTCTTCTACCGATTCTGGCAGGAGGAGATCCTCCTGGCCGCCGTCGGGGCGGTGCCGGCGATCCTCGGCGGCGGTGCCATCGCCTGGGGAGCCTTTCAGGCCTTTTCCCAGCAGCGCCTGAAGATGCTGGTGGCCTACTCCACCGTGGCCCAGATCGGTTATCTTTTTGTCGCTTTTCCCTTGCTGGCCGATCCGGCCGGGATGGGCGGCGGCGCCTTTTTCTATTTTGCGATCTCCCACAGCTTCGCCAAGGGGGCCATGTTCCTGGCCGCCGGCACTTTTCTCCTGCAGATGGGCCATGACCGCATCGATGACCTGGCCGGGGTGCGGCAGCTCATGCCGGTCTCCTCCTTTGCCTTTGCCCTGGGCGGCCTAAGCCTGATGGGGTTGCCGCCCTCCGGGGGCTTTATTGCCAAGTACCTCTATGTCACCACGGCCATCGGCCAGGGCAGGTGGTGGCTGGCGCTGATTGTCGTGCTGGGCAGCGGTCTGACCGCGGCTTATGTATTCCGGGCCGTCGCCGCAATCCTCAGTCCGCGCCTTCTGGCGGAGCGCCCGCAACTCATGGTCGCCGCCTCCATGCAGTGGAGTGCCCTGGCCCTGGCCCTGATGGCCATGCTGCTCGGGATCATCGCCCCGCTGCCCCTGGCCCTGATGGGGGTGAAATGATGGTCTGGCAGAACTGGCTGCTGGTCGCCATCCTGTTAAGCTCGATGGTGCCCGGCCTGATCATCTTCAGCCTTGCCGAGTCGAACCGCAGCTGGCGGACCGCCCTCAACATCCTGGGCGCCACGGTCAAGATGATTCTGGTGCTGGTGATGATCGTCGGGATCTATCAGGGCCAGCGTTTCGCGGTTCACCTGCGCCTGTTGCCCGATATCGAGCTGGTCCTGCGAGCCGATCCTCTCTCGGCCCTGTTTGTCGCCCTCTCCAGCCTGTTGTGGCTTTTAACCACCATCTATGCCATTGCCTATCTGGAAGACTCTCCCAACCGGAGTCATTTTTTCGGCTATTTCAGCCTCTGCGTCACGGTTACCATCGGGATCGCCCTGGCCGGCAACCTGCTCACCTTCCTGTTCTTTTTCGAAATGCTCACCCTGACCACCTACCCCCTGGTGATTCATCGCGGTACGCCCGAGGCCATGGCCGCCGGCCGGGTCTATCTGCTCTATACCCTGTCCGGCGGCCTCCTCCTTTTTTTCGGGGTGGCCTGGCTGCACGCCCTGGTGGGCCAGATCGATTTCAGCCGCCAGGGTTTGCTGATCCCCCTGCTGGCTGAACACCGGCTGTCGCTTATCCTCATCTTCGCTGTGCTCATCGCAGGCGTGGGGGTAAAGGGCGCCCTGGTTCCCCTGCATGGCTGGCTGCCCCGGGCCATGGTGGCGCCGGCCCCGGTCAGCGCCCTTCTTCATGCCGTGGCCGTGGTCAAGGCCGGCGCCTTCGGCATCATGCGGATCGTCCTCGACGTCTACGGCCTGCCGCTGACCGGAGAGCTCGGCCTGCTCATGCCGCTGCTGCTGCTGGCGGCAATAACCATTATTTACGGCTCCCTGCTCGCCCTGTGCCAGGACAATCTCAAGCGGCGCCTGGCCTATTCGACGGTGAGCCAGGTATCCTACATCGCCCTGGGCATCAGCATCGGCAATCCCCTGGCCATCATGGGGGGGATGGTCCACCTGGTTCATCAGGGCATCATGAAGATCACCCTGTTCTTCTGCGCCGGCAATATCGCCGAGACCCTCAAAATCCATGATATCAGCGGGATGAACGGGGTGGGCCGGAGAATGCCCCTGACCATGGGGGCCTTCACCCTGGCCGCCATGGGTATGATCGGCCTGCCGCCCATGGCCGGTTTTGTCAGCAAGTGGTATCTGGGCCTGGGCGCCATCGACCAGGGCATGGAATGGCTCATTGCCGTCCTGGTCCTCTCCACCCTCCTTAACGCCGCCTATTTCCTGCCGATCATCCACCGGGCCTGGTTCAAGGAACCGGCGCAGCCGTGGCCCGCGGCTTCGGGGCCGACGGGCTTCAGGGATTGCCACTGGATGCTTGTCGCGCCACCGGTCTTTACCGCCCTTCTCTCTCTTCTGGTGGGACTCCTTGCCAACAGCGGCCTCAGCCCCCTGGCCTGGGTGCGCTTTATCGTCGCCACGAGGTATGGGCCATGATGAGCCAGTTCCTCAATAATGGCCAACCAGGAGTCCTGCTCCTCTCCACGGTGCCGGGCTTACCACTGCTTGCGGCCTTTACCCTGCTTTTCCGGGCCACCCGCCAAAGCGGCCTGCGGCTCGCGCCCTGGACGGCCCTCCCGGCCCTGGCCGCCGCCCTGCTGCTCCAGCCGGGGATCGACCTTGAGGTGGCCTGGTTCTTCATGGGCGGCCGGATGGGAATTGATCAGGTGGGGCGTTACTTTCTCCTGCTTGCCGCCCTGGTCTGGGGGCTGTCCGCCTGGTTCGGCCGCGGCTATCTGCGCGACGATCCCGAACAGCACCGCTTTTTCTTTTTCTACCTGCTGACCATGGCCTTTAATTTCGGGCTGATCCTGGCCCGGGACATGCTGGGTTTCTATCTTTTTTTCGGCATGATGAGTATCGTCGCCTACGGCCTGATCGTCCACAAGCGCAGCCCCGAAGCCTTACAGGCCGGGCGGGTTTATATTACCCTGGTCATGGCGGGCGAGGTCCTGCTCTTTGCCGGGATGGTCCTGATGGCATCCAGCCTGCCCGACCTGGAACTCTCCACCATCGCCGCCAGCCGGGCCGGGAACCTGAGCCTGATCCTGATCTTTGCCGGCTTCGGCATCAAGGCGGGCCTCCTGCCCCTGCACGTCTGGCTGCCCCTGGCCCATCCGGTGGCGCCGGTCCCGGCCAGCGCCGTGCTCAGCGGGGTGATGATCAAGGCGGGCCTCCTGGGCTGGCTGCGTTTTCTGCCCATGGGCGAAGAGATCATCCTGCCCGGCTGGGGAGGAACCCTGATCGGCCTGGGGTTGCTGGCCGCCTTTTACGGGGTCGTAATCGGCCTGGCCCAACGGGAGACCAAGACCATCCTGGCCTATTCAAGTATCAGCCAGATGGGTTTGATGACCGTGCTTGTCGGCTGCGGCCTCCTGGCCCCGAATCATTGGCCCCAGGTAATCATGGCGGTCAGCATCTACGCCCTCCATCATGGTCTGGCCAAGGGTTCGCTGTTTCTGGCCAGCGGGCTGGGGATGGCAAGAAGAAGTCCCGGAGGCGCGCCGCCCCGCCTCCTGCTCCTCCTTTTTTTACCGGCCCTGGCCCTGGCCGGGCTGCCCTTTACCAGCGGCGCCATCGCCAAATATGCCATGAAGGAGATTGTCCACACCCTGCCCGGTCCCTGGCCGGGGATTCTCGAATTCAGCCTGCCCCTGACCGCCCTGGCAACCACCCTGATCGTCTGCCACTTCTTGAAGACCATGGCGACAGCGCTGCCCCGCCGATCAATCAACACCAGGGGGATGACCACCTCCTGGCTTACGCTCTGGGCCGGGGTCGCGCTCCTCCCGTGGTTCTGGCCGGAACCGCCGCCCTACGCCGCCCATCTCGCGGACATGCAACTGCTCCGGCAGGGCTTGTGGCCGGTACTGGCCGGGGTAATAATGATGGCGGCATATTGGCGATGGTGGCCGGCCGCGAAACGTCCAACCATACCGGCCGGTGATCTTCTTTGGCTGGTCTGGCCGCGCCCCGCTCCAGCGGAAAAAGCAACCCCCCAGGCAAAGGGGATGATTTCAGCCGGGCCGGAAAGCGGCCGCGAAACCCTCCAACTGCTCGCCTCTTTCTCCCGGCGCGGCCAACAACTGGAGAAGAGACTGATGCGGTGGTCAGTGGCGGGCGCGGCCTACCTGCTGATCTGCTTGATTTTTTTGGTGATGCTGCATGCTTAAATCTGATTATTATCCCTACCGGTGTGGGAGGAACAAAATCAAACCGGACGGGAAAAGGCTGGAGATTATGCCCTCTAAAAGAAAAGGGACGAACAGATTTTCACCTGTTGTCCCTGTTTTTTTTGGAGCCACCGTGCGGAATCGAACCGCAGACCTACTGATTACGAATCAGTTGCTCTACCAACTGAGCTACGGTGGCGAATCTCTCTCCGGCCTCTATTATCGGCCGTTGGAAATTGAATCTCCTAGTATCAGTTTTCTATATAACTGTCAAGCTCGCTCACGGTTCCGAATAAATCAAACATAGCTCATAATTCAAGCGGAGAGGCCTTGACCTTGCCACCATCACACAGTTAGTATAAGATGATTCCAAGGCAAGTGATATCTTCCTGAATCTGTGACAGGTTCTTTGGGGATTTCGCTTTACTCGTTTATTGTTAGGTGAAATAATCGTTTTCCACTGAGTCGCCGATTCTTTCCCGCCCTGCGGGACGCCAGATACGGATTCAGGAACAGGGATAACAGAAGGAAATTATTTGAAACTTTTATCTTTGCTTCTCACATATCTGGGCGCTATACTGCTTATCTTCTCACTGATCCCAACCAAAACACTGTGTGGCCAGAAACATCATGCTACCATGGCCTGGCGATTTCTCGGCATCTTCATCATGCTGTTCATAGCCGGTTACGGGATGTTCTCCGTTTTTCTTATCAACAACGAAATAAGCCCTATATTTCTGTTTATCTCTTTTATACTGTTCGGGGGCGGAATCTTCGTCTATGCCGTGGTCAAACTGGCCCAGATTTCGATCGACAAACTTTTCCTGATGGCAGAAGTAGAACGGCACCGCTCCATGCATGATGAATTGACCGGTCTGCCGAATCAGAATTATTTTAACGACATAGTCGACGCGGCAATCAAGCGGGCCAACAACATCAAGCAGACCTTTGTGATCTTTCTTATCGATCTAAATCGCTTCAGGGAGATCAACACTGCGATCGGTCATTTTTATGCCGATTTTCTTTTACAGGAAGTCGCCGACCGCATAGGCCAATCCACCAGGAACTCCGACATACTGGCCCGTTGGGGGGGAGACAAATTCGCCTTGCTGCTCCCGGACACCGATCTAAAAAGGGCAATAGCGGTCGCTAACAAGATCACCGAAAATCTGGCCAGACCATTTAATGTTGAAGGCAACAATATCTCCGTGGAAATAAGCAACGGCATCGTTATTTATCCCGAACATGGCGAATCAACCGAGAAGTTAATGCAAAACGCTCAGATTGCCATGTACGAAGCTCAACGCAACCACGTAAATTATTCCTTGTTTGACCCTGATCAACATTACTCGCCCTTTAAAAAGCTGATCATGGCCAGCGAATTGCGCGACGCCATCCATAAAGATGAACTGGATCTCTATTTTCAACCGCAAATCTCGGTAATCAACGGTAAAATGAGCGGAGTCGAAGCGCTGATCAGATGGCATCATCCAGAAAAAGGTACCATTACCCCTAATAGTTTCATGGATGTAATCGAACATACCGATCTCGGCAAGGCCCTGGCAATCTGGGTGCTTAATACCGCCCTGAAACACCATAAAGAATTGTCGCGAACTGGTTTTGACATCAATATTTCGGTTAATCTGTCAATAAATAATCTCCACGACTATGAATTCCCGGCTGAACTGAAAAAAATCATGGAGAAATGGCAAATAGCCCCTAACCGACTCACTCTTGAAATAACCGAAAGCGGATTGATGGTCGATCCCGCCCGGGTAAACAAGGTTGTCATGGAACTGAAAAGAACCGGAGTCAACATGTCTATTGACGACTTCGGCACGGGCTATTCATCACTGGCTTATCTGCGCAAATTTCCGGCCCGGGAGATCAAGATCGACAAATCCTTCGTCCTTGATATGCTGGTCAATGAAGATAGTGCCATTATTGTAAAATCGACAATCGATCTGGCCCACAATATTGGCCGGCTGGTAGTGGCTGAAGGAGTAGAAAACCGCGACACCTACGTTTTACTGAAAAGACTTGGTTGTGATTTCCTGCAGGGTTTTTACTTCAGCAAGGCCTTGCCATACGACGAGCTGATCGAATGGCACGAGGGCTACCAAAGGAGCCTTGAGCAAAGCAAGAAAAGATGATAATTTTTGCCGAAAAATCTCTTCAGGACATGCAAGATTGCAATTGTTTCATCCACCGGATAGATAGCGATAAATTAACAGGTTAAAATGGCGGGATTTCCATCACCCGTGGACAAACCCGGCTGATCGCTGAACAAAAGCCACTGAGATTTACATAGGCCAAGACATACCAGGAGTTCGCGGATGACCGCCCTGAACAGAAAAACCGTAATGGTAGTTGATGACGACCGTCACACCCTCGAATTCGTGACGGAATGCCTCCGAAAGATGGGTCAGGAGGTCTATTCGGCCGCCAACGGCGAAGAAGCGATGGAGCTTTTCCATAACCTGAAAGTCAAAATAGACCTGCTTCTTTCCGACGTGGTTATGCCGGGCATTAACGGAATCGAACTTGCCCGAAGATTGGTGGAGGCCGTCCCCGCCATAAAAATAATTTTCATGTCCGGATATATGAAACCGGCATTACCCGCGCAGAATGCCACCAATGATGAAAACGGCTTTCTCCAGAAGCCTTTTTCAGGAAGAACCCTGATGAATCACGTTAAACAGGCGCTGGCCGAGTTGCCCCCCGACTAACCCCGCCTTAAGATTGATGAATTCGCAAAAGTTTATAAATGGGATGCTAAGCTAAAATCGTCAGATCCAAGGCGCGCCAATTTCGAGGAATGAAGCGTACTTCAGTACACTGCAATGACGAGACAATTTGCAGCAACGCAGAAGCTGGCGACTTTTTGCGACGCTAATTAGTCTCGATGGGAATGGCTAAGCAAAAATCGTCTAATCCAAGGCGCGCGAATTTCGAGGAATAAGCGTACTCCAGTACGCTGCAATGACGAGACAATTTGCAGCAACGCCGGAGCTGGCGATTTTTGCTTAGCCATCAGAATTGCCAATTCTGAAAATCCTGATCCGCCAAAGGCTCCACTTGAAGCTCCGCCTGTTTTTCATCTCCGACCTTTTGCCAACAAACAAGGGCCCGCTTCCTGCCTTCGCCTTTTTTACTGTATCTTTTTATCAATCCGGCCGCGGCTTCAAGATCGCGCTGCCCCTCCGATCGTCTTAAAACAGCCGAGGGGCCGGGCCAACTTTCCTCGCACCACAGAAAGATGTCTCCGCGCCGCAAGAGGCCGGTCAGGGATTTATTCTCATTTTCATCCCTGCCGAGTACCAGCCAACCGCCGTCCGGCAAACCAAACTGCCGGCCGATCATCAACAAAAGGAGATCGGCCGGTGCGACTGTCTCATTTTCCTCATAAAACCTTCTCACCCTGGCAGCCCGGTTCGGATCGGTCAACATGCAGCCGCCGGCCGGTGTGGGAAAGTCGTCAATTTGGAAGGAAGCGGTCAAGGCTATCTGCGGCTGGCGGGTCCGGCCGCTGAAGGCCAAAAGCCGTCCTCGATCGACCACCCCCTCTTGTTCGGGAATGGTTTCCGGAAGATTCAAGGCGGACAAGGGCCGCAAGAGGATGCCCTCGCAGCCGCTTGCTTTTTCGATTACCCGAAGGGTGTCTCGCCGCTGGGACATGGGCCGTTGGCCGAGAACTTCCCCGGAAATCATAAAAGAGGCGCCAAGCTCCTCCATCATCAACCGAGCCTCCGAGACTATCAGAATTTTACAGTCAACGCAGGGGTTGAAGTTCTTCCCATATCCATGGGCCGGATCCCGGAGCATCGGCAGGTATTTTCCGCTTAGATCCCGAAGCTGGACATCAATCCCGAATTCAGCGGCAACCTCGCGCCGATAATCTTCTTCCTGGGCCAGCAGATCATATCCGAAAAAAGGGGTGACAAACCTGACTGCCTTTACTGTGATACCCTGAGCCATCATCAACCGGCAGGCCAGGATACTGTCGAGTCCGCCGGAAAAAAGCGCGATCGCCGTCCTGGATCGATCAGCCGTATCCATCACCGTTTGTTCCTCGCCAGCAGTTCCTTCACGTATTCCAGGGTGCCGGCGGTTACGGATTCTCCATCGAGCATTCCGGCAAGTTCATCAATCCGTTTCTCATCGGACAAGCGCTCCATCGTGGTGTGAGTCCTCTCCGCCGCGACCTTTTTGGCCACCGTGAAATGTTCCTTGGCGCAGGAGGCGATTTGCGGAAGATGGGTTATACAGAGGACCTGGTGGTGTTCGGATAATTCCCTAATCTTGCGAGCCACCGCCTCCGCCGCCTTGCCGCTGATCCCCGCATCGATTTCATCGAAAACTACCGTATCGACCAGATCGTGCCGGGCGAGAATACATTTCAGGGCCAGCATCAGCCTGGAAAGCTCGCCGCCGGAGGCCACCTTGGCCATGGGTTTCAATGGTTCGCCCGGGTTGGCCGAAAAAGTAAACTCGGGCCGGTCCCATCCCTTGCGGGACATAGCCTCGACGGAGAGTTCCGCCCGAGCGCCGAAGTCGATATCGAATCCGGCATTCTCCAGACATAAAAGACTCAGTTCGTCATCGATCGCGGCCGAGAGTTTTTTGGCGACCGCACGCCGTTCAACCGATAATTGCCCGCCTTTCTTCTCCAGTTCACCGGTGAGATTTTCCAATTCGCCAGCCAGGGAGGCCAGGGCCTGATCCATTTCCTCAAGCCCCCGAAGTTCCGCGGCGGCATCTTCACCGAAGGCCAATACATCTTCCAAGCCGGGACCATATTTACGCTTCAACTGCTGCAGAAGATCTATCCTGGCGGTAATCTCGTCAAGCCGCTCGGGATCTTCGGAGATGTTATCCAGATAATCCCGGAGGCGGCCTGCCGCGTCCTCAAGCTGATAACCGAAACCGGCAACTTCCTCGGCCAGTTTCTCAAGGCCCTTGTCCAGTTCCGCCATCCGGGCCAGATCGCCGCGAACTTCGGCCAGGGCATCCGTCACCTGACTATTCAAGGTTCCGTAACTGTTGGCGCCAAGACGCCGCAGATCCTCCACACCACGCAGCCGGGACTTCTCCTGATCCAGCTCATTATCCTCACCGGGTTCGATGGCGGCCGCCTCGATCTCCCGGCATTGAAAGGCGAGAAAATCCCGGCGCTGGTCCTTATCCTTTTCCTGCTGCTTAAGCTCACGATATTGATCGCGTTTGACCCGCCAGCTGTCGTACATCCGGCCAAGCTCCAGGCGCTTCGGCATCAAACCGCCGTAGGCGTCGAGGAAATCGAGGTGAAACCGGGAATCGAGTAATTGCTGGTGATCGTGCTGGCTGGCCACAGAAATCAGGTTCTCGGTAACCTCGCCTACCAGCCGCCCGGTGGCCAGGCCGCCGTTCAGATAATAGCGGCTGCTTCCCTTGGCAGAGATGATCCGCTTGACGATAAGCATGTTATCTTCACAGTCGAACCCATGTTCCCGCAAGAGCTCCAGGACAGGCGCATGGTCACCGCACTCAAAAAGAGCCTCTACGACCGCCTTGTCGGAACCGCTCCTGACCCAAGAAGCAGCGGCCTTTGCCCCGTAAAGCAGATTTATCGATTGGAGAATAATCGATTTCCCGGCGCCGGTTTCCCCGGTCAACACCGACAATCCCCCGCCCAACTCAATCCGCAAGGAGGAGATCAAGGCAAGATTGGTTATTTTCAGTTCCCTAAGCATGTTCTTTCTATAATCTGAAATCCGTGATGGTTGTTGGATCTTTTGCCCTTAACAACCCGTAATTACCTGCTTATCTTATCTGCAAAAAGAATGGGTCAGATGCAAGGAGGCGACTAAAGCTAACGGTTCAGGTTATAACCTCTTCCCAGTCAATATTGCAAGACACCAACAAAATTCATGAAATAGCAGAATGGCCCGGAAGGTTAATGGCGCAGACTTCGACAAGCCAGGCAAAGACGCTAAATCAATACGTTACCCGGCGCCCAACCTAATCATTTAAAAGGTTTATCGATTCCGAACTCATCGAAATTGACTGGGCGATCCTTTACAGATATCCTTTTAATGGTAAGTTTATGCAAAACAGGAACAGCTGACAAACCACCATTTTCGAACAATAACCTTGCTCTTGTTTTGCTCAGTGAAATTTTTCCCACATTGGCACACCTCAGCGGAAAAAATATTTGATTCCCGCCAACCAGGGCTCCAAATAAAATGTTAAGCATACTTAAAAAGAAAATCCTCCGGATTCACGTCATTATCTTGAGCCTGGCGATTATCCTCGGACCGCTTATCTCTTCCGGACCGCTCCAGGCCCGAGCTTTCTCAATTGATACCGAGAAGGAGGTCGGCGATAAAATGCATTCAGCGATCCGGAAAGAATTTAAACTGATTAATGCTCCCGATGTCGCCCAGTATATTAATGATTTGGGCCGCCGGGTTCTTAATGTGGCAGGTGCGCAATACTTCGATTATCGTTTTTTCGTGATCGCCAACAAGGATTTCAACGCCTTCGCCGCGCCTTCCGGTTTGATCTTCTTCCACTCCGGGCTTATAACCGCCATGGACAATGAAGAAGAGTTGCTAGGCGTCATGGCCCACGAGATCGCCCACGTATCCAATCGTCATCTTGCCGACCGGATCGACAAAGCGGGCAAAGTCAATATCGCCACCATCGCCCTCGTTCTGGCCGGCATAGCTCTGGGATCATCCGGCGAGGGGGAACTTTCGGAAGCCGTGGTTACCGGGGCCATGGCTACCGGCGCTTCGATGAACCTGAAATTCAGCAGGGAAAATGAAGAAGAAGCCGATCGGCTGGCTTTCAGCTGGATGCTCAAGATGAAACGCAATCCGGAATCGATGCTGGACATGCTTGGCAAGATGCGCCGTATCTCTATCCTGAAAATCGGCAACACTCCCCCCTATCTGATGACCCACCCGAATCCGACCCAGCGCCTGGGCTATGTCCGGGATCTCCTCAACATTTACGATGGAGAATTGCCCGAAGGTGCAAAAAACGATTTTGAATTCCAGCGAATCCGCTATCGGATCATCGCCGCCACCAATGACGATCGGTTGCTCATTCCCCGTCTGACCAAGAAAATCAAAGACGGCGAGGATCCGGATTATTTTCTGCGACTGGGATTGGCCCAGATTCATATCGGCGAAGGCAACTACGATCAGGGCAGGAAATATCTTCTGGAGGTGATGGGAAAATATCCTGACCGGGCTATTCTTAAAGCGGATCTCGGTTCTACCTACCTCAGCGAAGGGTTGCATGAAAAAGCGCTGGCGCTTTTCAGGAAAGCGCTTCAGAACGCCCCAAACGATGCCTTTACAATTTTCAATCTGGCCCGAACCCTCGACCAGAAGGGCCAGACGGAAGAAGCTATCGGATATTATGAAGACTTATTGACCATTACTCCGACCTACGCCAAAACCCATTACTATCTGGGCCTGGCACATCCCAAGCAGGGGCGGACCGGTATGGGGCATTATCACACCGGGCTCTACAACTGGTTTGAAGGGGATGTCGCCAACGCCAAGTACCATCTGGACAAGGCCATGGAAAAATTACCGGAGGAGAATATTTATAGAAAGAAAAGCAAAGAGATGCTGGATAAAATCGACAGACTTGAAAAATTATAGATCAAGTTCTATTACAAGTAATAACAATTTACATACACATACACCAAGCAGCGCGATTCAAAGAATCCCCGGAGCTTGAAGCCAGAGCAAACTGAAACCAAACCGGCCCCTAATTTAATTACCCTGCCCGATATGCTTAATCTTTTCAAAAAAATACTTCCGCAACCATCTCTCAAGCTGAGCTATGCTGCTCTAAGCGATATCGGCCTGGTCCGGGAAAACAATGAAGACTGTTTCACCATTCTCGAAGGGAAAAACATCTTCCTCATCGCCGACGGCATGGGTGGTCATAACGGTGGGGAGGTGGCCAGCAGATCCACAATCGAGACCCTGCGCCGTTACTTCTCACCAAAAATCGTCAAAGCAATGCGGAGCAACTCCCAGGAAATCAGACACGCCATGCTTACCGGCTTTGAGAAGGCGAACAGCATGGTCATGGACCTGGCAGAAGAAAACCGGAATTTACTCGGCATGGGATGCACTCTGGTTATGGCCTTTATTCGCGGAACCACCCTTTACACCTGTCATGTAGGCGATACCCGCTGCTACGTAGTCTCGGAGAACCGAATTAGAAAAGTTACCAGTGACCATACGATGACCGAGGATGCTCCCGATAATACATCCAGCCGCCATGTTGTAACAAGAGTGATCGGCTATCCCTTTCCGGAACCACCAGAATACAACACAATCGCTCTGAGCAAGGGGGATCGAGTCCTGCTCTGCTCCGACGGCTTATGGTCGATGATCGACGAGCCGACCATCCAACAGACAATCATCAAAGCGAAATCACCGGCCAAAGCCTCGGCAAGGTTAGTAGCCCTTGCCAATAAAGGGGGAGGAGACGATAACATTACCGTCATGAATATTTTCTGTTGATATAGGTTTCCATTTGCACTTTATTCCCTGCCCAAAAGCCCTGACAAAGCTGACTCCAACTCATGAAAAAGGACGATTTTCCGGCCGCTGAACCAATCGGGTTTGACAATTTGTAATTCTAATGGTTTAATTGTGCCTGGTTTTTTTTAGGGGTGCTTTTTAAAACAAATCAGGTGTCGGGAGTGTCTCAATATGGATCCCAGATTACATATCATTGTCACCTCCGAGAACGGCAAGACCAAGACCTTTGCCATTGCCAAGCCGGTTCTCAGAAGAATTATGACCACGATCAGCGTTGTATTCGTAGTTTCGACCATTGCCGGCATAACCTATTCAATCCAAAACTTCAGTCTGAAAGGCAAAATCCATCACCTGGAAAGTGATGTCTCCGTTCTTTCCACCGAAAAGGAAGGGCTCAAACATCATGTCGTCAGTTTGGAAGAAAAAGCCAAAGCCCAGCTTTCCGGGGCCTACGGCGAACTCATCCAGCGCAGCCAGATGATTGACTCGATTTTCAGTGTTCTGGAAATCACCCCAGCCTCCCAAACCGCCGATCTGAACGAAAGCAATCTGAACAAGGGCGGGCCTTTTACCAAAATGTCCGACACTTCTCTTGAAGAACTTATGTTAAAGGTCGACCAGGATATTCAGACCCTACGGCCCATTCCCCTCGGCTATCCGGTAAAATTCAAACGGGTATCCTCAAGCTTCGGCCGCCGGACCGATCCAATGAATGGGCAAAGCGCCTTCCATGACGGCATCGACCTGAGTGGGAAATCCGGCACCGAAGTCAGGGCTACCGCCGACGGCAAGGTCATCGAAAGGGGCCGAAACAGTACCTACGGATGGTATGTGCGGATCGATCACGGTAATGATTTCTCGACAATGTACGCCCATAACAGCAAAATTATCGCGCGCCGCGGGGACAGGATCAAACGTGGGGATGTCATCGCGCTTCTCGGCAGCACGGGGCGCAGCACCGGCCCGCACCTCCATTATGAGATCAGATATAGATACCGACCGGTCAACCCCGCAAAGTTCGTCAACATAAACAAGCTGGTTTCATTGAATAACGGCTGATCAATAACTTAGAGGTACACGATGGATATTTTCAACGACAAGAAAAAAGTTTCGCCACCCTCCCAAAGCAGCCCGATCAGCAGCATAATCGGTCAGGACATGGTCCTGACCGGCGATCTTGAATTTAAAAGCAAAATTCAAATTGACGGCAACATTAACGGCAACCTCAAGGGCGTCACCCTGGTTTTAAGTGCCTCCGGCAGAATAGTCGGCGATATTGAAGCAGAATCGATTACCTGCTACGGGAAAGTTGACGGCAACATCAAGGCAGGCTCGCTTTTCCTGAAAAAATCAGGGGTGGTTAACGGCCGCGTCGAAACATCCGATCTTTCCGTAGAATCCGGCGGAGTTCTGAACGGCGAGATAAAATCAAGCCAGCAAACCGCCGATCTGAAAGTGGTCAAGGATTTGCCGGCCGCCGTCACTGCAAAGGTTCCCGAGTTCCAGAAAGCTTGATCCATTTGACCCAAACTTTCGATTTATTCCATCCGGGATAATTTTACACCTGGAGCTTGTCTACGGATCTGTCCGGACCATATCCTAGCCTGATCACAGCAGATCCTTCAACTATGGCCGTGTCAAAGTCTTCCGAGAAAAACGTTCCCCTTGCTGAAAGAATGCGGCCCCGCCATCTGGCCGACTTTATCGGCCAAAGCCAACTCCTTGGGGAAGACAAACTTCTCTGGCGCCTGGTCAGGCAAGAACGAATGCCTTCCCTGTTGCTCTGGGGGCCGCCCGGAGTTGGGAAAACCACCCTTGCCCACATTCTGGCCAATCAAACCAAGTCCAACTTTGTCTTTTTCTCGGCGGTGCTCTCCGGTATAAAAGAAGTCAGGGAAATCGTCGTGGTTGCGGAAAAGCTCCTGACCGAGAAACAACAGAGCACCATTCTTTTTGTCGATGAAATCCACCGTTTCAACAAAAGCCAGCAGGATGCATTTCTACCCCATGTCGAAAGCGGCCTCCTGACCCTGATTGGCGCCACCACCGAAAACCCCTCCTTCCAGGTAATCGCCCCCCTTCTATCCCTGTCTCTTATACACATCT
>JAGXFP010000038.1 GCA_024637225.1 Desulfobacterales bacterium
CAATTTTACAGGTATTGAGTGTTACTGTTTTCGAAAAAATACCGTTAGTTCAAGCTGTTACAGGCTCAGGATACAGCAGCAGAAAACCCCATACAGCTAAGCAGTTGAAATTATTCAATTAATCGTTGGGACACTAGTGAGTTTTTATGACAAAATAGGGGTAACCCCCAGCAATCGGCGTCCCTCACCGCGCCGGGCAGCAAAAAACCTTCCGGATTGATTTCCACTCCAGCTTTGAATGGCTCCTAATAATCATGTTTTTTTCGAGTTTGCAAAGTTTGACAAACTCGCAAAAATCCATAAGTGACATCGTACCTGTTTTGCCAAGTCTTTGCGAGGAGCGAAGCGACGAAGCAATCCAGTATTTTTCTAGTTACATTTTTCGGGATTGCTCCATGGCGCCCGAAATGACTTATTTTATTAACTTTTTACAACGTCAGCAAATTTCCCGGCACAAATCATTTTCTGATAACATGAAAACTGATGCAAGAGATATCAAATCCGCTTGGTGAGCCTGCATGAAAACAATGGGGGGAAGTAACGAGCAGATGACTAAAAACTTGTCTTGGTCGGCGACGGTCTCGTCCACATGGAAACCCTTGCCAATCTGGGCAACTTTACAGCTAAGGGTTATCGGGTCACTTCACTATTCGGGATGGAACCGGGCATGCTCGGACGCACCTACATGCCGGAGGAGATTCATTTTAGTCAAGGACAGGGGCGGGAGATTCGTACGTACGGGCGGCGGACCGCGAGATCCCCTATAACGTTTGCTCTCCTGCAATGTTGGAAGCTATATAGAAAAACCAGGGAGATCGTCAAAACATCAGAAATATTCGGCGGCGGCGCTTGCATATTTTTTTGAAGAACAACCCCTTGAAAAGGGAGTCCATGCAGTCCGTCAGAACCAGATTCTCACCGGAATCAGTTATCGGGCCTACAAGAGCCTCTCTTTGGACGAGTTCATCCCAAATCATTCGTATCTGCTGATTTTCAATCTCGACAACGGCTTGGGGATTCTGCACAAGTGTCGGCTGATTTCAAAGAAAAAATCGGCCTTTATCATCAAGGACTATATTGACTGCAAATTCATGCGCAGTTTCAGGCTCTTGAAAAAGAAGGGAAAGGTTAATCGATATGAAAAAAATTTCCGTCAGGATAACGGGCTGCGCGGTTAGCCGGGAAGAGGCCCAGAAAATCGGCAGTGTGCTCGCCGCAAAAGATAATCCCGATACCGAGGTAGTGGCAAGATACAATCGTTTAACTAACTCATGTTCGCCCTGCTGCCTGAAGGAAAAATTCGGGAACAGGCCCGGCTGGGAAGTCTATGGGGAGAACCACGGGGGACGGCTGAAGATAGATATCAACGCTGGCGATTATATTTTCATCTTCAGCTGAACTTTGATTAGTTCGCGAAATGTCTCTGGATGATTGGTATTAACCTGAATTCCGGGCCGGATATCTGGCGGTTTCCTGTCAGCCCGGGACTACCTGTTATCTGTCAGTGTTATCGTCGTTTCAGGCCGCCCGATAAGGGCCGGATTGATAATCTAAAAATGGAACGAATTACCGGGGGAGGCAAATCGTTAATCAGTCGGTGGTCGATGTCCCGGCCTGATCAGCCTTCTTCTCGGCCCTGACCGCAATCGACCTCGCCTCGACCGCGATATTCCAGGCATCGGAGGCAAGTGAGCGGCCTTCGTTGATCATATTGGCCAAGGTGCGGCTCGCCCCCAGCTGCTTCTCCATGATCCTTATCTCTTTTTGCATATATTTAAGCTGGTACTCCAGAGCGTCAATCCTGTCCAGGAGAACGGAGACATCTTGCCGCTCAGGTTGATCGGCCGCTTGCCTGGCAACCGCGGAATTGGTTATTAATTCATCGTAAGCGAGGGCGGATTCGGCTTCACCAGCCGCCAGGGCGGAAAATTGCCCCGGCATGACAAGAGAGAGAAGAACCACAAATCCCGTTAATATTATTTTCACTGTCCTGAGCAATAACATCGCCACTCCTCTTTAACCGATTGATCACATTCTTAAGATAATTAACAAAACCAAATTGGTGAGACCTTTTCACCCACAAAAATGTACCTGAATATCCAATTTTTCCAAGTAATATCCGAAAAGGAAAATCAAAAAAACAGTAAGGTCAGTCTTAGGGAGTTGCAAGCGTTTTCCCCATTGTGGATTCCAGTTCCACGCCTGCCGGCATGGGGATAAAAAAAAACTCGACAACGGTTCTGCACATCGCTAAGGGAAAATCAAAGATATATAAAAAAAAAGCCCCGTGCGTGAGCACGGGGCTTTTTTAAACGAATAGCAATCGAGATCAGCCGCCGAAGGCTTTTTGCAAGGGCGGGACGGTCTGTTTTTTACGGCTCATCATGCCGTCAACCCAGACGGTCGGTCCGTCAACCTTGACATTATAGGCCTTCTCCACATAGGAAGGATCGTCGCTGACCACCATCAGATCGGTGCCTTCCTTCATGATATCGGTCAGCATCAGCAGGACCGTATGACGACCCTCGCTTTTAACTTTCTGAAGCTCCTTATACAGATCGTCGCGCATATCGGCGACCAGAGAGATATCGACCAATTCCAGCTGGCCGCATCCAACCTTGTTGCCGTTCATATCGAAATCCTTGTAGTCACGAAAAATAAGATCGCGCATCGGTACACCTTCGACAGCCGATTTGGCCTTGAACATCTCCATGGCCAGGGCTTCCATATCATCAACCCCGGCGATCTTGGCCAGCGCGTCACAAGCTTTTTTATCGGCATCGGTGGTGGTCGGGGATTTGAAGAGAACCGTATCGCTCAAAATAGCAGCCAGCATAATACCGGCGATATTTTTGGGGATAGCTACATCATTAATATCAAACAGCTGCTTGAGAACGGTGCCGGTGCACCCTACGGGCTGGGCGCAGAAGAAGATCGGGTTGCTGGTGGTAATATCCCCGATTTTGTGGTGATCGACAATCTCGATAATTTCGGCCTTGTCCAGATTGTCGGGGGCCTGGGCGATATCGCTGTGGTCTACGAGAATCAACTTTTTGCCGGCGCCGTCGGTCATGATCTCCGGAGCGGCAAAACCGAATTTTTCGAGAACCATGGTGGCCTCGGGGTTCAATTCGCCCTGCATGACCGCGACCGCATCCACTCCCATGGCTTTCTTCAACTCGGCATAGGCAATAGCGGAAGTAACCGAATCGGTATCAGGACTTTTATGTCCAACAACGTACACACTCATAATCAAAACCCTCCTCAAAAAAGTTTATCTGAAAAATTATTAAAAATGGTCGGCAAGATACAGCAAGGCAAACAACAAAAGAATCCCGGCCAATACATCTTGGGAACGGGATTCTAGTGATATTAGCGATCCTCGTCAAGCAGAAAAAAAAGCCCGCAGGCCTGCTGAAACATGATGCGGTATAACCGGGTTTGGCTAAAAAAGACAAACTCGCAAAAAAGTCACGAAATGGCTAAACAAAAAGTCCGATATACAGTGACGGCAAACTAATAAATCAGGCGGCCAAGCGAATTGCTTCTTTCTTCTTCCTTATTTCACAAGCTCTTTCGAAAGCCTTCTTCTTGCCGTGCTTGGCAACAGAGACGGAAGTCTTGCCCTGTTTCCCGTCTTTATTTACCCAACTGACTTCATAGCGTCCGAGTTTTTCGTTCAGCCTGACTCCGACCACACCGGTAGAGGTGTTGCTCACCGTGACGAGATGCCGGTCGGTCCGCTGTTTACCGAGTTCCTTCTCTTTTTTATCGCGCCAGGCCAGGGCGGAGAGCAAACTCGAATAACGGCCGCCGTTCTTTTTATCGGAAAAGAACTTAGAGTGCGTCTTACCCAAAAATCTCACCCGCACATACCAGCCATGAGTTCTTTTCGACTCCTGGTCGATTCTGGCAACATCCTTGTGTTTTTCGAGAAGTATTTTTTTTGACATTTTTCATAACTCCTTTGTTGCAGCAAAGTTCCGTTTATCGGGGTTTGCTTTAAATTAGGTTATAGATTTCCTAAACAATTTGTAATGTAAGCATAATATAAGTCAGGTCATCTATCTGTCAAGTTCATCTAACCAACTTATTTAAATTTTTCAAAATTTACTCCCCTAATGGGGAATAAAACTAGGTTACCAGTGCTGATTACTTCTTTGAAAGGCAAGTGGGTATAAGCAAAATCCACTGTCAGCCGCCACGGATTCAGGAAGAGCAAATCTGCCCAATAGCCGGCACTGATTCAGTTTAATTTCAGCTTGTTTTTGTTTAGGAATGGCAATTTTTCTCTGAAAAATTTATCGTCATCTTCTGATGACAATTAGATTCAGACAACTCTTCAATGCGACCGCAAAGGAATAATGATGGATACGGCCTCCGCCAAATTTGATGAACTTGTGGAAATAATCACCAGACTCCGCCGGCCTGACGGTTGTCCGTGGGACAGAAAGCAGACCGTGGAGACATTCCGCCCCTATCTTCTCGAGGAGATGCACGAGCTCTTCGAAGCCCTTGACCATGAGGATCACCAGCATATCAAGGAGGAACTGGGCGATATGCTGTTCCAGATCATATTTCTCGGCAACCTGTATGAAGAGCGGAACCTCTTTACTGTCGCCGAGATACTCGAAACCATTTCAGCAAAAATGATCCGCCGCCACCCCCATGTTTTCGGAGATAAAAAGTTTAATTCCGAAAAGGAAATGCGCCGAAACTGGAACAGCATAAAAAAACGGGAAAAAAAGGACAGCGGTCAAAAGCACAAGGAAATTTTTTCTTTTCCCAAGTCTCTGCCGGCCCTGTTCAGAGCCCAGAGGGTTTCTGGGCAGGCAGTAAGCAGCGGTTTCGAATGGCCCGATATGGAAGGGGTGGTGGCAAAACTCGACGAAGAGATCGAAGAGTTGAAGGAAGCGCTTGCATCGGGCAACCGGCAGGAGATCGAAGACGAACTCGGGGATCTGCTCTTCACCACGGTCAACGTCTCCCGCAAGGCCGGTTTTGAAGCGGAAACCATCCTCCAGCGCTCAACCGAAAAATTCACCAGACGGTTCACGAAAATGTCCGAACTTGCCGCCGAAAAAAACCTTTCTCTCGAAGAACTTGATATCCTTGCCATGCAGGAATTATGGAACCAGGTGAAAAAAGATGAATAATCAGGATATAATATAAGCTGTAAGAGGTAGTCGGCCGCACCTGAAAAAGTTTGACACTGAAACCCTGCCGTGTTATCAGAATGGCTTACTTTTTCTCCCCGCAGTGGGGGGGAAGTTACTCCTTGCTCTCCTTTCCGCAGATCCGCGGGCTGGGGGGCCGCAATCTTTAAGTCCACAAGGAGATTTAAATGCGAAGATATGAAACAATTGTAATCCTGAAACCCTCCCTGGGTGAGGCGGAGAACCAGGCGATTACCGACCGCGCCGTCGAAATCATTGAGCAATTCGACGGTTCCATCGTTCGAATTGACAACTGGGGTCTCAGGAAAACCGCTTATCCCATCGATAAGGAAACCCAGGGGTATTACGTCTACCTGCAATACGCCGGCCTTCCCGCCGCGGTCTTCGAGATGGAACGGGTATTCCGGATCGATGAAAAAGTCATGAAATACCTTACCGTTAAATTGCAGGACGTCTTCACCGCCCTGCCGGAAGACGAGGTTGTCGAAGAGACCGAAAGCGAATCAGAAGCCGCTCCGGAAGCCGCCGAAGAAAAAACCGAAGAGAGCAAAGAGGCAACCGAAAGCGCACCTGCAGCTGCCGAAGAGGAAAGTGAAGAGAAAGCGAAAGCATCCACACCCGCCGAAAATTGATATCGGAATGGATAATCGCTTTTCGGTAAACCACCGAACAGCACCGCAACTTTAATCAATGCAACAATCCATCATTTTGACGGAGAAAGATATGGCAAGCAACAAAAACGCGAGGGGGGCCAAAAAGCCCGCCCTTAAAAAAAGAACTTTTACCCGGAAAAAGGTCTGCCGCTTCTGTTCCGACGAGAGCCTGGTCATCGATTACAAGGAGACCAGAACTCTGAAGAATTTCATTACCGAACGGGGCAAAATTATCCCGCGGAGAATTTACGGCAACTGCGCCAAACATCAGCGCCAGATGACCGAAGCCATCAAGAGGGCTCGACAAATCGCTTTGCTGCCTTACAGCGGCGAAAGCAACTTCTAGTTGAGGAAAACCAAAGTCCGGAAACCGCATGGCTGAATTGCAGGACGGTATTATCTCACGTCTGAAAATAGACCCTGCGGGGGTAGCAATAGCATTTACCGTCTGGATTCTGCCGATTGTCAGTGTCGAGTTCATGTGGCTGCAGTTTATCACTCCGCTGCCTGTCTTCTACTACCTGATGGAACCGGGCAGGGGCCGCGGCGTTAATACTTTATCAGTCGCCCTGCTGATTACCGGGGTGACCTCGATCGTATTCGGAGCGGCCACCTCCTTTTTCTTTCTGGTAACAATGATGCCGGCCGGCTATATGCTGGCTTCCGGCACGACGCCAAAAACCGGCCCGATCCGGGCGGGCCTTGGCGCCTTTATCGCCCTGGTCTTAAGCTGGGGGGCCTGGTCGTTGCTTTACAACTTGAGCAATCAGGCGAGTCTTTATCAGGATATTGTGACCAGCCTTGATCAAGGGCTTATCTTAGCCGGCAAGGCGATGCAGGACAGCGCGGAACTGCCGGTCGAACACGCCATGGCCCTGGAAACCGCAATCGAAAGGCTTCGTGATCTGATTCCTAGGGTAATGCCGGGTTTGTTAGCGGTTACCATGCTGAATGTGGTTTTTTTGAATATGCTTATCGGCCAGTGGCTGTTAAACAGGAAAGAGCGGCTTCTGTCACCATGGCCGCCCTTTGCGGATTGGCGCATGCCGGAATGGCTGGTGGGATTGATTATAGTCGCCGGAGTTTTTTTGCTGTTGCCGGCCGGCTTGTTAAAGGACATCGGACTTAATCTGGTCATGCTCGCCGGAACCCTCTATTTCTTCCAGGGATTAGCGGTGATGAACGGACTGCTGACCGGATGGAAGGTCTCCCTGTGGATTTTGTTCCTGGGTCTGATCTTCTTTCAAGTGTACGGATTCATTTTTCTCGCGGTTTTGGGCCTGGCGGATGTATGGGTAGATTTCAGAAAGAAACAAACCCGATCGGACAACGATAAATCATAAAAAGTAACTCACCATGTTATTTCCCAGTGAGGAGGAATAAAAAAATGGAATTAATTCTTAAACGAACTATCGATAATCTCGGCGAAGAAGGCGATGTGGTAAATGTCAAGCCCGGTTTCGGCCGCAACTACTTGCTGCCGCAGGGTATCGCGGTCCAGGCCAATCCCGGCAACCTGACCATCCTTGAAAAGGAAAGAGCCGCCATTGAGGCCCGCAAGGCCGCAATGAGGTCCGATGCGGAAAACATCTCTAAGAAAGTTGATGGGACGACCGTCGTAATCGAACAGAGGGCTGGCGAAGACGACAAGCTCTTCGGCTCCGTCACCACGGTTGATATCGCCGAAAAACTCGCTTCCCTGGGCATCGATATCGACCGGAAAAAAATCGTCCTCGACGAACCCATCAAGAGCCTCGGCGAATACATGGTCAAGATCAAGATCGCCTATCAGGTAACGGCCGAGGTAAAGGTTCAGGTCGTGCCGCTGACCGCGGAAGAGAAGACCGAGAAGACCGAAAAGGCTTAATTTATCAACCACACATCTTTTTTGCCGTAACTGATCAAAGGTTATGCGGAAAGTGAGCAATATTAGAACCCCAAGCCTGTAACCGTCACATGTACCACCGTTACAGGTGACCCGCTAAATGACTGCCCCGGTTCCACCATCAGGAACGAGCCGGGGCATTTTCATTAAAGGTGCATAACCATCCCGGAACTTTTTGCGAGTTGGTCATTTTTAGTGGACGACCGATCTAATTTTTAATAAGTTAAACGTCGTCCAACTTCTTCTAATTCTTCTTTTCCCATAACGTCAAGCTGCCAATGGAACCGGCCAGAAAGCAATCATCGACCATCCACCGTCTGCCTCCCCAGAATCTCGAGGCGGAACAGTGCGTACTCGGTTCCATTCTCCTCCATCAAGGTGCTATTCTCAAAGCGGTGGAGACCCTTGTCCCCGACGATTTTTACCGCGCCGAACACGGCCTGATCTACATGGCCATGATCAAACTCTTCGACAAATCCGAGCCCCAGGATCTGGTCACCGTCACCAACGTCCTCAAAAACGAGAACAAACTCGATAAGGTCGGTGGTCCGGCCTACCTGGCCACCCTTACCGATATCGTCCCGGTAGCCGCCAATATCGGCTATTACAGCAAGATAGTCAGGGATAAATCAATCCTCCGCCGGCTGATCACCACCTCCACCGAAATTGCCGGCCGCTGCTATGAACATCAGGACGATATTAACGCCCTGCTCGACGAGACCGAGCAGACCATCTTCGAGATATCCAGTGCCAAGAGCAGTCAATCGTATTATCCGATCAGTTCGGTAATTAATGACAGCTTCAAGATGGTCGAGAAACTATCGGAGAGAAAGGAGCTTATCACCGGAGTGCCTTCCGGTTTCTCCGAATTCGATAAAATGACCGCCGGCCTCCAACCCTCGGACTTGATCATTATTGCCGGCCGGCCCAGTATGGGTAAAACCGCCCTGGCCATGAATATCGTCCAGAACTCGGCAATGCTGAACAAGGTCCCGGTCGGAGTTTTCAGTCTGGAGATGTCGAAGGAACAGCTCGGCATGAGAATGCTCTGCTCAATCAGCCGGGTCGACTCCCAGAGGCTGAGGACCGGCCGGGTCCGGGACAACGACTGGCCCAACCTGGCCCGAGCCCACGGCATGCTTTCGGAAAGTCCCATATTCATTGATGACACCCCGGCGATTTCGATCCTGGAAATCCGGGCCAAGTCCCGGAGGCTCAAGACCGAACATGATATCGGACTGATCGTGGTCGACTATCTGCAACTGATGCGGGGCCGCGACTCGGCCGAGAGGCGAGAGCAGGAGATCAGCGAGATATCGCGATCCCTGAAGGCAATGGCCAAGGAGCTCCACGTTCCGGTCATCGCCCTCTCCCAGCTGAATCGAAGCCTGGAAAACCGTCCCAACAAACGCCCCCAGCTTTCCGATCTGCGTGAATCAGGGGCCATCGAGCAGGACGCCGACCTTATCTGCTTCATCTACCGGGACGAGGTCTATAACAAGGCCGAGGACAATCCCAACAAGGGCATCGCCGAGTTAATCGTCGGGAAGCAGCGGAACGGGCCGACCGGCACGGTACACCTGACCTTTATCGATTCGATCACCACTTTCGAAAATCTGGCCCGCCACGATTATCCCGAAACAGCATAAATATTAAAAGGATCACATGTCCGATCAGAAAAATATCAAATACGATTTCGCCGCCATCGAAAAAAAATGGCGCGAGCTGTGGCTGACCGAAAAAACCTTCAAGGCCGAGAAAGACACCTCCCGCCCCAAGTATTATCTGCTGGAGATGTTCCCCTACCCGTCCGGCAAGATCCATATGGGCCATGTCCGCAATTACACAATCGGCGACGTGGTGGCCCGCTATAAAAGGATGAAGGGCTTCAACGTCATCCATCCCATGGGCTGGGACGCCTTCGGCCTGCCGGCCGAAAACGCGGCGATCAAGAACAACACCCATCCCGCCAAATGGACCTACGAAAACATCGACTACATGAGAAACCAGCTCCAGTGCATGGGATTCAGTTACGACTGGGACCGGGAGCTGGCCACCTGCGATCCTGACTACTACCGTTGGGAACAGCAGTTTTTCATCGAACTTTATAAAAAGGGCCTGGTCTACCAGAAAGTGACCACCGTCAACTGGTGCGAAGAGTGCCAGACCGTGCTGGCCAATGAGCAGGTGATCGAAGGACTCTGCTGGCGCTGCGACCGTCCGGTCTCCTTACGCAAGATGAACGGCTGGTTCTTCAAGATTACCGATTACGCCGAAGAGCTCCTTAACGAATGCGACAACCTGACCGGCTGGCCGGAAAATGTTTTAACCATGCAACGCAACTGGATCGGCAGATCAACCGGCCTCGAAGTCGATTTTCCGCTGACAGACAGCGACGAGGTCCTGTCAATATTCACCACCCGGCCCGACACCATCTTCGGAGTGACCTTCATGTCACTGGCCCCGGAGCACCCCATGGTCGAGAAGCTCAGCGCCGATAACGACCGGCAGGCCGAGATCAGCGAATTCGTCGAACGGACCGTCGCCCTCAAACAGCAAAAGGAACCTGATCAAGAACCGGACAAGGAAGGGATCTTCACCGGCCATTACTGCGTGAATCCGTTCAACGGCGACAAGGTGCCGATCTACGTGGCCAATTTTGTCCTGATGGAATACGGCACCGGCGCTGTTATGGCGGTCCCCGCCCACGATCAGCGCGACTTCGAGTTCGCTCGCAAATATGAAATCCCGGTCAAGGTGGTAATCGAGCCGACCGGCCAAACCCTTGATCCGGCCGCCATGACCGAGGCCTTTACCGAACCGGGCATCCTGAGCGCCTCCGGTGATTTTTCCGGGTTGGCCAGCGAGGAAGCTAAGGAGAAGATCATCGCCCATGCCGAGGGCAAGGGCATCGGCCGCGGCAAGGTCAACTTCCGTCTCCATGACTGGGGCATCTCCCGCCAGCGTTTCTGGGGTTCGCCGATCCCGATGATCCACTGCCAGAAATGCGGAATCCAGCCGGTCCCGGTCGAAGAGCTGCCGGTGGTTCTGCCCTCGGCGGTGTCCATCGACCGGAGCGGCAAATCGCCGCTCCATACCCTGGAGAGCTTCTACAAGGTATCCTGCCCCGCCTGCGGCGGTGAAGCCCGTCGCGAAACCGATACCATGGACACCTTTGTCGAATCATCCTGGTACTTCGCCAGATACTGCTGCCCCGATTTCACAGGCGGACCGCTCAAAAAAGAGGCAGTCGATTACTGGCTCCCGGTCGACCAGTATATCGGCGGGGTGGAACATGCTATCCTTCATCTTCTATATGCCCGTTTTTTCACCAAGGCCCTGCGCGACCTCGGTTATCTGACCATTGACGAGCCCTTCACCAATCTGCTGACCCAGGGCATGGTGATCAAGGACGGCGCCAAAATGTCAAAATCGAAGGGCAACGTCGTCGACCCCAACGAGCTGATCGAACGATACGGCGCCGATACGGTCCGGCTGTTCAGCCTCTTCGCCGCGCCGCCGGACAAGGATCTGGAGTGGAACGATCAGGGCGTGGAGGGGGCCTCCCGCTTTCTCTTCCGGATTTTCCGCTTTGTCATGGCCAACCGGGAAATGCTCAAGGATGCTCCCGCCCAGGTAGTCGCGGACAATCTGAACGATAGCGGCCGGGCCTTGCACCGCAAGACCCACCAGACCATCCGCAAGGTAGGGGTGGACATCGAGACCCGGTTCCACTTCAATACCGCGATCAGCGCCGTCATGGAACTGACCAACCAGTTATTTTCAGCCACCGGCGAGGGAGCCGAAGAGCAAGTCGAACCGGCCATAATCCGGGAAGCGGTGGATGCAACTCTTGCCCTGCTTTGCCCGATGACCCCCCATCTCTGTGAAGAACTCCGGCAAGTGATCGGTCATGATGCCGGCAATGAAGTTGCCTGGCCCCTCTACGACGAACAAGCGGCCCGGGAGGATGAAATCACCGTGGTCCTCCAGGTCAACGGCAAGGTCAGAAGCCGCCTGCAGGTACCGGCTGATATCGGCGAAGAAGAGTTGAAGGAAAAGGCGACAACCGACCCCAATGTCCTGAAATTCAGCGAAGGTAAAACGGTCCGAAAGGTCATCGTCGTCCCCGGAAAGCTGGTAAATATAGTGGCCACGTGAAAAAAACCGCCGCCTGCTTAATTTTAACTTTTATCATTCTCCTGCCCTTGCAGGGGTGCGGCTATCGTAATCCCTACCGGCAAAAGGTCGAACCGGGCGAACCGGCCGCTGTGGTCTACATGAAGGTCTGGGACGACCTTACCAACGAACTGGGCCTGGATATTCTGATCTACCGGAAGACGGCCGACTGGCTTCAACAGTCCCGTCACTTACGGATCACCCGGGACAGCGGAGAGGCCGATTATATCCTGACCGGTACGATTCTGTCGGTTAATTATCCGGCCACGGCTTACTCGGCAACCGATGTCGCCTCCACGCTGAAGGCCGAAGTCAGAGCTTCGTACCAACTTACCGGGCGGGCCGCCGGCAATACGGTCTGGCGGGTCGGAGAGACCCTCCGGCAGGCCGACTATCCGGCCGGCTCCGACGCGGTCCGCAGCCAGAGCAATAAAAAAGAGGCCTTGGAGACGATTGCCGATGAACTGGGCGAGCAGATCTATCTGAGGATCACGGCGACACTTACCGGCAACCATGGCAAATGATTCACTTCCGATCTCATCAAAAAATGAATAAGGTTATAATTTTAGTCATAATTTTTCCATAAAGAGGAACAACATGGTGTCACGTAAAGAACTGGCCAACGCAATCAGAGCCCTGAGCATGGACGCCGTCCAGAAAGCCAACTCGGGCCACCCCGGCGCCCCGCTGGGCATGGCCGATATTGCCGAAGTGCTCTGGAACGATTTTTTAAAGCACAATCCCGCCAACCCCAAGTGGTTCGACCGGGACCGCTTCGTCCTTTCCAACGGACATGGCTCGATGCTGATCTATTCGCTGCTCCATCTCGCCGGCTACGATCTGAGCATGGACGACCTCAAAAATTTTCGTCAGCTCAATTCAAGAACCCCCGGCCATCCCGAATACGGCTATACGCCCGGGGTAGAGACTACCACCGGCCCACTGGGCCAGGGGATCGCCAACGCGGTCGGCATGGCAATCTCCGAACGGACCCTGGCCGCCCAGTTCAACCGGCCCGATCACACGATCGTCGATCATTACACATATACTTTCATGGGCGACGGCTGCATGATGGAAGGGATCTCCCACGAAGTCTGCTCCCTGGCCGGCACCCTCGGCCTCGGTAAACTGATCGCCGTCTATGACGACAACAACATCTCCATCGACGGCGAGGTCGGCGGCTGGTTCACCGACAATACCCCGCAACGCTTCTCTGCCTACGGCTGGCATGTAATCGAAAATATTGACGGCCATGATGCCGAAGCCGTAAAAAAAGCCCTAGCCGAAGCCCGGCTGATCACCGACAAGCCCAGCCTGATCTGCTGCAAAACCATTATCGGCTACGGCGCCCCAAATAAACAGGGTAAGGAAATATGCCATGGCGCCCCCCTGGGCGACGAGGAGATCAAACTGACCAGGGAGGCCCTGGGCTGGGCTCATCCCCCCTTCACGGTTCCAGACGATATCTACAAGGGCTGGAATGCCAGGGACAAGGGCGCCGAAATCGAAGGTGCCTGGGACCGCAAATTCGAGGCCTACAGCCAGGCCCATCCCGAACTGGCCGCCGAATTCACCAGGAGAATGAACGGCGAACTGCCGGCCGGCTGGGAGCAAGGGGCGAGCGATTTTATTCGGGCGACCAACGCCAAAGCTGAAAAAGTCGCAACCCGCAAGGCCTCGCTGCTCAGCCTGAACGGTTACGGACCACTGCTGCCCGAATTGATCGGCGGGTCCGCTGATCTGGCCGGCTCCAACCTTACCATCTGGGACGGCAGCAAGGGCATCCAGGATGAGGCCGGCGGCAACTATATCTACTTCGGGGTCCGCGAGTTCGGCATGACGGCCATCGCCAACGGTATCGCCCTGCATGGCGGCTTCATCCCGTACACCTCTACCTTCCTGATCTTCTCGGATTACGCCAGAAACGCCCTGCGGATGGCGGCTCTGATGAAACAGCACTCCATTTACGTCTTCACCCACGACTCCATAGGCCTGGGCGAAGACGGCCCCACCCATCAACCGGTTGAACAGGCTACCACCCTGCGGATGATCCCCAACATGAGCGTCTGGCGGCCCTGCGACGCGGTAGAGACCGCCGCAGCCTGGAAACAGGCGGTCGAAAACCGGACCGGGCCAACCTCCCTGCTCCTCTCCCGGCAGGGTCTGCCGCATATGGAGCGAAATTCCGAGCAGCTGGCAAATATCGCCAAAGGTGGCTATATTCTTCATGACTGTGGCTGCAACAACCCGGATGCGATTATCATTGCCACCGGCTCCGAGGTCGAACTGGCGGTTAACGCGGCCAGGGAGCTTGCCGGCAAAGGCAAGAAAATCCGGGTGGTTTCCATGGTCTCGACTGATGTCTTCGATGCCCAGGACGAAAGCTACCGCCAATCGGTCCTGCCGGACAATATTACCGCCCGGGTCGCGATCGAAGCCGGTATCAGTGACGGCTGGTACAAGTATGTCGGCAGCAGCGGAAAGATCATCGGTCTGGACCGTTTCGGTGAATCCGCCCCGGCCGAAGATCTGTTCAAACTGTTCGGCTTCACCGTCGAAAATATCGTGAAAACCGTGGAAGAAATGGCGGGATAAATCCGACCCGGAAATAGCCCGATCAGCAAGCCGGAGATTATTTCCTGAATCCGTGACGGCTTCATGGTGAATTTCACTTATCAGTTTGTAATTACATTATATAATCGTTTTTCCCTGGATTACCATGGTTCACCCCGCCGCCCTGCGGGGCGCCCGATAACGGCGCATCTGCCGCGTTGGCAACTCGTTGATATACCATTAGTATTATCAACATAGTTGCCGCCTTGCATCTGCACCGTTCTAGTACGCTCACGGATTCAGGTATTTCTCCGGCTTGCTTTGTTTTAACCATTTTTCCTATCCTTAAAGACAAGATGCAAATCGGCAACGTTATACTCGATCCCCCCTTCATTCTGGCCCCCCTGGCCGGTTTCAGCGACCTGCCCTTCCGCCTTCTCTGCCGGGAATACGGCGCCGCCCTCTGCTATTCGGAGATGATCAGCTGCCACGGTCTGGTCTATCGGCAGCCGAACACCCTCGATATGCTTAAAACCGTCGCGGCGGAGCGGCCGGTCTCCATCCAGCTCTTCGGCAGCGAACCGGAAGTGATGGGCGAAGCCGCCGCCATCCTCTCCGATTATCCGATCGACCTGATCGACATCAACATGGGCTGCCCGGTCAGGAAGGTAATCAGGAAAGGGGCGGGGGCGGCGATGATGAAAGAACCCGAGCTGGCTGCGAAGGTGATCCGCCGGGTCCGTAACAACACAGATCTGCCGGTCACCGTCAAGATCAGGAGCGGCTGGTCCCACGAGCGGATAACCGCCGCCGATTTCGCCAGAATGGTCGAAGAGGCCGGGGCCACGGCGGTGGCGATCCACGGCCGGACCTGGACCGACGGCTTCGGCGGCAGAGCCGACCGGGCGGTGATCAAGGCAGTCAAGGCGGCGGTATCGATCCCGGTGATCGGCAACGGCGATATCCTGAGCTACCGGGATGGCCTGGCGATGATGGCGGAAACCGGCTGCGACGCCGTGATGGTCGGCAGAGGGGCGCTGGGCAACCCTTTTGTCTTCAGTCCGGATGGACGGCCGGCCGATACCGCCGGGATCATTCCGGCCCTGGACCGCCACTTGGAACTGGTCGAAGAGCATTACCCGTCCGAACGGGTCCTGGCCCGAACCAAGAACCAGGCCGGCCGTTATTTCAAGGGAGTACCCGGCGGTTCGAAAATGCGCCAGTTGATCTACAGCGCCACAAGCTTCCGGGAACTGAAGGATCTGCTTGATTCACACCGGTAATTCTTTCCCTCCCGGCTTCATATGATTATAATGTGTTTTGGTGGAGCGCCGATCCCGCAGGGAATGGCTACGTAACCAACCAGCTGAATCGAGCAGCTCATCTGCTCAAACGAACTTATGCCCTTTGGGTATAAAACAAAATTCACCGTAAAGCCGTCACAAAGGGCGCCGATGGAAGACAAAAGAGTCAGGATCATTCAATGGACCGCCCTGCTGGGTGTGATTATCACCACCGCCCAGATCGCGGTCATCCTCTTCAAGGGCGAGGCCTTCTGCCTTAACCAGGGCTGCCGGATCGTCGAGAATCTCACCGCGATTCCCCCCGTCTACTTTAATCTCGCCGGTCTCCTCTATTTCCTGGTGATTTTCGCGGCTGCCCGCCCCGCCGCCGGAAAACCCCGGTCCGGTGTTGACTGGCTGGGCATCCTGCTGCTGACGGGACTTGCCGCCGAGGGAGTGCTGATCAGCTATCAGCTCATCGTGGCCCAGACCTTCTGCTCGTACTGCCTGATCATCCTTGCCCTGGTAGTCCTGTTGAATATTCTCAGGGGCAAAAAGCAGCTGCTGACCGGCTCGGCAATCTTTTTTGCGATCCTGGCCGTTGCCGGATCCTTGAATTTCGGGGCATCGCGAATCATGATCCAGTCGCAAAATCTGCGGGAAGGCACATTTGCCATAAAAAGCGCCGCTTATCCGGCCGGCGAACTGCATCTCTTTTTCTCGTCGGACTGCCCCCACTGCCAGAATGTGCTGGATGCCATGGCAGGCGGCAATAACTGCGAGATAAACTTCAATCCGATTGACCGGCTCGAATCCCTCGACCTTGCGGAACTAACCTACTTCCCCGAATACAACCCCACCATTAACCGGCTGCTGCTCTCGCTTCTCGACATCAAAACCATTCCGGTCCTGATGTCCGTGAACGAACCAGGTCCCGCTCTGATTAAAGGTGAAGCGGCTATAATCGACTATATCAACAAGGTCTGTTTCGCTGTCGAAACCGATCCCTATACGGGCACCTCCGGATACGGCGAACCGGATATCGGATTCAGTTCAGACCCCATGCCCGAAGATGAATGCGAAATAGAAGTGGAATGCCCGGACGACCTGCCCGGTGAATAAGAAAGGGAATCCGTCATGCTCGAAACCATCATTCTCTGGCTGATTATCGCCGCCGCCGCCGTCTATAGCGGCCGGAACATCTATCGAACCCTTTCCGGCAGGACCAAGGGCTGCGGCTGTGGCTGCGACTGCGGCGAAGAGAGGACATCGCCTCACCTCCAACAGGAACTGCCCAGCCTGAAAGACAAAAAAGATAAGCCCGGCAAGTGACTGCCTCCTGTTCAAAATAGTCCCGGATCCATTCACCCGCCGCTACCTCCCACAACTTTAGATCCGGAAATGGCAAATCCGGTTCTCCCCAACCGCCCCGGACCCGAATAATTTTCCAAAACCTGCCTTGACTATTGGGTGGACAAAACTGCATCCTTATAATAAACCTGCAACGAAATTATCGGGCAGGCAAAAGAGCCTGTGCGACACCAGGAAAAGCACATTTCCGGACAACAACCAACTCGCGCCTGAATTCGTGAGCGTTTGAGAACGATGTGGATGCAATGCGGCAACCTGTTGTAAAGTTGAATTCCTCACGAAGCCATCAAGTTTCTGATTAAGGAGTTCCCATGGACACCATCCTGAAATTTTTCCCGGCGTTCAGCTGGAATGTACTGATCAAGACAGGTTTACGCGTCACACTGGTCCTTATCTTTGCCTGGATTGCAGTAAAGCTGGTTAACAGATTTCTCGAACACCTCAAGAAAGGTTTGATCAAAAAAAGCGAGTTGGAGGGCGAACCCCCCTCGGAATCGCAGAAAAGAGTCGAAACTCTGATCCGCCTGTTAAAACAGGGCGCTCTCCTGGCTCTGTGGCTGACCGCCGGGTTGGTCATTCTGAAGGAATTAGGGATTGAAATCGGTCCGGTCCTGGCCAGCGCAGGGATCCTGGGTCTGGCCATCGGCTTCGGGGCCCAGAACCTGGTCCGCGATATTATTTCCGGTTTTTTCCTCATTCTGGAGAACCAGATCCGGGTCGGCGACGTGGCCATCATCAACGGCACCGGAGGCCTGGTCGACAAAATCAACTTCCGGACCACGGTGCTCCGGGATCTCTCCGGGGTAGTCCATGTCTTCCCGAACGGGACGATCAATACCCTGAGCAACATGACCAACGAATGGTCGGCCTACGTCTTCGATCTCGGCGTAGCCTACAAGGAAAACACCGACCGGGTCGTCGAGGTTATCCGCGAGGTTGGCCGTCAGATGCGGGAGGATGAAAAATACGGCGAAAAGCTGCTGGAAGATGTCGAAATTTTCGGGGTGGACAAGTTCGGCGACTCGGCGGTGGTCATCAAGGGCAGGCTCAAAACCAAACCGATCAGACAGTGGGAAGTGGGCCGCGAATTCCTCCGGCGGATTAAGCTCGCCTTCGATGAACACAACATCGAAATCCCCTTCCCGCACCGCTCGATCTACTTCGGCGAGGCCAGCAAGCCGTTCAGCATGGAGATGCTCACCAAGCAGGCAGCCGGGGAGGAGAGTTCAGAAGAAACATAACTCTATCTGGCGAACCAGCCTGGCCATCCAACACATAGTCAACCCGCCCGATAGACGGCTATACTTGTAGTTTGCGCCGGTAGTTGATCCCAATTAATCGATGCCGATGCATCGGTGTGATGCTTTCCTACCAGGTATAATCGATCCCGGCCCGGTAGAGGGTGTCGCTTCTTTCGGTGCCATCGGCCGGGGTGTTGTCCCAGGTGAAATCGACCTGGGCCGTAGCGCTCAGGTTCACGTACAACGGCATGCTCAGGCC
>JAGXFP010000039.1 GCA_024637225.1 Desulfobacterales bacterium
GAGTATCTGGCTCATCACTTTGAGAAAGCTCCAAACGACGGATTTGACGTAGAATAAACCAACCGGCAGCAGCCGGTATTGCTGGACTTTCAGTCCGCGAATTTAAACCCACCGACTTTAGTCGGTGGTTGTTTAGTTTATCTTTAAATTCATCGGGTGGAAAATGTTCGAAAATGCGCTGCAATTCTATCTCAATAATTATACGGTTCAGGGGCTTGTTAATCTGGGCCTGATCTTTATCATTCTCGCCTTGACGACCATTATCCTCCTTGGTCCGCAAAAGAAGAGCGTCGATGACGGTGTCCATCCCCTGTTCGGCCGCTATACCGGGAAAATTCCCAATCTGATTTCCCTGCTGCGCTTTCCCCTCGGACTCTGGATATTCTGTGTATATTATTTTCCTGTCTTGCACAATTCCCTTGCCAGTTTCAGCATGCACCTTGCCTTTGCCCTGATCTGCATCCTGGATAGCCTGGACGGCAGGTTTGCCCGTAAATGGAATGCGGTTACCGAAGACGGCAAGTCCCTCGATCCGGCGGCCGACAAATGGGCGACCTTCTGCCTGGCTGCCACGGCCTATGTCTATGGTGATTTTCGCTGGTGGGGGGTGGCGATCATCTTCGGCCGGGAAATCATCAGTATGGTGCAGCGCTACCGCCTGCAACGGCGGGGCGAAGATGTCAGCGCCAGATGGCTGGGCAAAATCAAGGCCGGGGTGCAGTTTACCGTCCTCTATATGTTCCTGCTCAGAATCGAACTCCTGCCCGGCACTATCTTTCTCGAGGTGATCGCCAGGGCCTTGCCGGCCGGCTTGATGCTCTGGGCGACGATCCTGCTCTGTTTCTGTACGGTTATTTCACTGTTCCCGTTCTTCAAGTCCTTTTCATATGTCAATGCCTATACCCAGTCCCAAAAGTCGGAATCGAACCGGCCCTGGTATATCCTGCTGATCCCCAACCTCTTTACCTTGGGCAATTATCTCTGCGGGGTGACGGCCGTCTATTTCGCCATGCCGGGAGTGGAGGTGCAGCACCGCTCTTTCGTGGTCCTTTTCTGGGTGCTTTCGGCGGCTTTGTGTGATGCCTTCGACGGCCCCCTGGCCAGAAAATTAAATGCCCATTCCGATTTCGGGGCCTGTCTGGATTCGTCCACCGACCTTTCCACCTTCGGTCTGGCCACGGCGGTGATCATCTACCTGAGTTTTTCGGAACTGAGGGGGGCGCTCTCCTTCCTGGGCATTGCCCTGGCGATCATTTATTTTCTTTACGTGCATCTGCGGTTGGCCCATTTTACCGAGCTGGCCGGGCAGAAGGAGGATAAGAGCGTTAAAAGCGATTTTGAAGGGATGCCGTCGCCCACCGGCGCCGTTTCGGTGCTGATTGCCTTCACTTTCTTTGAGAATATCTACCTGTTGGCCTTTGCGATTGTCTTGATCTCAATGCTCATGTACAGCAAGCTCGATTTTGTCAGCCACTCAAATTCCATTCACCATAAGCTTTATCAGTACCTGTTAATTCCGTTGCTGCTGACCGGCTTTGCCTTGTTGCTGGTCCTGATTTTCCAGCAGCCCTTTGTCAGCTCCCACTTTTCCCGGGAACTGAGCGTCTATTTCCGCCTCTGTTCCTGGTTATTGGCGCTCCCCATCGGCGGTTATATCCTGGATGCCTTTTACAGGACCTATTTGAAAGGCAAGTAAGCAGCTATATCTCCTGAGATAACCCCCATTCTGACAGAGGGAGCAGGCTTTGCGTGATTACGAAGCAGTAATCGAGCGGGAGGATTTCATGAAGGCGGTGGTCAAAGGAATGACCGACCTGGAGAGGGGCGGGAATTCAGCCTGGCAGAGGTCAATAAACGTCTGACCCTCACCTGAGATGGGCAGGGAAATCGCCATCTCTTTTCTGCCTCCGCCCTTGGCGATTTTGAGGAGATCCGGGCCAACTATAAAGAACAGGCGGCCACTAAAGCCGGGCTGAAGGATGCGGCAGAGAAGGCCCGGCAACGAGCCTGATCCGCAAGCGAGTTAAGCGAAGACTTCGAGGCCATCTATAAACTCATCAGGGAAAGTATCTTTCAATATCCAGGGCACCATGAAATACGCCCAAAATATCAATGCTGTTTTCAGGTCTGCTTAAATAGGCGATTCGGTAATGACCGTAGGTGAGAATCCGGATATCACCTTCCGGCTCCGTTCTGTATTTTTGGCCAAGTTCCGGGTGCTCTCGTAATAATTGCGCTTTATTGTAGATGCCGCTAACTACCTTTTGGGCCGCTGTAGGATTTTCAAGAGCGATATAGTCATGGATGTCCTTGAGCCATTGCTCGGCTTCTCTGGTCCATCTCAGCTTTGCCATGAACGAATCCGGTGTGACATGTCTTCATTGGAAATTACCTTTCCTGTCCGTACGTCTTCCATCCCCCGTTCAATCATTCTTTCAAAGGCAAGCTCCCTGATGATTTCGTCGTAAGAGGCGTCATCGGGTTGAGCCATGACAACTTCCGTGATTTTCTCTTTTACAGTCGGCATAAAAGTTATCTCCTTTGGTCGGTGGTCAGCTTAATCCGGTTTCGGCTATTTCTGGAAACGTGTTTCAGGATAACAAGATCAGGATTTCCTTGGCCAGATTTTTTCCTGCTAGATGCAGGGTATCCACCATTTCAAAAAATGAAAGGGGTCGCGTCTTTGTTTTACTCATGCGGACATCTTCCTCCTTTCTTGTTTTTTCCCGGGCAAATAAAAATCATCCCAGCTCGGAGAGCCGGGTCAGGCCGTCCTCGATCTTTGCCAGGGTGGCCCTCAGTGTGTTCTGTTTTTCCTTTTCCTTAGCAACCACATCTTCGGGGGCGTTGGCCAGGAACTTCTCGTTGGCAAGCTTGCCCTCGACCTGACGGAGGCTCTTGAGGAGCTTATCTTTGTCGCGGTTGAGTTTGGCGGTCTCTTTTTCGACATCGACCAGCCCCTTCATCGGCACGAAGACTTCCAGGTCTTCATAGATGCCGATGGCGGAGCCCTTGGGCCGCTCGGCTTCTGGAAGGATGGACAGCTTTTCGGTCCGGGTCAGGTTGCGAACCGTGGCCGATTCTTCTTCGAGGATATTTAGTTTGTTCTGATCGTGACAGATTATCACCGCTTCAATTCCGGCGGAGGGATGGATCATCGACTCGCTGCGGATATTCCTGATCGTGCCGACTATTCCCATCAGCAGTTCCGCCCGGCTTTCGGCGCTATCGTCTTCCCAGGCCAGGTTGGCCACCGGGTAGAGTTCACGCATTATCGACTTGCGCTGCCCCGGCAGTACGCTCCAGAGCTCTTCGCTGACGAAGGGGGTGAAGGGATGGATCAGTTTGACCACCGTTTCCAGGACTGTGAACAGCACCGCCCTGGCCTGGGCGGCGGCCGCCTGGTCGTCGCTGTAGAGGTCCGATTTGATCCACTCCAGGTACCAGTCGCAGAACTCGTGCCAGACGAAATGATAGATCGCCGAGGTGGCCTCGTTGAAGTGGTAGCCGTCAAGGGCTTCCCTGACCGCGGTGACCGTATGGCTGGTCCGGCTCAAGATCCAGCGGTGGGGCAGGGCGAGTTCATCGTAGTCGATATCCTTCAGGGCGGCGAGGTCGGAATCGCCGATATGCATCATCGAGAAGCGGGCCGCGTTCCAGATCTTGTTGATGAAATGGCGGTAGCCCTCGATCCGCTCTTCATCGAGGCGGATATCGCGGCCTTGGGCGGCAAAGGCGGCCAAGGTGAAGCGGAAGGCGTCGGTGCCGTAGGTGTCCATGACCTCCAGGGGATCGATGACGTTGCCGGTCGATTTCGACATCTTCTTGCCGTCCTTGTCCCGGATCAGGGCGTGCAGATAGACATCCCTGAAGGGAACCTCATCCATGACGTGCAGTCCCATCATCATCATCCGGGCGATCCAGAAGAAGAGGATATCAAAGCTGGTGATCAGGACCGAGGTCGGATAAAAGGTGGCAAGTTCCGGGGTTTTGTCGGGCCAACCCAGGGTGGAGAAGGGCCAGAGCGCCGAGGAGAACCAGGTGTCCAGGACATCGGTCTCCTGGTCGAGCTTGGTGGAGCCGCAGGCCGGGCATGCGCTCGGGTCTTCGATCTCCACTATAACCTGGCCGCAGTCCTCGCAGGTCCAGGCCGGAATCCGGTGCCCCCACCAGATCTGCCGGGAGATGCACCAGTCCCGGATGTTGTCCATCCAGTTGTAGAAGGTGTTGTACCAGGTCTTGGGCATCAGCCTGATCCGCTCGTCACGGACCGCGGCCACTGCCTTATCGGCCAAGGGCTTGACCGAAACGAACCATTGTTCGGAGGTGATCGGCTCGACCACGGTCTGACAGCGGTAGCAGTGTCCGACTCCGTGCTGGTAATCCTCGATCGATTCCAGAAAGCCCTGCTCCTTGAGGTCGGCGACGATCTTTTTGCGGCATTCGAAGCGGTCCAGCCCTGCGTAAATACCCGCCGCCTCGTTCATCACCCCGTGATGATCCATGATCTTGATCAGTTCCAGGTTGTGGCGCTGGCCGATCTCGTAATCGTCCCGGTCGTGGGCCGGGGTGACCTTCAGGGCGCCGGTGCCGAACTCGCGCTGGACGTGGTGGTCGTGGACGATCGGGATGATCCGCTCGGTCAGCGGCAGTTTCACCGCCATGACCGAGAGGTTGTTGTAGCGTTCGTCGTCGGGGTGGACCGCCACGCCGGTGTCGCCGAGCATGGTTTCCGGCCGGGTGGTTGCCACCACCAGGTGGCCGCTGCCGTCGGCCAGGGGGTAGCGGATATGGTAGAGCTTGCCGTTGGTCGGTTCGTGCTCGACCTCGTCGTCGGCCAGGGCCGTGTGGCAGCGCGGGCACCAGTTGACGATATAGTCGCCCTTGTAGATCAACCCTTCCTTATACAGCCGGACGAAGACCTGGCGGACCGCCTTCGACAGCCCCTCGTCCATGGTGAACCGTTCCCGGTCCCAGTCGCAGGAGCTGCCCAGCCGTTTGAGCTGGTTGATGATGGTGCCGCCCTTTTCCTCGCGCCACAGCCAGACCCGTTCGATGAACTTTTCCCGGCCCAGATCGTGCCGCGACTTGCCCTCCTCGGCGAGTTGACGCTCCACCACGTTCTGGGTAGCGATGCCGGCGTGGTCGGTGCCGGGCACCCAGAGGGTATTGTAGCCCTGCATCCGCTTGTAGCGGACCAGGATGTCCTGAAGGGTATTGTTCAGGGCATGGCCGACGTGGAGAACCCCGGTGACGTTGGGCGGCGGGATCACGATGCAGAACGATTCCCGGTCGGGGTCCATGGTGGCCGCGAAACTCTTCTCTTTCTCCCAGACGGCGAGCCATCTTTCCTCGACCGCTTTGAATTCGTAGCCTTTGGCAAGTTCCGGTTTATTATCGCTGCTGCTGTCGGATGTCATCCTACTTAACGCTCCATGGTTGGGGTAAGAATATATTGGTATAGGTTTCCAGGGCGTAATGATCGGTCATCCCGGCGATGAAGTCGCAGACCTTGCGATCCCGGCTGGTCTCGGCGGCATAGTCGATCGAATCGTCCAGATATTCGTCATGTTCCTGAAAATAATAATATAGTTCCCGGAGGACCTTCTGGCCCTTGATGAAATCGTCGTGGACCCGGTGGGCCTCATAGACGTTTTCATAGAGAAAGGACCGTAAATCGGTAATCGCGGTCATCACCGGTTTGCTCATGATCAGTTTCTCGCCGCCGTTCGGGGCGGTGTTGGTGATCAGATCGCGAACCATCGCCCCGATCCGGGCGGAATTGGATTTACCCAGCAGGTTGTGAATGTCATTCGGGATGCTTTCCTCGTCGAGAATATTGGCCCGGATTGCATCGTCCAGGTCATGGTTGACGTAGGCGATTATGTCGGCAACCCTTACTAACTGGCCTTCCCTGGTCGAGGGCATTCCCGCCAGGTCATCCGGCAGGACTTCCATGCGGCCTTTGGAATGCTTGAGGATGCCGTCCCTGACTTCATAGGTGAGATTGAGGCCGCGGCCCTTTTTTTCGAGAATGTCGACCACCCGCATGCTCTGTTCGTAATGGCGGAAGCCCCCGGGGTAAAGCTCGCTCAGCACCGACTCGCCGGCGTGGCCGAAGGGGGTGTGACCCAGGTCGTGGGCCAGGGCGATGGCCTCGGTCAGGTTCTCGTTGAGCCTTAAGGCTGAAGCCATGGTCCGGGCGATCTGGGCGACTTCCAGAACATGGGTCAGGCGGGTTCGGTAATGGTCGCCGGTGGGGGCCAGAAATACCTGGGTCTTATGTTTCAGGCGGCGGAAGGTCTTGGAGTGAATGACCCGGTCGCGGTCACGTTGAAAGGCCAACCGGATGTCGCATTGGGGTTCCTCGCGACGGCGGCCCCGGCTGTCCCTGCTTAAACAGGCATAGGGTGAGAGGGTCCGGGCCTCCCGCTCCTCCATCTCTTCTCTGATTGAGTTGCTCATCGATTGGTTTTGTATGATTGCGTCCGGTCCGCTTGTCCAAATCTGCGGCACTGCTGAACGTTACAGTCCGACGGTTTTGGTACTTTGGCGACCGCTCCGGTGAATGGTTACCGATAGTCTACTGAAAGGGCAGAATTTACAGGCAAAAAGGACTGTGGTCAAGGAGAAGGTCGTTTCGGCCCTAATTGAGCTGGTGCGGTGCGGCCTCGGGCTTTTTCAGGAAAATATTTCTTCAGGCAAACTATTGTCACGTCAACTCTGAACTGTCGCATCTCGCTTGCCCTTTTTTATGCCTGCCGCAACGCGGCAGGCATAAAAAAGCGGCGCGATATTACAACAATTCCGGACGGCCCGTTTAATAGGTGGCGAAACGTCTGCAAAACTGATGGGTCAGTACGGTAGGTTCCTGAGCGGCATATCATTAAATAGAGGCATTTTACCATCGCTTTGAAAGCTTTTTTATGTTATAATAGTAATCTTTATCGATGGAAAGGAGCATTAATAATATTGGAGCCGACCCGGAGAAACCCAACTTTCTTTTAGAAGATTTTCCGAAGGCGAAGCACATATTTGGGAACTTTTTAAATATTTCCTTGCTAATTTTTAGAACTATACCGAATATATATATAGCTTCTAACTTTAATTTAGGGCTTTGGCCGGTATAATTAAATAATTTCCGCTTAACAACTAAACACCCAAAGGTATAAAACAAATGAAATCTGTATCCAAACAAAAAGACATTGCCCGTATCGACCAAGAATCCAAACGAACCCATGGCTGGTATGTGAGAGTCCGATATCTTGGAAAGACCCACAGTAAATTTTTCTCCGACAAAAAATGCGGAGGAAAGGACTCTGCCTTACTCTCGGCTATATCATGGAGAAACGATACCGAGAAGAAAATAGGCAAGCCCAGAACTGACAGGCATGTTGTAACAGTCAGCAACACTCCGACCGGGGTTGTGGGAGTGCGGTTAAACGAAAAACTTGGGCGCTATGAAGTTAGCTGGATCAAAGAAGATGGCCGCCAGGGTAAAACATCCGTATCCGTTGCCAAGCACGGTAAGAAAAAAGCCTTTGAAAAAGCCTGCGAAATAAGAAAGCAGAAAGAGGCTGAGCGGCTGTCTTTGTAATTTAATCTGAAGTCGCAACCCCGCTGCATCCTCTGCGCTTTTGAAAACGGTACCTTCCTGTTTCGATCCTGTTTGACAGAAATAAACTAAGGCAACCCTAGAATTACTCTAGGGTTGCCTTAGCGGGCAGCGCTCTTTGTCACTCTTTTCGTCTGCGGATTTTTTGCATCCTTGCGTCGTCTCTGCTTCCGGCCCCTCACTCTTGGGTCATTCCTTTGTGTTTCTCCCCCGACTTTAAGCCGGCCTTGACCGGAATTCTGCACGTGGCGTCGCTGGGCGGCTTATCTTTTATGGAAGATTGAAGTGGTAGCGGTTTTTGAGACAGGAGTGTAAGCAATGAACCGAACTCAAATAAGGAGAAGGTTCATGTCGCAAAACCGAACAAGTCACAGCGCAAAATTTAAGGCCAAGGTTGCTTTGGCCGCCCTGACGGAGGCA
>JAGXFP010000040.1 GCA_024637225.1 Desulfobacterales bacterium
GAGTATCTGGCTCATCACTTTGAGAAAGCTCCAAACGACGGATTTGACGTAGAATAAACCAACCGGCAGCAGCCGGTATTGCTGGACTTTCAGTCCGCGAATTTAAACCCACCGACTTTAGTCGGTGGTTGTTTAGTTTATACCAAAGGGCATAAGTTTCGTACGAGCAGACAAGCTGCTCAACTCAGCTTTATCGGTTTGTAGTTGTATTAAATAATCGGTTTTCCCTGAGTCGTCATGCTCACGGATTCAGGAGAATGGCCTGAGCCCGAAACAGAAAAAAACGGAGTTGAACGACATGGCCCACGCCCACGGAGAGGATTCCCACGGCCACCAGCATAACGGCTCCCAGCGCAGCCTTTTGCTGTCATTTCTGCTGATCTTCGGCTTTATGCTGGTGGAGGCGGTCGGCGGCTGGCTGACCAATTCGCTGGCCCTGCTTTCCGACGCGGGCCACATGCTCACCGACGCCGGAGCCCTGGCCATGAGTCTGCTGGCAATCAAGATCGGCGAAAGGCCGCCGTCGCTTACCAAGACCTATGGTTATCGGCGCTTCGAGATCCTCGCCGCCCTTTTCAACGGCCTGGCCCTCTGGGCGATGGTCGGGATTATTCTCCACGAGGCCTACCTGCGGCTGCAGGCTCCCCCCGAGGTCAACGGGCGCGGGATGCTGGCGGTGGCAACGGTCGGTTTGATCGTCAATCTGGTCGCCATCCGCTTGCTGCACAGCCACAAGGAAGACAACATTAATATCCGCGGCGCCTTCCTGCATGTCCTCGCCGATTCCCTGGGATCGGTGGGGGCGATGGCCGCCGGCCTGATCGTTCTGACGACCGGCTGGACCCTGGTTGATCCCTTAATCAGTCTGGGCATCTGCTGCCTGATCCTCTGGAGTTCCTGGGGAATTGTCCGGGACGCCGTTCATATCCTCCTGCTCGGCGTCCCGGCCCATATCGATTATCAGAAGGTGGAGCAGTTGATTCAGGAGCAGGAGGGGGTTTGCTGCGTTTATGATCTGCATATCTGGACGATTGCCAGCGGTCAGGAGGCTGTCACCGCCCATGTGGTGGTCCCCGACGGATTCGGTGGCCAGAACGAAGTTCTGGAGGAGATTGGCGCCGGTCTGGCCCGGAATTTCGGCATTGAACACGCCACTATCCAGATTGAGGAAAGCCATAAGATAAAGGACCAGGGGATCTGCAGTTCCTGCCGGATCGATCAACGGGACCGGGCATGCGGGCGCGGGGAACAAGGGTGTGATAAAAAAGAAAATGATACCCGGACCTGAAGGATAGACCGGATTCGCGGTGGTGCGGGGAGACGAATCGGGGGATTATGCGGAATATTTGCTGAACCTTTTAACGCAAAGTAACGTAAAAAAAAAAGCCCCGCCGAAGCGGGGCTCTCAGGTAAATTATAAAAATACCTCGGGTTTACTGCTGGACAACGTTTGATGCAGCCGGTCCCTTGGGGCCGTCGACAACGTCGAAGGATACCCGCGCTCCTTCCTGGAGAGACTTGAAACCATCGGCTTGAATGGCAGTATGATGAACGAATACGTCGCCACCATTGTCCTGCTCGATAAAACCGAAACCCTTAGCATCATTAAACCATTTTACTGTTCCTTCAGACATCTTAACTACTCCTGTTATACTTGGCTCTTTATTGAGCCATTTGATAAAAAAGGGAGATTTCTTCTCCCGGCAGTATGTTCGCGCATAAAAAAAACCGCATACCTGATTAGGTCTGTGCGGTTAACTTTTTTATAGTCTTCTTTTATACAAACCAATACTGCACTATGTAAAAAAACAATAACACTACTTGCGTGAATAAGCAAATTTATTTTCAATAAAAGCGTCCCTGACGCGGCTGGGATCGATTACTCCCCGGGCGGAACGAAAACTGATTATCAGAAAGAGCTTCTCATGTTATTTTCGCGCTTTTCCGGATCTTTTTGGAAAAGGTTTGTTTGATTACGGTCATGCGGTTCAGCCACTCGGGGCCGATGGCCGTAAGCCGGGCGCTCCTGGTGTCCTCGTCCTCTCCCGCTTCGAGCTTGACCTCCAGATATTCATCCGGCAGCAGCGAGCCGAGTCGGTCCGGCCACTCGATCACGGTCAGGCCATCGCCGTAGATATAATCGAGGAAACCGAGCTCTTCGATCTCTTCTTCCGAGGAGAGGCGATAGAGGTCCATATGGTAGAGAGTCAGGCGGCCCCGGTATTCGTGCATCAGGCTGAAGGTCGGGCTGGTGATGTAGCAGTCGGCCGGCAGTTTAAGGCCGGCACCGATGAACTGGGTGATGGTGGTCTTGCCGGCCCCGAGTCCGCCGGACAGGATAATCAGGTCGCCCGGTTTGGCGATCTCGCCGAGCAATCTGCCGAGCTTTTCGGTATCGGCCAGGGAGGTGAGTTCGAGATCAAGATTTTTCACGGCGGTTCCCTGGTACCTTGTAAAACTTTAAATTTCGCACAATTGCGAAGGGATTTTTCGTGACGGCGAGGTGTGGCTGAAGGCGCATAGCAGCGCTATGAAACTGAAGCCGCAACGAAGTCGGCGCGGAAAATAACGAGCAAGATGCGACAGTTATAGGGTTACAGGGTACTAGGCCGCTTCTACTGGTCCCGTTTGTGGCAGAACAGGCAGCGGTACTTGGGCGGATGACCGTCGGGCAGCGGAGCCACGCCGTCATCGCTATGGCAATCTCCGCAGGATTTTTCGGCCTCTTTCTTGTCAACGATCTCGTGGAATTTTTCATGGGTATCGTCATGGGGCAGACGCGGGGTGGTTTCCTCCGGAGCAAACCAGAGAAACAGGAACAGGCCGAGTCCGACCACGACGAAAATAAGGTTATAAAGCAGAACGTTTTTTTTGCCCTTGGGGGTTTCTGTCAATTTATTATCCTCCCGCGAAAATCATATTCTTGTTTTTAACTTACTTGTGAAGGTGCACATTTATTGTGGTCTTAGCGTTGCAATCGCTATTCCGAAATCAGGAGTCACTGAAACTATCAAAAGCGATTACTCCCTTGCTGATCTTTTTATACTATTGCAGTTGGACAATATACACCAGTCAGCCAGCCATTTCCAGGGCGGAAAAGGGGATCAGGCCGGATCTTAAAGCCAGAACCAGCGACTCCATAACCAGGCGGCAGGCCAGCCGGTTGCTCCCGGTCAGGGAAACTACCGTCCGGTGCAACCGGTGTCGGGCCAGAAGTTTTTTCATGGCATAACCTTCATAACCGGGATCAAGGATGGTTCGGGCGATCTCTTCGCCTGAGACAATCGCCGGGTAGATGCCTTCGCCGGTCAAAGGCGAGGCGAGCCCGGCTGCGTCCCCGGCCAGAAAAAAGTTGCCGAACCGCCAACCCTGGAAATCATAGTTGATCAGGCCGGAACTCATTTTCGATTGGTCAAGGTCAATATCATATTTTTCCGCCCAAAGGTGCAAATTTTTCAGAAGTATGGCCGGCGGCAGGGAGTTGCGATCGCAGTAAGCTCCGATTGAAGCCGTCTCCCGGTGCGGGAACAACCAGGCATAACCGTTGGCGAAGAGCTTATCGTCAAGGTGCCACTCTATGGCCGGGAAATCGCCGGGAACAAAGTAATTAATTCCGACCCCGACCCGCTTGGTGGTCATTCCAAGGAGGCGTCGCACTGTAGAGCTGCTGCCATCGGCCCCGACCAGAAAGCGGAAGGTGAATTCACCGCGGTCGGTGCGGAGCAAGTTGCCGGAAAAACTCTTGACCGCGGTCGCATTCCTCACTTCGGCTCCGGCCGCCTCTGCATTTTCGAGCATCCACCGGCCGAGGGTTTCGCGGTTAATCGTCGAAACCAGCGGCCTGGAGGCGGAGATCACCGTCTTCTGCCAACCGGTAAACACCTTCTGGTCGGGAAAGGAGCGTTCGAGCAGCTCGGAGGGAACCCGTTTGTTGATTCCGGACCAGGTAATGCCGCCGGCACAGACCTTGGGGCCGATCCGCCGGTGGCGATCCAGGACGAGAACTCTTTCCCCTGCTCTGGCCAGGGCGGTACCGCAGGCCAGGCCCGCCGGTCCGGCGCCGACTATTATAGTGTGATATTCAAACATTGACAAACTCGCAAAAAAAATCTCGGGATGCTATTGGCGCCTTGTCCTTATCAATCCGGGATTTCTTGTTTGGGCCGGTTCATAATGCTCTTTGGCCCGATAAACTTTGTCGCTTTCGAGTCGAAATCACATTCAACCTACAAAAGCAGGCAGGTGTTTTCCGAGATTTTCATTCCCTTCTCGGATGAAAATTCCTGCCTTCTGAACAGGCCCTTGCCCTGCTCTGTCCGTGATCGCGGTGGAGAAATTGCCTCGCCGTCTTGCAGGGGGAGATAACGGATGCGGAATTATCAGTTGGGCCCGGCTGGCAACAGCAGTTCGGTTTAACGAAGCTATAGGGTGAAGCGGGGTTGTTGTCAAGATTTTCGATTGGTAAGCCGGGGACAACATGTTACTATTAATGGCGTCGCGAAAACTCCGATCTATGCATCGTGGCGTATTTTTGCTCCTTTGGCATACCACATGTATGGACTCAGTCGCAAAAAAACACATCACTCCTGTGTATCGAAGTTTTTGCTTAGCCATCCCGTGCCCTTTGCGAGGTTTGTTATTATTTGCGGGGCTGAGAACCGGGCCTAATTCACGCTGGTTGCTGCCAGGGGATCAGCCGGGCGGTGAGGCGGATGTCCTCGTTTTGTTCAGGCGCCGGCAGATATTTATTTACCGGAAAATCTTATCCGGAATAATCCTATAAAGTTTTGTTATTGAGGTGTTGGTTTGGATTCGTTTGATAAATCGAAAAGAAGTTCCCGCCGCCGGCCGCTGTTCTTGATGTTCATTCCGGTCCTGGTCCTGATTGTGTTGGCCGTGATGCTGGTCGGTTTTTATGAACGCGAGAAGTCCCAGGTTACGGTTCTCACTGATATCGGGATGGTCGGGGCGGAAAAGGATGTTGAGCTTTTGCTGGCCGACCTCAAAAGCGGTTTGCGCTCCGCCCGGATCGATTTGGTTCAGGAAGACAAAAAGGTTGTGGTCTTCGAGAAGGAATTTGCCCGCCGCGGCTTTTTCGGCCAGGGCGGACCGGAGAACTTTGAAGTGGAGATCAAGCTGGAACCGGCATCCTACGACTTCAAGGATGGCGAGGCCGAATTACTGGTGACCGTCAGGGACTATTCGTGGTGGAACCTGCTGAAAGGTAATCTGACCACAGCCTCTTTTCCCATTGAGCTGGATACCAAGCCGCCCCTTCTTTATATCGCCGACTCGCCGCGCTATATCCTGCAGGGCGGTTCCGGGATCGTCACCTATAGCCTGGACGAGGAGGTGGCCGAGCATGGGGTCATGATCAACGACACCTTCCATCCCGGTTTCCCGCTGCCCGAGAAGGGGGAGGGGGTGCACGGCGCCATGATCGGGCTGCCGTACGATATTGAACAGATCGATAGATCGGTGGCCATGGCGGTTGATCAGGCCGGCAACTCCATCGCCAAACCGTTCGGGATGATCATGCGCGAGAGGACGCCCCGGCGCGACCGGATCAATGTCGGCGAGAGTTTCCTGAGCCGCAAGCTCCCGGAGTTTCTGAGCTTTTACCCCGAGCTGCAGGGCAAGGAGCCTCTGGCCCAGTATCTTGAGATAAACAGCCGGATCAGGCAGGAAAACAACAAGGTTATCAAAGAAGTGTGTAGCCAGTCCCGGCCGGAAAGGCTCTGGGAAGGTCGTTTCCAGAGAATGGCGCGGAGCAGCCGCCGGGCCGGATTCGCCGAATACCGGACCTATTATTACAACGGCAAGGAGGTCGATCAGCAGGTCCATCTGGGCATTGATCTGGCGTCGACCAGCCGGGCCGAGGTCGAGGCGGCCAATATCGGTGAGGTGGTCTTTGCCGGATATCTGGGGATATACGGCGAGATGGTCATTATCGACCACGGTCTGGGGGTCTTCTCCCTTTACTCGCATCTGAGCCAGATCAGTACCGCGGTCGGCGACCAGGTGAACAAGGAGACAGTGATCGGACTCAGCGGCGCAACCGGCATGGCCGGCGGCGATCATCTACACTTCAGCGTGCTGGTTAACGGAGTGTTCGTTGACCCCTTGGAGTGGTGGGACAAGCAGTGGCTGGAGTTGAATATTCTGCAATATCTGTAAACAATCGGCTCCCGGGGCATGGATTGAATGGCGCAAAGCCGCAAGACAACCCGCAATATGCCGAGCCTTGACTTCCAGTGCTTGAATAGCAGGCAGGCGATGCAGTACGCTAGAGGGATGGATCGGCAGCGCTAGCCATTAACGCCGCTAAAATTTTTAAGGGCAGGTCGATTTTGTCCCAGATCAGAATTCTTCCGGAAAATCTGGCCAACCAGATCGCCGCCGGCGAAGTGGTGGAGAGACCGGCTTCGGTGGTCAAGGAGCTGGTTGAAAACAGCATCGATGCCGGCGCGGCAAATCTGACCGTTCAGGTAGAGGGCGGCGGCGCCTCGCTGATCCGGGTGATTGACGACGGCCGGGGCATGGATCAGGATGATATCCTCCTGAGCCTCGAACGGCACGCGACCAGCAAGCTGGTAAATGTCGAGCAGTTGAATCAGATCACCACCCTGGGTTTCAGGGGGGAGGCGGTGCCGAGCATCGCTTCGGTCTCCCGGTTGTCCATAACCTCGCGCCTGCCCGGGGTCGAGCTGGGCAACCGAGTGGAGGTGCGGTTCGGCAAGGTGGTCAAGGTCCATGAGATGGGGTGCCGGGTAGGTACCGTCGTTGAAATGCGGGACCTGTTCGGTAACGTCCCGGCCCGCAAGAAATTTCTCAAAACCCCCCGGACCGAATTATCCCATATCGAAGAAGTGCTCAGAGGCTATGCCTTGGTCCGCCCGGAACTGGCGCTTAACTATTCCGTCAATGGCCGGGAGGTTATCTCCTTGCCCGCAGCAGTAAGCGGCGGGATTGCGGCCCGGCTCAGGAGTATCCTGGGGTGCGATAGCGGCCAGAAGCTGGTAGGGGTCGGAGCCCTCTCCGAAGATAACGGGGTGAGTATCTCCGGTTATCTCTTGCCCCCCGATCATTTTTCCGGGCAGAGCGCCAATCTGCGGGTCTTTGTCAATGGCCGGCCGGTCAGGGACCGGCTTATTACCCATGCCGTCGCCGAAGGCTTACGCAATTATCTGATGAAGGGACGGCGACCGGCCGGAGTGTTGTATGTCGATTTGCCCCCCGTTGCCGTTGATGTCAATGTCCATCCCGCCAAACAGGAGATTCGCTTTCATAAGGCAAATGCGGTTCATCGGCTGATCGTCACGGCGGTTGGCGAGGCGATGACTGAATTTCAAAACGACCTGAAAGATTCGGTGTTCGGCGCGCTTTCCTCCACTCCTCTCTCCCAGAGACCATTGACGGCCGTACCTCCGATGGCCATCCCTCCCTCTGAATCCACTGCAACTTCTGAAAAGTCCCTTGTGGACCCCTTCGAGCAAAATTCAGCTGACTTGCCGGGCGACGTTTATGATAGGATTAGTACTGAGCTGATTGCTCCGGCGCTTTCCGAACCCGAACCGTCCCGTTTTGAGGCGGCGTCGGGTGCGGCGGTCCCTGAAGCCCGCAAGCCCCGCGACCGGGTTCCTCCTGCGTACTCCGCTACTGCCGGTGGGAAGTTGGCGGAGGCTGCGGAAGAGGTCGGTACTGGACGGCTTCGGATAATCGGCCAGCTCCTCGACACCTACATTCTCTGCGAAGGGGAGGACGGTCTAGTTGCCATCGACCAGCATGCCGCCCAGGAGAGGTTGATATTTGAAAGGTTGAAGAGGGAGTTCGGCGCTGGCAGGGTTGCCAGCCAGGCCCTGCTCTTTCACCTGACCATGGAGTTCGGTCTGGATGAGATTTCCATCCTTGAGGATAGCGCGGAGGAGATCGCCAGGATGGGTATCGATATCAGGGAATTCGGCGGCAATACCTATGTGTTGAAAGCGGTGCCGGCCGTGATGAGCAAGGTTCCCCCCGAAGAGATCCTCCGGGGGGTGTTCGATCAATTCAGCGGGGCCGGCGGCGGCCGGGGCAGGGGGGATCTCGCCCGGCGGCTTGATAACATCTTGTCGGGCATGGCTTGCAAGGCGGCGATCAAGGCCAGGCAGCTTTTGTCGGCAGCCGAGATGAAGGGGCTTCTGGACGAGATGGCCGCGAACAATGTCTTTTCCCACTGCCCCCATGGCCGGCCGGTGGTCCGGAAGTTTCCGGCGGCTGAGGTCAAAAAGTGGTTTTATCGGACTTGAAATTTTAAGGAGATAGCTGATGCCTCCGTTCGGTCTATACATCCAGCTGTTCAGCATCCACGGCCTGATCAGGGGCGAGTCGCCGGAACTGGGCCGCGACGCCGATACCGGCGGGCAGGTCAAGTACGTTGTCGAACTGGCCCGGAGCCTTGGGGAGCACCCCGCCGTCGCCCAGGTCGATCTGATCACCCGGCGCATCCAGGACAAGGCGGTCTCCGAGTCCTATAACCAGCCGATCGAATCCCTCTCCGAGAAGGCCAGGATCGTCCGGATTCAGTGCGGCGGCCGCCGCTATATCCGCAAGGAACTGCTCTGGCCCCATCTCGACGAGTTCGTCGATAAGACCCTGAAATACATCAAGGTTGACGCCGGCCGTATCCCCGACGTTATCCACGGTCATTACGCCGACGGTGGCTACGTGGCCGGGCAGCTGGCCAGTATTTTCGGGACCCCTTTCCTGTTCACCGGCCATTCCATGGGCAGGCACAAGAAAACCAAGTTGCTCTCCGAAGGGCTCAGCGACGAGGAGATCAACCGGCGCTACTTTATCGACCGGAGGATCGGAGTAGAGGAGGAGGTCCTCAAGGACGCCGACCGGATAATCACCAGCACCGCCCATGAAATCGACAAGCAGTACGCCCTCTACGACAATTTCGCCTCGGCCACTTTCAATATCGTTCCGCCGGGGATCGATATCGACACCTTCTATCCCTATTACTACACCCAGCTCGATGCGGAGAGCGAGAGCGAAGCCTCCCGGCAGGCCCGCCTGCTTCTTTTAAACGAGTTGAACCGTTTCTGGGTGACGCCGGACAAGCCTTTCATCCTGGCCCTGTGCCGCCCCGATCATCGCAAGAACATCAAGGGCCTGATCACCGCCTATGCCGAGGACAAGGAGTTGCAGGCTATCGCCAACCTGGCCATCTTTGCCGGGATCCGCAAAGACATCGGCCAGATGGAGGAAAACGAGCGCAATGTCCTGACCGACATGCTCCTGCAGATGGACCGCTACGATCTCTACGGTAAGCTGGCCATCCCCAAAAAGCACGATTTCTCCACCGAGGTTCCCGAACTCTACCGCCTCTGCGCGAGCAGCCATGGGGTATTCGTAAATCCGGCCCTGGTCGAGCCCTTCGGGTTGACCCTGATCGAGGCGGCCTCCTGCGGTCTGCCGATCGTGGCCACTAACGACGGCGGTCCCCGCGACATAATCGGTAACTGCCGGAACGGCATTCTGATCGATCCCTCCGACAGCGGGGAGATCGCCCGGGCCTGCCGCGATATCCTGATCGACCGGGATGCCTGGGACGCCTATTCGCGAAGCGGCATCAACGGGGTCAGGTCCCATTATGTCTGGAAGGTCCACAGCGATCAAACGGTCGATCTTATCGAAAAGGTCCGGGAGGAGATGCCCGATCTCGGCGATCTGGGCTTGTTCTCCAAGCAGGGAATCGGTTTTGGCCGTCTGCTGACCAAGGTGAATCGTTTACTGATCACCGATATCGATAACACCCTGGTCGGCGACGACGACTCCCTCGGCGAGCTTCTGGAGATTTTTTCGAAAAACCGCGACAAGATCGCCTGGGGGGTGGCTACCGGCCGCTGCCAGCGGAGAGTGATGGAAGCCCTGGCCGAGCACCGGGTGCCGCCGCCCGACATCGTCATCTCCTCGGTTGGCACCGAGATCTACTACGGCAGCGAGCTTCTTCCTGATAAAGGATGGAGTCAGCATTTGTCCTACAAATGGAAACCGAAACAGATCAGCGAAACCCTGGACAGACTTGACTTCCTCTATGAACAGGACGGAGAGGAGCGCCGCGACTACAAGATCAGTTATCTGATGGAGGATAATCCGGATTATTTGGCCAGGGTCCACCAGGCCCTGCAGGAACGCAAATTGTCCTATCATCTCCAGTTTTCCAACGGCCAGTTTCTCGATATTATTCCCTTCCGGGCCTCCAAGGGCAAGGCGATTCGTTATCTCAGCTACAAGTGGGAGCTGCCCCTGAAGGCGATCATGGTCTGCGGCGATTCCGGCAACGACGAGGAAATGCTGCGGGGGGATACCTGCGGAGTGGTAGTCGGCAATTACAGCAAGGAGCTTGACCATCTGCGCGGTTTGCGGCGGATGTTTTTCAGTAAAAAAGAATATGCCGCCGGAATTATCGACGGGATTAAACATTACCGCTTTCTGGAAAATTGATGGCGTCGAAAAAATCGTCAGCTCCCGCGTTGCTGCAAATTATCTCGTCATTGCAGCGTACGGAAGTAAGCTTCATTCCTCGAAATTTGCGCGCCGTGGATCTGACGATTTTTGCTTAGCCATCTCATTCTGCCTGGTGAGGAGTGAGGGAGTCAGGAGTCAGGAGTCATGAGTCAGGAGTCAGGAGTCAGAAGTCAGCAGCCAGCAGCCAGGCAGCAGAAAGGCGTTGGAATTGGTAGTTGGAATTGAGAGTTAGGTGTTAGGAGTAATAAATTGAGGAGTTAAAAGTGAGAGGCGGATCAACCAGTCGCCTCACTCCTCACTCCTAACTCCTCACTACTAACCGGGATTGGGATATGGCGAAATCATTATATAGTTTTATAGACGAAACGGACCTGCCTCTCTTTCAGGAGTTTGTCGGCGAGTTGATGGGTTCTGAACGGCAAATCCTCTTGCGTAACGATATCATTACCGGCTTCTCCGATTTTCTCAAGGACGGCCGCGAGGAGGAAGCTCCCAGCTGCTGGCGTTTTCTGCGTAAGGTCCAGGAGGCTCTGGTCTGGGAGGGGCGGCTGATCGTGATTTATCGGCATCGCCGGGCGAGCTGCCGGGTCTACGTCTTTAACGGCGAGGACGAGGAGCTCGGTCAGCTGGAAATCGATGATTTTCTTGAGATCAAGGAGGATGTGGTCAGGCCCGACCTGAATCCCCAGGACCGGACCATGAAGATCAACCTCTCTTCCTTTTATGACTACGGTCCGATCCTCAAGGATCCGCAGACCATCGGCCACGGCATCAAACACCTGAACCGTCATATGACCGCCAGGCTCTCCAATCAGCCCGACAAATGGCACCAGGTTCTCTATGAGTTTCTCAAGCTCCATCAGCTGCAAGGCATTCATCTCCTTCTGGACGGCGAACAGATCAGGGATGCCCCGGAACTGGAATCATCCCTGGAGGAAGCCCTCGATTTCCTCGACCGCTGCGACCGTGAAGCCGGACTCGAATACATCGTCAGCAAGTTGAGAAAAATAGGTTTCCTTGACGGCTGGGGGAATTCCCGGGACCGGATCCAGGAGACCCTCCATCTTCTCCAGGATACTCTGGAGCAGCCAAGTGAGGATGTCCAGGAAGAATTGCTCTCCAGGATTCCAATGGTCTCCAAGGTAACGATGATCTCGCCCCACGGCTGGTTCGGCCAGGAAAACGTCCTGGGCAGGCCCGATACCGGCGGCCAGGTGGTCTATATCCTTGACCAGGCCAAGGCCCTGGAAAAACACCTGACCAAGGATCTCGCCCTGTCCGGGATGGATATCAGCCCGAAGATCATAATTGTCACCAGGTTGATTCCCGAAAGCCAGGGGACCACCTGTGACCAGCGCCTTGAGAAAGTCCACAACACCAAGAATGTCTGGATTCTGCGGGTCCCTTTTGTCGACCGGGAGGGCGAGGTGGTTCCGCACTGGATCTCCCGCTTCCGGATCTGGCCCTATCTCGACCAGTTCGCCGAAGACGTTGAAGGCGAGATCCAGCTTGAATTCAAGGGCAGGCCCGATCTGATTATCGGCAATTATTCGGATGGTAATCTGGTCGCTACCACCCTGTCCAGGAAGATGGGGGTGATTCAATGCAATATCGCCCATGCCCTGGAGAAATCGAAGTATCTGTTCAGCGATATCTACTGGCAGGATTTCGAGGAAGAGTACCATTTTTCCGTGCAGTTCATGGCCGACCTTATCGCCATGAATCTGGCCAATTTTATTATTTCCAGCACCTCCCAGGAATTTATCGGCACGGAGAAGTCCATCGGCCAATACGAATCCTACCAGTTTTTCACGATGCCGGGCCTGATGCATGTCACCAACGGTATCAATCTTTTCCATCCCCGGTTCAACGTGATCCCGCCGGGGGTCAATAACGATATCTATTTCCCCTTTTCAGAGAAGCGGCGCCGTCATTCCGCGCGGGAACTTAAGGCCTTGAACAGGATGATTTTTACAGGGGATGACGCCGACTCTTTCGGCACCCTGGACAACCCCGACCTGCCGCCGATCTTTACGATTTCTCGGCTTGACCGGATCAAGAATCTGACCGGCCTGGTCGAGGCCTACGGGAAAAGTGAAAAACTGAGAAGCCAGGCCAATCTGGTGCTGGTCGCCAGCGTCATCGATCCCGCCAAGTCCGGCGATGACGAAGAGAAGGCCGAAATCGGCAAGATGTACGAGTTGATCGACAAGTATCATTTGCAGGGCAGCTTGCGATGGATCGGCAAAATGCTGAACAGCCGGGAGGCCGGTGAGGTTTATCGGATCATGGCGGACCGGCGGGGTGTTTTCGTGCAGCCTGCCCTGTTCGAGGCATTCGGCCTGACCATTCTTGAGGCGATGCACAGCGGCCTGCCGGTTTTCGCCACCCAGTTCGGCGGCCCTTTGGAAATTATCGAAAACTATGAGTCGGGGATCCTGATCAATCCGACCATCCACGAAGATATGACCGATAAACTTTCAGAATTTTTTACCGAATGTCTCGAGAATCCGGGACTCTGGCAGCTCTACTCCCGAAAGGGCATGGTCCGGGCCCAGAGCCATTTTACCTGGGACCTCCATTGTCAGCGCTTGACCAAGCTTGCCAAGGTTTACGGGTTCTGGCGTTATTCATCCTCGGATAAGGCCAAAGCAAGGCTGACCGAGTACTGCCATCTTCTCTATCATCTGTTCTTCCTGGAAAGGGCCAATAAGATTCCCCGTGAATTAAAGAAGAGTTGAACAGCTCGTCTGCTCGTACGAAACTTATGCTGTGGGTACAAAGCAGAGTTGAGCAGCTCGTCTGCTCATACGAAACTTATGCTCTGAGGGTGTAAAGAAGGAAGCTAGTTTAAAAGGCGGCAGGTCACGATGGGAAGTTTGTTTTTTTGTTTATAGGGAAAGGTTCACGAGGCTGATTATGATTATCTCGATTGGCGAAGTGGTGTGGGATATCTTCCCGGAACGCGAGGTTCTGGGCGGCGCACCGCTGAATGTCGCCTACCACCTTTGCTGTCTGGGTTGTGAGGTCGGGATTGTAACCCGGGTAGGGGATGACGAACTTGGCGGTCGGACTATCGCCGCCATTGCGGATCTGAAGGTGCCGGTGGACGGAGTCCAGCGGGGACGGCTGGCCACCGGCACGGTCCGGGTGACGATCGGCGCCGACAATGAGCCCCGGTTCGAGATAGTAACTCCGGCGGCCTGGGACAATATTGATCCGGCCGAGGCGGAAAACTATATCGGTTCCCGTTCTTTTAAACTGGTGTTCGGCACCCTGGCCCAGCGCGACGAAAGGAGCCGGTACGCGATCCGGGAGCTTTGGCGGAAAGCGGATTACCGTTGTTACGACGTCAATCTGCGCCCGCCCCATACCCCCCGGCAAATCGTCGAGGAGTCCCTAGCCGCCGCCGAACTGGTCAAAATGAACGCTGCCGAACTGGAAGAAATCGGGCGCTGGCGGAATTTGTCATTCCCCGTTCGAAAGGATATTGCAAGGGAGCTGATGGACCGGTATAACATAGCGGTTCTGGTGGTGACCGAAGGGGACGAAGGGGCCTGGCTGCTCGCCGGCGACGATTATTACCGGACCCCGGGGCGCCCGGTCCAGGTCGCCGATACGGTGGGGGCCGGCGACGCATTTTTCGCAACACTTCTGGCCGCTCGCGAGCAGGGGCTCGGCTGGCAGGAAGCTCTGGACAGGGCGGCAGAGCTCGGCGCTTATGTAGCCTCGCGGTATGGCGCGACGCCGCCGATGCCGGTCTAGATTCGGTGTTTAAATTCCGAGGGCGGCGCAAATAGTTGCCGAATTTTGACAAATTCGCAAAAGTTTACGGGATGGCTAAATAAAAAAACGTCGAAGGTAAATGAAGTGCACGCCAAGCTCAACACGAACCTTAAATCAATGAGTTAATATTCGCTCACTCTGAGCCGGTAAGATACCCCGCTCATCCTGAGTCTGTCGAAGGAAGAGTTTTCCGACTTTTTGCACCGCCATCGACGTTTAAACAAATTTATTAATATATTTTATGAGGAACCCTAATGTCTGAATCAATCACTGAAACCCATTTCGAAAATCTCAAGCTGATCCATCGCGGCAAGGTCCGGGACCTTTACGAGGTAGAAGACAAGCTGCTGATGGTCGCCACCGACCGGATCTCCGCTTTTGATGTGGTCATGAACGAACCGGTGCCCGATAAGGGCAAGGTCCTGACCAGGCTCTCTCTCTTCTGGTTTGATTTTCTGAAGGATATCGTGCCGAACCATCTGATTACCGCCGAGGTCGAGCAATATCCCGAGATTTGCCGGCCATACCGGGAGATCCTCCGTGGCCGGAGCATGCTGGTCAGGAAGGCCGAGCCTCTGCCGGTCGAGTGCATCGTGCGCGGCTATATCTCCGGCTCTTTCTGGAAGGCGTATTTGAAGAATACCACGGTCTGCGGCTTCGAGCTCCCCGAGGGGCTGCGGGAGTCGGAGAAGCTTCCCCGGGTGCTGTTCACCCCTTCCACCAAGGCGGAGCAGGGGCTCCATGATGAGAATATTTCCATTGAGAAGATGGAGGAGCTGTTCGGCAGGGAGCAGACCGCGAAGATTGCCGAGATCTGCGTCAAGATCTATGAAAAGGCCGCCGACTACGCCCGGACCAAGGGGATTATTATTGCCGATACCAAATTCGAGCTGGGGATGTTCGAGGGAGAGTTAATCCTGATCGACGAAGTATTGACTCCGGATTCTTCCCGGTTCTGGCCCGAAGACCAGTATAAGGTTGGGGGCGGTCAGCCTAGCTTCGATAAGCAGTTCCTGCGGGATTATCTTTTGACCCTCGACTGGGACAAGACCCCGCCGCCGCCGTCGCTGCCGGAAGAGATTCTCGAAAAAACCGGCAACCGCTACCGGGAAGCGCTGGAGCGTATCACCGGCAACTCTCTATAACTGAAATCCGTAATCGGCTGCCCCGCAGGGCGGCTGAGTTGAGCAGCTTTTCTGCTCGCACAAAAACTTATGCCCTGTGGGTTATAAAAAAAAAATTCCCCGTTAAGCCGCTACGGATTCAGGTCTATATGCCGCTTTCCCTGAGATCCTTGACCATCTGCAGTTGCGCGTTGTTGAGAGACTTGGGGATTTCGACGTTGATCCTCACGTAGAGATCTCCACGAGGCCCTTTCGGTCCCGCCGGCAAACCCTTGCCCTTGAGGCGGAGCCTGGCATTCGGCTGGCTTCCCGCCGGCACCTTGACTTTCAGGGAGGGTCCGTCCAAGGTAGGCACTTCGATTTCACTGCCCAGAATGGCCGTGGATATTTTTATCTGCCGGTCGACGATCAGGTCATCGCCGTCCCGAATGAAGGTCGGGTGGGGCAGGACCTTGATCTGTAGATAAAGATCGCCGGACTGGCCGCCGGCCGGCGAGGGGGAGCCCTTGCCGGCTATCCGCAATTTTTTGCCTGAATCTATTCCCGCCGGTATTTTTATTGAGACTTTTTCGGGTTTGCCGGTCCGCCGCAGGGAGATGGTTTTCTGGGCGCCGTTTAAAACCTCGTTCAAGGTAATGGATAATTCCAGGAGAAAGTCTTCGCCCTTGGGGCGCGGCATGGTTGGGCCCTGCCTGTCGAAACCGCCTCCGCCACCATGCTTAAAAAAGGATTCGAAGCCGCCTCCTCCACCGGTCGATCTGAAGGTGGTCCTGCCCCCGCCACCGCCGAAATTGATCCCAAATTCCTTGAAGATATCGCCCAGGTCGAAGTCCCGGAATATATCCTCCTGGCTGTAGCGCTGCTGAAATCCCTCAGAGCCGTAAGTGTCATACTGCTTCCGTTTCTGCTCATCGGAGAGGACCGCGTAGGCCTCGCTGACTTGTTTGAATTTTTCTTCGGATTCCTTATCACCCTTGGTCTTGTCGGGATGATATTTCAGTGCCAGTTTGCGGTAGGCCTTTTTAATGGTGGCCTGGTCGGCATTACGGTCGACGCCTAAGATTTCGTAGTAATCCATAGTTTATATTCTGATTAATTTAGTGGTTGATTTGATTCACGCGCCTTATAAATCAAACCATAAGGGGTCCCGGCATGTCCATCAAATGATTTTAGAATCCGGCCGGTCAGCGGTACGATCCCCAGCTTTTTTTATCGGTCTCGTAATTGCCGCAAGACCGACGGACAGCGCCACTAAAAGGGGACGTCGTCGCCCATTGAAGGTTCCGGCAGCGGCGGTTCATCGTCGGGACCGGTATTGCCCTGGGCGCCTCCCTTGGGGGTGAGAATCTTCATCTCCCGGGCAACGATCTCGGTGGTATAGCGTTTGTTGCCGTCCTTGTCTTCCCACTGCCGGGTCTGGATCCGCCCTTCGATATAGGCCTTGGAGCCCTTGGAGAGGTATTCGCCGCAGACTTCGCCGAGACGGCCAAAGGCGACGATTCTGTGCCACTCGGTCTTCTCTTCCTTGTTGCCGTCCTTGGTCCAGGTCTCGGTGGTGGCCAGATTGAAGTTGGCCACGGCCGTACCGCTCTGGGTGTATCGGACTTCCGGGTCCGCGCCGAGGTTGCCGATCAGGATCGCTTTGTTTATCATTTTCCCCTTCCTTCTTAAGATGATTGATTAGGTTATGTACCGGCTCCATGATGGTGTCGCAAAAAGTCGCCAGCTCCTGCGCTGCTGCAAATTGTCTCGTCATGGCAGCGTATTGAAGTACGCTGTATTCATCGAAAACGCGTCACGATGCAGGAGATCGGATTGCCTGCCCATCTTTGGGTACTTTTCACGACATCACCAAACTTAATATAAGTTGGGGGTCTGGAAAAGGCAATTCTGCTCAGGGTGGAAAAATAAAAAGGGGAGGCCGGGCTGAATCGGCAATAGTCCGGACGCCATGGCGCGACAGATTGCGATTTGCCCGGCCGTTCTGTTCGGGAGGGGAAGTTTGGGCGAATGTTCGGGAAATCGGCCCGGCGGAACAATCAGGAGATTTTTGCTCTCATTTCGTCGAACTCCTGCCGGTTGATCTCGCCGGCGGCATATCTTCTTTTGGCGATATCCAGGGCGCTCTCTCCGCCGGTATGATCGCCGCCCTTTCTAATCAGCAGCCTGATCAATTGGATGGCTAAAAAAATTAGCACTGCCCAGAAGAGCAGGGGCATGATCCAGCCGAAAAACCAGCCTCCCCCCTCGAAGGGACCCAAGTTACAGTAGCCGCCATACCCCCAGCCGCCGAATCCTCTGGCCGGCATGGTTATCTCCTCCAATAAATGTTGTCATCTGAATAGCGATAGCGGCGGGGGCCGGCTTGGTATCGCGGTGAATCGTGATGGCAATTGTAGTAGCCATGGCCTCTGCCGTGGCCTCTGCCGTGGCCGGGGAACCAGGGGCCATGGCAGCCGCTGAGGAGTACTGCTGCGGACAATATTGCCGCGGTCATTAACAACTTCTTCGCTTTCAAGCTAAGTTGAGCAGCTTGTCTGCTCGTACGAAACTTATGTCCTGTGGGTATAAGTGACATATCTCTACCTCCTGTCTTTTATTTTGATTAGTACCCCGTAAACCATAAAGCCTTGCAAGATTGCAAAGGGATTTTGCGGGCCGACAAGGCGCGACTTGCGGCGCATAGCAGCGCTCTGTAAACGGAACGCGCAACGCAGTCGGCACGTAAAATAACGAGCAAGATGCGATAGTTTGCGGGGTATAAGGATAAATATGCAATTTAAATACCGGAATTTAACTAAATGTTAAAGCCCTTTGTATTTATCCGAAACTCCGATGTTTATCCGAGAGGGTTCTGGTTAGGGAACATGTTGGGAAAAGGGTTTTTGGATAGTATTGGCTAAAAGAGTGACCGGCTTTGAATAATATTATCTAATCGATGATTTGTAATTTTAGATGGACTGCTGTTGATGAAACCAGGGGCATCGGGAGAAAGTCGATAAAAGATAACCTGTTTGAAAACCAGTTGCGGACCTGCCCCTTCTTTTTAGAATTCACCGGTTAAATTTTTTTTCCGCTAGTCCAGAGTCCTGCCCAACTCATCACTTTCCTTGTCGTAGCGTACCCTGTCCCCTTTTTTCAACCCGGGCCGCCTCGACCTGTCGATCTCGACCCTGCCTTCGTCCTCACCTTCGAGGACGAATGCGTTGTCGGTAACCCCCACCACTTCGTAGTTGTCGTAGTACCAGACATCAAGGGTCCTGCCTAGACGGTTGCGATATTTATCGTATCGGACCTCGTCGCCCTTTTCCAGGTAAGGCCGCCGGGATTTATCGATTTCGACTTTATTGCCGTCGGGATGTTCCAGGACGATGGTTTCGTCGGTGACATCAACCACCCGGTAGGTATCGTAGTACCAGACAGCCAGAGCAGTTCCGCCCAGAAGAAGAACCACGGCGATAGCGATCGTGAAAAAGCGGATCTCTTTCTTCATGGATAACCTCGTTCGGCTTGTCCAATAGACTGTTGCCCAATAGCCCGCGGAAAATTTTCCAGTCCCACCCCGCCTGGCCTGGCCTAAAGATCAGGCACCATTTTCGGAGTGCTCCAGACCTGTCTCCCGGCCTTGCATATGCTCATAATGCTAACAGCCGGCAGAAATGAATTCTTGTCCCTTTTCTTATAGAATTTTCGCTGACTCCGCTGCAATAAGTCAAGACGCTTTCCACCTCTTTCCCATAAAATCAACACCAGCGGGTATTAGTTTTTCACGCCGTCCCAGTTCGGTCGTTTAATATCCTTTTCACCTCCAATCAAGGAAGTGTTTGGTGAATTCCGAAAACTTCATATAACTATCTGATATCAGGGTTTAATTAATGGAAAATCCAAAAGGGGACTTGCCTCAACTGCTTTTGCCGATTTTTCATGGCAGCCGAACTTGCGTGAAATATTTGATGGAGGTTCGCAGGCACACTCCAACCTGCGTGTTGATAAAGATCAGCAAGTTCGGAACGGAATACGACTGATAGCCATAAACCTGAATTCGTGACAGCTTAGTGCATTGATTCACGGTATATGATAGTTTTTACGTCAAATAAATATAGTGACCCGTGGTGGCTAGGATGCACTCGCCACCCTGCGGGGCGCCCGATAACGGCGCATCTGCGCCCCGCAGGAAGTGCCGGAGGATTGAACTGAACCCTTGGGGTGCGGCGTTGGCAACTCGTTGATATACCATCAGTATTATCAACATCGTAGCCGCCTTGCATTTGCACCGTTCTCGAACGCTCACGGATTCAGGATAAAGGTATAGAAAATCATAGTAATCAACCTGGTGCTATGAGTAGAATTTTTAAGAATTGAAAACAGACAGTTGAGCTAAAAAAGTATTTCCGGCTATCCGGATGGTTTTTGTCGATGTTTTTTCTACAGACTCGTTGGATCACACTTCACGCGCGAAGGAGGAGCAAGAATGGACCAGCAAAAGGAGATGATGGGAATGGGCTGGAGCCGATTTGCGGCGATGATCGCGACCTCGACTTTTATCATGTTTTTCTTGATGTATCAGCTCGTCTACTCGCCCGATCACGCAACGTTCAGTATAAACCGTCTGGTCGCTTCATTGGTTATGGGGTGCGTCATGACCATCGTGATGCTGTCCTTCATGTGGTCGATGTACAAAGGGATGGGGACCAAAATCGCGGTTCTGGTTTTGGCCACCCTGTCAGGGGTGCTTTTGCTGTTCGCGAATAGAAGTCAGTCGCTAATCGGGGATGTCGACTTTATGAAGTCTATGATTCCCCACCACTCAATTGCCATAAATAACGCACGGAAGGCGATCATCAGCGATCCACGGGTTCGCAAGCTGGGGGACCAGATCATCGAGTCTCAGCTCCGCGAAATAGCCGAGATGAAACTGCTCCTGGATGATATTGCACGCAATGGAGAACGGGGGGAGGCGAAGTTGCCCCCCCGTTCCACCGAAATAACCCCCGAAATGGAACACGAGATCAAAGAAGCGGTGCAGTGAACGAGCAAGCGGCCCCGGGGCGGGCAGACAGCCTTCTTGCCGGGAACCGGACTGTATTATCCCGATTTTATTCCGGGGAAATCACGGCTTTGACCTGTTCGAAGGCTTCCAGTAGGGGCTCGATTGATTCCTGCACCCTTTCGCCGTCGTATATAGCCTTCCGGACGAACGGTTTGATGGCCTCGATCCCCTGGGGGCTAAGGTCGTTGGAAAGGTAGGTTTGGATATCTCTGATGTCAGTCAAATAGGAATTCAGAGTACCTTTTACACCTATGCTGGCTTCGGGGATTTTTGCGTAGGTCTGACGTAACTCGTTGCGTCGGCGCTCACTGAGCGTCTGGATCCTGGGGTTTGTGTACGAACTATCCCACTCCGAAAAATATTCTTCGCGCTGGTTTTGCATCTTTTCGGTATGCTCGTTCAATCGTGCGCTCAGTTTTTCCATTTTATTGACATTTTTGGCATAGTCTTCGTAGGCTTTCTTGATATCATTCGGGGATGCCAGGACGAGTTTCTCCAACGATGCGTTGGTGGCAATGATCTGTAAACTGGTCTCCCGGTAATCCGTTTCCACCTTCTGGGTGGTCTCGGTGGTTTTTGTGGCCCGCTCCATGCTGGTTGTCGCGCAGCCGGGCAAGTAGGTGATTACGCAGAGAAGCAATACGGTGGGAAATAGGTTGGCTGGAATTCCTGGTTTCATAAACGTTCCTCTTGAGAGATAAATTGCTTTGACCGGTGTGCTGTCGGCGGCCCTGTTATGCGAGAAATGTCCCATTCGCTATGAAATCCTCGCACGGAAAAGCGATTTTCGTCAAGAAGTAAGTACCTTTATTATTTCGAATAATGCTGTCTCATCAAACATCAAGTAATAGAGGGAGAGGCGGCGGTCATGATTTCGCGATTTTCCCGGTCCGGGACCACTCAGAATAGAATCGTGATGCGGAAGTTGTTTGGAGGTTTCGTACACCGGTAATCATCGGCGGTGCAGCGGCCGGTGGATTTCCACGTAAATATTTATTCCTTTTAGAGCTGCCTTCAGCGGAGCAGAGGCGTTAGCCAGTAATCGCTGAAAGGCCGGGTTGCATTGCTACTGATAGGTGCTGCCATTGTGCTTCAACCAACCACCAAGGTGGCGGTTATTGGGATCATGATGCGTCCAGTGGATTACACCACCTTTCGAGTTCCACTCGTACTCACCATAAAACTCGACCGTATCACCTGTCCTCAAGCCACTTATCCTGGGTGCTTGGTCGATATTGTGAGATATCAAAACTGTCTGTCCGGTTTCCAGTTTCAATATGAATCTTTGGTGTTGCGACCCTTCAAGATCATCAGGCAAAACCCTCGTTACTACACCTGAATCCCGAACTTGAAGATCGCTTTGCCTGTTGTTAAAAGCTGTTTGAATAGCACTGCCGGAGCCATTACTCCAAGAGAAGATCGCCGGGAGAAAGACGTCCTTCTCCTGGATGTAAACAAATCCCAGGACCGTTATAATAATTAAGATGGCTATTTTTTTCATATTATTTACGGGGCGGCAGGCTGACAAGCTTGAACCAGAAATCTTCAAGGCCCCGCATCACTTCAAGAAAGCCGTCGAAGGTTACCGGCTTAGTGATAAAGCAGTTGGCATGCGAACTATAGGATTTGGAGATGTCCTCTTCCTCCTGGGAGGTGGAGAGCACTACCACGGGGATGGAGCACAGTTCCGGGTCCGCTTTAATCTCAACCAATACTTCCCAGCCATTCTTTCTGGGAATATTCAGGTCCAGCAAAATGAGGTCGGGGCGCGGCGCTTCCGCAAAATCTCCCTGTCGGTAAAGGAAATCCATGGCCTGAACGCCATCGCAAACAGCATGAATCTTTTTACGCACTTTCCCTTCGTTCAGGGCCTCCCGCACTAAAACTATATCACTGAGGTTGTCTTCGATCATAAGGATCTCGATAGGCTCTCTGTTCATTGTACTTTCCCTGGAAAGGTAAAAAAGAAGGTGGTCCCTTCTCCCGGAGCAGATTCCAGCCAGATCTCACCGCCGTGCCTTTCCACGATCTTCTTGCAGATAGCCAGGCCGATGCCGGTGCCGGGATATTCGCCCACCGCATGCAGGCGCTGAAAGACCTGGAATATACGGTCGGCATACTGCTGTTCAAAGCCGATGCCGTTGTCTCGAACACTGAAAAGCCAATCATTTTCCCTCTGCTCTGCAGAAATATGGATGCGGGGCGGCTCCTCTTTCTTCCGGTATTTGATGGCGTTACCCAGCAGATTGCTGAACAGCTGTACTGCCTGGGAATAGTCGGCCGGAATTGCGGGCAGGTCATCGCTGGTGATTTTTGCACCGCTCTCCACAATTTCCTCCCGCAGATTGGCAAGCGCCTGGTCAAAAACGGCTCGGCAGTCTGTCGGTTGTATGGCTTTGCCCTGGCTGCCCACCCTTGAATATTCTAAGACGTCGTGGATCAGATGGCGCATTCTGGCTGCACCTTCTACGGCATAGGAGATATACTCGTCGGCCTCCGGGCCGAGCTTGCCCTGGTAGCGGCGGGCCAGGAGATTCACGAAACTGGAAATCGTGCGGAGCGGAGTCTGCAAATCGTGAGAGGCGATATAGGCAAACTGCTCCAGTTCCCGATTGGAGCGGGCCAGGTCCTCAATGAGACGTTCCCTTTCCTCCTCGGCCTGCTTGCGCTCGGTTACATCGGCCACCACTCCGGTGATGCGCGAGGGACGGCCTTCACTGTCATAATGCATCCGCCCATGCGGTGAAATCCAATGAATGCTTCCATCCGGCCATTGCACCCGCACTTCGTATGACAGAACGCCTGTTTCTGCAGCCCGCCTGTGGGCTTCCTGAGCGATAGGGCGATCCTCCGGCAACACATGACGTAGCATGATCTCCAAACCCCACTGCGGCTGAAGTTCATCATAGCCGAATATCTGATCGTGGCGCAGCGATCGGTGAGCGGCGTCATTTTCGACGTCCAAGTCCCACACCCCCAGATCCGCCGCCTCCAGCGCAATCCGGAGTCGTTCCTCTTTTTCAAGCAGTTGCTCATCGGCAAGTTTGTGCTCCGTGATATCGCGCAGGGTAACAATAGTGAGCAGTAGATTGCCATTCTGATCTCGAATTGAGGTGCCCCCGTAGGAGGCGAACCAGCTTTTGCCGGTGTCCAGCCGCCGGACCCTCACTTCATAGGAATCGATGGTCTCTCCATTCAGGACACGGCCGATCGGCCATTCCTCAACAGGAAGCTGCCGACCCTGGAGGTCGAACAACTCGAAAATTTCAGTCAACTCATTAAGATGTTTCCGCAGAGTTTCTACGCTGTCGAACCCGTGAGTTTCGAGAGCTGCAGGATTCATGTCGAGCAGATTGCCGTGCTGATCGAAGATTACCAAACCCTCGGTCATCTGATTGAGGATAGCATTCATCTGTGTAAGTTGGCGCTCACTCTTCTCCTGTTCCGCCCGCAGTTCATTCTCGACTCGCTTCTGTTCAGTGATATCATTGCCGATCAGTTCGCTTTCTTTAAGGCGGGCGGCAACACGGCGTTCCACCTCTTCGGCGATGCGCTTTTCTGTTTCAGGATCAAAATGGTTATTCATAAGATGAAATTTAAGTAAATGAGATTGCCCCTGCAAGGCAGGGGCAGAGCACTAAATTTAGCACAATAAAAGAAATTTATCCTGTTCAGGGGGCGATTTTTTTTGCGGTAGTGGACACTTTCCTTTGGGATCGCAGCAGCTTTGACCGCCAGCCCGGTTGAATGCTTACCACCGAAGAATTAGAACAAAATGGCCGGGAAGAACAAAAGCTGAGGTGCCCCTTCTTTTAGAATTCACCGGTAAATTATATTTCCCGCTAGTCCATAGTCCCGCTCAACTCATCACTTTCCTTGTCGTGCGATACCGTTGGCCCTTCTTTTAGAAATGTTAGCATAAAAATGTTCCCATAAAGGGGAAATTATCCTATCCTTCCTGTCGATCATCATTGAAATCAGGAGGTATGGGATGAAGGCCATCTACTATTTGTTTTTTGTTTTAGCGTTGTTCTCGATCGCCGCATGTGGTGGAGCGGATTACAATCCCGAATATAACCCAGAATATGATCCCGATTATGGAAATACCGACATATCCGGCAGCGGGACAATTCTTTCCGGAAACATTGAGGTCGAGGATTTCACGGGAAGCGTCGCGGATATTTACACTTCCACGACGGTCAAGCTCAAAGATACACCCGAAAAAATATACAGCCTGACCATTGAACTGGAATACGATCCGGCCATCCTCCAGTACTACTCTTTCGAATACGCCGGCGTATTCATGCAGGGCTATGGGTTCGGCATGGAAACAACACATATTTCGGAAACCGATAAGTCAGGCATTATTTTCAAGTTCCAGACCACGGATGACTCGTTATATCTCCCCGCCGATTCGTCCGGCCTGATCGCAAAAATCAATTTCAAGGTTTTAAAAGACGCGCCAACAACGGTGAAGGTCCTGGAGACAACTTTCGACGACACCTATCCGAATTGGACAAAAAAACATGGGGATTTCACTGTTTCAACAATTTAATTGATAATCGGTTCCGCCGCATCGCCCCTGGGCCAGCAGTTCAAGGTTTATCTGGAAAAGCGGGTCAAAAATTAGTTCTGGCGTCCCCGAAACTCCTGCAAAACCACTGCGGATTCCGGAACTCCTGGCCGAATTCGGCTGGAATGCGTGACCGGCTCCAATGGAATGGCCAAACTACTATCAATTACCATGTTCGCCGCTCGCTAAGTTCTTTGTTGAAGCAGCCTGAGAGAAAGGACGATGAACCACAGTTGATATGAATACCACATAATACGCTCTTTAACCCCGAGCCATGGGGTAGGGAGGCCGGCCACGACAAGCGGGGAATCCATTCCGCTCCATGCTCCAAAGATTAACATTAAAACAATTGTGAAGATTGTGTAGAGGCGGAACTTTCGATCGAGATCTCCCGATGCGAATCCCATCGCGGTGAGGAGAATAAGCATTTCTACGCCTCCTTCGATAAGGTGCAACGCCCCTGCCAGCCCCTGTTCGGTGCCACGCAGTTGCATGGATACAAATGGTCCAATGGTGATGGCTATAGTACCGAACGCAATTACGTAGTCCGGCTGCTATCTTTAGCTTGCGTCGGCCTTCTGCCGATTGCCAGACCCCCACACCAAAAAAAGAAACAGTAAATAGGTTGGAATTAAGAGGGCTGAGAAGAGTTGTCTTAACGGAGCTCCGATGGCGCCCAGCTCACTGATAGTCTGATCTCGAAAGCTGTAGCTCTTCCATTGCAATCCAGCTAAAGTGTCTGCGATTGTATAAAAGAGGGGGGAAAGAATACCGCAAAGCAGCAAGATTCGCCTCAACGTCATTCTTCCTCACTAATCATTTTGTCCTGACGGCTGCACTGAGCGGAAAATTGGTCGAGGCCAAACTTTCCACCTTAAGTGCTTTTTGTTATGTGCTATCTCTGACTGTTCTTATGCTTCATCACAGTTTTAATGAATTTTCCAAACTGTTTATCTTTTTTTCTTTTCTCAAGATATGACATTTCATTGAAAGTGGATTCCTTGTTCATTTTTATGTAGTTCTGGTATCTCTCAGCCGATAGCTGCCCATCCTCAACGGCTTTTAATACTGCACAACCTTTTTCGTTAACATGAGTACAATCATTAAACTGACATTTTTCTGAAAACTCGGTTATCTCGGAAAAGGTTTCACCCAGACCTGTTGCTACCGAAAAGTTTCCCAGCTCTCGCATCCCTGGTGTGTCTACTACCAGTGCGCCAAAATCCAGTTTAATCAATTGCCTATGCGTAGTTGCATGCCTTCCCTTACTCTCTTTTTTGCTAACTGTTTTTGTTATATATTTTGATTTGCCTATCAGATTATTTGTTAAGGTTGTTTTGCCAACTCCAGACGATCCCAGTAGACAATAGGTTAGACCAGCTTGCATAATTCTTTTTACGTTGTCCAAATAGGATTCATTTTGGTTACTGAAGGGGATAACTTGCAGGTCTGGCATGATTTTATGAATTTCTTCGGTTATGCCCGTAATAGCTTCGTGATCGAGCAGGTCACTCTTGCTCAACAGTACAATTGGTTGAATTTTACCATCGTTAACCATGACCAGATAACGTTCAAGGCGCCGGAGGTTAAAATTTTCATTCAGGGATTGCACAATGAATGCAAAATCGATATTCGCGGCAATTAACTGGAAGTCAACTTTTTTGCCTGGGGTTTTTCTTTTTAATAAAGACTTACGAGGTAAGATCTGGTGAATTATGGCGAAGGTGTTTTCGTCATAAAAATTTGCAAGAACCCAGTCGCCAACCGCTGGATAATCAACAGGAGAGGAAGCACTAAATATTAGTTTACCTATCAACTCCGCTAGAACATCAACTTCTCCATTGCTTATGGTATAGCTATCTTTGTGAACAGCGACCACTCGTGCTATGTCAAATTGATCCAAGACCCCATGGGGAATCTTGTCCTGAAACCATTTGCCGAAGCCAATTGATTCTAAATTATTCGAAATATTATTCATGCGAAGTTGGGGATGCTCTTCAGATTAAAAGTTTCTCTATAAAAGGAGCATGTGATTTTTCTCTTTGGCATTTTTTCTTCACAGCTCAATCGCCAAACTGACAGCCAGCTGCCGATAGCCGGCAATTTCTCGAGAAAAGAAATTCACAGCAAGTAACTTATAATCTGAAGGATGTCCCGCGGTCATTTAAAAAAGTGATATATGGAAGGACGCTCCTGGGAAATTAACTGATTCGGTCATTGGATAGCGGAAGAGCGAAGATATCCTGCGGGGGCCGAGTCACTCCGGACCGGATAAATGCAGCCCTCGGACATCTTTCACAGACCGGCCACGAACAGTCGGTAAACTTCGATGCCGAGCCGGGCCTGATTGAAGAGGAGAATCAGGACGAGGAGATTGTTCAATCCATGCACTACCCTCAACTTGTCCCGATGAGGGCTTTTCCGGGCCAGCATTTCGCCCATGATAAAGCCGGCTACGATAAAGGGCAGGGTCACCAGGGCCATTTTCCCGTGGCCCAGGGTCATCAGGTTGTTGCCCCAATGGATCCTCACCATGGCCATGCCCACAAAAAATCCGATCAGCAGAAGCGAAAAGGCGATCCTCCCGGTCCAGATGTGACGTTTCCAGGGAAAGACCGCCTTCTTGTGGAAATGGACGGCAAGAGCCCGCTTCGAACCCATCCAGAAAGCGTACAGGGCGATAAGGATGGCGATTGTCTGGATGGCCGGATGGATGAGAAGCATTCTGAATCGCGCCTTATTTAACCTTGTTGAAGATCCAGTTGTTATCCTTGACCTTTTCGTGACATTTTATGCAGCCGTCCACTTTCCCAGCCTTCTCGACGCTGCCGTCGGCCTTATATTTCGCCCAGAACCAATCGTCCCCTTCGGGATTGAAGCCTTCGACCTTGTACATGGGAGTTATGGCCATCAGGGTTTTGCCGTCTTTACCGTAATTTTCCTTCAGGACAATGGCCCCGTTCGGCATTTCCTCTCCTGCCTTGAGGGCCTTGAGGGCTTTTTTGTTGACGTAAAGCTTCAGATACGCGCCGTGGGGATGGGTTCCTTCGTACATCTCCTCCTTCCCGGGCCAAAAATCCCATTCCGTATAAGAATTCTTTTCGGTGACGTATTTCCAGAAAGCTTCGGCATCGGCGCCGGGCATCTCATGCGAACTCGCAACGGCGGTAGAAGCCGTCAGAATCAATGCGGTGGCCAGGGAAAAAATGATCGTTTTGGTAATTCCATTCTTTTTCATATCCTTGCACCTCAAATTGTTTTTGCTCGTTTATGGCCTGTTTTTTTTAATCCGCGCTTTAAACTCCTCATCCGGAGGGTTATAGCTAAATATATCAATATGAAAATTTGTAAGTCAAATTAAGCTGGTCCCGATTTTTTTAAATTCCAATGCCCCCATGCTGTTCCGGGACAGAGTCCACGCTTATACAAGTTGCATTTGGACCACTCTCCCGAAATGACGGAACTCCGTCCCGCCTTCGCCTCCTAGACCTCATAGACTTTTAAGGCGGATTCGATACTATTGAAAAAGATCATGGGAGCGAAAGATAAATAGATAAAAGTCCCTTTGCTTCCCCTTGACACTCGGTTGGATCAGTAATTAAATATGATGCCCCCGGAACTCGCTTCTCCCCCATCTACCTTAAGCAGATCTCACTTCATTCCGCTTTCAGCATGCTTGAATCCGGAATTCAATTTCAAATAATAGCGTAGCCTGACCCATTAACACTTCCATTAGAAGGAACCCGGCAAATTTTTCGAAAAATTCGGCATAATTTTTGTAAAATAATAAAGAAGATGAATCATGGTCCAGGGATTTTCACGCCGGATAACATTTGGAATATGCCATGCAGAGCATACAGGACGCATTAGAGCTGCTTCAGGATAAATTTTCTTCCTGGCTGGAAGGATTTATCTTATTGCTTCCCAATTTCATTTTGGCTGTAATCACACTGGCCGTTGCTCATTTTCTAGCCATAAACACCCAGAATATCGTCAGAAATCTTCTGAACCGCATTGTCGACAATAAGGCTCTGGTCAACTTTTTAAGTACGATGACCCGATTGACGGTTTTGCTTTTCGGCGCTCTTGTTGCCGTTAAAATCCTCAAGCTCGACCAGGTTATTTTTTCAGTCTTGGCCGGTGTCGGTATTCTGGGCATTGTCATCGGCTTTGCTTTTCAGGACATAGCGGCCAACTTCATCGCCGGCATAACCCTGGTGTTCCGCAAGGATTATCCCTTCCGGGTCGGGGATATCGTCGAAGCCAATGACTTTATGGGCATCGTCGAAGGGATTAATCTGCGCGATACGATGATCCGTACCTTTCAGGGTCAGTCGATTTTCATACCGAATAAATTGATATATGAAAACTCCGTCAAAAATTACAGCTTGCTGGGCAAAAGACGGGTAGATCTCGGAGTCGGGATCTCATACGGCGATGATCTTGAAAAGGTGGAAAAAATAACCCGGGAAGCTGTCGGTAAAGTTCCAGGTATTCTGACTAACAAGGAAATCGAAATATTTTTTGAGGAATTCGGCAGCAGTTCCATTAACTTTCAGGTGCGGTTCTGGATTCCTTTCAATAAACAGATAGATTATCTGAAGGCACGCAGCCAGGCAATAATGGAAATCAAGAAGCATTTTGACAATAACGATATCACCATACCCTTTCCCATCAGAACACTGGATTTTGGCATCAAGGGAGGAATGAAATTATCCGAGATGTATTCCGTACCGGAAAAAAATAATTCAGAGGAATGAATCTGGTTACATAATCTAAATCTGGGGACGTTCTTCAGATTATAAGTTTCGTTATTCAACAAGCATGTAATTCTTCTCTTCAGCAGCCTTTCTTCCTCGCTCAACCGCCAAACTGACAGCCGGTTGCGATAGCCCGAGCCTCCGTGCCAGCCAGGCCTGACTTATTCCTAATTCACTTGTCACCCAGAAACACAGTAAACTCCGCGCCAGAACAATTTGCCTTTTCTTTCCGCCGGCCAGCATTTCCGTGCCGGATACTCCTAGAAGTCCGACAACCCGTTTCATCACTTGGTCAAAATCAACCCCCTGGGCCTTAAGCCGAAAGGTCCTTTCCAGTTTCTCCTCGGATTTGCGCAGAACCTCCTCGACAAAATCACTATCGCCAAGAATCCGCTCATCGCCTTTCCGATAATCCTTGGCCCCTCGAAGCGCTTTCACCGCCGCCCAGCCACCTTGGCTGCGAATCAATCCGCCGCCGACAAGATCTTTTCTCCGGCCCAGGACGATGCCATCCTGAACATACTTTCGATATGCCGATCGTGCCGAGAGAATCTCGGCATCGAACAGGGCAAGAACAAGATCGACATCCTGCCATTCCTGCTTCACCTTGCCCATGATGGCGCTGTGGCCGCCATACGGATATGATTGAAGTTCATCATAGTCGCTGATCAGCCTGGCGCGGAGCGGATTAAGATGAATATAGCGGATCAGTTCAAGAAGGTAGGCATCCTCCTGGCAGAGAATGGATTTATAGCGATTCTGGAAAAGATGGCCGCTCCTGTGGTGGCGCCGATTGTAGTAGACGGCGTAGCCGGTTAATAAACGCCGCATAACCGATGAAATCGGAGTGGCGCCGGTCCGTAGAAGCAGATGCAAATGGTTCGGGATTATTGCCCAGGCCAGGCAGGGGGTTTTCGTATCGGCAAGGATACCGCCCAGGCGTTCAAGAAACTTGTCCCGGTCCGCATCATCCTTGAAAATCTTCTTCCGTTCGATACCCCTGACAATAATGTGATGAAGAGCCCCAGGGGCATCGATTCTCGTTTGACGTGGCATGTTGAAAATGTATCACAAAAAAATACCTAAGGCAAGAAACTTATAATCTGAAGAACGTCCCCAACTTTACCAACTTTACGTGAACATACTGTCGATATGCCGATCGTGCCGAGAGAATCTCGGCATCGAACAGGGCAAGAACAAGATCGACATCCTGCCATTCCCGCTTCACCTTGCCCATGATGGCGCTGTGGCCGCCATACGGATATGATTGAAGTTCATCATAGTCGCTGATCAGCCTGGCGCGGAGCGGATTAAGATGAATATAGCGGATCAGTTCAAGA
>JAGXFP010000041.1 GCA_024637225.1 Desulfobacterales bacterium
CAAACAAAGTGGTATTCTATCTTATACTTCGTATGACTTCCTTGCCGATATTCCATACGAAGCAGTATAAGCAAACTGCTAGCATAATGCTACCCGCCTGAAAGGCGGGGGCTTTAACCTTGAACAGAAACAGTAAAAAGTGATGACGTCGCAAAAAGTCGCCAGCTCCTGCGTTGCTGCAAATTGTCTCGTCATTGCAGCGTACTGAAGTACGCTTCATTCCTCAAAATTCGCGCGCCTTGGATCTGACGATTTTTTACTTAGCCATCCCAATTATGACTTTTTTTCGAACTTGTCATTTTTAACAAACTCGCAAAAAGTCACGGATGGCTAGGCAAAAACTTCATATGCGCCCCGCCGGAAGTGCCCTCCTCAAGGGAGGATTGAACAGAACCCTTGGGAGTGCAAGGAGTGGTGCATTTTTGTGACCGAGGCCATACATATGGTCTACTGAACGAACAAAAATGCGCTACGCCCAACGGAAGTGTCCTTGGGGTGCAGTAGATCGGAGTTTTTGCGCCATCATCGTTCCCGGCACCACATTTTCATGACCATGGCCCGGGCTGACTGTTCAGCCGTCAGAGCGAAGAGGGCCGCCGCGATCTCAAGGGGCTTCAGCGCCGCCTGGCCGCCCTCGGTCAACAACTGCATTTCGAGCTGCTCCCCGTCGATCATGGTCAGCCCGCCCAGCAGCGGCCGCGCGTCTATCCGCCGCCGCCGACCCTTTCTTGTCACCTCGATTTCCAGGGGGCCGTCCCCGCCAATGGAGTCCAGCACCGCCGGGTTAATCGGTTCAGGGAGTCTGATATGATAACAGGTCAAAAGCCTTTGCTCAACCCGGCCGGAATCGAGAGCCACGCTATTCACCACGAAACCCGCCGGCAACTCCCGGTTAAAGGCCGCCTTGACCTCTTCGGGATCGGCCAGAATCCGATGCAATTCGACCAGCAGATATTCCGCCCGGCTCTCGGTGCCCAGAGGCAGAGCCGGGCTGAAAGTCACCCTCGGGCTCGGGTTAAAACCCTGGGAAAAATTCAACGGCAGACGGATCCGGCGCAGAACCCGGTAAAAAAGCTGAATTACCTCAAGATGTCCGGAGAAACGAGCCGGCCCGAGCCGACTGTAGTTAAAGCGATAGATAAAGCGATTGTCCCCGGCCGCTCCGGCCTGGAGAGGGGGGGCGGCGCTTCCGGCAGGTGGTGCGGGCAACTTGCAATCTTTCACGACCACCGGCTTGATGGTCTTGAAATCGCATAAGCCGCATTTCTGGCAGCCATGCACCCGGCAGTCCGGGGTATAAATCCCGGCGAGCGCCTTGCGCTGCTCTTCCTCGATAAAATCTGGATCGACCCGGCAGTCCAGATGAGCCCAGGGCAGGACCTCGTTGTCATCCCGCTGACGCAAATAGCTGTCAAGATCGATCCCGACGCTATCCGCCGCCGCCAGCCAGGTATCGAGTCGAAAATGTTCCGTCCAAGCATCAAGGCGGGCGCCGCGCCGCCAGGCCTCTTCGATCAGGGTGGACAAGCGCCGGTCCCCCCTGGAAATCACCCCTTCCAGATAGCTCTGGCGGGGATCGTGCCATTTGAGCTGGAAATTTTTCCCGCGGACCTCTTTCTTGAGATAATCTATCCGGGCGAAACCCTCCTCGATCCCGAGCTGCCGGGCCCGCTGAAAAGGGGTATGCGGCTTAGGAACGAAGGTGGCGACACTGATATTGATGCGCCGCCCGCCCTGCTCGGCGGTCTGCAGGGCCCGTTTGGCAAGAAGCGGGATAGCCGCCAGATCCTCATCGGTCTCGGTGGGCAGCCCGAACATGAAATAGAATTTAAGCAGTTTCCAGCCCAGGCCGAAGGCCGCCCGGCTGGTGGTCAGCAGATCTTCCTCGGTGATGCCCTTGTTGATCACCCGGCGCAACCGGTCGGTCCCCGCCTCCGGAGCGAGGGTGAAACCGCTCTTCCGGACCCGTTTGATCTGATCCATAATCTCAGAGGTGAGAGTCCCGACCCGCATGGACGGCATCGACACCGAGACCCGGTCCTGCGTCAGCCGGTCCATCAAGTTGACCAGGAGTTCGGAAATGCAGGAGTAATCGCCGGTACTGAGGGAAAGCAGGGCGAGTTCGTCAAAACCGCTTTCGTTAATCCCCTGTTCGGCCAATTCGAGAATCCTGGCGGGAGAACGCTCCCGGACCGGCCGATAGACCATGCCGGCCTGGCAGAACCGGCACCCCCTCGTACAGCCACGGGCGATCTCAATACCCAGCCGGTCATGAACTATTCTGCTTAAGGGCACCAGGGGCGGGTCGCCGCCGGTACTTTCGATATCGGCCAGGATCCGGCGCCGGACGGAATTCTGTCCGGCCAAGCCGCGCATGCCGGTGAAGCTGCCGGAAGGATCGTAGAGCGGTTCGAAAAAAGAAGGCACATAAACGCCTTCCACCGCCGCCAGGCGAGTTAAGATCTCGGGCCGGCTTGCGCCCTCGCTTTTGGCGGCCAGCATCAGCTCGGCAATCTCCAGGACTGCCTCCTCGCCGTCACCGAGAAGAATGGCATCAAAAAAATCAGCCCCCGCTTCGGGATGGAAGGCACCGGGGCCGCCGCCGAGCACCAGGGGATGGCTCCGGTCGCGATCCCGGCTGCGAAAGGGCAGTCCGGCCAGATCGAGAATTGTCAGGATATTGGTGTAACAGAGCTCGTAGGGCAGGGTTATGCCGAGAAGATCGAATTCCCCGAGAGGGCGATGGGATTCAAGGGCGAAAAGGGGCCGGCCGCTGTCGCGCAGGACTTTCTCCATGTCCGGTGCCGGCGCGTAAGCCCTTTCCGCCAGGACGCCGGGATGATTGTTCAGCAGATGGTAGAGGATCTGCAAGCCCTGGTGGGACATGCCGATTTCGTAAAGATCCGGAAAGATCAGGGCACAGCGCAGTCCGGCAAGGTGCCACTCTTTTTTTACGATATTAAACTCATTACCGGCATAGCGGCTCGGTCGGCTGACCAGGGGAAGAATGTCGTCGATACTCAATTTACTTTCACTCTTTTAAAACTCGGGGGAAGTTCCAGTTCGAAGTCGGCCGGCGAGGAGGGGAAACCGGTCCGCCAGTCATCCAGCCGGATCGTCAATTCACCGGCATGATCACCGCTTACCGCGGTGAGCCGGCCGGGAAGGCTGCACTCTCCGGCGCCGTACCTGTCATAAACGATCTCCAGCGCCACCCCGCCCTCCTCGTCAAGCTTCAGATATCGGCGGATCAGCAGCCGCTCGGGATCGAAAAGCACCAGGCTGCGGCTACTGCCGGAGTCGCGGGCAAGCTCCAACCAGACGCCGCGGCCCTGTTCATCGTTACCGGTCGAAAGAATTCTCACCTCACCTGGCGCCAGTCGGCCGATCAAGGTATAAAAAATATTGCTCGGGTCAATTCCACTGGGCGCATTGCGCCAGTAGGCCTCGGAATCAACATCTCCGTGATAAATCAGCCTTTCGGAGAGCAGGGCATAAGTAAACTGCTCTCCGTCACTGACCAGTACGACCAGAGGCTGGCCGAGGGGATTCATCCCGACCAGATTCAGAAAAGATGGGGCCATGGTCTGAAGATAACCATTCATGGTCCCCCGGTAAAATCGTGAATCGAGAGTGACGGTCAGTTCGGCATCGGCACTGTTGTCACATCGGCGCTGGCGGACGATCATCTCTTTAAAGGATTCCCTGGCCGCAAGGCTTGCGGTATCCGACATCGGCAGCCGGGCCGGCAGTCCGGCGCAGCCGGTCAGGACGATCAGCAAAAGGACAAGGGGCGGAACATTGCGAAAAACGGCAATCACTTGGCGGCGGCCTCGATTTTCTCAAGGAGGGCGGCTCTCTTCTCTTTGTCCTCTTCGAGTTCCAGTGCCCTGTTCCAGGCGGCCAAGGCCTTTTTCACCTTGCCCATTCGATAATATACATCACCGAGATGCTCGTTAATGGTCGGATCCTCGGCTTCAATTTCCAGGGCTTTCTGCAGCTCCTTAACGGCTTCTTCGTAGCGGCCCATCTTGAATAACACCCAGCCCAGACTGTCGCGAATGAAACCGTCACCCGGCTTGATCTCCAGGGCCTTGCGGATGTATTCCAACGCCTGGTCCAGGTTTTCGCCGCGCTCGGCCCAGGTATATCCCATATAGTTCAAGGCATACGGTTCATCGGGACTGAGATCCAGCACTTTGGCCATGGCGGCAAGGGCGCCGTCGACATCTCCGGTTTCGTCCTGGAAAAGGGCGTAGTCGAGAAGCAGTTCCTTGTCATCGGGGTATAAACTGAGCGCCTCTTGAAAAACCGCCTTGCCTTCCCCGGTTCTTTGCCGGTCATGGAGGAGCGCGGCCAGGGCCGGATAAAAGCTTCTTCGTCGGGTTTCCGGATCCGAAATCCTCTTGCGCAGCAATTCGATCGCCGCCTCATGTCTTCCTTCTTCCTCCAGAATCCTGACCAGAAAGACCGTGGCGTTTTCATATTCATCGGAGCTTGGCGTCACTTTCTTCAGATGGTCGACCGCCGCCGCCACATCACCTTTGTCATGATAGGCAACGGCCATCAGGATGCGGGCATCGGGAAAATCGGGATCGTTGGCCAGGATATTACCCAGATGGAAAATGGCTTCGTCGTACCTCTCACGATCAAGAAGCAGCCGGCTCAGATTCAGTTCAATTTTAAGAGGGTCGCTGGCAACGGGCAGCATTTCCTCTAGTTCGACGATGGCCTCGTCAAGGCGATCCATCCGTAAAAGCAGGGAGACGGCCATGGTTCTAACCCGCTCATTCGCTTCATCCTCGGCAATGATCTTCCGGTAAAGTTCAAGGGCCTCCTCCTGAAAACCACTCTGCTCCAAAAAGACCGCTGCCTCAAAGGCGAGAAACGGCGACCAGTTCAATTCCAGGGCCCGCTGATAAGCTTGCCGAGCCTTGTCAAACTTTCCGGTTTCCATATATATCTTGGCCAGATAATGATAAGCGACGAAGGAATCAGGATTCATCCCGATCAGCTTGTTCAGGGTCTCTCTGGCCTTGTCAAACTTTTGCTGCCTGGCGTACAGGGCGCCCAGCATTAACATACTGTCATAGTCTTCGGGATTTTTCTTGAGGATATTCAGATAAATTCCCTCGGCCTTCTCGTATTCTTCCATACTTGCATAAAGATTAGCGAGAAAGGCGTACGAGGAAAGATCGTCGGGATTTACCTCGATGATCCTCTTGATCCAGCCGGAGGCAATATCCTTCTTGTCCATGTTGACCAGCAGCACCGCCAGGCGATGCATGATGTGGACGGCTTTCTGATCACAAACCAAGGCCTTTTCATAGGCCTCGCGAGCCTCTTCGAGATTGCCTTCCAATTCGGCGGTTCTGCCCCACATGAAATAAAAATATGAGCAGTCGCTCTCCACCGCGTCGGAGGTGGAATCGAGCCCGCCGGCCAATCTGGAAGAACGCTGGTGATTACCGCCGGCGCAGGCTGTGCAGAGGATGGCAAAGAGGACTATCGCCGCTAGATTGTTTCTCATAATTATTCCTTGCATGCTTTAAGACCGGTATTTTTGCGCCGGGAAAAAACTTTCCGGCAACCGGCGGCTAACTTAACTAATCACAGGGTATATGGGATCAAGACCAGGACCGCGCAAACCTGTAAGGCAAAAAAAATTTTAAATGGCTTCGCAAAAAGTCTCGGAATTGCCATAAAGAAATTTCGACAACCGGAGAAATCAGTTGTAATTCCAATGGATTAACAAACTAGGTTTCTCACATTCGCTCGAGATGACAGCTTTTTTGATAAATTCGCTCGCCTAGACCAGCAGTTCATCCACCTTAGCGACAATTTGCCGATGAACCTGGTCCGGAGAAGCAGCCGCGTCGACCCTGGCGATGTTATCCATCTCAAATCCGGCAAAGATCGCGGCCACCGCGGCAAGGACATCCTCCCGCTCGAAATCGTTCAGGGAGTCGCCGCGCAGATCCTGAATCCGATGGACGCTCTCCGCCGGAGACAGCTCCAACAGGACAACCAGATCCGGAATCGGGGCGAACTTCTCGTTCTCGGCAATAATCCTGGCGGGATCATGCCCGAGAGCACCCTGATATGCAGCGGTCGAAAGATAATAGCGATCGGTAAGAACCACTTTGCCCGCGGCCAGGGCCGGCTTAATCAAATCCCGGACATGTTCGCGCCGATCCGCCATGAAGAGCGCGAGTTCCTCCTCGGCGGTCAGATGATGACGGCTGGCGAACAATGACCTGATCTTGCGGCCGTATGGGCCGTCGGTCGGCTCCCTGGTGGTCGTCACATGGTAACCCCTCGCCGTCAGATAGTCGGCCAGTAAAGCGATCTGGGTCGACTTGCCGGTGCCGTCAATACCTTCGAATGCTATCAGTATACCGCGTTCCGCCATGGCCCGATCGAATAATATTTTTATAGTTTTCAGCGCTAAAACCGGCCGCCCCGACCTGCGGTCAACTACAAACAACTCACTGATATTATTAATACACTTATCACTTTTCGGCAAACCTGCCGCGGTTGGCGGCGATCTTTGCGGCCAGATCGACGGCCGCCGCCAGACTGGCCGGGCTGGCCTTGCCCAGGCCGGCGATATCATAGGCGGTGCCGTGATCGACCGAAGTCCTGACAATCGGCAAGCCGAGGGTAACATTGACCCCGTCCTCAAAATGAAGGAGCTTGAAGGGGATCAGGCCCTGGTCATGATACATACAGACCACCGCATCATATTGGCCGGCGGCCGCCCGGTTGAACACGGTATCCGGTGGGAAAGGCCCCTCCGCCTGCCACCCGCAGGCCTTGGCCCGGGCCAGGGCCGGTACAATCAGATGCTGCTCTTCAGCGCCGAACAAACCGGCCTCGCCCGCGTGGGGGTTTAGCCCGGCCACGGCCAGCCGCGGATTTTCAATGGCAAAATCTTGTTGCAGCGACCGGCCGGTAATTTCTATCAGTCTGAAGATTTTTTCCACACTAAGCAGCGACGGCACTTCGGCCAGACCGACGTGAATGGTTACCAGGGTAACCCGCAGCCGTTTCCCCGCCATCATCATGGCATAGTCATCACAGCCGCACAGGGCGGCAAGCATTTCGGTATGACCCGGATATCGGTAGCCGGCGAGGTTCAGGGCAGACTTACTGATCGGACAGGTAACCATCCCGGCCAGGATATCGGCTTCAAGGAGACGAACCGCTTCTTCGATGTACAGGGCCATGGCCTTGCCGGTCGCGAGGGTGGGTAGTCCCCATTGCAGTTTTCCGCCAAGCTCGGAGAGGGGCATGACGGGCAGGGTCCTCTCCCGTACCTTCTCACCCGGTTGCCACCGGACAATATCAACCTCCAGGCCGAGTTCAGCGGCAGAGCGCGCAAGCACCGCCGGATCGCCAAGCACTACCGGTGAATAGACCCGGGACTCGATATGGCGCTGATAGTAACGAACAATGATCTCCGGACCGATCCCGGCCGGACAGCCCATGGTAATGCCAAGCAATCGGCTCATCGACCCTTGCCCCCATTAATTTCGAAGGCGTTTTTGACCAGTTCAATCAGCGGCTCCCCGCTGACCAGCAGGATCGACACCGCATCAAAGCGGCAAAATTGCTCAGCTCCGCCGTGGGCGGCGAGATATTCAGCGGCGACCTTGCTCAACTGGTGCTGTTTGCGAGGATTAATGCTCTCAAGGGGATGCCCGAAAGCGGTGGTACTGCGAGTCTTGACTTCGACAAACACCAGGCAGCCCCCCTCCCGGGCCACCAGGTCGATCTCGCCCAGATGGCCTCGGTAGTTCTTTTCCAGGATCTTATAGCCCCCCTTTTGCAGAAAACGGCAGGCCAGCTCCTCGCCGCGCCGTCCCAGGGTGAGATGCTTTTCAGTCATTGCCCGAGCCAGTGCTCCCTTACTCCCTTGAAGCCCCGGCGATGGATTTCGCAGGGACCGTATCTTTCGAGAAGTTGCCGGTGTTCCAGGGTGGGGTAGCCCTTATGCCGGGCGAAGTTGTACCGGGGATATTGTTGATGATAGCTTTTCATCAACCGGTCCCGCTCCAGCTTGGCGACAACCGAGGCGGCGGCAATAGAAGCGCTCCGGGACTCTCCCCTGACCAGGCTTTTCTGGGGAATAAACAGCGGCACGGGAAATTTACCGTCGACCAGCAGAAAACCGGGTTTGCCGGCCAGGGCGCCAACTGCCCTTTTCATGGCCAGAAGCGACGCCTGAAGGATATTGATCCGATCTATATCCTCAACCGTGCCATGCCCGATGCCGATCTCTGCCCCGTTTTCCAGGAGCAGCCCATGGAGGCGGGCCCGTTCAACGGCGGAGATCTTCTTGGAATCCTTGAAGGGGCTGAAATCGCACCCTGCGGGCAGAATCACGCAAGCCGCCACTACCGGTCCGGCCAACGGACCACGCCCCGCCTCATCGGTTCCGGCGACCCGCCCGATTCCCTGTCGGAAAAGCTCCCGCTCATAAGCAAATGTATCCGATTCGACAAAATCGGCTGTTTCAAACAGTTTTGCGCATTCCGCCTTTTTCATAAAAAACCTGAAGCCGTGAGCGTTCGAAAACGAGCCAGATCCAAGGAGGCGATGATATTGATCATCCTGCCATATCAACGAGTGCCGAGACCCCGGCCTCCTGAAAAGCGGCCGGATGTCGGTGTCCTCTGATCGCTATAAAAAAAAGCCCCGCCGTCAACTTATAGTCATCAGCGGGGCTCGAAACTTACTTCGGGTCTTTCCCGTCCCTCCCGGATCGGGGGGGGGGGGGAAGGGCGGCCGGCACCCTCGG
>JAGXFP010000042.1 GCA_024637225.1 Desulfobacterales bacterium
CGGCTGCGTTTTCTAAAATCTCTTGTTTCCAGCGGCTGATCTGGGTGGAGTGAACTTTATATTCACTCGAAATCTCGGCCAGGGTCTTTGCCTCCGTCAGGGCGGCCAAAGCAACCTTGGCCTTAAATTTTGCGCTGTGACTTGTTCGGTTTTGCGACATGAACCTTCTCCTTATTTGAGTTCGGTTCATTGCTTACACTCCTGTCTCAAAAACCGCTACCACTTCAGACCGCTGGTAATAGTATTCGGCCATAAGATCATTGGCCACCCGCTCCTCCCCGGCCCGGCCTCTGGTCATCGGCGCCAGGGCAATCCGGTTTTTCAGTTGCAGGTCGCCTAAAGAAACCGGGTCGAATAATAAATCTTTTGTCATCCACCTATCCTCATATTTTTATGGCTGGTCCGGAAGCCCAGCGTGGGTTTCATGCAGATAACTCCCCGGCCTGAAGGGAAAACGCTTGCCGGCGACTTGTTGCGACGCCGTCATTTTTCGAAGAGCGGCAGGAAGCGCCCGTATCCTTCCTCGGCCAGTTTATCCACCGGAATAAAGCGCAGGGCCGCGGAATTCAGGCAGTATCGTTTACCGGTGGGGGGCGGCCCGTCGTCAAAGACATGGCCCAGATGGCTGTCGCCTTTTTTGCTCCGCACCTCGGTCCGGACCGAAAAGAAAAAACGGCGGTCCTCCCGGGTAACGATATTTTCCGGGACCAGCGGTTTGGTAAAACTCGGCCAGCCGGTGCCGGATTTATACTTGTCCCGGGAGCTGAACAGCGGTTCGCCGGAAACGATATCCACATAGATTCCCGGCCTGGTGTTGTCCCAGTATTCATTCTTGAAAGGCGGCTCGGTGCCCTCCTCCTGGGTGACTTCGAATTGGATATCGGTGAGCTTGCGCTTCAGCTCCCGCACCCCCCACGGATTGCGCTCCTCGCCCCAGATCCGGTCCAGATAATCGTCGCGGCCCGAGCGGTTGCGGTAGTATTTGTAACGCAGCGGATTGTTCTTGTAATAATCCTGGTGATAATCCTCGGCCGGGTAAAACGGTTCGGCGGGCTTAATCGGGGTGACGATGGGTTCCGGAAAGACCCCGCGGGCCTCGAGCTCCGCCTTCGACTCTTCGGCCAGGCGCTGCTGGCGCGGGGTGGTGTAAAAAATCGCCGTCGAATATTCCTTGCCCCGATCGACGAACTGGCCATCCGGATCGGTGGGATCGATCTGCATCCAGAATACCTCAAGAAGCCTGGCATAGGAGACCACGGCCGGATCATAGGTGATCTTAACGACCTCAATGTGGCCGCCATCCGCGTAATTTTCATAGGTCGGATTCTCGGTGCTGCCCCCGGAATAACCCGAAATGACCGATTTAACCCCGTCCAGGACTTCGAAGGGTTCTTCCATGCACCAGAAGCAGCCGCCGGCAAAAATCGCGGTTGCCGGACCTTGATCGGCTCCTCCCGCCCCTTCGTTCTCGGCGGCTGAACAAAGCGCCGCTCCGAAGCATATCCCCAAAAAAAACAGCCCACAAATGAATATCCTATGCATGAGAACTCCTCCGGCAAAGATCTTTGCCTTCGAGACTTGTTGTCCCGCTGAATTTTTTCCGAGCGGATGGATATACGAATACCGCGTAAATCCATTCCTCTCTTTATTATGACTTTTTGCCAAACTTCTCTTTTTTTAAAGGACCACCAAATCGAAGTTTCAATCAAGTACATCTTTATTCTACAATAACTACAGCTGGGCCGAACAGGCAAATATAGTAAAAGTTCGAGCTGCCGCTTTACCTTCACATCCCGAGGAAGACTTATCATGGGGAATTCCGGAAAAGCAGGAAAAAAAAGAGATCGGAAAGAGGATACACGGGAGGGCGAAAGGGGAAGGGAAGCGACCAGGCCCTCGCAGATACCCGGGAAGGGATGGCGCGATATTCTTATCCGGGTGAAAAACAGCCTCGGTGAAGATAACGTCGGCATCGTCGCCGCCGGCATCGCCTTTTTCAGTTTCCTGGCGATTTTCCCGGCCCTGATCGCTACCATCATGATCTATGGCCTGCTGGTCAGCCCCCAGGAGGTGGCCCGGCAGCTCCAGGCCCTTACCGGCGTTATGCCTCAGCAGGCTCGGGATCTGCTCGAACAACTCCTGGGAACCATCGCCGCCCAGGCCCCCCAGGCCCTCGGCTGGGGAGTCGCCATCAGTATCCTCTTTGCCCTCTGGAGTACCAACAAGGGCATGAAGGCCCTGTTCCAGGGGGTCAACATCGCCTATAACGAAAAAGAGGGCAGGGGGATCATCAAGCAACAGGCCATCACCTTTCTCTTCACCTTCGGCGCCATCATCGTGGTGATCATCAGCGGGATAATGGTGGTGGCGCTGCCCATCGCGCTGGCAAAGTTGGGTATCCCCGCCCCTGTCCAGACTCTCTTGAGTTGGGGGCGCTGGCTGCTGCTGGCCTTTATGATCCTGACCAGCGTCTCCCTGATTTACCGGTTCGCCCCCGCCCGAAGAAATCCGCGCTGGAGATGGGTAAGCTGGGGTGCGATATTCGCGGTGCTTCTATGGATCGCCGGTTCCTGGGCCTTTTCCTATTATGTGGCAAATTTCGGCAACTATAATGAAATGTATGGCTCCCTCGCCTCGGTGGTCATCCTGATGCTCTGGTTCATGTTGAGCAGTTTTGTGATTCTCCTGGGGGCGGAAATTAATGCCGAGATGGAGGGCCAGACCCGCAAGGATTCTACCACGGGGCCGGAAAAACCCATGGGGGAGCGGGATGCCCATCAGGCCGATAATTTAAGTGAAACGCCGTAATCCTTTACATCTGGCCGATGATTTTGCCCAGAACGGCACTGAACATCGCTCGCTCCTCCTGGGAAAGGGTGGCGGTAATCTCCTCGGTGAGACGCAGATGATACTGGTGGTGTTCGGCAAAAAGTTCCCGGCCCTTTTCGGTCAGGGCAATCAGATAGGAACGGCGATCCGTTTGGTGGGGGCTTCTCCGGAGCAGCTCCTGCTGCTCCAGCCGGTCGATCATCACCGTGAGGGTGCCGGTGGTAACCCCCATTTTTTTGGCCAGCTCCTTCATGCGCAGGGCGGCTCCGCAGTGGCCGACGATCTCGATGGTATGCATCTGGGCCGGGGACAGCCCCGAGCTTTTCACCACATCCTGTTCCCAGGAGGAAAGCCTTTCATATAACTCAACGATCTGCTGGGAAAGTTTGGCGGTCTCGGTCATCGGGGCAGGCATGGCTCGCCCTCGCAGGCTTGTATTTCAACGGTGAGGTGGGAGAGCTTGGAGAAATCGCGCAGCAGCTCCTTGTAATAACCGATCTCTTGCGGGTAATGGGTGACGATGGAGATGATCGCCGCATAATGGGCCGGGCCGACCTTCCAGACATGGAGGTCCGCGATCCGGTTATCCAGGGCCCCCTCGATTTTTTCCCTGATGGCGGCAAGCTCCCCGGTGCCGATGCTTCCATCGAGCAGGATGGCGCCGGTTTCGATCAACAGGCCATAGGCCCAGCGGGAGATAACCGCCGCGCCGACGATCCCGATCAGCGGATCAAGCCAGCCCCAGCCGAAATATTTACCGAAGATCAGGGCGGCAATGGCAAGAACCGAGGTCAGGGCGTCGGCCAGGACGTGCAGGTACGCGGCCTTGAGGTTATGGTCATGATGATGGTGCTGGCCGTGATCGTCATGGTCGTGGCCGTGGTCATGGTGGCCTCCCAGGAGAAAGGCGCAGACGATGTTGACCAGTAAACCCAGGGCGGCCACGCCGATGGCCTCGTTGAAGTGGATCTGCTGGGGATTGAAGATCCGCTGGCCCGACTCGAGCAGCATGATCAGGGCAACCACGATCAGGGCGATGGCGCTGGCAAACCCGCCTAAAACGCTGACCTTGCCGGTGCCGAAGGCAAAGGTTGGATTGTCCGCGTGTTTTTTGGCGAAGTGATAGGCGAATATCGTTATCAGAAAGGCGGCGACATGGGTGCCCATATGCCAGCCATCGGCCAGCAGGGCCATGGAACCATAAGCCATGCCCGCGGCAATTTCAAAAACCATGGTTATGGCGGTGATGATCAGCACCTGCCGGGTCCGTTTCTCGCCGTGCTTCCGGATCACGGTAAACTCATGGTGGTGCTGCCAGGTTTCCAGGGAATGGGTGTGCATCCTGAGCCTCTCTGTAAAGTCGCTGAACAACCGGCTATATCCCATGTGCTCCGTTGCCGGGCAATTCCGGTTTTTTAGTTTTTGCGGGTTTAACGAAATTTTCCGCCGCCTTTTCCAGTCAGATAGCTTACCTCTTGAGCGGCAAGTTAATTGGTGCAGCGAGGCATGACGGTACAGGGATATAGTTTGAATGTCAAGATGTTTGCACATCAAACAAAAAAGCGGCTTTACGATAAAGAGGGATAAAGAGGGACACTCCCCGATAAAGAGGGACACTCCCCAATTGATTTATGCAGGGTTGGCTGTTTTCAGAGGTATATGGGTCTATATTCTTGATGTGTTCGCAAAAAGTAGGAAATTAAGTCATTGCGAGCGTAGCGAAGCAATCCAGGAAGATGTACTAAGCTGAAAACACTGGATTGCTTCGTCGCTTTGCTCCTCGCAATGACATTCAAAATTACTTTTTGCAAGTTTATCTTTTCTTGACGGCGTCACGAAAAAATCCGCTTCCCTAAAGTCATGGCCTGTTTTTGCTCCTTCGGCATACCACATGTGTGGCCTCAGTCGGCCTCCCGGCTCGCTCCCCCGGCAAATCGCTTTGGCCCGTTTAATTTTCTTCCCTATTCCTTTCTATTTAAACTCCAGTTGTAATCCTGGTAGGCGACCCGGCATTCCTTGCCGTGGTTGATCAGAAGCTCCTTGGCTCGCTGGTCGTAAAGAAAGTCGGCGGCGAATTTCAACCGTGCCTCGATATCCTCACCAAAGTCCTTATCGTACCAGGCAAAAATCCGGGACAGTCGAACGCTTTTCCGGTCGACATCGACCTCCACGCCTCCGCCGTTGACAAAGGTATGGCCGGCAATTTCGAGCTCGTTATCAAGATTATCCGGGGTATAGACTTCAATGGGCGGGCAGGAGCGGGAAGCGCAGACCAGGGCGAAATGAATGCGGGGGTCAACTTCCTCGATGCTGAATCGCCGGCGGGGGTCACTATCGCCGAAGACGTGAAACAGGGAATTCGGCGGCTTCCGGTTGCCCCGTAAGATGCCGTGTTCGATATCATTGGCGGTGAATTCATGGCCCCAGATCGCGTAGGCGATTCTGGTAAAAAAGCTGCGCACTTCCTTGACCGAATCTCTTATATTGAGCTCGATAACGCCGTGGATGACAATTACGTTATAAAGATTTATCCAGAAAGCGATTCTTGCCGCCCGGGTCGTCAAAGCCGCCGGATCAAAATTTTTCAGATTGTAGGTCAGCTGCAGAAAGCGCTGATAGAGCTCGGCGTGTTTCATCTGCTCATAGGCGACCCGCTGTTGCTCGAAAAAGGCCCCGCGTAAAAGATTCATAGTCGTTTTGAGCTCCGTGCCGATAGCGTCGGAGGCCATGCTCCCCTCGGGCGGGCCGTCGTTGAGAATGCTTTTCGGGGCCAGCAGTTTTCGCTTAAGCGAATCCATAACCCCAGGACTCTTTTGCCCTTCGCCGCCACTGATGCTCTCCTTTTCCCGGGCTTGCAAAAGACGGATGACGCTGTTGATGTAGCCGATATGGGTGAATGCCTGGGGAAAATTTCCCAGGGGCTCCCGCCAGCGGAGATCATATTCCTCGGCGAAAAGGCCCAGATGATTGGCGCACCGCTCCAGCCTGCCCAGGAGATTCTCCGCCTCGTTCAACCGGCCCAGGCCGATCAGACAATCGACCAGCCAGAAGGTGCACAGCAAAAAGGTACCTTCGTCGCCCGCAATCCCGTCCGGCGCCCGGTATCTATACAGCAAGCCCTGCCGGCCGAGGGAGTCGCGGATGGCTTCGATGGTGGTAATAATCCGGGGGTCATCGAAGGGCAGAAAACCGAGAAGGGGCAGAAGCAGGTTGCTGGCATCAAGATCCTTGCCGTCATAATGCTGGACAAACGCCCGCCGCTCCCGGCAATACCCCTTGTCCAGCACTTCCCGGCGGATTTTTTCCCGCACCCGGCGCCAGCCCGAGAGATCGGCGGGGAAGCCGTAGCGTTCGGCAATGGTCAGCCCGCGGTCCAGGGCGACCCAGCACATTACCTTGGAGTAGACATAATGACGCGGACCCTCCCTGGCTTCCCAGATTCCATAATCGGGCTCCTGCCAGTGCTCGATCACATAATCGCAGAAGCCCCGCAAGGCGGGCCACAGTTTGATATCTATTTTACCGACGTAATCGGAAAGCTTGGCCGCCGCCTCCATCAGTTCGCCATAAATATCCATCTGCCGCTGCCTCGAAGCCGCGTTGCCGATCCGGACCGGACGGGAGCCCTTATAGCCGTCGAGATGGGTAAGTTCGACTTCGGCAAGCTCGGTTTCGGGGCGCAGCGCATACATGATCTGCAAGTTATCGGCGCCGTGCCCGGCAATGATCTTTTCGAGCCAGCGCAGATAGCCTTCAGTCTCGGATAGATGCCCCAGATGAAAGAGAGCGGTAAGGGTAAACGAGGTATCCCGAATCCAGGTGAAGCGGTAGTCCCAGTTGCGGAGCCCGCCGATTTCCTCGGGCAGGGAGGTGGTTGCCGCAGCGGCAATCGTTCCGGTCGGATCAAAATAGAGGAGCTTCAGGACCAGGGCGGAGCGCTCCACCATCTCCCCAAAGGAATCCAGGGAAACGGAACGGCCGGTCTCGCTGCGCGCCAGCCAGCCCTGCCAGAAATCTCGGGTTTCATCCAGGGCTCGGCCGCACTCGCCCCGGCTAAGGGCATCCAGATCCTCATCGCGACAGAAGCAACCCTCTTCTTCCCGGCCGCCGCGGGACGCCAGTTTGAACCACCCTTCCTCTCCGGCGCTCATCGGCCAGGTCCCTTTTGCCTCCCCTTGATCAATCTCCATTTTACGAGTAGCGGTCAGGGCCATGCTCCAGCGGTCCACCGTGGCCAAGACCCCGCCGGCAACCGGACTGAGCACCGGCTCCCGGCGGGCATAGTCGAAGCGGGGCTGGAAAAGGAGCTGCAAATCGATTTTTCCCCTTTCCACCAGGAGATGCCGGTAAAAGAGAAGATGATCCTCCTCTTTTTCTTCGTGGCCAGCAGGAGGGATATGCATGAAGTCGGTCAACCGAAGGATGCCGCTTCGAGTCCGAAAACGGGTGACCAGGACATTTGTTCCCGGTTCGTAACGGGCCGTTGAGTCGAATTCCCCCGCCGGCCGTACCTGGAATCTTCCCCCCTTGCCGTCATCTAGCAGGGCGCCAAAGACAAAGGGCGAATCAATGAAGGGGAAACAGAACCAGTCACAGGAGCCGTCCAGGCCGATCAAGGCAATGGTCCGCAGGTTGCCGATTATGCCGTAGTCACTGATTTTTTTATACATCCACCTATCGGCCTCCCTTTCTTTTATTTTCCCTGGACCGACCGTGGCCCGATCGCCCGGCGGACCGCCCTAAGCGGTCAATTTTGGGTTTTACGGGATAAAGCCAAACTTCCAGGAGGCGGGAGTGGTTATTTGCCGAGAGTCAGCATGACATCCCGGTCCCGCAGTAGATAGAGGGCAAGGCAGGCCGCCAGCATGGGCCAGGCCGCGAAAAAGAGAATATTCGGGCCGTCAAAGGGGGCCAGATACTGTTTATAGGAAGAAAATGTCGATATGGCATGCAGCACCAGCACCGCCCCGTAGCTGAACCGTTTCATGACCCCGAGCAGAAAAGCGCCGACAATGACAATCTCCACGGCCCCAATGGCATAAATGACTGCCGGACCCAGGCCGCCTAGGCGGTAGAAATTTTCATAGACCGTGGCGGCGTGCCCGGGATTGATAAATTTATCCAGATTCCAGACCAGCATTACCAGGGCCACGGTCAGGCGTAAGGAGAAGAGCGAAAAGGTGAGGTAGGTTTGGCTTTTCATGATTTCCTCCCGAACTTGTTGAACTGCCGGCGGATGTGGAGGTTCACTTCGCGCAGTTCAAGGCGGAAATGCGACCACGGCCATCGCATCTGCACTCGCGCCCGGGCTGCCACTAAATCCGTACCTGTACCCTTGCCCGGGCAGGGGTACAGGTCGTTCACGATTTTGCGGGATCAGCAGCCTTCGATTTTCCTCCTGGTTTTTTTCTTTGCCTTCTTGTCGACCAGGGTTTTCATATAGGCGACCAGATCCTGCATCTCTTCGCCTTCCGTGTCAATGGCGCTTCCTCCCATGGGGTTTTCAATGCAGACGTTGACGACCTCCTCGACCCTGTTTTTTTCCATCCCCATGATGGTAATCTTTTCACAATCAAACAGATCTTTGCTTAGACCTTCCCCGCCCGGGTGACAGGACTTGCAGGTTTTACCGGTGGTGCCGCCGCCAAAGGTGGGGCTTTCAAACAGGGCCTTCCCATTGTCGATGTCCGCCGCATAGGCGAGGGAGAGAGAGCCCGCCACTACCAATGCCGTTGCCAGAATGAACATTTTTTCCTTCATAATGCGCTCCTTTCGTTAATTGGATGGGATTTAGACCAGCGGACCATGAATTTATTCTGTCTCGCTTATCGGGGGGACCGGTTCGGTCACCATTTCCTTGCCCCCGTACAATAATAAACCATCCCATCTTGAGAAAAAAACCGTCAAGTTTTTTTTCAGAAGCGATCTTGTCGATTCTCGCAAGTAAGCGAAGTCAGGATAGATTTTGAAAGCCTTGAGGCCGAGCCGCGGTGCCCTTAGCTCTCATTACATCAGCATAACCAACATCGTCGCCGCCTTACATCCGGTCCGTTCTCAAACGCTCACGGATTCAGGAATTTGTTTGACATGGTGTTTCCGCTTATCGTTAAATAAAGCATGATCTCTTCTACCAGCAAGGCGGACTAATGATGAAACGGAATTTGTCGTACACCCTAATATTAATCGTGGCCCTGACCGGCTGTTTAAGGCAAATTCCCTATGAGCCCGCCCAGCTCGAAAAGTTTCATGAACGGCCCGGGAACATCCAGCTCGAATTTACCACCGCCAATGGCCGCCAGGTCGCATTTTACATCCCGCCCGCCCGAGAACCGGAGCGGCCGCCCGCCCAAATCACTATTCTTTATCCGGGGATAAAGTCCGTCGCCCTGGGATGGCTGCGCTTTATTAAACCGGAGGATTGCCGGAATACCGGCTATCTGTTGATCGATTATCCTGGCCAGGGGCTTTCCGAGGGCTCCATGCATCTGAAAGAGAGTTATCTTAGCAGCGAAGGCGCCCTACAGGCCCTGGCCGAGCATTTCGAGGTAGATAAACTGGAAGCGGAATACCACCTCATGGGTCATTCTTTCGGGACCGGAGCCGCCCTGCAGTTCGCAAACCATCATCAAGTAAAAAGGATCGTCCTGATCGCCCCCTTCACAACTCTCCGCAGCGCGGTCGCCGAAAAGTTTTTTCTCCTGTCGGTGCTGCTTCCCGTCCAGATGGATAACCGGGCAATTATCCGGGAGCTCCTCCTGAGGGAGCAGCCGCCTCAAATAACCATTATGCACGGCGGCAAAGACGCTTTGCTGCCGGTCGACATGGGCCGTGAACTGGCCGCACTCGATCCCGCCAGGATCAACTACCTCGAGTTCCCCGCGGACGACCATGTCTCCATCCTGACTACCTGCCGCGATTTAATTTTCAGAATATTAACCGGCAGGGCTGATCATCTGAAAATGGGCCAGCGCTAACCCCAGTGCGGTTTTCCGATCCGGTCGTCAGACCCGGCCCTCAGTAGGCGTTGTAAATCAGATGAATGCCGAGCAGGGTCAGCAGGAAGATGAAAATCTCCTTTAAGAGCCGTTCGTTGATCCGGGTGGTGATTCGGGGGCCGATCTGGCCGCCGAGGATAACTCCGGGTAGCGCCCAGAGAATCACCGCCGGCTCGGCCCGGCCGCCCATGAGCAGATGGGCGACCAAACCGCCGATGCAGGTAGCGAAGATGAAATTAGAAATTTATAAAGTGAAATTCCCCACCAAGCCATCACGGATTCAGGATATGTCAAGAATCGCTGCTGACATGGAGGAAGCCGGCGATTTACGATTACGGTAAGACTGAGAACAGCCAAAACGAAGGGATGTATAGCTAAGAATACGATCTTAGCCATGGTTTATAAGCTCGGACAAAGCGCCCAGAAAAGGTGGTGCGGGTCGCGAGGATTCAAGCTGTTAGCAGAGGTAATACGAGGTGTTCAATTCAAGGATGGTGAACGAATTGACCCTTTACAGGAAGGCGAGCTGACCAGGGCTGTCATTTGATGGTGATTTTCTCAAACACCAGATTTGACTATAACTCGTTACTTTAGTTACGATTCATCTATGGGGAATAATTTTAACTAATTACAGGAGAATTGAAACATGGAAACCATTCGTCAGTTCCTGGACCCGCTTCTTGAAACCATGGGTAATTATCTGCCCAGCGCCTTTGGGGCCCTGCTGGTCTTTCTGCTGGGCCTTTTGATCGCGCACCTTTTGCGCAAAGGGACCAGCTCCCTGCTCGCCAAACTGAAGGTCGACGAAAAGCTGTCCGCCAAAATCGGCAAGGAGGTCGGGGTTGAGCAGTTTACCAGCGGCCTGGTCTACTTCATCGTCATCCTCTGGGTCCTGCTGCTGACCCTGGATGTCCTGGGGGTCAAGGGGGTTCTCGACCCGGTGATGAACATGTTCAACGACTTTCTGGCCATCTTTCCCAATATCGTCGCCGCCCTATTGATCGCCTTCGTCGGTTACGTTATCTCCAGGATCATCGCCAGCGCGGTGGAGGTCCTTTCCAAGGGGCTTGACAAGCTCTCCCCCAAGCTGGGGATAAGCAAGGAAATGTCCCTGTCGCGGCTGCTCTCCCAGATTGTTTTTATTATCGTTTTAATCCCGGTGTTGATCTCCGCCCTCGATGCCTTGAAGATCGAGGCCATCTCGGTGCCGGCCACCGAGATGCTGGCCGCCCTGCTGATCGCCATCCCGAAGATCCTGGCGGCCGGTCTGATCCTTGCCATCGCCTATGTGGTCGGGCGCTTCATCACCGCCACCATCACCGAACTTTTGCAGAACCTGGGGGCCGACGCCCTGCCGGAAAAGATGGCCCTGCAAGGCTTTATCGGTGAGGATACCTCTTTTTCCAAACTCTGCGGCAATATCGCCTTCTTCTTCATCATGCTCTCCGCCCTGGTCTCGGCGGTGGAACAGCTCGCCATGCCTCTGTTGTCGGAGATCTTCCGTGATGTCTTAAGCTTTTCCGGGCAGGTCCTGGTCGGCCTGATCATCCTGGTCGTCGGTAACTTTGTCGCCGGCCTCGCCTATAACGCCCTGAACAAATCCCCCGACAACCGGGGCATCGCCATGATCGTCCGGATGTCGATAGTCGGCCTGGCCATTGCCATGGGCCTGCAGGCCATGGGGATCGCCGACGATATCGTCAACCTGGCGTTCGGTCTGGTCCTCGGTTCCGTGGCCGTGGCCATCGCCCTTTCCTTCGGCCTGGGCGGCCGTGAAGCCGCCGGTAAGCAGATGGAATACTGGCTGGCCAAGCTCCGCAAATAAATTCAGCTTTATTGAAAAAAGAATAAGCCCGCGGTCATTGCGATCGCGGGCTTTTTTTGTTCAATGATAAAACGGAAGCGGATCTCTTCTTTTTCCTATGGGGGGATCGGTTCCGGTGACAATCACTTCGCTCATTCTTAGCCGGTAGGATACCCGCTCATCCTGAGCCTGCCGAAGGAAGGGTTGTTTGACTTTTTGCGAGCTCGGCATCACTCATGGCCGCCCATAAACCCCTTGGGCGACATAGCTGATCCTTCCCTGCTGCCGGAGCCTGCTGGTAATGGCGTATATTTTGGGGCGCGGAAAACCGGTTGCTTCCTCCAGCATGGCCACGGTGGCGCCTTCCGGGTTTTGCCGAACAATCTCTTCAATCAAGGCGGTGGCGGTGCGGCCTTTTTCTGCCTCCGCGGCCGGTTCAGCCACCGGGGGAAAGGCAGCTTTTTTCCCTCGGGAAGAACGCTTGGGCGCCGGCGGCTTGGCGTCGGTGCGGAAATCCGGCTCTCCGTCAAGGTCGATGCCGAAAAGCCCGGGGAGATCGGCATCGTCGATCACCCTGGAACTCTTCCGGGCCGCCCCGGCAAGTAAATCGCTCGTTTTTTCCGTGACGGCCTGCGCAACAAGCTCTTCGGTATCGGCCTGCCGCAAGGTGAAGAACAGGAGCTGGTCTTCGTCGAGCCGGGCTCCGATACCATATAAGGTAGCCGCCACATGCTTGCACATCGAGGCCCAGTCCGGACAGGAGCATGAGAAGCCGATCTCCTTTGGGGTCGGGAACAGGCCCTTGCCCTCGGCCAGGAAGATCTCGCCCAAGGCTTTGGGAAACTTGCCGGCCATAAGATCCGGCAACGAGCGCAGTTCGCCTTGGCACTCTTTTCTGATGCGGTCCCAGTGGGTTTTTTTCACCGGGTCAATATGGACCACGACCTCATAGGGTTTGGCCTTGGTGCCCTGGACGAGGGCGGTCACCTGGCCGCCGGCGATTTTGAGATCCAGAACCGCGCCATGCCGCACATAGCTCTTGCCCCGGCCGATGCGGTTGCTGTAATCGGCATAGCGCTCAAGATTGCGGTTCCAGGCCTTGCCCCACCAAGTGCGGGCCAGGGCGCCGCCTTCGATAATGACCGGCGCAATGCCTGGGATTTTTTTCCTGAGCTGCTTGAGTTTATTCTCTGACTTGGCCTTTTTTTCGGCTACCGTGACATATTTGGGAAATCTCCGGTATCTCATATTTCTCCTCCTGGCGTCGGTAACGGCATGATTTCAGCAAAAGCGCAAAAAAAAACCGCCGCCCGGCCATCATTTTTGCAGGGTGAACAGGTCGAACAATTCCTCCTTGCTCATTTCGGTAAGCCAGTTTTCGCCGGAGGCGGCAACCGCTTCATCGGAGAGTTTTGCTTTCGCGGCAAGCATTTGATCGATTTTTTCTTCAATGGTGCCCCTGGTCAGAAACTTGTGGACCATGACATTTTTCTTCTGGCCGATGCGGAAGGCCCGGTCGGTGGCCTGGTTTTCCACGGCCGGGTTCCACCAGCGGTCAAAGTGGATGACATGGCTGGCCGCCGTGAGATTGAGCCCGACCCCGCCCGCCTTCAGGGATAATACAAAAAAAGGCACATAATCACGACCTTGAAATTTTTCGACAAGGGCTTTTCTCTTGCCGACCGGCACGCTACCGTGCAGAACCAACCCCTCCCGATTGAAAATAGTAGCCAGGAAGCGCGCGAGCGGTTCGGTCATCTCCTTGAACTGGGTGAAAACCAGGACCCGCTCCCTTTTTTCATGGATGGTTTCGCAGATTTCCCGCAGCCGTTGAAACTTGCCGCTGTCCTTCTCGTCGAAACAGTCCAGACCCAGGTACTGGGAGGGATGGTTGCAGAGCTGCTTGAACTTGATGAGGGCCGACAGAATGAGCCCCTTGCGCTGGATGCCTGCCGTGTGCTCGATGGCCTCCCGGATGCCGGAAACGACCTCGCCGTAGAGGACCGTCTGTTTCTTGCTCATGGCGGCCCAGGTTTTGGCCTCCACCTTGTCCGGAAGATCGGAGATGATCGACTTGTCGGTTTTCAGACGTCTGAGAATGAAGGGGCTTATCACCCTGCGCAGCCCGGTGTAGCCGTCGGGATTGGCGGCAAGTTTTTTGGTGAAAGCGCCGAACTCCCTGGTATTGCCCAGCAGGCCCGGATTGATAAAATCGAACAGGCTCCAGAGATCGGACAGCCGGTTTTCGACCGGGGTGCCGGTCATGATGATCCGGTTGCCGGCGGAAAGATTTTTCACCGCCTTGGTCTGCCTGGTACCGGGATTTTTTATGGCCTGGGCCTCATCGAGAATGACATAATTCCAGGTGTGATCCTGGATCCACTCATATCTCTGGGCCAAGGCATAGGTGGTGATGACCAGGTCGAATCCGTCGAGCTCTTCCCGCGACAAGACCGGAACCGAACCGGGCCGGTGGCAATCGGGATGAGCGACCAGGAACGAAAGACCCGGCGCAAAGGTCTCGATTTCGCTGGTCCAGTTGGCCAGAAGCGAGGCCGGGATAATCAGAAGCGATGCGGCCGTCGTCCCGCCTTTCTTTTCCTTAGCCGTGAGCGCGTCAAGAAAGGCCAGAACCTGGACGGTTTTGCCCAGACCCATGTCATCGGCGAGACAGGCGCCGAGTTTAAGGCTGTGTAGATAAAACAACCAGTTCAAGCCGTCCTGCTGATAGCGCCGCAACCTGGCCCTGAAGGCCCGGCCGGGTTTAACTGCGGGCATCGTCTCGGGCCGCCGGAGTCGCGCGAAAACCGTCTGGAGCCATTCGCCGTGGGAGATTTCGGCAACATCCGCGGCCGCTTTTCCCAGCACTTTCCGCGGATTCATGGAAAAACGCATGGCATCCGGAAGGCTGATGCCTTCTTCCCCGTTGAGCTTTCCGACCTTATCGAAGGCCTCCAGGGTCTGGCGCAGTTTTTCCGGATCGACCGCCACCCATTTATTTTTCAGAAAAGCCAGACCCTCCGACTCGTTCAGGAGCCGGCGGGCCTCTTCCCTGGATATTTCCACCTCCCCGACCATCAACCGTGGTGAAAAGTCAAGCAGGGCATTGATGCCGACCATGGACGGGGGCTTTTCTCCGATACTGACATGTATGGTGATGCCGGAGCTCTTTTTCTTCCACCAGTTGGGGATGCGGCAAAGGATACCGGCCTCTTCGTAAATCGGAATTTCCCGCAGAAAGGTCAAGGCCTCTTTGGCCGACCAGGCCAGGGGATAAAACAACTCGCCGCTGTCACGCAAGGAAGCGACCAGTTCGCTCTGCCGCGCGGCGTCGTCAACGGTGACAAGCAGTTTCAGGAGCTTGCCGCTGTCCCCCTTATACTCTTCCAGGGCATATTTCAGGGGCAGGTGCCTGGATTCGCCGTCCGCGTTCAGCCTGGTGGAATAGGTGGCGAGAAAAGCAAATGGTGATTCATTTTCCCGGGCCTCGACCAGATGAAAATAAATCCGGCCGGCAAGGTGGACATCCGGGCTGTATTCCTTAAACAAATCAGCGACCGATCCCGCGAAGGACTCTATTTTCCGGTAAAATGTCTCGTGCAACGCCTCCCAGAATTCGGTTAGAGCATCGGCGGTCAGATATTCGCTGCCGGGCATCAGGGGCGCCGATTCCAGCAATCCGGCGCGTTCCTCGTCGGCCAGGGGGACGACGACATTGGCGCGCAGCTCTTCCAGCCCGGCGGTTAGTTTGAGCTTTTGGATAAAAAGCCCGGAGAATGTTCGCCAGAAGGCGAGGGAAGGCGACAGGGGAACGCTTTTGGAGCAGAAGCCGAGAAAAAAGAGCCAACCGTCCGGTTCCGCGGCGGAATGGGCCAAGATGTCATTCTGCATCGCGTGGCTGCTTTGATTGAGTCCGACGGAGGCGGGAGGAGTCCACTCAAGTTGAATGGAGCAATCCGGCATCAGTACGGCGGCAAGTTCGGTATTGCGGGGCATTTGAAATTCGGCTCTTCCGCAGAATCTGTGGGTAAATAACCGGTTAAAGGAGTTCTGACTCACCCTAAAGGTAAAAAATAAACACATCCCGTTCTCAAATCAGGCAATATGGGTTTCGACCAAAAAATCCACTGCCAGAAAAGGAGAA
>JAGXFP010000043.1 GCA_024637225.1 Desulfobacterales bacterium
GGATCATATTACGAATTCTCATTGAACCAAAAAGATACTTGGGATTGAATGATTTTTAAGTCATGATTTGTCTTGTACCTGTTGGGGGCAACTAAAGGACGATATGCCTGGGTTTTTTCCGCGTAGCGGTTCAGTTCTTACTGATTATCTTCAGTTATTTGAAATGCCAGGTTTTCGGAAGACATGTATAGAAAAATGGCTTTTTGTATGCATATCGATCTTCACATGTAATCCATATTCGCAAGCAAAAGATGCGGAGGGATCGGCTGCTTATGTATTAAGGGGCTCGTGTCGGACCGGAAGCGGGTTGGCTTTTCAGTCTGGCTCGAATTGCCGTCATTTTAAACGGGGTAATAATCCCCCTGTATAACGGTTCTCAGGAAAAGCGGTTTTTGAAGTAGGGCTTGAGCACCTCGGGAACCTCGATCGTGCCGTCTTCCTGCTGGCAGTTTTCAAAAATGGCGGCCAGGGTCCGGCCCACGGCCAGGCCGCTGCCGTTTAAGGTGTGGACCAGCTTGCTCTTTTTGTCGTCCGCGGGGCGGTAGCGGATGCCGCCTCGGCGGGCCTGGAAATCGAGAAAGTTGCTGCAGGAGGAGATCTCCCGGTACTTGTTCTGGGCCGGCATCCACACTTCGATATCATAGGTCTTGGTCGCGGAAAAGCCGAGATCGCCGCTGCAGAGGATCACCACCCGGTAGGGCAGTTCCAGGAGCTGCAGGACCTTTTCGGCGTCGGCCAGCAGGCTTTCCAGTTCGGCTTCGGAACTCTCCGGACTGGTGAACTTGACCAGCTCGACCTTGTCGAACTGGTGCTGACGGATCAATCCCCGGGTATCCTTGCCGTAGGAGCCGGCCTCGGATCGGAAACAGGGGGTATAGGCGCAGTACTTGACCGGCAGTTCTTTTTCGGCCAGGGTTTCGTCGCGGTGGATGTTGGTCACCGGTACCTCGGCGGTGGGGATCAGCCAGAGGTCGCGGCCGGAAACTTCGGTTTTAAAAAGGTCCTCGGCGAATTTGGGCAGCTGGCCGGTGGCGGTCATAGTCTCGGTATTGACCATGAAGGGCGGCAGCACTTCCCGGTAGCCGTGGGCCTGGGTGTGGAGATCGAGCATGAAGTTGATCAGGGCTCGTTCCAGACGCGCGGCGAAACCCTTGAGCAGGACGAAACGGGCGCCGGACAGTTTGGCCGCCCGTTCGAAGTCGATGGTGTCCTGTTCTTCGCCCAGATCGAAATGGGTTTTCGGGGTGAAGGAGAATTGCGGCATCTTGCCCCAGCGCCTGATCTCGACATTATCGCTGTCGTCCCTGCCGAAGGGGATTGAGTCGCTGGCCAGGTTGGGGATCTCCATGACGATTTCCCCTAGCTCTTCCTCGATGGTCTGCAGACGGACTTCGAGCTCCTTGATCCGCTCGCCGACCTGGCGGGTTTCCGCCATTAAAGAGTCTGCGTTCTCGCCGTTTTTCTTCATCCGGCCGATTTCCTGGGAAACGGTTTTGCGTTTGTTGCGCAGCCCTTCGACTTCCGAGAGGGTGTCCCGCCGCTTTTGATCGATTTCGCTGAACTTTTCGAGCTTATCGGTCTCCAGACCGCGGAAGCGCATCTTCTCCAGGATCAGATCCAGATTTTCACGAATAAAACGGAGTTCCAGCATGGTTATGTCTCCATGGAGATTTTATTTGTTCCTGAATCCGTAACGGCTTGGTAGAAAAACTTGCTTGATCCGTTTGTTGTTACGTAAAGTAATCGTTTTTTCACTGAAGCGCCTCGATTCACTCCGCCGCCCTGCGGGGCGTCCGATAACGGCGCATCTGCCGCGTTGGCAACTCGTTAATATATCATCAGTATTATCAACATCGTTGCCGCCTTGCATCTGCACCGTTCTCGAACGCTCACGGATTCAGGTTGTTTTTAGTAGAAGGTCTCTCGGGAAAAGCAACTTTTAGCATGGTAAACACTATAAATCAAGGCCGGCGGCGCCCGCTGGTTTAAGCCGGGGGGCCGCCATCCTTGCCGCGGTCCGGGCCAATGAAATCCTCTTTTCAGAAAAGTTGGGCGGTGGGATGGATGGTCAGAAGCTCCCCCTTTTCGAACCGCTTAGATCCCGGCGGCAGGGGGAGGATGCAGTTGGCCTCGGCTTTGGCGCCGACGGGGCGGACCAGCAATTTTGCCCTGCTGAGCGAATATTCCCCTTCTTTCAAAAGGAGGAGGTTCCCCGGCTCGCGAGTAATGGTTTCGGCGAGCTCGGCCCGGAGTGATTTAGTGAAAGGGCCTCGGCTGCCATTGCTTTTCAGCAGGGCCGGTTTGACCAGTTCGTGGAAAAGCAGGTTGACGGCGGGGGGCGGACCGGGCAGGGCGAAGATCATGCTTTCGGCCAGAACGCCCAGGATGGTGGCCCGGCCCGGCCGGATTTGCAGGGAGTCGTAGACGGTCTTGATTTCAAGGCTGTTGAAAACCTCCCGCATCAGATCGAACTTGCCGGGGCCAACTCCGCCGGTCGTTATAATCAGGGGAACGCGCGCCCCGATAAGCTCGGCCAGTTTGGCGGCAATGGTTTCGGTTCGGTCCGGGACGGTGGCCCGGGACCCGGTGACCCCGCCGGCGGATCTGATCAAGCCGTCGAGTAATAACCGGTTGCCGCTGATTACCTGGCCGGGCCGGGGCGGCTGCTCCCGGCTAACCAGTTCGCTGCCGGTGCAGACCACGGCCGCCGCCGCTCTTTTATGCACCTTGATCCGGTCGATGCCGGCGGTGGCCAGTTGGGCCAGATGCGCCGGGGCGAGAACGGTTCCTGGCCGGACAATGGTCTCTCCCCCGGCAAGGTCGCTGCCTTTCCTGCGGATATGACCGCCCGCGGGCGCCGCCCGGCTGACGATAATCGTCTGGTCTGTTCGCTCAACCTCTTCCTGGGTCAAAACGAGATCGCTCTCTTCCGGGAGGGCGGCGCCGGTCATGATCCTCAGGGCCGTTCCCCTTGCAAGACGCGGAAGATCCGTGTCGCCGGCGGCGATCTCGCCCGTGACCTTGAGGGAGATGGGGTGCCCGGCGCCGGCTCCCCGCAGATCGTTTGCTTTTACCGCATAACCGTCGCGGGTGGAGTGGTCGAAAGACGGTACCGGCAGAGCGGCCCTGAGCGGCGCCGCGGCGATTCTGCCCAAAGCGTTATCCAGCTCGATATCCTCCGGCGGAGTGGGGCGGGCGAGTTCCAGGATCAGGCGCTGCGCCTCGGTAAGGGTCAGGGAATTAGTCATCTTCCTGAATCCGTGACGGCTTAGCGGGGGATTTAACTTCCGTTTGTAATTGCATCAAATATTCGTTTTCCCTGGGTCGCCCGATAACGGCGTATCTGCCGCGTTGGCAACTCATTGATATACTATTAGTTTATTATCAACATCGTTGCCGCCTCGCATCCGCACCGTTCTCGAACGCTCAACGGATTCAGGATCTTATCCGGGCAGATCGGCGACGGTGTTTATGTTGCGGAAGGAGTTCAGGCCCCCGGCCACTCTTAGGATCTCCGTCTCGTCAGCTTCCCTGACCTTCAGTTCGGCGAGGATCTTCTGAATCTTGCGATCGCCCCGGGCCAGATGGTGTTCGACTATCTCGACGATGTCCCGGCGGTAGACGGCGTGGAGAGGTTCCAGCCCTTTGGCGGTTCTGGGGACGACCGCGTCATAGCCTTCGGCCAGTTCGCAGAGATGGGTGATCAGCTTCCGGTCGAGAAAGGGCATGTCGCAGCCGGCCACAAACAGGAACGGAGTGGAGGCCGCGGTCAGGGCGGCATGGATCCCGGCCAGGGGGCCGGCGCCGGCATGGATGTCTCCGGCGCTCGGCCAGCCCAGGAAATCGTAATCCCCGGGGGTGTTGGTGATCAGCAGCCGGTGGGGGAAGAGATCCGCCAGGACCGCGGCCGGGTATTCGATCAGGAAACCGTCCGCCAGCCTGGTCAGGGCCTTGTTCGAACCGAAACGGCTGCTTCTGCCCCCCGCCAGCAGGGTGCCGGTGAAATCAGCGCTTCGCATCGTCCGGCCCGGTGCGGATGGTGATGGTGATTTCCCTGGCGTTTCGGCACCCTTTCAGGGAGGCGGTCATCCCGCCGACGGCCCTGCCGATGAACGATTCGACAAAGCTGTTAAGGGCTACCGGTTTGCCGTCCACCAGCATGGTGGTCGCCGGGCGGTGCGGCTGGTCGATAAAATTAGTGATCAGGAAATCGGCGATCTCCTCGATATCGGTCAGGCCGAAATGGGTCAGGTCCTTGATCGGTTTGGAGTCGCTGATCATGGCGACCCAGGTCCGGTCGCGATTTTCCAGGGGGGTGGCGTGGGCGGCGCGGCGGAAGAGTTCGATCTTGGGCAGGCCCGTTGACTTGTAACCCTCGGCGATGACCAGATCGACATCGTAGTAGTAGCGCTCGATTAACTCCTCAATCGCCTGGTCGTGGTCGACATCGCGGATCACCCCGAGGCCGGTTGGCGAGGAGAGGGCTACAACGTGCGCGCCCGCCTGTTTGTGCCGCCAGGTATCCTTGCCTTCCCGGTCCATCTCGAAGCGGTGGACATGGTGCTTGACCGTGCCGATCCGATAGCCCCGGCGGTTCAGGGCCGGGATCAGTTTTTCGAGCATGGTGGTTTTGCCGCTGTCCGGTCTGCCGACCAGGGCAACTATCTGGGGGGGCATATCGGGAGGAATTCGCTCAGCCCGGCGGCCAGGTCATCGCCCGCCCGCCCAGGACATGGAGGTGGATATGAAATACCGACTGCCCGGCGTCAGCGCCGTTGTTGATGACCAGGCGAAAGCCGCTGCCGATTCCGTGTTCGCGGGCCAGATCGCCGCCCTTTTTGATCATTCTGCCGATCAGGCCGGTGTCCGGTTCTTCGATGCTGCCCGGCCCTTTGATGTGTTTTTTGGGAATTACCAGGAAATGGGTCGGCGCCTGGGGGTGCAGATCAAAAAAGGCCAGCATTTCATCGTCTTCATAGAGTTTGTTGGCTGGAATTTCTCCCGAAACGATCTTGCAGAAAATACAGTCACTCATGCCTTCTCCTCCGGTGGTTGATTGCTCCATATTTGACAAACTCGCAAAAAGTCAGGAGATGTTAAGCAAAAAGTTCGATAAACGCCCGCAGGAGATCGGACCGTTTGCGACGCCAGCAATAATTAAACCGGAGATGGGCGGCGATGTCAAACCTAATTGGCATCTGCGGCGGGCATGGTTATATTCCTAAATCAGCCGGGCGGATAAATGTCTCGCCAAATGCATGGGTTTTTAGTATATTTTCTCCGTTAAATTGCGTGGTTAAACCCCACGCGGCGGCGGTTGCTCCGCAATCGCAAATCCTAAAGAATCGTTCGGGTGTATTTGATGAATGAATTGGTCTTTTCAGGGGAGCGGCGCTTGATCGGCGAGATGCTGGTCGGGGCCGGCAAGGTCGAGTCCATGCAGCTTGAACGGGCTCTCTCGCATCAGGCCACGATGTCAACCAGGGTTGGTGAAATCCTGATCACCCTGGGTTATGTCAGCGAGGACGATGTCGTCGAGGTCCTGGCAGAGCAGCTCGCCCTGCCGCTATACGTGCCCGGACCAGATGACGATTTCGTCGCCCCCGAAGTTTCCGAGTTTTTTCATCGCAGCCACCCCTTTGCCCTGGTTTTCCGGGGTGAACTCGAAAAACTCCTGCTGGTCAGCGACCCGACCGACGGCGACCTGTTCGCGGCCATGGATGCCCTCTCTCCCGACCAATACGAGGTGCGGCTGATCTCGGAAACAGCCCTCAAGAAGATCATGGCCGATGAATACGGATTGACTGCCGGCGATGGCGACAACGACAATCTGCTGGTCGATGAGTCGGATGTGGACCGCTTGAAGGACATGGCCTCGGAAGCGCCGGTTATCAAGTATGTCAACAGTCTGATTGACGCGGCGGTCGGTCGCAGGGCCAGCGATATTCACATGGAACCCCAGGAAGAGGGGCTGCTTGCCAGATTCCGGGTGGACGGCATCCTTCAGGATTTCGAAAATCCTCCCCATCATCTCCAGGCCGCGATAATTTCGAGGATCAAACTGATGGCCGCCCTGGATATCGCCGAGCGCCGCCTGCCCCAGGACGGTAAGATCGGCATGCGGATTTCAGGCAAGGAAATCGACCTGCGGGTTTCGACCCTGCCCACCGTTCACGGGGAAGGCATCGTGATCCGGATCCTGGAGAAGGCCTCGATTATCCTGGACCTGGACAGTCTCGGCATGCAGCCTGAAATGGAGGTTTTATTCCGGAAAACCCTGAAGACCCAGGACGGCATTATTCTGGTTACCGGACCGACCGGCAGCGGCAAGACCACCACCCTCTATTGCGCCCTGAACCAGATCAGTAACGAGACCAACAAGGTCATCACCATCGAGGATCCTGTCGAGTATCAGTTGAAGGGGATCAACCAGATCCAGGTCCGGCCGGAGATCGACCTCACCTTTGCCAAGGGGCTGCGCTCCATCGTTCGCCAGGACCCGGACGTGATCATGATCGGCGAGATTCGCGATCTGGAGACCGCCGAGATAGCGGTCCAGTCCTCCCTGACCGGCCATCTGGTCTTCAGCACCCTGCATACCAACGATGCAATTTCGGCGGTGACCCGGATGGTCGACCTGGGTATCGAGCGTTTTCTGCTGGTTTCCTCGCTGCGGGCGGTGCTCGGTCAGCGCCTGGTCAGAAGGATCTGCCCGATCTGCAAGGAGGACAAAGGCCTCGCCTCGGAGATCCTGGGGGAGGTGCCGGTTGAAGGGGATTTCAACCTTTACGAGGGCCGGGGCTGCAGCCATTGCGGCAACAGCGGCTATTCCGGCCGGCTCGGCCTCTACGAACTGCTGGTGATCAACGAGGCCATGGCCAGGACCATCTCGTCCATGGGAAGCTCCAGAAGGGGAAGCGATCTGGCGGACCTTAAGAAAATAGCCAGGGAGAGCGGCTTTATCACCATGTATGAAGACGGACTGTTCAAGGCCCGGCAAGGAATTACCTCGCTGGCCGAGGTGCTCCGGGTTACCGGCGGGTGATAGGGGATGCCGTTATTCAGCTATACAGCCCAGGACCCCGCCAACAACATCAAACGCGGCACTCTGGACGACGCGAACCGGGAGGCGGTTGCCGCCCGGCTCCTTAAGTCGGGCCTGCGGCCCATGGAGATTCGCCGGGCCCATGAAAGAAAAAGCGGTTTCACCTTCAAGGGGCTCCGGCAAAGCCGGGTCTCCAACCAGGACATCGATTTTTTCACCAAACAGGTTTCCCTGCTGCTGGGGGCGGGTTTGTCCCTGGACCGCTCTCTGCGGACCATCAGGCAGCACAGTCACAATGGCGCCTTTAGCGAGTTCGTCGGCGACATCGAGCGAAAACTCAAGGAGGGCAACTCGTTTTCGGAGGCCCTGGCCGCTTATCCCAAATTCTTTTCGCCGATGTATGTGAGTATCGTCCGGGCCGGAGAAGAGGGTGGCATCCTTCCGGCGATGCTGACCAGGATCGCCGAGTATCAGGCAGCCTCCCAGGAGCTTAGAAAGTTTATTGTTTCCGCCTCGATCTATCCCGCCTTCCTGCTGCTGGTCGGCCTGGCAGCGGTGATTATTCTGGTTACCGCCATCCTGCCGCGCTTTGAGCTCTTGTTCGAAGGAATGGGCCATGAGCTGCCGGTTCAGGTCCGGATCATGATCGACTCGGCCGCTTTTATCAGCGATCATCTCGTTATCACCCTTATGCTTCTGGCCGGGGCGCCCCTGCTTCTGATCCAGTATCTGCGCAGCGCCCGGGGCCGGGAAACCCTGGACCGGTTATCGATCCGGCTGCCGGTTATCTCTTCATTTGTCAGGGATCTGGAGACGACCAGGATTTTCAGGACCCTTGAGGTGCTGGTCAACAACGGAGTCCATCTGGCCACGGCCCTGAAAATCAGCAGCGGGGTCGCCGGCAACCGGGAGTTTCAGCGCCTGCTTAATCAGGCCACCACCGCCTTGAAGGAAGGCCAGCGGGTCGGGCTGAAACTTAAAGGGGCCGGATTGCTCCCCGATCTGGCCGGCGATCTTCTCGCGGTGGGGGAGGATTCCGGGCGGGTCGGCCCGGTCTGTGGACAGATTGCCGATCACTATGAGGAGAGCCTGCGGATGAAGACCAAGCGGATCATCGCCCTGATCGAGCCTATCTTTATCCTCTGTATCGCCCTGGTTGCCGGCTATGTGGTTATCTCCATGCTTTCCGTGATCCTCAGCATCAATGATATCGCCGGATGAATTACGGCGCTGGTCACCGCAGAGCCCCCTTGTTTTTCGGCGCCGGGGGCTTTTCCCTTTTCGAGGTGCTCGCGGTCCTGGTTATCCTGGGGATCATGGCCGGTACCGCCACTCCGACCGTGGGCCGGATCTTCGACAATATGCGCTTTCGCCAGCAGGTCGAAAACTTCAGTGCCGTTCTGCGCTACGGCAAGCTGGTGGCGGTTACCCGTCGGGAAGTGGTGGCGCTCCGGCTGGGTGAGGGCGATGAATGCGTTTTTGTGCTGAGCGGCGCGGTGGAAGAGAGCCGGGACTGCGATCTCGACGAGGAAGATGTCCTGACCATGGCGCCCGGCGAGATCTTCTTTTATCCCCAGGGGACCGCAACCCCCGCCCTGCTGACTTTCGAGAAGGGGGAGCGGGTCAAGAGAATCAGGCTGGACCTGCTCACCGCCCGGCCCCGCTTTGAATAATTTTGGCCGGCGCCGGCCGGATCTGAATTGCTGCTATGTCTAATAATCATCGTGAAATGAAGGGAGGCTTCGCCCAGAAAGGGGTCACCCTGGTCGAGCTGCTGGTGGCGATGCTCCTTCTGGTCATGGTCACCTCGATGCTGTACTCGATGCTGAACGTCGGCATAAAATTTACCCGGAAAGGCGAGGACCGTCTGGCCTCCCTGGAAGTCGAGCGATCCCTCCTGGAGGTTCTCCATCGCCAGGTGCACGGGGTCTGGTATGACAAGACGGAAAAGAAGGCGATGATCTCAACCGAACGGGATATGCTGAAGTTGATTACCACCTCGCCGCTGCTCGACCACCATGCCGGTCTGGTGCTGGCCGTCTACTGGTACGATGCCGGTGATCGGACCCTCTACTACACCGAAAAAAGTGATTTTTTTAATATCGATTACGGCGAGAACTATTTCCCCGCCGCCGACGAAATGACCGTCCTGCTGGGTGATGCCGATGATCTTGACTGGCAATTCGATGAAAACGAAGGGGTGCTGACCGTATCCTATCAGGGCCGCAGCCATGAGATGTGGCCCCGGGTCTGGCCGCCGGAGGTAGGACCATGAAGAGCGGTGCCGGCAGGATAATCAAGGGCGCCGCCGCTTTTACCCTCCTGGAGGTCTTGCTGGCGGTAACCATTCTGGGCATGGCCTATCTGGCGATTATGCAGAATTTTTCCATGTCCATGCGGAATATCGACCGGGTGGCCCGCAATGCCGAGCGGACGGCGGCGGGCCGCGATGAACTGGAGCGACATTTTATGGTCGGCAATATCCGCGAGGATGTCGACGGCGAAGTCTTTGTCGAAGGGAACAAGTACGTGGTGGTGCGGGTGGCCGATGAAGAATCCGGCAAGCTGGTCACCCTGTGCCTGAAGGAGCTATGAGCAAAGGCAAGCCGGCTTCGCAAAATAACCGGGGTTTTGCCCTGGTGGTGGTGATCTTGGTCATGCTGATCATCAGTTTTCTGGCCTCGCAGCTAATCATGCAGGTCAGGACCGATATGAAGATTTCCGCCAATCACAAGGAACGGATTGTCGGCAGGATGCTGGCCGAGGCCGGAATCAATCTAGCTCTATTCCGGCTCCTCGACAAGCCCGCCATCGATTACGAGGAAAAAGTCGGCGGACCCGTACTTTTGGGGGGGCACACCTACGAAACGGTTTTGTCGACCGGTAAAATCGAGTACTATGCTGTCAGCGAATCGGGCAAAATAGATCTCAATCGGGCGCCGATCGATCTGCTCAGAAAGTTCCTGGCCTTCCAGGGTCTTGAACCGGAAGAGGTGGATGTGGTGGTCGATTCGCTTCTCGACTGGCGCGACAATGACGACCTCCACCGGGTTAACGGCGCCGAACAAGATTATTACCAAGGGCTGGACACCCCCTACATCCCGAGAAACGGCAAGATTGAAGATCCGGCCGAATTTTTCATGATCCGCGGAACCGGGGAGTTGCGGGGCAAATTAGATCCCTATGCCGTTTTTACGGTCGATAACAACAGCAGTAAAATCAATATAAACGAGCTTTCCCCCGAAATGCTCGATTTTGTGGTGGGCGGCAACGAGGAGTTTGGCCAAATGATCCGCGAGGAACAGGAGCTGGCACCCCAAGGCAGATTGACCAGAGCAACATTTCAGGAGATTACCGGAGATATCTCACTGCGTAATCACCTGGTTGACTCCATAGGGGTCAGTAAAATTTATTCGATTGTAGCCCATGGCCGGGCGGGGGGATTTTCTCCGCAAAACGCGGACGACGAGGAAATTGAAGACGAGGACCAAGCCGGTTCCGCCGGAGCGCGGCCGGCCACCAGGATCAGGGTTCTGGTCGATACCGCCAAAGGGTTTCAATATCATGCCTGGAGAGAGCGGTTCGTATGAAGGGCGAGATTGAAGTTATAATCCAGGCGGCCGGAATCGTCTTGACGGCCGGCCGCGGCGCTTTGGTTGAGGAGGTCTCGCCGGAGGAGGCCGATGTCGGCGTTGCCCTGGCCGCCTTCGCGGAGGATCGCGGTCTGCCCGGCGGAACGGTTAATCTGTTTCTGGCCGAGGAGCTGGTTTACACCTCATCCTTCGATCTTCCCTCCGACACCCCGAATCTCGAAGATGCCGTTAAGTTTCAACTCGGCATGCTGGCCCCTTTCCCGGAAAAGGATATCCTTTACGGCTATACCTCGACGCGGTCCGGGGAGAGTTACCGGGTGACGATTTCGGCGGCCCGGTCGGGGCAGGTGATCTCGATCGTGGAGCAGCTGATCAGGGCTGGCTTCGTTGTCAAGGGGATCTATCCGGAAAGCCAGCGCTATGTGTCCGGTAAGCGGCGCAAACAGCGGTGGGCGCTGGTCATGCCGGGCAGGCTTGCCAAGACTTTTGTCTTTGAGGGCAGCCGCTTATCAGATCGTTTGCTGAACAACGGTGAAGAGTTGCCGTACGATGAACTGGCGAGGATCTGCGAGACGGAAAATATTTTCCACCTCGGCGCGCCGGACGACGCCAGGTTCAGGTCAAGACAAATGTTGCTGGCGGCGCCGCCGCTTCTTAAAGATTACAATATGTTGCCGGCCTCTTATCGGCGCCTTGATTATCTGAAGATAGCAATTGTCGTTCTGGTGGTTTTGAATCTGGTTGGTCTGCTGGCCCTCGGCGGCTTCCGGTTTATCGAGCAGAACCATCTGATCAAAAAAGCGGATCGGGAGATCGCTCGGTTGGAACCCCTTGTTCATGAGGTTAAGGAGACCAGGGAGCGGATCAAGCAGACGGAGGAATTCCTTGACCTGGTCAGCCAGCTTAAGGGGAATCCTGATTTTTTCCCTTTCCTGGAAAACCTTACTGCGAACTTGTCCGAGGGCTCTTACCTGAACCAGTTAAGGATCAACGTCTCCGAAGGAAACGCGGTTATCAACGGTTTTACAGACAATGTCGGGGAATTAACCGAAAGACTGCAGGAGGTCGGCGAAACCCGTTTGCAGTCGACCAGTCGCCGCAGAAATCAGACCTATTTTCAGGTGGAGATCACCCTGCCATGATCGATATGGTCTATTTCTTCAAGAGATTTCAGCGCCGCACCGTGCTGATCGCGCTGGCGATCCTGCTCCTCGTCGTTTACACGGGCCGCTGGGTTGATGTCGCCTATGAGGCCCGGCGGATCGAATTGGAAAACCGGCTTAACCGGCTGGGCCAATACCAGTTGGTCGCCGCCAAGGCGGAAAAATACGAAAAGCGCCTGCAAAATCTGCTCATCCTCAGGGAAGAGGTCGCCCACTATTTTTTCAGCGGTGAAGACGATAACAAGTTATCTTCGGCAATGCAGTTGAAGATCCAGGCCCTGGTCGTCAGGGCGGGCTTGCAGGCTGAATCGATCCGGCCGGTGATGCAGAAAAATGAAGGCCCGGACAGTGCGGAGAATGGGGATGTCCTGGGCGAGGTCCTGATCAAGACGAGGCTGGCAGGCACCCTGGGCCAGTTTGTCGATTTCATGGCGGAATTATACCGCAGCGAGAAATTTTTCTATATCGAGGATGTTTCCTTCCGGCCCTATCAAAACAGCGGCTTGAAAATATTTATCGAGCTTAGAGGTTACTACGTCCTGCTCGATGAGGACAGCAGCGGGGACCCTGAACTTTGAAGGATTGGCCGATTACATACCGGCTTGCGATTTTAGTCATCTTGCTGTTTTTGCTGTCCCTGATCCTCCGGCAGTTTTTCGTGGGGTCGGAAGAACTGCCGAGCAAAGAGGTTGTCGGCGATGAGGGCGGTGCACCGGTAAGGGCCGAGTTTTCCGAAAAAAAACTTTATCCGGAGGTCCCGGCCGTATTGCCCGATCTCTATGAAAACTATCTGTTCAACAGCGAACGCAGTTTCGCCGCGGAAGAAGAGGGTTCCTCCGGCTCGGGCAGCGAGGTGATGGATCTGACCGAGATCAACTATACCGGCTCCCTGATCGTCGGGCAGATCCGGATGGGATTGATTACCTACCAGGACGAGATATCGGTTGCCGGCGCCAGTCCCGCCGCCGGCCGGGGGGGGAATCGGCGAAGAGTCCCGACCAAGACCGTCACCAAGAACAAGCAGCTGGCGGTGGGCGAAAATTTTATGGGTTATGTGGTGGAGGAAATTGAAAAGGATCGTCTCGTCTTGAAAAAAGGAGATGAAATGATCGTCAAGTTCCTGTATGACTCGGGCACGGACAGGGAAGGAGTGGGAGAGGCGATTCGCTCCCAGCCCGGGCAGAACAGTCCCCTGACCGGCTTACTCCCGATGCGGCGGTCGCCGGCAAGTCAGGCTCCCGGCCCGCCCCAGAATGACCCAGGTTCGGGACCACCACCGGCGCCGGCGGACCATGACCCTGCCGGGGACAACAAGACGATCCGGAGCAGGTCGGAACTGTTGCGGGGGCTGAATCCCAATTTCGGAGCTCCCCCGTCCTCCGGGGAGGGGCCGGGGGATCCGTTTCGAAGATAAGCGGTTGGCGCTCCTCCGATCAGTCGCGATTGCGGGTCGCCAAAAGCAGCCCGAGAGGTATAAATGAAAAATCGTCCTCCCGGCCAAAACCTAATTCAGTAAGTTGAAACTGACTCTGCCCATCCGTCTTGCGGCTTTTAGCGAGACCGGTAATTGTAATCCGGAAGGTGATGCATCATGCGTTTGAAGTATATATCGATCAAATTAATTTTCTTGCTGGTCCTGGTGGTGCTGAGCGGTTGCGCCGGTCTGGCGGGAGAGCCCGACGAGGAGCGCGAAGGCTTTAATATTGCCAGGATCGGTTCGGAGGTGAAGAAGCCGGCAGCCGGGTCGGTGGCTCTAGATGTTGCCCCTGAAGAGGGCAGGGTTACCGAAGAAACTCTGGAGGTCTCCCCGGTCCGCGATCTGCACACCGGGGTGGATGGCGGCAACCCGTATCTTGCCGGTGTTGCCAAAAGCCGGCAACCATCCCGCGCCCTTCCCCAGATTGCGGGAGAAGGAGTGCTGCTCAACTTCGACAATGCCGATATCTATGAAGTGATCCAGGTGATCGCCGAGATCCTGGATATAAGTTATATAATTGATCCCCAGGTGAAAGGGGTGGTCAATATCCGTTCCGGCAAGCGGATTCCCATGTCGGAACTGGAGGCGGTCTTCAGGAAATTGTTGAATATCAACGGCCTGGATATCAGGAGCGAGGGTGAATACAATTATATCTACATGACCAAGAAACCGGGCTCGCATCTGATCTACGGCCCGGAATCCGTCGATGAGCTCGAGGACTCGTCCAAGTTCATTATCCAGGTGATCCCGGTGATGCATCTGGCCGCGGCCGAGGCCAAGAAACTGCTTGACCCCTACGTCTCCGAACAGGGGCGCATCGAGATTCTCGCCGATTCTAACACCCTTTTCGTCACCGACTACGAGAGCAAGGTGGTCGACATCATGATGATCCTGGCCCAGCTTGACGTTTCGCCGCTGGCAGCCCTTAAGGTCCGGCTGGTCAAGGTCGACAAGTCGCCGCTTTTCGATCTTCGCGATGAGCTAAACGAGATCATGGGCGCCTTGAAGGTCAACAACGGCGGTCATGAAGGCGTCACCGTTCTGGCCCTGGAACGGGCCAATTCCATGCTGTTGATCAGCAACAATCAGGAACTTCTGGACAGCGCCACCCGTTGGATCAAGGAGCTCGACGTGGTGCAGACCGAAGGCCGGGATAACATCTATATCTATAATGTCAGAAACTCGGTCGCCTCCGAGCTGGCCTCCCTGGTAAACGAACTGATCATCGACAAGGATGGCTCGGGGATCAGAACCGTCAACATCAAGTCTCAGGATACCGATTCGGAACAGAGCGACTCCGATGGGGCCGCTTCCGGGGAAAGGGCAACACCGACCCCTGCGCCCCCTGTTACCAAAACCGGGAGCACCTCCGGAGCCGGAACCGGGGCCGCCGGGGCCGGGATCGGCATGCGCTGGGCGGGGGAGCCGGTCCTGATCGCCGATGACAGTCGCAATATCATCCTGCTCCGGGCCTTGCCGTCGGATTACAGCCGGCTGGTCAAGCTTTTGGAAAAGCTTGACAATATGCCGCGCCAGGTCCTGATCGAGGTGATGGTCGCCGAGGTGGTGCTTTCCGATTCCTGGGAACTCGGGGTGGAATGGTCCCTGCACAAGCGGGGGGTTCTTGATGGTCGGCCCTATCAGAATCATCTGACCAGTAATCTCAACACCATAGCCAACAAGTCCGGTGAACAACTTATCAGTCATGCCGGTCTGGCTGATACCGCCGCCGGTCTTACCTACAGTGTCCTGAACTCGGCCGGCGAAGCGGTCGGCATCTTAAACGCCATCGCCGACGACACCGAACTGTCGATCCTCTCCTCGCCCCAGATCATGGTCCTGAACAACGAAACCGCCACGGTCAACGTCGGCCAGCAGGTGCCGATCGTCACCAGCCAGACCGGGGATATCGCCGCCGGGACCAATGTCAACCAGACCATCCAGTATAAGGATACCGGGGTGATTCTCAAGGTGACTCCGAAGATCAATTACGACGGGATCATCATTCTCGATATCAACCAGCAGGTCAGTTCGGCGACGACAAACACCCTGGGCGGTAATCAGTCCCCGGTGATCTCCAATCGTGAATTAAACACCAAGCTCGCCGTTCGCGACGGCCAGACCGTATTCATGGGCGGGCTGATTGAGAATAATGTCAATTATGTCGATACCGGCATCCCTTTTTTAAAGGACATTCCCCTGTTGGGCTGGCTGGTGAAGTATCAGCGGGAAGTGAAGGAGAAGACCGAGTTGTTGGTGATGATCACCCCCTATGTCATTGAAACGGAGGATGTCCTCAGCCAGTATGTGGAGAGTTTCAATAAAAAGATGGGCCAATTCCGGGAACAGTTACACAAATAGATGACAATATGCGACAATTTTTGATCGATGATCTGTCCCGGGAAGAGCGGGATAACATAGCAAGCTATCTGAAAAACACCTTGCGCCCCTCGCCTGTTGAGGGCATTTTCTGGCTGCTGCTGCCCGATGATTTGCATGGCGAGGCCCAGCGGGGGCATGGCGATTGCGGACCTTTTTACTTCGGGGTGGAGCTTGGCCGGGACAGTCTCGCTTTTGAGTTATTGATTCGGAGCGAGTCCAATCTGCACTGTTCGTGTATCAGTTATGCCGATCGGGCTCAACGGGATTTTGTGCTCGGCTTTTTCGATCGGCTTATAACTGAAGAAAAGATCCGGGCCTGAGCAGCCGCCGGGGAAAACCGGTATCTTTCCCTCGTGAAAACTAAAAACCCCGCTTCTCCTTGATCGGAGAGCGGGGTTTTTTATCTCAAGCCGGTTTGGGCCTGAATAACAAAAGGGCTTGTTACCACCAGCAGATGGTTTGATCGGCGGCAAAGATCTTGTCGACCAGAGCGTCGTAATCAGGATTGTCGGCATGCAGGGCGAAGGAGTCAGTTTCCCTGTCCCGATTCACGATATCAACCAGCTTCTTGACGATTTCATCCGGTTCCGACCGGTATACACTCAATACTTTCATAGTATCAACTCCTGATGATCTTATTTTGTTCCGTAGGGGATGATGACGCTCATCTCTCGCAGCTTCTCACCAAGCTCCTCGATGGTGATCGGCTCGATCCCGTTGGCCTCGCAGACCGAAGGCACATTGGAAAAAACCTCGCCTTCCATGTCGCGCAGCATCTCAAGGCTCTCCTGCTGATTTTCATCAAGCTTACCGATTTCCGTATCCAGGACAACTCCGTAAGAATACATGTTTTCAACAGCCAGACCCAGGGCGGAACGCATCCCGTCAATGGCGTAATCCTTGTTTCTGTACATGAAACAGACTTTTTTATACTCCATGTCCAAACCCCCTATAAGCTCAAGTAGCAGTCGTAGTCTTCGATGATAGCCCCATGCTGGGCCTGGGTGGCCATCTTCTTGGAATCCAGGCCGGCCGGGATATCTTCCCGGTCGAAGCCCATCTTCTGATAGCTGTCGACGCAGATCGAGACATCGTCGGCCAGCTCGCAGAGAGCGGGGAATTCCGGCAGTTTGGCATTTTTGGTGGCTTCCCAGGTAAAAAATACCTTGACCTGGGAACCCTTGGCCTTGGCGGCTTTGGTGATTCCCATCACGTGCTGGAAGTTATCGGGGTTGGTTACGAAAATACCTAAACTTTTCGCCATTTCTTCCTCCAATGAAAAAGTGGTGGCGCACCGGGGAACATCTTGGGATGCACCATTGAGACAGCCGAGGGCAGCGATGTGCCTTCGGCTGTCTGTTGTTTTTGCCGGGTTGGATCAGCCCTTCTTGATATAGAAGCGGAAGAAACCAGAATCTTCTTTTTCGCCCAGGAATTCATGGCCGGATCTTTCGGCCCAGCCGGGCAGGTCGTTACGGGAGCCGGGATCGGTGCCGAGAATCTCAAGGACCTGGCCGGAGTCGATCTTGCCGATCTCTTTTTTGGTCCGCAGCAGGGGCATCGGACAGCTCAGGCCTTTGGTGTCAAGGGTTTGATCCGCTTTGATATCGGCCGGGGCAAGCTTTATGTCACTCATCTTATCCTCCTTAAATACGAGTTTTTATTACCGGCAACCAGGAAGTCGGACTTTAAAACTCCGGTCCTCAAGATTACCGGAACAGGGAACCTTAATTAAAAAATGCACTGATAAAGAAATTTTACTACCAAGATTGGGGGGGGCTGTCAAGTTAAATGAATGATTATTCATCTTCAGAAGGCGGCGGGGTTTTGGGCTGTAAAGCGTTGTTATAAAAGCGCCGCTATGTTAAGAATCGGCAGTGCCAGGTGCTACGTTGTGGCAGGAAATGGCCTTCAAAGCTTGACAAGTATTATGGCCATGGGGTAAAGGGGGAAGTTAGACGGATGCCGGGGGCATTTGCTGAAGATTGACTCTCAGGGACCGTGTTGTTTACAGGAGGAAAGTTGATCGGGTTGAGATTTTATAACCTTAAATTCGAAGGATGCAGGAGGAGAGTAATGGGTGAAGGAAACTTGTTTGGCAATACGTTCAAGAAGCTTTATAAGGCCATGTGTCAGGACGAATGGAATCCTTATATGATCGGCATTTTAATCGCCTTTTTCAGTCTTTTGATGATGGCCTGGAATCGGCCCTGGGGGGCAACTGGTGCGGTTCGCAATTGGGCTGATTGGATTTTATATGGTTTAGGGACAATGGGCGACGCCCCGAAAAGCATCCTGGAAAGCGACGGCTCGGTTATCGGTATCGGTTTTGTCGGCGGCGCCTTCCTTTCAGCTTGCCTGGGCAACCAGTTTGCCTTCCGTTTTCCTCCGTTTCGCGAGTACATCAAGGCCATTATTGCCGGTATCCTGATGGGAGTGGGAGCCGCTCTGGCCGGCGGTTGTAATGTCGGCGGTTTTTATAACGCCATCGGCAACCTCTCCGCCAGTGGTTTTGCCATGATGCTCGGCCTGGTGCTGGGCGCGATAGTGGGACTTAAGGCTCTTTACTGGGAGATGGAACACATCACCTGGGGCAGCGGAGGATCAAAGACTGTAGAGCTTCCTTTCGCTGTTCAGTTGATTTTGGGGCTATTGGCTTTCGGTTCGCTTGTCTACGGGGCGTATTGTTATGCCGGCAATGTCGGCCTGAGCTACCTGTCCGGAGTGCTGTTGATCGCCGCCGTTCTCGGTTATGCCATGCAGCGCGGCCGCTGGTGCATGATCCAGGGGTTCCGCGAACCCCATATGACTGGGGATTCCACCCTGGCCAAATCGGTTGCCTTGAGCGTTTTTCTGCTTGCCATAGGCGCCGTGGTGCTCCATCAGATTTTTGATGGTTTCAACGACCCTGACGAATTGGTACACAGCACCCACTTCGTCTCTTATGTCCGCGGAACTTTCGGTTGGGGCGGCGTTGTAGGCGGGTTCCTTTTCGGCATCGGAGCCATGTTCGCCGGAGGCTGTGGAACCGGGACGCTTTGGCGGGTTGGTGAAGGGCAGATCAAACTGTGGCTGGTGGTTCCCTTTTTCGGGCTTGCCAATACCCTGTTTAAATCTCGTTTCAGCGGTATCGAAGGATTTGGAGATTGGGTGTATGAGGGAATAACCGACTCCAGTAAACTAGGCGAATTCGTCTATATGCCTGACACCTTTCTCGGCTATGGCGGCACTTTGGCCCTGATCGGGGCGGCCATGGCGGCCTGGTACTTGGTGGTTAAATGGAACGAAGATTCCGATAAACTGATTGTTCCCATGTGATTCACGGCATGGGCCGGGCGGCAGTTGTTCAGCCCGGGAATATGTTTTTTACAAAGCGCACCCGGGTCTCGCCCGGGTGCGCTTTTGCTTTTAACCTGAATTCGTAACGGTTTAGTGGAGAATTTTGTTTTATTGGTTTGTTGTTACGGAAAATAAGTTTTTTCACTAGTCGCCTCGATTCACCCACCCCACCCTGCGGGGCGCCCGATAACGGCGCATCTGCGCCCCGCAGGAAATGCGCCCCCTCAAGGGGGGATTGAACGGAACCCTCCTCAAGGGAGGATTGAACAGAACCCTTGGTGTGCGCCCGTAAGAAGTGCCCTTGGGGTACCGCGTTGGCAACTCGTTTGATATACCATTAGTATTATTAATATCGTTGCCGCCTTGCATCTGCATCGTTCTTGAACGCTTACGGATTAAGGTTTAAGGAAAAAACAATTTGACGGGGAGAGGATTTAAGCCCTACACTAATATATTGATAGTCAGTCTTAACTTCCTGAAGAATTGATTTGGTGCGAAGATGCGTGAACCCGAGATTTCCCTGCCCACCGCCGATCTGCTTTTTCCCGGTGAAAAGATCTACATAATCGACGATGATCCCGGAATCAGGGCACCCTTGAAAATATTTCTGGAGGAGCACGGCCTGAAGGTGGAGGAGGCCGCTCGCGGCCGGGATTTCTTCGCCGAACGGCAAACAAACGAGGTCGCCCTGGTTCTGCTCGATATCGGTCTGCCCGATGTCGACGGCAAAACCCTGTTGCCGCGGATCGTCGAGTCCCATCCTGATGCGGCGGTGATTATGCTGACCGGAGTCGCCGATCTTAAAATCGCCATTGAATGCATTCGGAAGGGAGCGGAAGATTATCTTTCCAAGCCGGTCCAGTTTGACGAAATCCTGGTGGTTGTCAAAAAAGCCCTGGAAAAAAGGCGCTTGATCATCGAGAACCGGAAGTACCATGAGGATCTGGAGAAGGCCCATTTCCGGATCAACATGATCCACCAGCTTTCCGTCAAGATGAACACCGCCTATCTGAGCACGATCGAGGTGGACGAGATCCTCCAGGCCGTACTGGTCGGGATTACCGCCAATGAGGGCTTGCGTTTCAATCGCGCCTTTTTGGCCATGTTCGATGAAGACCATCGTTATCTGCGCGGCCGAATGGCCATCGGTCCGGACGGGCGGGAAAATGCCGGCCGGATCTGGGCCGAGCTGCAGAATAAATTCATGAACTTTATGGACATCGTCCATGATTTCAGAAAGAGTTTCGATGACGAAGAGAGCACTGTAAATCAGATCGCCAGATCGTTGAAAATTCCGGTGGGCGACCGGGAAAATATTTTGATTAAAGCAGCCTTGGAGCGCCGCAGTATCATGGTCACCAGGGCGCAAGGCAGCATGCCAATGGCAATGGACAGGCGTTCGCCGGCAGACGCGCAGGGGGAGCAGGGCTGGCCGCGTGCCGTCGAACGCCGCAGCAGGGAGGGCCGGGAATCACCGCCGGTTCCCACCGGACTTATCGAAACCTTGCAGAACGACGAATTCGTGGTTGTGCCGCTTTTTTCTTCAAGCCGATCATTCGGAGTGATTATCGCCGATAATTTTGTCACCGGTCAACCGATCAGTGAAGATGACCTGAACGCCCTGGAGCTTTTTGCCAGCCAGGCCAGTTTGGCCATAGAGCAGAGCCATCTTTATCAGGAGCAGATCAGGAAAATCGCCGAGCTGGAATCCCTTACCGAGGAACTCGACAAAAGCAAGAATTTGCTGATCGAGTTCGAAAAGTTATCCGCCCTCGGCCAGATGGCGGCTCAACTGGTTCATTCGATCCGCAATCCCATAACCTCCATCGGCGGCATGGCCAGGATCCTGACCAGGAAATCGGCTACCGAGGAACAGAAAAGGTTTCTGGAAGTGATCAGCAAGGAAACCTCCCGCATTGACAAGGTTCTGGAGGACTTGAACAGCTATACCGATCAGTTCAATGAGATCAATCCGGAGTCTTTGAAACTTTGCGAACTCCTGAAAAAAACCCTGCTCCTGGTGCAGCCGGAAATGGCCAGGCAGAAAATTGTCCGGCAATTGGATTGCGGAGCGGACCCCGGCATAGGGATAAATGGAGATCGCAAGCGTCTGCGCCAGATGTTTTTACAGCTGATAAAAAACGCGATCGAAGCGATGCCCGACGGCGGACGCCTTGAGGTTGAGGTGCGCCGGGAGGATGAGTGGATTCGGGTCGCGGTAAGGGATACCGGGATTGGCATGCCGGAAGACTCCCTTGACAAGGTCACGGATCCTTTTTTTACCACCAAGACCTATGGGACCGGGATGGGGCTGACCATGGTCGAAAACGTCCTCAAGATGCACGGCGGTCATTTTGAATTAAACCGGCGGGAGACCGGCGGTCTGGAGGTTCTGGTCAAGCTGCCGGTTTCGGTGCTGACCACCGCCGCCTGATCTTTTCCGCCGGTAATTTTTGTCGGTGGTGTAATACGCGAAATGTCGTGACCCCATTTCAGCCGATATAATCAATTTATTGGGCAATTGTCCCCGGCAGCTTCCCGCCCCGGCGATTACCGAATTGACGTTTAGAAGGGGGGTGGTCGGGTGAAATTTAAGCGAACTCGGGCGGGCCGGACAGGCGTTCATTTGTGGTGATAAGCCGGGAACATCACTCCCAGCTGGCGATATCGGCATCCTCTCCGTTTCCGCCTTCCCGGTTGTCCTGGCCGAGGGAGGTTATCTCAACCTCGCTGTTTTGCCCGGGCTTGCGGTAAATATAGTCGTTATTCCAGGGGTCCGCGGGAATCTGGGATTTGGCCAGGTAGGGGCCGGCCCACTCCGAATCGCCGGGATTGCTGATTAGCGCTTCCAGCCCTTCCTGCTGGGAGGGATAGCTGCCGACATCCAGCCGGTAAGCATCCAGGGCTGCCATGATCATTTCGATCTGGGCCTTGGCGGTTTTCTGTTTGGCCTTGCCGAGTTGGCCGAACAGTTTCGGACCAACCAGCCCGGCCAGCAGGCCGATAATAATCATCACTACCATGATCTCGATTAAAGAAAAGCCTCGATTGTCCCTGTGTAAACGGCTCCTTTTCATTGCAATTACCTCTAGTGTTTATCGCGACTTTCGATAAGTCAGGAAGTTGGAGTTTGTTATTTGCGCCGGCTTTTCTGGTATTTGTCGACGGCGCGATTGTGTTCAGCCAGTGTCTCGGAAAAATAATGCGACCCATCATTTTTTGAAACAAAATAAAAATAGGAGGCGGGGGGCGGCTGCATGACCGCCTCGATGGCCGCCTGGCCGGGATTGCCGATGGGTCCGGGCGGCAGCCCCGGGATTCGGTAGGTATTGTAGAGGGTGGTCTCCCTGAGATGACTCCGGGTCAGGTTGCCGTCAAAATTTTCGATCCCGTAGATTACGGTCGGGTCGCTTTGCAATCTCATCCCTTTTTCGATCCGGTTTAGAAAAACTCTGGCGATCAGTGGTCTTTCTCCGGCCCGACCGGTCTCCTTTTCGACAATCGAGGCGAGGGTGACAATCTGGTGGCGGTCAAGGCCGATCTCCTCCAGGCCCGCTCCGGCCCCGGTCTCATTCAGAATCTGACTCATCTGGCTGACCATGGTCCTGATGATTGCTTCGGCATTCTGGGCGCCCCTTTCGAACAGGTAGGTTTCGGGGAAAAGGTAGCCTTCGAGGGATTCCAGTTCGAAGCCCAGTCCGGTGATGAATTCCCGGTCACGGCTCAGTTCCAGAAAGCGTTCCCGATCCACCCAGCCGTCCCTGCCCAGAATCTCGGCGATTTCGGCGAGATTCGCCCCTTCCGGAATGGTGACCGGGCGCCGGACCCGGCTGCCCCAGGCAATTTCACGCAGGATCCTGTACGGGGTGGGGTTGCTTGGGAAAATGTATTCACCGGCCTTCAGAGAGCTGGCCACGCCCATCAGGTGAGCGGTAAGCAGAAAGCGGGGATCCTCTCTGATCAGGCCGGCGGCGACTAATCTTTTTTCGATAGCCGGGAAAAAGAGGTCCGGGGGGATCACAACCGCTGTTTCATCCTGGCCGGGTAGGGCCGACGGCATAAAGGCATAGAGGCTGATCCACAGCAAAAACAGGAGGGGGAGTCCCGCTATTGTCACGACCAGCAATCGGCCTGAGTTGCACCCGTTCCTTTTATTACAATTAAACATGATCTCAGAGACCGTGATTTAAAACGCTAAGTACAAAAATTAGAAGATATGGGGGAAGACCTGGTCCATGTTCTTCACCGGAATGAATTTTAATTTCTTGCGCAGATCTTCGGGGATTTCCACCAGATCTTTCTTGTTTTCCGCCGGGATAATAATGGTTGTGATGCCGGCCCTGAGTGCGGCCAGGGCTTTCTCCTTGAGTCCGCCGATCGGCAGGATCCTGCCCCGCAAGGTGATCTCGCCGGTCATCGCCACATCCTGCCTGACCTTTTGGCCGGACAGGGCCGAATACAGCGAGGTGGCCATGGTGATCCCGGCCGAGGGCCCGTCCTTGGGGATTGCTCCGGCCGGGACATGGATGTGGATGTCGATATTCTCGAAATATGATTCATCGACTTTCAGCTTCTTGGACCGGGAGCGGCAAAAGCTCAAGGCGGCCTGGGCCGATTCCTTCATCACGTCGCCGAGCTGGCCGGTAAGGGTCAGTTTGCCCTTGCCCTTGAGGACCGACACCTCGATGTAGAGAATTTCTCCGCCCACCTCGGTCCAGGCCAGGCCGGTGGCCAGCCCGGGCTGGTCGATTTTCTCCTGCTCGGTCTCGGGGATATGTTTCGGCGGTCCCAGGTATTTATCCAGGGTCCGTTCCGAGATTATGTAGGTTTTCCGGCCACCCTCGGCGATGCGCCTCGCCACCTTCCGGCAGACCTTGCCGAGCTCCCGCTCAAGGTTGCGCAGGCCCGCTTCCCTGGTGTAGTGGGAGATGATCTTCTGGATGGTCTTTTCGTCGATCTGGATGGCCTTGGCGTCGATGCCGTTCTGCTCGATCTGCCTGGGCAGGAGGTAGCGCTTGGCGATTTCCAGTTTTTCCTCGAGCATGTAACCGGAGAGTCGGATAATCTCCATCCGGTCGAGGAGCGGACCCGGAATGGTATCGGTCATGTTGGCGGTGGTAATGAACATCACCTTGGAGAGATCGAAGGGCATATTGAGATAGTGATCGGTGAACTCGAAGTTCTGCTCCGGATCGAGCACCTCAAGCAGGGCCGAAGAGGGGTCGCCCCGGTAGTCGGAACCGACCTTGTCGATCTCATCCATCATGAAAACCGGATTGTTGGCGCCGACGGTCTTCAGCCCCTGAATAATCCGGCCCGGCATCGAGCCGATATAGGTGCGACGATGGCCGCGGATTTCCGCTTCGTCGCGCATGCCGCCCAGGGACATCCGGTGGAATTTCCGGCCCATGGCCCGGGCGATCGATTTGCCCAGCGAGGTCTTGCCGACCCCCGGAGGCCCGACGAAACAGATAATCGGTCCCTTGGTGGACTTGTTGAGTTTGCGGACCGCCAGGTATTCGAGGATTCTTTCCTTGACCTCGTCCAGGCCGTAATGGTCGGCATCGAGGACCTTCTTGGCTTCCTTGATGTCGATCCGGTCCCGGGATGATTTGCGCCAGGGGATATCAAGAATCCAGTCGAGATAGTTTCTGACCGTGGTCGCCTCCGAGGCGTCGGGATGCATGACCTCCAGCCTTTTCAGCTGTTTATGCGCCTCCTTTTTAACCTCGGGCGGCATTCTGGTTTTGGCCAGTTTTTTCTTGAGATCATCCAGTTCCAGGGCCCGCTCATCGATTTCGCCGAGCTCTTTTTTCAGGGCATGGAGCTGTTCACGCAGATAGTATTCGCGCTGGGTTTTGCCCATCTCCTCCTTGGCTTCCGATTGGATCTTGGCTTGGACCGCCGAGACTTCCAGCTCTTTGTTGAGAAAATCGGAGACCTTGCGCAATCTCTCGACCGGCTGGCTGATTTCCAGAACCGACTGGGATTCCGCGGTTTTGAGATGGAGGTTGGAGACCACCAGGTCGGCCAGCCGGCCCGGCTCTTCGATATTGTTGAGGATGACCATCAGGTCGGAGGACATGATGCCCTTCAGGGCGAGGATCTTTTCGGTCTGTTCGCGCACAGTTCTCATCAGGGCTTCGGTTTCGACGGTGATCTCGCCGATTTCCTCGTCCTGCAGGAGATCCGCCTTGACGATGAAGAAAGGTTCGGTCTGCTCGAAACGTTCGATTCTGGCCTTGTTCATGGCCTGGACCAGGACCTTGAGCCGGCCGTCGGGCAGTTTCAGGGTCCGCATGATCATGCAGACCATCCCGACCTCGTAAACATCATCGGGACCGGGTTCGTCGATGGTGGCATCCTTCTGGGTGCCGAGCATCAGCATCTTGTCCTTGGTCAGGGCCTCGTTAACCGCAGAAATCGAACTCGGCCGGCCGACGAAGAGGGGAATTATCATATAATTGAAGACCACCACGTCGCGGACCGCCATCATGGGCAGGACTTCGGGGATCTCGTGATCGTCAAGATCGGGGAATTCGGGGATAGCGTCTGAGATGGAGTCGTTTATATCCAAAGTAGTTTCCTTTTTGAGGTTGAAAGCTCAATTTTTCATATTCAGCAGCTGATCGGAACCCGTTCAGGCGGAAGCTGTCCCCTGCCCTTTAATCGATTAACCTTGAAATTAATACTATTTTACAACATTATGTGCGTAAATTCAGATGATTTGCACAAAAGGAGCCTTCAGAAAATCAAGCCTGGGAATACACTATAATGACGACTGTTCTATCCGCAAATTCTTTTTTCGATCTGGCCGATTTTGAACATCGGCAACTCTTCAGCGTGGGCCCGGTCTGGGAGGCGCTGGCCGGCTGAACGATTATCTGGCCGCCCGGCAATATCCCGCCCTGCCTCCGGAAATGGCGACCGGCCGCCCCCTGGACCGGACCTGGCTGTTTTTTGAGGGCAATTTCCGGGACGCGGCCGGGCTGGATATCCGTTTCGGCGATGTGGGCAGGGGGGCGCTTGCGGTATACGACGGCGACCGTTTATTGTCAGGCGCCACGGTGATCATGGCCGGGGTGATTCTGCGGGGCGAGGCGTTTAGTTTCGGGCGCGGAGTCTTGATCGAGTCGGGTGCCTTTGTCGACGGCCCCGTGGTGATCGGCGATTTCAGCGAGGTTCGGCAAGGCGCCTACCTGCGGGGCAACTGTCTGATCGGCAAAAGATGCGTGGTCGGCCATGTCACCGAAGTCAAGCATACGATTTTTCTCGATGACGCCAAGGCCGGTCATTTCGCCTACCTGGGCGACACCATCCTGGGCAACCGGGTCAATCTGGGGGCGGGCACCAAAATGGCCAATCTGCGCTTCGTCGCCGGCAACGTCCCGGTGCGAACCGCGGAAGGCACCGTGGACAGCGGCCTGCGCAAGCTCGGCGCCGTCCTGGGAGATCAGGTTCAGACCGGCTGCAACTCGGTAACCAACCCCGGCACCCTGATCGGCCGACGCTCATTTCTGCTGCCCAATACCACGGCGCCGTCCGGCTACCATCCGGATAATTCGATGATCCGCTGAGCGGCGGAGCCTTATCCGATCTGGTTGATGTCCAGATAGTTATAGAGACCGACGAAGAATTCGATGACAATCCCCAGGCTCAGACCGATCCGCAGCATGATTGACAGCGGCGCTCTTTTCCCGCTCCGGCGGCGATGGAAGGTGTTGTAGATCAGGATGGCCCCGACCAGAAAAGGGGCTACGGTCAGGAGGTGGATCGCAGTTTCAACCAGGGTTGCCCGGGGTCGCCCAGGAAAATAGCGCAGGCTGGAGAGCAGGTAGGCAAAAGTCAGGATCGCCAGGGTTATTTTTTCGCCGAGCTTCTTCATCATATATATACCATTGTTTGTAAGCGATCACAGGGCGCCGAATCTGCTGTGTTATCGGCCTGCTCATGTACATCAGTACACATCGGGAGGCCGATGCCTTACATCTCCGGCACCCTGTAATCGCTTATCGGCTGGGAGATTGGCCAATCCTGGGCGGCCTATCCCGTGATCGGTTATCATTGTTTGCGGTCAATCGAGCAGATCGCCTCAGAATAGCCCATTTATAACGGATTTTAAAGATGAACATCATGAAGGGACTTTATTTCCCCGATACCGCCCCCAGCCATTCCCGGCTGGACAGCCTCCTCTGCCTGCTCGACGAAATCGAGTACTACCGGATCGTCGAGGGTGAGGAGGACGACGGTGACTCCTTTCCCTACCGGCAGGGCCGGGTGGTTCTGCCCCTCGGCGAACAACGGGAGCATTTCCTGGCTATGATCCGGGATATCAAGGCCCACGCCGCCGATTTTTACGGGGGCTATCTTGCCACCCTGTCGGCCGATGCCCTGGTTGACCGGGATGAGTCTTCGGTCCATCAATTGATTGCCGGCCTGCATGGCGTTAAAAAGGAAACCGACCCCGACCCGCGACTCACCCAAAAAATATGGCAGGCGCGCCTGGTCCTGCGGCTGGCCGAGATGCTGAACCGGGAGCGTCTGGAGCTCGCCAGGGATCTGAGCGAATTAAAGCGAAGCGAGCGGGCGCTCTTCGAGGGACTTAAAGGGGAGTTGGATGCCCGGGATCAGGACGAAGGCGGAGTCATCGACACCGGTAATAATATATCGGGACTTGGTCAGGAAGGCCCCGGCTGTGAGCGCCTTCTCAAGGCCTGGTCCGTTCTGTACGCTATGGATCCGGAGCAGGCGCCGTTACTGGTTACCGGCAGCGAAGAGGCGGCGGCACATCTGTTTGACGGCTGGGAAGAGCTGACTGGATCGCGGCCACCGCTGCTGGCCGCGATCGAGCTGCCGGACGTGGCGGAGCCCGAGGCTATTCCCGCCTGTCGGGCCGAACTGGCCGAAGCCCGCGGGGCGATGAAAGCCGCCGTAAACGATATCCTCACCAGCGCTTCGGCTGACGGCGATGCCGTCTTTGAACGGGCTGCGAGGTTATGGCGGGAGAAACTTCCGGCCCAGGCGGGTCCGCGTAATCTGCTGGAACTCTATCTTCTGGAGGGTCATTCGTTCAATCAGGTGTGGAGCCGGCTCAGCGGCCTGCCCCCATCCGAAATCACCGGGCAGCGGCAACGGATAGCCGCCGTGGTCAGGCAGATCTCATAGGGTTTATTGCGGGGGTGCGGCGACGAAGCAATCCACGCTCTCCGGGGAGTATTTCCGGATTGCTTCGCTGGGCTCCGTAGTGGCTTGATTGTCAAGATTATGAGGCAGGGAGGTCATCCCGGGACTTTTTGCGAGTTTATCGCTTGAAGGGCTCGCAAATAGTCTCGGGATGGCTGAGCCGGGCAAGTGTTTATTTATAAGGGTTGACGGTCAGAACCGGACAGGGAGAGGTCTTGACCACCTTTTCGGCGATGCTGCCGAAGAGGACCTTTTCCAGGCCTTTGTAGCCGTGGGTGCCCATGACGATCATGCTGATATCGTTCTTCTCGGCATATTCGATAATTTTTTCTGCGACGTCGCCCTGCAGTACCGCGGAATTATAGGGCACGTCGCTATTCAGGTTTTCGGCCAGGAAGCTTTCCATCTTTTTCTCGGCGCTGTCGACCATTTCCTGTTCAAACTGACTGATAGGCATATGGGGGACGAAAAATCCTGAGTAGTCTTCGAAACTCTGCACGACAAAGACGACGGAGAGGGCGGCTTCGAATTTTTCGGCGACTTCAACGGCGCTCTGGAGTACTTTGGGAGAGTTTTCAGAAAAATCGATGGGGACCATGATTTTTTTGAAGTTGGTCATTTTTTTCTCCTTTTTAATGTGATTTTATTAATACCTTCTCATGTTAAGCTATCAGAATTAAAATCGGCTTGTCAAGAAATCACCCGGCTGAGAGATTGGCCAATACTAGGCGGCTGATTCCGTGAACGGTTACGGCATAGGATCTATTGCAATGGAAGAGAGCTCGGCTTTGGCTGACATCAGGAAGGTGTTCGGTCCGGAAGGAATTCTGGCCGGCCGGCTGCCCGGTTACGAATATCGGGAAGGGCAGCTCAAGCTTGCCGAAGCGGTGATGCGCGGCCTCGCGGCGCCGGCGGACAGCGGCAGGCCCCGGCTCCTCGCAGCCGAGGCCGGGACCGGGATCGGCAAGACCCTGGCCTATCTGGTCCCGGCCGCCCTTTCCGGCCGCAGGGTGGTGATCTCCACCGGCACCCTCAATCTCCAGGATCAGATTCTTGATAAAGAGATCCCCTTTATTAAAAAACATATCGTTAAGGACCTTTCCGCCCTCTGTGTCAAGGGCCGGCAGAACTATCTCTGTCTTTACCGCTGGCACCAGGCAACGGCGGCGCCCCGGAAGAAGTTTTTCGGTCTGGGCGGTGAGTTGCAGGCAATCGGCGACTGGGCGGCCGAGACCGCCAGCGGCGATCGGGCCGAACTGGCCTGGCTGGCCGACAACTCCCCGCTCTGGTCCGCGATCAGCGCCAGCGCCTCCCAGTGCCTGGGCGGTGACTGCCCGGAGTGGCCGGCCTGCTACATCACCCGGCTCCGGCGGGAAGCGGCCCGGAGCCGGATCTTGATCGTTAATCACCACCTGTTCTTCTCCGATCTGGCCCTGCGCCGCTTCGGCAACGCCGAGGTGCTGCCCCGCTACGAGGCGGTGATCTTCGACGAGGCCCATCATATCGAGGAGACCGCCACCCGCTATTTCGGGATCTCGGTGAGCCACTACCAGGTGATCGACCTGGCCCGGGATGTCGAGACCCTGGCCGAGGCGGAGTTGTCGGCCCGGAGCCGGGAGAAGACCCTGCAGCTGGCCAGGGCGATGGCCACCGGGGCTGACCGGCTGGCGACCATGCTGGCGGGGCGGACCGGCCGCTTCGATCTCGGTACGGTGGTGAAGGGTATTGCGGGCTGGCGGGACGAACTCGCCGAACTCGATATCCTCTTCAACGGTCTGGCCGGCCAGCTTGACAACCTCCTGGCCTACGGCGAAGTCTGGAACGGTTTTCTGGGCCGCTGCCGGGAGCTGCAAGACGCGCTGCAAAAAATCACCGGCGAAGAGGTGGACAGCACCATGATCTACTGGCTTGAGCGGCGGGAGCGGACCGTGGTGCTGTCCGCCTCGCCGATCCGGGTGGCCGGCGAACTCCAGGAATTTCTTTACAGCCAGGTGCAGTCCGCGGTTTTCACCTCCGCAACCCTGGCAACCGGCAATCGGTTTGACTTCTTCCTGGAAAGGCTTGGCCTGCCCCCGGAAACCGAAACCTTGGCCCTGCCCACCCCCTTCAATTACCGGGACCGCACCCTGCTCTTCGTCCCGGACCGAGATTTTCCCGCCCCCGGTACCGAGCGCTTCCCGAGGGAGGCGCCGCAACTGATCAGCCGTCTGGTCCGCAGCTCGAAGGGCCGGGCTCTGATCCTCTTTACCAGCCTGACCGGGATGCGCGAGGCCCATGAGTTTCTCCGGAACGAGCTGGAGTATCCGGTCCTAATGCAGGGCACCGCGCCCCGCTCGGTCCTTCTCGAGCAATTCTCGACCGATGTCCACTCGGTACTCCTGGCGGTGGCCTCTTTCTGGGAAGGGGTCGATGTCCCCGGCGAGGCCTTGAGCTGCGTAATTATCGACAAGCTGCCCTTCGAGGTGCCCAGCGATCCGGTGGTCAAAGCGCGGGTCGACCGGGTCCGGGAAGAGGGCGGCAATCCTTTTTTCGATTATCAGGTACCCCGGGCGATTCTGGCCCTGCGCCAGGGAGTCGGCAGGTTGATGCGCTCCGACTCGGACCGCGGCGTGCTGGCCATCCTCGATGTGCGGCTGTTCACCAAGAGCTACGGCACCACTTTTTTAAACAGCCTGCCGCCCAGCCCGGTGACCAGGGATTTTGCCGAGGTAGAAAAGTTCTGGGAATTGCCGGATCACGGTTAAAGCTGATGGCGTCGCAAAAAGCACCCTGAAGGGCATAAATCGCCAGCTCCTGCGTTGCTGCAAATTGTCTCGTCATTGCAGCGTACTGAAGTACGCTTCATTCCTCGAAATTCGCGCGCCTTGGATCTGACGATTTTAGCTTAGCCATCCCGTTTTTGACTTTTTGCGAACTTATCAAAGATGCTCAACTTAGCAATTAACTAATTGGAACTATTAAGATTTATCCCGTTGGCCGAAATGACATTAAGGCAATCCCTGCTTTCGCTAAATTATCGGGTAAGCTGTTGAAATTGCGCTCCTGCCCGGAATGGGCGGCGGCAACTGAAGAAGTCATTAATTGGAAAGGCCGGTTCCGGATGGATACTGATGATGAGATGAGCGCCGCCGTGGAAGGCACGCACCGCCTGCGGGATGGCCGGGCCATCGCCTATGCCGAATTCGGGGACCCCCGGGGCAGGCCGGTCTTTTATTTCCACGGGCTGCCCGGTTCCCGGTTGGAGGGCCGGCTGCTCGACCGGGCGGCCAGGCAGGCAAATCTGCGGGTCATCGCTCCGGACCGCCCCGGCTTCGGGCGCTCCGATTACCAAGCGGACCGGATCATTGCCGACTGGCCCGGGGATATCGCCGAATTGGCCGATAGTCTCGGCCTGGACACCTTCGCCGTGGTGGGGAATTCGGGGGGCGGTCCCTATGCCGCGGCCTGCGCTCGCTATCTCGGCCCGCGCCTGACCGGTACCACCCTGGTCTGCGGGCTCGGCCCCATCACCACCACCGAGGATCTTGCCGATATGGGAATTTGGATCCGCCTGATTTTCAACCTTGCTCGCCGGCCCCGCTTGCCGTTGTCGCCCCTGGTCGCCCTGATTGCTTTCTGCCTCCGCCATTTCCCCGAACAGGCCTTGACGTTCATGGCTCTGAAGGCCTCCGCCGCCGATCGGGAAGTATTGCGGCACTCCCGGACCCGGCAGGTCCTCAAGGATTCTTTCCGGGAAGCGGTGCGGCAAGGGTGGCGAGGAGGTCTCCTGGAACTGCGGCTTCTCAGCCGCCCCTGGGGATTCCGGCTGGAAGAGATTTCCTCGAAGGTGCGGCTCTGGTTCGGCGACCGGGACCGGACGGTCCCCCCCCGAATGGGTGAGGCCCAGGCCGCGGCCCTGGCGAATTGCCGCAGCCGATGTTTTCCCGAAGAGGGCCATTTCTCGCTGCCGGTCAGGCACATGGAGGAGATTCTAACCGAGGTTCGCCAGGACCAAAATGCGATTTGAATCCGGTCTGGGAGGCGAGCGCAGGCAAGTACACGCTTTACTTTGACTTCCTGATTTTGCCATTTGCATCCATGTATTCCGGGTAATGGACCTTTGCGCAATCCGGACATAACGAATGGCTGAAATCCGCCTCGGAGTGTTCCTTGATGTATACTTCGACTTGATTCCAGTATCCCTTGTCGTCTCGAATTTTCTTACAGAATGAACAAATCGGCAGGATCCCTCTCAACTTTTTGATTTCGGAAAGAGCCTTTTCCAGCTCCTCGATAAGGGCATCCTTGGCCAGTTCATTTTCCTTGCGCTCGGTGATATCCGTAGCGACCTCGAGCCGGACAATCCGGCCGTCAGGCCAGGTTATGGCGCGGTCACGGATATGAAACCACTTGCCGGTCGCGGTGTTCTTGAACTCCCAGGTGCAACCGTCTACCGGCTTGCCGTTCTCATCGAGAAGATCTTTATTTGTGCAGAAATCGCAAGGTACTTCCTGCCCTGACTGTATGGTTTGCCAGCAGATTTTGCCGGTGGCCTCGCCCAGGAGCTTTTTCCCATAGGCATTGATGAACAGAACCTCATGGGTATCCATGTCGGCCACATAGACCAGGGCATCGACGCTGTCCATCAGATGACGAAACCGCGCCTCGTTTTCTCTCAGCTCTTTCTGGGTCCAGTGCAGGGTTTGTGCCATATTATGAAAAGCCTTGGTGAGCGAGCCAAACTCTCCGGACTGTTTTTCAAATTTACTGCGGGCTGTAAAATTGCCCCTGCCGTATTTTTCGGTCAAATCGACCAGGGCCTGGATAGGGGCCAGAATGGTTCTTTTTCCGATTACCCGGAATATGAAAGTCGCCAATAAAATGGAGAGGACGATCAGAAACAGGTTTCTGGCAAGGGAGATGTTTGCCTGAGCAACAACATCGGTTTCCGGGAGCCCTGCCCAGACATACATATACGGCTCCTCATCCGCGGAAATACGAAGCGGTTCAAAAGCGAATATCCGGTTAATTCCATCCGAGCCCTTACTCATAAAGATCCCCGGTTTTCGTTTCCGGTCGGCTATTGCCCAGTTCCCGGGGTTGATCGGCCTGGCGATAGGATTGGTCGCTTGCTGCGGGGGGTAATAATAAAGCCTGATCCCCCGGTGGTCCGTTACCGCCAGAAAGGATCTTTCAGGCAGGGTCGGGACAAGGTCGAAGGTGGCAAAACCGGATAAAGAGATGCCGATGGACAGTACAGCCTTGGGTTGACCGGATTTGTCGAGGACAGGATTGGCACAGGAAAAAACAGCCGCCCCATCCCCGGGGCCGGGAATGATGAACTCGCCCACGGAAAATTTGCGCCGCGCCAGCGCTTCTTTATTGTGTCTGAAGCCACCAGCCCTGTCGGCATCGGGATAAGATCCGCTTTCGACTAATATCTCCCCGTTAAGGTCGGTTAATGCCATATAGATATATTGTGAATAATGCCTGCGGACGGAAGTCAGGATTTCGCGGCTTCGCGGGATATCCAGATCCCGAATTTCAGGAATTGCGGAAAGGGTGGAAAGAATCTGCCTGGCGGCAATAATAGTTTTCTGCTGCTCGACCGCCATGGCATTGGTCAGCCGGGAAACATCTTTTTTGGCGTCTTCAATCAAGTGCCGGCGCTGCTCGATATTGGAGTACACCATAACGATCATGGCGGGCAAAACGCTTAGGATGACGAGCAGGGCAAGCCTTCTGTTTAGGGAGCCGAAATTGAAAAAATGCATATCGGAAATTATATGGTAAAATTTGACATAGGCGTGCCCATCTTCTTTTAAAAATTGTTCTTTTAACAATCCTATAGGACATTACGCATCTTATCAAATTGTTTAACAGGACATTATTTTATAATGACGTTTATCGGGGGCAGGAGACAGTAATTAAGAGCGGTAATCTCTGGAATGAATGGTAAACCGAAATGGCATTCGACTAAATCGATACAGCTGTACAAGAACGTGAATAAGGATTCCCCATGAAAAAGAGCATGATCTGTTTTGCGGCGGGTTGTCTGGGAGGAGCGGCCAACGCTCTGGCGGTCTGGTTTTTCGGGGCCGCCGGGATTACCGGGGCGGCGGGGGTCGCAATCGCGCCGGCCCTGACCGCAAGCTTTCTGTATCCCCGCATCGTCTGGGGCGGTCTCTGGGGTTTGCTGTTCCTGCTGCCGCTCCGGAATATGAATATCTTCACGAAAGGGGCATTGCTCAGTCTCGCCCCAAGCGCCATCCAGCTGTTTGTCGTTTTCCCCCTGAAGACCCCTCAGGGTATGGCCGGATTGGAACTTGGCCTGGCAACCCCTCTTTTTGTCTTGTTCTTCAACTGGATCTGGGGAGTCGCCACGGCTTTCGCCATTAAAATGGCAAGGTAGGGAGGAAGGTGGGGACATTCTCGTAATCCTCCCTGTCTCTCGTAAAGAGTTGGAAATAAGACCGAGAGAGTCCTAAGTCAATAAATCACCAGCGTTCGCCCCCTATTTTACGGCCTCTACATCGCAAATTCTTTGTCCACTATTATTGGACACGTCCTGCAAGACAAGACTTTTTCCACGAATATCATTTGTCCCTCAGTCTAGAGGGGAGGTTTTAAAAACCTGTTCCATCTGCGGTCGCAATTTTCGACATCACACTGAGAGAATCTTGATGATTGCCGGACCCCCTCAAGCGTTTGTCAACCAGGACAAACCTAGGGAACCTGCCTGGAGACAATAACACCAAGCAGTCTGCACGCACCCCTTCCAGAGTTACCCTCCATATCCTGAAGCCTCGCTACCTGTTAAGGCCAAACGAACCATTTCATTCTTCTACGCCGCTCTCTGCTATTGAATTAACACTTTGTTATTAAATGGTTAATTAAAACTTCTTTTTCTTCGGCTATTGGCAGGCCATTTGCAGATGCATAGTTATAATCCTGATTATCTCGCACCCGAAGTGAGTTTGCATCATTACCGTATCATCACTTCGGCTGGGATGGTGATGCAATAACCAGCTGTGGGAATGATCAAGCAGTCGCCAATAAAGCGGCTCAAATTGCAAAGGGCGCCGGTGGGGTCAAACCCCGAAGGAATTCGTGAAACAAAATGCAGGAGGAATATCCATCAAATCCAGCACGAAGGACAAAACCGAAGGAACGTTTCATCAAATTAAGGGCAAAGCCAAGGAAGTCGCAGGGAAACTGACCGATAATCAAAAGCTGGAAGTTGAAGGCACTGTTGAAAAATCAGCCGGCAAGGTTCAGAAAAAGGTCGGTGAAACCAAGAAAGTTTTGGGGAAGTAGTGAAAGTCGAAGACGCAATGAAGGATGCGAAGGAATGGTGAACAGAAGGATCCTGAAGTGACACGGATGTTGAACAACCTCAAGGGAGATACGAGATGAATCAGTTTTTCCACTTGCTCAAAAAAGACCATGAGGAAGTAAAGGGAATTCTCGGACATCTTTAAAGAGACCAAAGAAAGTGCACCGAAGAAGCGTGAGGAGTTGTGCCAAAAGCTCAGGGAAGAGCTGGTGTCTCATATGAAAGGCGAGGAAAGCGCTTTCTATCCGTCTCTAATGGAGAAGAAAGAGGCCCGCGAAGATGCCATGGAGGGAATAGAGGAGCATCATGTGAGTGAACTGGTCTTAAAAGAACTTGAGAAAATGCCGAAGGATGACGTTACTCAACAGGAAGATAAGTCATGAGCATCGTTCGGGGCAGCATCTACGAAAGGAAGGCAAGTTGATCATGAAAAAAGCACACCAATGGAGAAAAAGCAATGGAAACTAATCGAGACAGGAACCAAGGGACAAGCAGCGCTCGGCCAATCGAGGCTGGGATTGTGGAAGAAGAAACGATCACTCGGGCAACTTCCGGACACCCGCGCGTAAGTTGGGGCGCGATTATGGCGGGGGCTTTTTTGACGCTCGCGACGGCGTGGTTGATGACGCTCCTGGGTATGGCCATCGGGGTCAGCATACTTGATGTGTCGGAAGCCGCGGCCATGGGCACAGGCTTTACGATCGGGACCGGACTTTGGATGCTTCTGACGGCCCTCGTGGCATTCTTTGTCGGGGCGTTTCTGACGGCGCGCCTAGCGAGTAGCGCCGACCAGATGAATGGGCTGCTACATGGCATCTGTCTGTGGAGCCTGACTACCATGCTGATGCTGGTCCTCTCTTACTGGGGCATCGCAGGGCTCTTTCAGGCCGGCGCATCGGCTGTCGGCTCGACAATCAGTGGAGCCGCAAGCACGGTGCAGACAGGAGGCCAGGCACTGACCGGCATTGGCCGGGCTCTGGCCCAGGCGGGCGATGCGCTGGCGGAATCAAAACTTGCCGATCAGGTGATATCGGCACTGAAACGCCAAGCCTCGGTGCAGATCTCCGAAAACGCCGGTTCGGATGTGACGCGTTCCGAAGCCCGGAGCATGATTGAACAAATCGACGCGGACGTGCTCAAGACGGTCTCGCTGCACCTGATTACCGGCGATGTTCAAGCCGCCAAAAACGCGCTCACGGCTAACACGACATTGAGTTCCAGTGACATCGACACCATCGTCGACAAGTCCAAAGCGGGTGTACAGCAGATGGTTGACGATTTTCAGAAGAAGGCCGAAGAGGCCGTTGAGGCCGCATCGAGCTATGCGCAGGCCGCCCTCTGGGCGACCTTTGTCAGCGCCCTGCTGGCCCTTGCGGTATCGATTGCCGGGGGGTGGATCGGCGCGGCGGGCGTGCAGCGTGAGACGGTGGCCATTAACAAACGAAGAGTGATCTGATCAACGCGATCCAAGGAATCAACAAGGAGATCGATAATGAGCAAAGATAAGATTAAGAGTAATTTGGGGAAAGGTAAGCAGGGAAAAGGGTCTGCTTCAAAGGGAGACGCAGAAGAAGTGGCTGCCGGCGGCGAACTGCACCAGGTCGCCGGCGGAGACCACCCTGTGCTCACCACGAACCAGGGCGTGGCAATTTCAGATAATCAAAACTCACTCAAAGCCAATCCTCGCGGCCCTACGCTTCTGGAGGATTTCATCCTTCGCGAAAAAATCACCCATTTCGATCACGAGCGCATTCCCGAGCGTATCGTGCACGCGCGAGGGACGGGCGTGCATGGGTTCTTCGAGCTGACCGCCTCGTTGAAGAAATACACCACCGCCAGGATACTCACCGAGGTCGGTGAAAAGACCCCCCTGTTTACCCGCATATCGACCGTCGCCGGCGGCGCGGGTTCGGTAGACACCCCGCGTGACGTACGCGGCTTTGCCGTCAAATTCTACAC
>JAGXFP010000044.1 GCA_024637225.1 Desulfobacterales bacterium
TCGGTGGCAATAGCGAGAGGGTCACACCCGTTCCCATACCGAACACGGAAGTTAAGCCTCTCAGCGCCGATGGTACTGCACGGGCGACTGTGTGGGAGAGTAGGTCGCCGCCGAATTTTTTTCTTTAATGCCTTCTGCCTGTAAAGGGAGAGGGCATTTTTTTTGGATTTTCCTCGCGCCGCAGCCTTTAATTGAGGTCATTCAGGGATACCCTACGCCAGGCTCAGGGCGAAGGGATTGCCGGCATGGCGATCATCTGAAAAGCGATCCTCCTGAGACTGGTGAAGTCGCTCCGTCCCAAGGACTCTACCAGCCGAGATACCTATCCTCTACCGCACACGGAAGTTAAGCCTTTCAGATCGAGGGGATGGTTATGATGGATGACTGTCAGGGAGAGCCGTTCGGTCGCCCATTTTTCCCCTTGATGCCGCCTGCCTTTAAAGGAAGAGGTTTTTTTTAATTACCATCGAACCTGGCGGTCTTTAAGGAGAGCGGGCCGGAATGCAGCGCAACAGCTTTTTGCCATCCACCAGAAAGGCCTGTTCGCCGCCGCTTCTATCTACTACTCGCCAACTGTTGGTCCTGGAGAGAGGATAGAAACCTAATAATCTGCTTCAGCTTTCGTCCATATAAAAAATCTCTCGATCCGTAAAAGCAGGGGAATCTTTCTGTATCGGTGACCGGCTACGGGCAATTTCCCTTATCAGCCCGTAATTGCTTCTCTGTCCCAAATCCCGGTGGAGAAATTACCCTCAGCATCTTTGCAGGTTTCCGCTCACGAATTCAGGAAACCTTGGCAAAAAAAGACGCGATTGCATGGTCTGCTTTCTTCTATTATCGGTCGGCGGCGGCCATCGCCTGGTCCAGATCGTCGATTATATCTTCGATGTGTTCGAGGCCGACGGAAAGCCGGACGAAATCGATCGGCACGCCGGCCGCCTCCTGCTCATCCGGGGTAAGCTGGGAATGGGTGGTGGAGGCGGGATGGATCGCCAGACTCTTGGCGTCGCCGATATTTGCCAGATGGCTGAAGAGTTTGAGGTTGTTGATAAACGACTTGCCCGCCTCGAGGCCGCCCTTGATTCCGAAGCCGACCAGGGCGCCATAGCCGTGCTGGAGGTACTTTTTCGCGAGCTCGTGGGTGGGGTGGTCGGCAAGGCCGGGGTAGACCACCCAGTTCACCCTGTCGTGATTTTCAAGATGCCTGGCGACCGCCCGGGCGTTATCGCAGTGGCGCTCCATGCGCAGATGTAGGGTTTCCAGCCCTTGGATGATCTGGAAGCTATTGAAGGGCGAGAGGCAGGCCCCCATGTCGCGGAGAAGGATGGTCCTCGCCCTGATGATGTAAGCGGCGTTGCTGACCGCCTGGCTCCAGACCACGCCGCCGTATGAGGGATCCGGCTCGGTGAACATCGGGAATTTGCCGGAGGCGGGCCAGTCGAAGTTGCCGCTGTCGACGATGATCCCGCCGATGCTGGTGCCGTGGCCCCCGCAGAACTTGGTCAGGGAATGGACCGAGATGTCGGCCCCGTAGTCGAAGGGCCGGCACAGAAAGGGGGTGGCGACGGTGTTGTCGACGATCAGGGGGATCCCGGCCCGATGGGCGATGGCGGCGATCTTTTCGATATCCGGGGTGTCGAGCCGTGGATTGCCGATGGTTTCGATAAATATGCACCTGGTCCGCTCGTCGATCGCCGCCGCGAACTGCTCTGGCCTGGCGGCATCGACGAAGGTGGTGTCGATGCCGTACTGGGGCAGGGTATGGAGAAAGAGGTTATAGGTGCCGCCGTACAGACTTGCAGAGGAAACAATCCTGTCGCCGGCCCGGCAGACATTCATGATCGCATAAGTGATCGCCGAAGAGCCGGAGCTGGTCGCCAGAGCGCCGACCCCGCCCTCCAGGTACATCATCCTCTTCTCCAGGACATCGGTGGTCGGGTTCATGATCCGGGTGTAGATATTGCCGGTTGCCTCGGGTCCGAAATCCTCGGGATGGAGCCCTTCCAGGTCGAGATTGAGGCGGGGGGCCCATACTTCCGGTTTCAGGGCGAAAAGCTGGGCGGCGTCCTCGGAGTCGTTGAACACATAGCTGGTGGTCTGGTAGATCGGCACGGCCCGGCTGCGTGTGGTTGGGTCGGGAGTGTGGCCGGCGTGCAGGGCGAGGGTTTCCGGTTTCCAGTTCATTAGTTGTCCTCCGTGTTTGTTTCTGCTGAGTATTTAGAAAATTAAGACTCCTGGTTTTCGGCAGCTTATCGGTTTTATCATAACTTTCTTACTGTCCGGAACAATGCGGCGCCGGAGGTAAACTCTTCCGGGTTTTCACGGCAGGCGCTATCCTGAAAGAATGACTAACTATCCGAAATATCGGTGAGGGTATGTCTTGTCTTGCCTTCGAGTTCCCTCTATTGGCCTCACTCCATGTCGATGTCGTGTCCAACCCGGATTGCTCCCGCTACAGATTTTCGCTGAAATGGTGGGATTGCGGAGGTAATCCTGACCCTAGCGCAAAATCGATTATCACCCCTTGAAAAAATGGTTGATCAGCTGATCGGTGGCGATGGCGATCAGGGAGAAGCAGGAGATGATCAGGTAGTTGATGTTTTCAGGCGAGCGTTTGATCGATTGAAGAAGATAAGTCAGGGCTTCGCGCTCTTCCGCCGATAAGCCGGTTAACGAATTGATCCTGGCGATCAGCTGGTGGTCTTGGATGGCGTGCTTGCGTTTCTGGGTTATCTGGTAGCGGTGCCAGAAGAACAGGAAATTGCCCAGGACGGCGAAATACCAGACTGCTCTGACCCATTCGGGGCGGATGTGGTCGATAACGATCAGGGCTCGAAAGGCGATGGCGGTGGAAAGGCCAAGGAACATGGCGCCGTAGATCTTAAAGCGGGAAGCAATCCGGGGTTTCTTGTGGTGGGTTTTTTTATACATTTCGGGATACTCTCTTTGATTTAGGGCAAGGAACAGGTCAGCAGAGACGGTTGACTCTGATTTACAGCATATCCCATGTTCCCGGCAATTTTAAATGTTGGCCCGGCTTGCCTTCCAGCAGTCCCTAATCATTATCGATCAACCGGCCCGGCTTGACGACCATCGATCCGAATTTACGGTTTAAGCGGTCCACCGCCAGACTCAGTTTCTTCTTTTTTTCCCGGCTTCGGCAGACTCCGAACAGGTCCGGCTGGCGGCCGTCCCGGGCATTGTCAAGATTGGAGATGCTTATGCCAAGAAGCCTGACCGGAGTCCGGTCTGCCCCGGTTTTCGCCAGGAGTTCCAGGCTGTGCCGGTAGATTTCCATGCTGTCGGCGGTTGCTTCGAGGAGAGTCTTCGACCGGCTATTGGTAGAGAAATCATTGAACTTTACCTTGAGGGAAACCGTTTTGCCTTCCTGTTCATGACGGCGGAGCCGGGCTCCGACCCGGCCGGCCAGATCGAGGAGTTCTTTTTTGATCATCTTCAGATCTTGGAGATCCTCGCGGAAGGTGTCTTCGTGACCGATGGATTTCGCTTCGCGCACCGGGGTCACCGGCCGCTTATCGAGGCCGCGGGCCGCGTAATAGAGATGAACTCCGTGCTTGCCGTATTTGCTGGCCAGAAGTTCGAGGGGCAGGCGGGTCAGGTCGCCGATGGTCCCGACGCTGAGCATTCGGAGGGACTTGATGGTGGTCTTGCCGACGCCCCAGAGCCTGTCGATCGGCAGATCGGCCAGAAACTCTTTTTCCCGGCCCGGATCGACTACGGTCAGTCCGTCGGGTTTGTGCAGATCCGAGGCGATCTTGGCCAGAAGTTTTGAGGAGGCGACCCCGGCGGAGGCGGTTAAGCCGGTTTCGGATTTGATCGTTTCCCGGATAACCGCGGCGATATCCGGACCGTTGCCGAAGAGCCGAGCGGAGCCGGTTACGTCGAGAAAGGCTTCATCAAGGGAGATCGGCTCGACCAGCGGGGTGTAACGGTGGAAGATCGCCATGATTCTTTCCGAGATTTCCCGATAGCGCCCCATGCGGACCGGCATGAAAACCGCATGGGGACAAAGACCGCGGGCGGTGCTGGTCGGCATCGCCGAATGGATTCCGAACTTTCTGGCCTCGTAGGAAGCGGCGGAAACTACCGAACGGTTTGACAAGCCGCCAACAACCACGGGTTTGCCGCGCAGGTCGGGATTGTCCAGAAGCTCCACCGATGCGTAGAAGGCGTCCATGTCGGTATGGATTATGGTTCTCGGATTATCGGCGGATTTACTCATGTTTTCAAGATAGCTTTTCCCCGGCTCCTTGCCAACTTGTTTTCGGATCATCACCAAGACCGGCGGTCAGGTAAGGACTCCCAAGTGACTTGCCCGGGGTGGCTGGTTCATTTAAAATTGGAAGATGATCTCCCCTTGTCCCGAATCGGCGAGGGACTATTAGGCGGTTTGATATTATCGTGATTAATGAATAAGCAGTCACCTTTCAGGTAAAATACTCTAATCTCAGGTCGCGGAGGAGAAGACAAGTGATAGATTTTTTCTTGAAGTTCATGGTCCGGATCCGGTTGTTGATCGTTTTTGCATTTTTTACAGGCATCATAGCAAGTCCCTCGCTGCAGGCTCAAGGAAATGGCAGGGATTTTAAACTCTGGCTTGACGAACTGAAAAAGGAGGCCCTAGCCGAGGGAGTTCCCGCGTCGATAATTGAGAAAGCTCTGGCCGGAGTTAAGCCCCGGGAGGAGATAATCAAGCGGGATCAAAACCAACCGGAGTTCCAACTGTCCCTGGCCTCTTACCTCGAGCGCATTGTCTCCGAGTCCCGGGTGGCCAGGGGACGCCGGATAATGGTCGAACATCGGCAACTTCTCGATGAGATCGGCAGGGTTTATGGAGTCCAGCCCCGTTTTCTGGTGGCCCTGTGGGGCATCGAGTCCGATTATGGCAGGGTTCTGGGCGGCTTTCCGGTCATCGAGTCCCTGGTGACCCTGGCCTATGACCCAAGACGCGGCAAGTATTTCCGCCGGGAGCTCTTGCATGCCCTGCATATTGTGGGTGAAGGGCTGGCTTCCCTTGACGATCTCAACGGCTCCTGGGCAGGGGCCGTCGGCGGCCTGCAGTTTATGCCTTCCATATATCGCAAATACGCGGTCGATTATAATGACGACGGTAGCGTCGATATCTGGGGCGATCCGGCCGATATGTTTGCCACCGGCGCCAATTATCTGGACGCGTCCGGCTGGCGGGATGACCAGACCTGGGGCCGGGAAGTTTACTTGCCTGCCGATTTTGATATGGAGCTGGTCGGTCATGACACCAGGCTCACTCTCGCCGCTTGGCAGAAACTCGGAGTGCGCCGTCTTTACGGAAGGCGCGATCTGCCCGGACGGGAGATGGAGGCTTCGCTTATTATTCCTGACCGGGACAGCGGCCGGGCCTTTCTGGTTTACGCCAATTTTCGGATAATCCTGAAATGGAACCGGTCGGATTTATTTGCCATTTCAGTGGGAACTTTGGCGGACCGGATTAAAATAGATGAATCCTCCTAGTGTCGCGTCAAGGATGAAATGTCGCAATATTTCTTCGTCGTTTTTTTGGCCGGCAAGGCACGGATTGAGACGCATAGCAGCGCTATGTTACTCAATCCGTAACGCAGCAGGCATGTAAAAGGGCGTGAAAGAGGCGACGGTTCAGAGTTGACGTGACACTAGCCGACGATTCCCCGCGTTTGTTCGAAATGCCGGAAATCTGTTTTGTATGGGAAACACACCAGTTGAGTTTTCATTAAGAACCATTTTGTTTTTTGTGGTTGCCCTGGAGCTTCAGAATATAGATAATAATCAGTGAGAGCAGAAATTATCCCAACCGACCACTAACTATCCGGACTTACTGATGACCGATAAAAAAGACAGGAAGGTGAGAGCAGTGGAAGCGGAAATGGTAAACGAGGGTGACGGTCAGAGTCTGGCCCTGCCCAACCAGATCATGCCCTCGCATGTCTATCTTTTCCCGGTGAACAACCGGCCTTTTTTCCCCAGTCAGGTCCAACCGGTGGTGGTACCCGCCGCCCACTGGGAATCAACGGTGGTCAAGGTCGGTGAGACTTCGCACCGGGCCTGCGGCATGGTCTATGTCGGAGATGTTCCCGCCGACAAGGTCGAACCCTCTGACTTCTCGGAAATCGGTTGTCTGACCAGGATCCACAACCCTATGAAAATTGAGAACAATCTCCAGTTCATCGGCCAGGGGATCAGACGTTTCCGGATCAAGCGCTGGCTGAGCGAGCAGGTCCCGTTCTATGTGGAGATCGATTATCCCGAGGAAGAAGAGAGTGAGGACAGTGAAGAGGAGGTCAAGGCCTATTCGATGGCCCTGATCAACGCGGTCAAGGAACTGGTCAGGACCAATCCCCTATACGGGGAAGAGCTCAAACAATATCTGGAGACCTTTAATCCCCGCGACCCTTCGCCGCTGGCCGATTTTGCCGCCACCATGACCACTGCCAATGGTGATGAACTGCAGGATATTCTCAATACGGTGCCGCTCCTGTCGCGGATGAAAAAGGTTCTGCCCCTCCTCCAGAAGGAACTGCAGGTTGCCCGCTTGCAGAGCGAGATCAGCGGCGAGGTCAACAAGAAGATCAGCGAACGGCAGCGGGAGTTCTTCCTGCGCGAGCAGCTGAAGACCATTCAGGAAGAACTGGGAATCACCAAGGACGACCGCAGCGCCGATGCCGACCTGTTCCGGCAGCGTCTCGAAAAACTCAATCCGCCCGAGGGGATTCTGGCCAAGATCGAGGAGGAGCTCAAGAAACTGACCATCCTCGAAAAGGGCTCGCCGGAGTACGGGGTGACCCGCAACTATCTGGACTGGTCCACCTCGGTACCCTGGGGGGTCTACTCCGAAGACAAACTGGATATCGTCGAGGCCCGCCGGGTTCTCGACCGCGACCATGACGCCCTGGAGGACGTCAAGGACCGGATCATCGAATTTCTGGCGGTCGGCGCCTTCAAGAAAGAGGTGGCCGGCTCGATTATGCTGCTGGTCGGCCCGCCGGGAGTCGGCAAGACCTCGATCGGCAAATCGGTGGCCGAGGCCCTGGGCCGCAGGTTTTACCGCTTCAGTCTGGGCGGCATGCGGGACGAGGCCGAGATCAAGGGCCACCGGCGCACCTATATCGGGGCGATGCCCGGCAAGCTTGTCCAGGCCTTAAAGGAAGTAAAGGTCGCCAACCCGGTCATCATGCTGGACGAGGTCGACAAGATCGGCGCCTCCTTCCAGGGCGATCCCGCCTCGGCCCTCCTGGAGGTTCTCGATCCCGAGCAGAATTCCGATTTTCTCGATCATTATCTCGATATGCGGCTCGATCTCTCCAAGGTGTTGTTCATGTGCACCGCCAACCTGCTCGACACCATTCCGGCCCCCCTGCTTGACCGGATGGAAGTGATCAGACTTTCCGGCTACATAACCGAGGAGAAGATGGCGATCGGCCGCAATCATCTCCTGCCCAAGGCCCTGGCCAAGGGCGGTCTGAAAAAATCCCAGCTCAAGATCAGCGACGCCGCCCTGCGGACCATCATCGAGGGATACGCCCGGGAGGCCGGAGTCCGAAAACTTGAAAAGCAATTGCGCAAGATCATGCGCAAAACCGTGGTCCGGCTCCTAGAGGACAACACGGCCAGGGTGAGCGTGTCGTCCCGCAATCTCGAGGAATTTCTCGGCAAACCCCTGTTCCGCAAGGAGGAGCGATTCACCGGAATCGGGGTGGTCACCGGTCTGGCCTGGACCGCCCTGGGCGGAGCGACCCTGGCGGTGGAGGCCACCTGCATCCACGAGCAGCGCCGAGGCTTCAAGCAGACCGGTCAGCTCGGCGATGTCATGCGGGAGTCCTCCGAGATCGCCTACAGTTATATCGCCGCCAATATCGGCCGGTTCGGCGGCGAGAAGGATTACTTCGCCAACCGCTTTATCCATCTTCATGTTCCGGAAGGGGCCACCCCCAAGGACGGACCGAGCGCCGGGATCACCATGGCCTCGGCCTTACTGCTCCTGGCCCGGGGGGTGTCGCTGAAGCGGCCGCTGGCGATGACCGGCGAACTGACCTTGACCGGAAAAGTCCTGCCGGTGGGCGGCATCAAGGAGAAGATGATCGCCGCCAAGCGCCAGAAGATTCAGGATATAATCCTGCCCGGGGCCAACCGCGGCGATTTCGAAGAGCTGCCTGAACACATCAGGAATGGGTTGCATGTCGATTTCGTCGATAAATATCAGCAGGTCGCCAAAGTAATCCTTAACCGTTGAGATCCTTGCTGCCACGTCATTGCGAGGAGCAAAGCGACGAAGCAATCCAGTGTTTTTCAGGTAGTTACATTTTTCTGGAATGCTTCGCTACGCTCGCAATGACTTGATTTACAAATTTTTTGCGAATGCATGTGCGCCGGAACGGAGGATTCGCCCGCAAGATCGGCCTTCTTCGTCGGGAGCCTTGACTCAAAACCATTTTTTCCTTTTGAAGTAGACCAGCAGGCTCGCCGCGGTTATCGCCATCAGGCCGAGGGCGAAGGGGTAGCCGTAATACCAGTTCAACTCCGGCATGTTGAGGGGGCCGGCTTCCCGGTTAAAATTCATTCCGTAAATCCCGGCGATAAAGGTGAGGGGGATGAAGATCGCGGCAAAGATGGTCAGGACCTTCATCACCTCGTTCATCCGGTTGCTTACCGAAGAGAGATAGATATCGATCATCCCCGAGATGATGTCGCGGAAGGTCTCTATGGTGTCGATTACCTGGATGGTATGATCGTAAAGGTCCTTCAGGTAAAAGTGGATGGCCTCACCGAACAGATCGGTGTCCTCGCCGCGGAGCAGACTGTTGATCACCTCGCGCAGGGGCCAGATTGATCGGCGCAGCATGATCATTTCCCGCTTCAGGATGTGGATCCGATGCAGGGTGTCGGGGGCAGGTTCGTTGAGCAGCTCCTCTTCCATTAACTCGATTTCCTCCCCCACTTTTTCGAGTACCGAAAAGTAATTGTCGATTATAGAATCGAGCAGGGCGTAGGCCAGGTAATCGGCCTTCATTTTGCGAAGACGCCCCTTGCCGTTTCTGATCCGATAGCGCACGCCGTCAAAGGTGTCGCCCTCCTTTTCCTGAAAAGAGATGAGATAGTTTTTGCCCAGAATAAGGCTGACCTGTTCCGTCTCGATCTGGCGGCTGTCGGAATCATAGCTCTGCATCCTGATAACCAGAAAGAGGTGGTCATCGAATACATCGAGCTTGGGGCGCTGGGTGGTGTTGAGGATGTCCTCGACGGTGAGGGGATGAATATCGAAGCAGGAACAGAGCTTCTCGATCACATCGATCTGGTGGAGTCCGTCGACATTGATCCAGGTGATTTTGTCTTTCTTCCGATAGGGTGCACACTCTTCCGGGTGGTCCGGATATGCAATCTCACAGCTCCCCGAATCGTAATCCATGACCGTGATTTTGACTTTCTCTGCCTTTTGGACGCCGACATGGACGAAGGTGCCCGGCGGCAGACCAGCCTTGAGGGAAGATAGTTTGAAAATTTTAAGCATCGAGCCCGCCGTCTGGCCGAGGTTCACCATTTTCAGATTGGGTAGATTGACGATTTTTTTCATAAAGCTCCTGGTCCCGGGAGATAGCCATCCGTTTTGTTTTCTCTTATTTAAACAGGTTGCCCGGGGAAAGACAAGCCGCGACCGCGTTGTATGATAACAGTATCGCTTTCCGGTATCTGGCCTGTTCCCGAACGCGCCCGGATTCGGGAAAAAACTAAAGTTGCCCTTGAGCCGCAACGACCACCTGTGCGTATAATTAAACAGAGGATAGGGCTGTCCCACCAAACAGAAAGAGGGGTTCAATGGCGACCATGGATCTGGAATATCTCAAAGCGAAACTGATCATGCAGCGCCGGGAAATCTTCTCCCGGCAACAGAATCTGGACGAGGGCTGGCAGGAGCTCAGTCAGCGGGATATCGAAATGGAAGAGGAGGCCCAGAAGGTGGAGGTGAGCGAAATTTTCAATCAGCTTGACCTGCGGGAACAGCGTCAGATCGAAGAGATCGATCAGGCCCTCTCCAGGATGGACTCCGGCATCTATGGCATTTGCGAAGGATGCCGGAAGAACATTTCGCCGGAACGGTTGCAGGCCCTGCCCGCCACCCCTTACTGTGTCGAATGCAGCGACAAATACCGCGAAACTTAGTGTCCTGTCAAGGCAGCGGCTCGGCCCGGTGCCTCGACAAAAAAGCAGTCAGGGCTTTGCCTGACCAGGACAAAGGAGAATAAATATGCAAGTGCCCTTGCAAGTTACTTACCGCGATGTGACGGTTTCCGAAGATCTGGATGCATATATCCGGCAGAGAGCGGCCAAACTCGATGAAATCTGTGAAACCATCATCAGCTGCCGGGTAGTCCTTGAAGAACCGCACAAGCACCAACAGACCGGACGTCTCTACCATGTCACGATCGACCTCAATATCCCCGGGGATACCATCGTGGTCAATCGCGAGCCCGATCTGCATCAAGCCCACCAGGATAAGCATGTGGTGGTGAGAGATGCCTTCGACGCCGCCCAGCGCCAGTTGCGGGACGCTGTCGCTCGTCGCAAAAGAAAGGTGAAAACCCATGAAGAATCCCCCTACGGGAAAATCGCGGCTCTTTTCCCGATGGAGGATTATGGCAGGATCATGGGAGGGGACGGCGCCTATGTCTATTTCCACCGGAACAGTGTCAAGGATGCTGATTTCGACAAGCTCGAAGAGGGCATGAAGGTCTCTTATTCGGAAGAGGAAGGTGATGACGGACCTCAGGCAACCTGGGTGAGGCTTGCCGAGTAGCCCCTTTTTGAATATCTACAAATCCGGGATTATTTATCGGCTCAGGCGCTTTTGCAGGTGCTGAAAGAAAGCGAGATAGCGGGCAGACATGGTTCGCTGCTTATGGCGGATCAGGTAAAAGTCCCGGCTCATGGCCAGCCCTTCGATCTTGATCTGCCGAATGGTCCCGTTCGCCAGTTCATTTGCCACGGCGAGCCGGGAGAGAACGGTTACTCCCAGCCCTTGCCGGACCGCTTCCTTGACCGCCGCATTCGAACCCAGGGTGGCTACGCTGTTAAGGGCCTCGGGATCAATCCCCGCCGCCTTGAAATGGTTTTCCATGCACTTTCTGGTACCGGAGCCTTTTTCCCTGAACAGAAAGGGCAGGCCGCTAAGCCGGTCCGGGCCGATCTTCTCAGGGAGCGCCAGCTTGGGGGCGCTTGCCATGATCAACTCATCGCGGATCAGGGGCAGGAACTCAAGCTGTTCCGAATCCAGTCTGGCTCCGACAATGCCGCAAAAGATCCGGTGGTCGGAAACCATGTCAATGATCGAGGCGGTATCGTTGATCAGCACTTCAAAGGTTACTTTCGGATGATCATTTTTAAACTCCACCGCCATGGCTGGAATTAGGTAGGTGCCGGGTACCGAGCTGGTTCCGAGGACTATTTTCCCGGAAATCCGGTCGAGCGAACCGGTCAGCTCCTCTTCAAGGGTGGAGACGGAGTCCAGCAGCAGCTGAGCCCGGGGAAAGAGCAGGTCGGCCTGGGTGGTGGGCATGATCGTCCGGCCCAGCCGGTCGAACAGCCGGCAGGATAACGAGGCCTCCAGGTTTTTGATATGTTCGCTGATGGTCGGCTGGCTGATTCCGAGTTCCCGGGAAGCGCCGGTGAAGCTTTTCAGACGGTAGACCGCGGTGAAGATCCTCAGCTGATGGAAATCCATAAAAATAGACCTTATTTGGTTAGTTGTGACTGTGAAAACCGGGGTTAGTACCCTGTAACCCTATAACTGTCGCATCTTGCTCGTTATTTTCCGCGCCGACTTCGTTGCGGCTTCAGTTTCATAGCGCTGCTATGCGCCTTCAGCCACGCCTCGCCGTCACGAAAAATCCCTTCGCAATTGTGCGAAATTTAAAGTTTTACAAGGTACTAGGGGGTAAGTATCTTGCCGCAGCTCAGCAGGGTTTCCTGGATTTCGACCATGTTGGAGATCTCGCCGACCACCAGATCGTCTTTCAGAGCGAAGTGATTCAGGCAGGTTCCGCAGGAGAGAATTTTAATTCCGATGCCGGCCAGGTTTTCCAGCTGCTCCACGGAGGCGGAACCGCGGCAGGCCAGTTTGACCCCGCCATTTATCAGGACGATATGGGAAAGATCCCTGGCGAAATTACTCAGGGTATCGAGATATACTCCCAGTAAATTTGTTCCCAGCTCGTCGCTGCCCCTGCCCAGCACCGCCGAGTTGATGTAGATTACGGTTCCGGTCCGGCCTGGGTCGGTGCTGATTTGGTGCTTTTTCCCGCCTGCAACCGTTGCCCGGCTCTGACATCCGCAGCTGTTGTTTCCCACAATCCACCTCCTGTTGACGCCTGTTCCGGCTTGCGGCGCTGATTTTTTTATTAGCGTTAATCCCGTGACCGGGGGACCACCCCAAATAAAATAAAGCGTGCTGAATTTATTTATGATATACACATAGTTGATCTGTAAAAAACAATCAATAGTTTATTCCTATGGAGGCGCCATGATTTTCAAAAAGAAGACCCTGACCGGGCTGGCCCGCACCTGCGGTTGAGCGGCCAAAATCGGTCCGACGGATCTGTCGGACGCGCTTAAAGGCCTGACTCCCCCCAACGACCCCAACCTGCTGGTCGGGATCGAGACCGCCGACGATGCCGCGGTTTACCGGCTGTCCGATGAGATCGCCATGATCAACACCGTCGATTTCATCACCCCGCCGGTGGACGACCCCTACTGGTTCGGGCAGATTTCGGCGGCCAATTCCATTTCCGATGTCTATTCGATGGGCGGCAGGCCGCTGACCGCCCTGAATGTGGTGATGTTTCCCTCCAAACACCTGGATATGGGGGTTTTGCGGGATATCCTCAAGGGCGGCCACGACAAGGTGGTCGAAGCCGGGGCCTGCCTGGTCGGCGGCCATACCGTCGATGACGAGGAGCCAAAATACGGCCTCTGCGTCAACGGCGTGGTCCATCCGAAAAGGATTATCACCAATGCCGGGTCAAGACCCGGCGATGCCCTGCTTCTGACCAAGCCCCTGGGATCCGGGGTCCTGTTCAATTCGGTCCGTTCGGGCAAGTTCCCCTTCGCGGAACTGGAGAAGGAAATCCTGCCGTCCCTGGCCGCCCTGAACGGCCGGGCGATGGAGTTGGCCCTCGGGCACGACCTGCATGCCTGCACCGACATCACCGGTTTCGGGATCCTGGGCCATCTGCTGGAAATAGCCCATGGCTGTGACGCCAGGATCATCGTCAGATACCGGGACCTGCCTTTCTATCCCGGCGCCCGCGAGATGTATAAAAAAGGCGAGACCACCGGCAGCAACAAGGCCAACCGGGCGATGGTCGCCGGCCATCATTTCAAGATGACCGCTGCCCTGGATTCCTCCGAGGACGAGCTCCTTTACGATCCCCAGACTTCCGGGGGCTTGCTGCTCTCCCTGCCCTCCGATCAGGCCGGCAAGCTGCTTGGCCAATTACGGGAGGCCGGTATCAAGGCGGAGAATATCGGCGAGGTTATCGCCGAACCGGTCGGCATAACCGTGATCTAGGATGGAACTTGTCGTTCTGATCGGCCTGTTGGGGCTGCTCTGCGGTTTTCTTTCCGGGCTGCTGGGGATAGGCGGCGGCATCATCATGGCCCCGCTGCTCCTTTACGTGCCGCCGCTTTTCGGGCTCGATCCCTTGTCGATGCGGGTCGTAGCCGGGCTCACCATTGTCCAGGGACTGACCGCCGCGATTTTCGGGGCGCTGGCCCATCATAAATACGACCGGGTGTCGCCGGTGCTGACCCTCTGGATGGGCACGACGATTTTCGCGGCGGCGCTGGTCGGCGGCGCCGGCGCCGCTTTTGTGTCGAACCGCTTGTTGCTGCTGACCTTCGGGGGGCTTGCCGCCGCCGCGGCGGGAGTGATCCTGATCGGCTCCGACCGGCAGGAGGCGCGGCCCGAGGCGGGCAAGCTGGAATTCAGCCGTTTCCGTGCGGTCACCGTGGCCGGCGCGGTCGGCCTGCTGGGCGGCCTGGTCGGCCAGGGCGGCTCCTTCCTCCTGATCCCCCTGATGACGGTCTTCGTCAGGATCCCCCACCGGATCGCCCTCGGCAGCAATCTGGCCATTGTCCTGCTGGCCGGCGCCGCCGCTTTCGCCGGCAAGGCCCTGACCGGGCAGATCGAGTGGCTGCTGGCGTTGCCGGTTGTGGTCACGGTCATCCCCGCTGCCTATCTGGGCGGCCATCTCAGCCAAAAGGTGCCGGTGGCGGTCCTGAGGCGCTGCCTGGCCGTGGTCATAGCTTTGGCGGCCGCGCGGATCTGGCTCTCTCTTCTCGGTTGACCACCCCATCCCGGGCCGTACATCTTTCTGAATCCGTCTGCAACTCATCAATATGCCATCAGGACGGTCAATCGTTTGTAAGTATCTGCCCCGTTCTCGAACGCTCCCGGATTTAAGGATTTTCTTATCAAACCAGTTCACGGCTGGTATGATCTTCCTATGATGCAAATTCTGCAAGGCTTTGGAAAGCGGGAGTATACGATGCGAAATAAATCCTTGTCGATTTTTATCGCGGTCTTTTTGACGATATTCGGGGCAGCCGGGCTCTCTTTAGCCGGAACCGAAGAAGACCGGAACATTTCCTGGACCGGCGCTGAAATCAAGATATTAAAGTCTCTCTGGATCGAGAGTCTGCCGCCTTTGCCCAACGACTCTTCCAATGCCTATTCCGATAATGCCGGGTCCGCCCTGCTCGGGGAAGAGATCTTCTACGACAGCCGCTTCAGCGCCAACGGCAAGATCGCCTGCAGCAACTGCCATCTGCCGACCTACAGCTTTACCGACGATCTGCCCCTGGCCCGGGGCATGGCCACCACCGGGAGGCGGAGCATGCCCTTTCTCGGCCTGGCCTACAGCCGCTATTTTTTCTGGGACGGCCGCAAGGACAGCCTCTGGTCCCAGGCCCTGGGACCGCCGGAGAGCAGGGCCGAGCACGGCATCTCCCGGACCGCCTGCGCCAACCTGATCTTCAAGTATTACCGGAGCCGGTACGAGGAGATCTTCGGGCCGATGCCGAAAATCGACGAAGAGTCCTGCCCGACCGGGGCGATCCCCGATCCGGCTGATCCGGAAGGGTATCGGTCCTGGCAGGGGATGACCGAAAAGAAGCGGCAGGAGGTGAACCGGATCTTCGTCAATATGGGCAAGGCGATCGCCGCCTTTGTCGGCCGGGTGGTGCCGGCCCCGGCCCGCTTCGACCGCTATGTCGAGGCGGTGCTCAAAAAGGATGCCGCCGGGATGGCGATCCTCGGCCGGGACGAGCAGCTCGGCCTGAAGCTTTTTATCGACAAGGAGCGGGCCAAGTGCATCAACTGCCACAACGGGCCGCTTTTCACCAATGGCATTTTCCATAATATCGGGGTCTCCGAACAGGGTGAAGGCGAATATGACCGGGGCCGGGCGGTCGGCATCAAGCTGATGCAAAAAGACCCGTTCAACTGTTTGAGCGAATACAGCGACGCCGAACCCGATCAGTGCAAGGCCCTGAAACTGGTCCCCGTCGAAATCAGGGAAACCGGCGACAAGATGGAGGGCGCCTTCAAGACCCCGTCCCTTAGAAATGTCGCGGCCCGGCCGCCTTACATGCATGACGGCAGCCAGGCGACCCTCGCCGAAGTAATGAAGTTTTATGCCGATACCTCGCCCCAGACCAGGGATTCCGCATTGACCGGGGAAGAACAGCGGCAGCTGGCGGCCTTTATGGCGACTCTCGATGCCCCTTTGAGGATCATGTCCCTGGTCGGCCGCTAAAGTGGTTTTGCAGGAATCTTTGTGCAATCAGGAGGTATATTTGACACCCGCGCTTGACTCATGCTAGTGTCAAATTATTGATGGAGGCGCAAAAACTCACAATTGGTTTAATTTTGAAGAATCCGCAAAAAAAACCGATTTGCCACGTCATTGCGAGGAGCGAGACGCCGAAGCAAGCCAGTATCTTCAAATAGTTACCTTTTTCTGGATTGCTTCGCTACGCTCGCAATGATTTATTTTTGACTTTTTGTGACGCTATCATTGTTATGGTGGTTATATTTTACAGGAGAACGGTAATTTATAACCAGGGTCAAGGTTGAGCACTTTCCGTGTCCGGGATACGGGGATCAGCCTTTTTCAATCACTTTCACTGAAATGGGGTTGATGATGGATAAAAAAGAATTGAGGAACCTGTTGGCCGGGCTCAGTCTGGTCGCCCTTGTCGGTGGAGCCGGGCTGGGTGTTACCGGCTGCGCCGCCACAGGCAGCGGTAACGGCGGCGCCAGGCCGGAATCCGCCGAGAGCGAAGAGGTTGACGAAGGCACCTTTACCGGTTGAAGCGGTGACGGCTCAGTCTTTACCGGCTGAGGCTGAATCTTAGTGCAGGTTGCACTAATCGTCTTTTGCAATTGCTTGGCGGCACCTTGCCGTCACGATGGATTTTTTCAAACCGGCGCACGGATGAATTCTTTCTTTCTTATGTCCCGGGGTAAGGAAGAAAAATTCGGATGAAGCACCGGGCTTTTGAGAATATCCTTGAGAATTACCCGTTCTGCCGCCGCTTTCTCGACCCGAAAGTCTTGGAGACGGCGGCGGAAGCCTTTCCGTGGGGCGAAATCCATCTCCGGGATGTTCCGGACCTCCTGGCCTCCCTGATTAACGACCTCGATCTGCCCCCCTTCCTCCCCGAACTGGCCCGCCTGGAACTGGCTATCCACCAGGTGGATTCGGCCCCGCCGATTCCCGATCCCGAAGTGGACGAGCCGCAAATCAATCCCACCCTGAAGAGCATCGAACTGGCCTGGCGCAATCTGCTGAACCTGACCGGCCGAGGGGATGATGACGGCGGGGCGCCGGCATTGGGGCGGGAGCTCATCTTATTGTGGCGGCGGCCGGGCAGCGGCGAGCTGGCCATGAAGGCTGCCGACGATCAGGACCTGCTGGTCCTGAAGATCATTTTGGAAAATCTGGCGCCGGAGGAAGTGGCCAGGGCCGGAGAGGTCTCGGTCGCTTCGGTTGAATCCGCTCTGGAGCGGGGTGCCGCGCGCGGTCTTATCCTGCTCCCCCCTTCGCTCTTGCGGCGCGACCAGGTGGTTTTCCCGGAAAGTTGCGGGGCCGACCGGGAGCGTTTCGGCACCGCCCGGGCCTTTGCCCTGCAGTGGCATCTGACCCAGGCCTGCGACCTCCACTGCCGTCACTGTTATGACCGTTCCAGCCGTGACTTTCTGAGGCTCGATCAGGCGGAGAGCGTCCTTGACCTGCTCGAAACCTTCTGCCGGGACCGGCATGTCCGCGGCAGCATCTCGTTCTCCGGTGGTAACCCGCTGCTCTATCCCCATTTCTTTGAAATTTACCGGGCCGCGGCAGCGCGCGGCTTCAGGCTCGCCATCCTCGGCAATCCGACTACCGGGGAAATCCTCGAGAAGCTGGTCGCGATTCAACAACCGGTCCACTACCAAGTCAGTCTCGAAGGTTTACCGGCCCATAACGATTATGTCCGGGGCGAGGGCCATTTCGAGCGGACCATGGCTTTTCTGGATCTGCTCCGGGAATACGGGATCCATTCGATGGTGATGCTGACCCTGACCCGGGCCAATCTGGATCAGGTTCTGCCCCTGGCCGAGTTGCTGCGCGGCAGGGTCGATTCCTTTACCTTCAACCGCTTGACCATGGTAGGGGGGGGGGCCGCTCTCCAATCGGTCGCGCCCGCCGATTTCCAGGAATTTCTGCCGGCATACCTTGCCGCCGCCCAGGAAAATTCGACGATCAGGCTGAAGGAAAACCTTTTCAACATTATCCGCCATCAAAAGGGACGGGAGCTGTTAAGGGGCTGCGCCGGGTACGGCTGCGGCGCGGCTTTTAATTTCCTGGCCCTGCTGCCGGACGGTGAGGTCCATGCCTGCCGGAAGTTTCCGTCCCCGGTCGGCAATATTCTCAAGCAGGATCTGGCCGAGATCTATGACTCGGAGGAGGCCCGGAGATATCGCCGGGGCAGCAAGGCTTGCCGAAATTGCGCGATCAGGCCCGCCTGCGGAGGATGCCAGGCGGTGAGTTACGGCATGGGGCTTAATCCGGCCGAGGATCTTGATCCTTACTGTTTTATTGATTCAGGAGATCAAATATGTTCAGGGTGAAAATTGTCGACAAAATCGCCGAGGAAGGGCTGGAGCTTTTCGGCGGCAACTTCGCGGTAAGCGCGGACCAGGCGGATCCCCATGCCATCGTGGTGAGGAGCAGCGAGATCGACACCGACGCCTGGCCCTCCCTGCTCGCGGTAGCCAGGGCCGGGGCGGGGGTCAACAATATCACGGTTAAAAAGGCCACCGAGCGGGGGATCTGCGTGCTTAACGCGCCGGGGGCCAACGCCAATGCGGTGGCGGAACTGGTTTTTATCATGCTGGGGATCAGCGCCAGGAATATCCATCTGGGCATCGATTTCTGCAAAGGTCTGGCCGGTTTGCCCGCGGCGTCCCTCAAGGAAAAGGTAGAGGCCCATAAGAAAGAGTTTCGCGGCTTCGAACTGGCTGGCAGGACACTGGGGGTTCTGGGCCTGGGCCAGATCGGCCTCCGGGTCGCCAACGCCGGGCTCGGTCACGGCATGCGGGTGCTCGGTTTTGATCCCTTTCCCTCCCTTGCCAATATCCACCAGCTCTCGGCCGAGGTGGGGCTGGCCCGCTCCATCAACGAGCTCTTGAGCCAGGCGGAAATCCTCACCCTGCATGTGCCGTTAAGTGATAAAACCAGAGGGCTGGTCAATCGCGACTTTCTGGCCGGATTAAAGGACGGCGCCATCCTGGTCAACTATTCCCGGGGCGAGATTGTCGATGAAAGCGCGGTCCTGGCCGCTCTCGATAGTGGTAAACTGGCCGGTTATCTTACCGATTTTCCCAGTGCGGCGGTGGTCGAGCATCCCGGGGTTATCTGCTCGCCCCACCTGGGAGCAAGCACCTCTGAGTCCGAAGAGCAGTGCGCCAGGATGGCGGTCGGCCAGCTGATCGCCTATCTCGAATACGGTTCGGTGGGGCGCAGTGTCAACTTCCCCACCGCCGAGTCGATTCCGGCCGCCAACGTCCACAGCCGCCTGATCATGATCAATCGGGATGTGCCGGGGATGATCGGTTTTGCCTCCCAGGCGATTGGGGCCGGAAATGTGAATATCGGCAGTTATCTTAATGAGAGTAACGGCGTGATCGGTTACAATATCATCGATGTGGAGAGCGCCATCCCCGAGGCGGTGCTGGCCGCGATCAACAAACATCCCGGCGTGATCAGGACCAGAATAATCAATTACGGATAACCCCTGTTATGGAAGTCGATAAGAAGTCGGAGAAAAAATCCTACTTTCTCAATGTGAAAATTCTGCGGCAACTGCTGATCGGGCTCGACGACCTGATGCATTTCACCGTGGCCCTGGTCCTCGCGGTCTGCGGCGCCCTGATCCTGTTCCAAACCCTTCCCAACCTGCTCCATCCCGACGTCAAAACCCTGCTCCATGTCCTGAACGACGTCCTCCTGGTCCTGATCGTCATGGAGCTGATGTGGCCGATCATCCGCTTTCTGAAAAGGGAGTCCTTCACCCTGAATCCCTTCCTCTATATCGGCATAATCTCCTCTATCCGGCGGATTCTCCTGATCGAGGCTGAGCATTCCATCGTCACCCAGGCCGCCGACTACCGCGCGAAATGGGAAACCCTCTGGCCGGTCCTGGCCGAAATGGGCGCCAATGTCTTTATCATCCTGATCCTCGCCATTTCCCTGCGCATCCTGGCCGGCAGGTCGGATAAGGTGAACGGCGCGTAGTTTCGCCGCCCCTCTTTGGGTAGGTTTGAGTCGCGGGGGCCGGGGCTTGGCCAACGACTCGGCCATTCCGCCGGGGGTTAGCCGTGGATTTCCCCGGCTGCTATTCCCAAGGGTTCAGCAGGGCTACGCCGCTAACTTCCATATCTTTCGTATTCCTGGTTACAACTGTCAGGTTATGGGCAATTCCCGTAGCCGCGAATTGCCCATCGATTGCCGGCAGGGGTTTGCCCGATGTTTCTGAATGTGCCTGAATTTGCCCCCAAACGGTGGCGGTTTGAAGGTCGAAATTAATTATCCGATTTTTGAACCGTTCTTGAAGGTCATGGTTTACCCATTTGTGCAGTTTGTCTTTCTTCTTGCTTTTAGGTAATTTTTCAATCCCCTTGTGGATTTCCCCGATGGTTAAAACGCTGATAAACAGGCTCGTTTCTTCAATACTTGAAAACCAATTAATCACTTTGGGACTGGGAGATTTTTTGATGAGTTCCGAAATCACACAAGTGTCCAATAGGTAATTCATAACTCTATATCCCGCGGCGATTCCTTGCTCCTGGTCAGGTCGAGGTCTTCCTTCGCAAGGGGCGAGGTCTGAAAGAATTTTACCAGGTTGGTTTTGGGTTTTATTAATTTTCGATATTCGTCGATCGAGAGCACAACCACGGCATCCTTACCGCGTTTGGTCACGACCTGCGGACCATCATGCTGCGCTTTATCGACCAAGCTGCTGAATTTATTTTTAGCATCTTGAAGTTGCCAATGGTTTTTTATCATAGCGACACCCTTTTTGTATGATCTGGCCAGTCTGTCTAGATAGTATATGCCTTGGAGTGGTCGGAGTCAATTTGTTTCTGAGAATGAATCGGGGGGCTGGGGCCTCCTCCATCCAGCAATCCGCAAGGCGTATCGAGGCGACCGGTTTTTTCCTCTGGATAAGTCGTCGCTCAAGGCCATCGGAAAAGGCGAAAACCGCAGATCGTTATTGCCTTGCCCCCCCCCGAAGATATTTTCTAAAAACCTCATTTTTCCCCTTGCTTCCGGTTAGATTCTTATTCTAAACTTTTACAATATGACCGCTTAAAACGATTGATTTCGTTTTTACTCCGTTTTCGATAAAGCCAAACCGGTCGCGAGGCCGGGACGGAAAGCTTCGGATCTTCACTCTTAATTGAAAAGACAGCCGGGCTGCCATGGCGGGTGCCATGGTATGTCCGGCTTTTTTTATATGACCGGCAGTTCAAATGAATAGTGCTGGAAATGACTAGGAGGAAAGAGGAAATGAAGTCGATCATTGTGGGGTTTTCAGGTCTGATGGGGGCGTTGTTCTTGTTAGTGCCGGCGGCTATGGGTGACGACGGGCCGCCGCCAGGGAGTGCGGTAAGGCTCGAGATCGAGTTGTCGGGGGACAGCAGAAGTTGCGAACCGATTGAAATGGCCTGGCTGGACCTTTCCGGCGCCAGGGTTCTGCTCAACGAATCGAATGGGGGATGCAACGACATCTGGATTTACGATCTCGCCGAGGGGGGTACCAGGAAGATCGTCGATCCGGGTTTCGAGGACAGCCATAAGGTCAAGGGGGTGATCGACGGCGATATGGTCCTCTGGGGTTATCTTGGCCTGGAGCGGATCTGCCGCTATGACCTGACCGGGGATGAGCTGGCCTGCGAGAATCTCGATTCGAGCAGCGATTTCCGGGTCAACTGGCCATATGTCGCCTACCGGAACGGCGATTACCAGCTCGTCGTCCGCGATTATTCGGTCGATCCGCCCCTTGAAAAAGTGGTGGCGGATAAAGAGGATCATCCGACCGACTACTTCGATCTTACGGATGCCAAAGTGGCCTGGACCTCCATGCCCCGCTCCGGTACCGGCGGGATCTACATCACCGATATCATGACCGGGGAAACGGTTCGGGTGGGCAGGAGCCGGACGACCTGGGAACCAAAAATATCGGGCAACCTCCTGGTCTGGACCGACTGGGCCACCAGCGACGGTGATATCTTTCTCTATAATTTCGCCACCGGCACCGAACGGAGAATAACCGACGACAACGTGGTCCAACTGGCCGCCGCCGTCTCGGGGGATAAAGTGGTCTGGCAGGATCACAAGAACGGCAACCCGGATATCTTCATGCTCGACACCGCTTCCGATCAGGTGGTTCAGCTGACCGGAGACAGGTCCGAACAGATCTATCCGGTGATCAACGGCAACAGGATCGTCTGGCAAGACTACCGGAACGGGGAACGGGAGGTCTACCTGTATGCGGCCGAACCGGGCCGGCCGACCGGCGTCTTCGCCGAAAATTCGCCGGAGGAGCGCGAAGCACCAAGCGACGAACTCACCATGGCGGCCAGTTTCTACTCGAGTATCGAATAACCGCGCCTCATCGGCCCCCCCCATCTGATCTGAAAATGAAAAAGGGTTCCGGAAACAGTTCCGGAACCTGGAACCACCTCCGATACCCGTCATTCGGCGGATTTCAAGCCGGAATCCATGAACTTTCCCTTCCTTCCAAATTCCGCTCCATTCCTTTTATCTGACAATAACCCCAAAAAAGGGTTGAATGTAGAAGGATCGAAGTGTATCTGTTAGGCGGTTGTTTTAATTACCACAAATTCTCCGTAATTACAGGCGGAGTCGGGAAATCATTTCAGGAAGCCTTATGGACGTTGAGGACATCCTTGCTTAGATTATATGCAGTCAAGAGAATTAAATAAGCTGTCCCCCGAACTCGGTTCGGAACCTAAAATCACCTCCGAAACCCGTCATTCCGGCGGATTTCAATCCGGAATCCATGAACTTTCCCTTCCTTCCAAATTCCGCTCCATTCCCTTTTATCCGACAATAAGCCTAAAAAGAGTTGTATTTAGAAGGCCCAACTTGTATATGTTAGGACATTAATATAAAAACCGCAACTTCTCCGTAATTACGGGCGGAGTCGGGAAATCATTTCAGGAAGCCTTATGGACCTTGAGATCGAGCAATATTCCTTCGGAAAAATGACCGTAAACGGCCGGGAGTACACCTCCGATCTGATCATCCATCCGGACGGCCGGATTGAGGCCGACTGGTGGCGGAAACAGGGGCACAACCTAGTTCCGGAGGATATCAAAGAGTTGCTGGACGAGAAGCCCGGCCGGCTGATCGTCGGCACCGGCAACAGCGGGGTGATGAAGTTGTCGGCAGAGGTGCTGGAGAAATGCCGGGAACTCGGCATCGAGGTCGAGGCCACTCCTACCAAAGAGGCGGCGGATCGCTTCAACAATCTTGCCGAAGGGAACGGTTCGGTTGCCGCCTGTTTTCATTTGACCTGTTAAAAGAAGGAGGCAAGAAAGACGAGGGGCGATGCTGTTGAATGAGAATCACAAGAGCAATAGAAAAATAGATAACTACGTCCCCTTGGATCTTGGACGGCACCGGCATCTACTCCTCGGAGAAGGTCGGCTCGCCATACTGCCTCAAGAAGCGCAAGCGTAAGGGACAGGTGGAATACTACCAGCAGATGCTGGGGGCGGCCATCGTTCATCCCGAGCAGCGGGAAGTAATCCCGCTCTGCCCGGAGA
>JAGXFP010000045.1 GCA_024637225.1 Desulfobacterales bacterium
CCGTAGGCATGGTGAGGGCTCGGGCCAAAATCGGGCTTCGCAACCTGGCTTACAATATTGACCGGATGGGCACCCTTGCCACGAGTAGTGGGTAATCTATGCATCGAAACGCGAAAAGCGGCCCATGAGGCACCGCGCGGAAATAAAAAAGCGGTGCAATTGCATAAAATGAAGTTGTAAATCCACAAAATCAGCATGTTATACGTGGCCCAAAGTCACCGAAAATGCTGCGTGAGGTCTGGAATTTAATTTTCAAGATTCCCTGAAGGTTCCATAAGTTTCCCCGCGCGCTACAACGACAATCACTACTAAATAGTACAAAAGTCCAAATCAAGAAAAATTTTCATCCATAATTAACAGTTTAGCCCCTTTCACATTCGTTTGGAGAAGCATCCCACGAGCAGCGGGCCCGTGCTCACTGTCGTAAACGAGTAGCGATCCTGTTCTTTTTTGTTATCCTGCTTTTAGACAATAATGTACTTTTTTGAAAAAAACCCGGAATACGAGAGATCGATAAGCCATAAGGAGGCGCCATGCGGATAAGAGGTCTAGAAGACAATCAAGGCCCGCTCTGGCAGCGGATTCTGTTCCTGATCATGGGGCAGCGCCCCGGCGGTGTCCCCGCGCCGCTGCGGGTTTACGGGCGCAAGCCGAAAATACTGCGCTCTTTTCTGGGCCTGGGAAAATCGGTCCGGGAGCCGGGGGAGCTTCCCGAAAGGCACAAGCGCCTGGCCATGTACTGGACGGCCCGCCAGGTCGAATGCCCCTTCTGAGTCGATCTGACCAATCGTCTCGCCCGTGAGGCGGGAATTACTTCGCAAGAGATCGTCGCCCTCTCAGATTACCGGGAAAGCGAGATCTTCACCGACCTGGAAAAAGATATCCTTTCGTACGCCGAAGCGATGAGCTCCACTCCGGCGCGGGTTCCCGATGACCTTTTCCGGCGGCTGTCGGAAAAGCTTTCCCCCGAGCAGCTGGTGGAGCTGACCGCCGCGATCGCCCTGGAAAATTTCAGCGCCCGCTTCAACCGGGCCTTCGAAATCGAACCGGGCGGGTGACCCTGCCCTTCACTTAGGCAGAAAAGTAATCCGCATTTGACTTTTGTTTTGCCAATACCCGATTTCGCTCCCCGATGGCCGAAAATCTGGATGCAAAGTTTTTTGAGGCCCATTCTCCGTTTCTCCTTGGCTGCCCACAATTCCAATCATAATTTTTTTCTTGTTCAATCGGAGCGCCCCTGTTTTTGTTAAAATTATTACTATTTTGGGAGTAATTATTGTACATCTAACCGTGAGTGTTTATTTGGAATTGAGCACATCAATCCACTTAACTTGCCGAATAGATATATATTATGGCGAACGGAACTCTTCCGGCCCCGCCAGTTCGCCGCAATACCGTTATATCTCACTCATCTTTTCGGCTTGATTGATCGTCTGCTTTGCGTTTTTTATCGATGCCGGCGCCATAAATTTTGCGCCTCGGCCACTGAGGATTGATGAGCAATAAATCGTGGCTTAATAAAATTTTATATCGACATTCCAAGCCGATATCGCAACTTAGAAAGTTGAATAGATCAACAAGACGCCTCCGGGAATAAGACAGTTTGATCATGCGCGATAAACCGCCACTTTTAAAAGCAAATGCGGCAATGACCTTTATTCCGGTGTTGTTTCTTGTTCTGCTGTTCTGCCGGCAGCCGGCTTGGGGCGGAGTTCTCGAAGGGGTGGTCTTCTCCCATGACGGTCCGGTTGCCGAAAGCCGGGTCATCGCCTATCCCGACTTCGAATCCCTGGTCCGCCATGAAAAATCAATCGAATCGTCCTCCGGCGAAAAGGGCGGCCAGTTCAAGCTGAAACTTGCGCCGGGGGTTTACTACCTGGTCGCGACCGGCGAACAAGACGGCCGGAAACTCTTCTCCTACCATGGTCTGAACCCGATAACAGTTAGCGACGAATACCGCTGGCTCCCCTTTTTCCTGACTCCGGAGAAAGAACCGGTCTGTAAAGAGGGGCAAGGAACGGGGATCAGCGGTCTGGTCTCTTACCGGGACGTGCCCCTCGACCATGGCGTCGTCTCGGTTTACAAGAGCCGGGAAGGCAAGTTCCGCGGCATGGGGCTCTTGACCAATACCATCGGCGACAACGGTCTCTTCCACTTCAATCTCGAACCGGGAAGCTACGCGGTGGTCGCCCGGCAGAAGAAAAAGGAAGGCGGCATCGGCCCGGTAATGCAAGGTGATCTGTTCTGCTATCCGTCGACCAACCCGATTGTTATCGAGGAAGACCGGCTCTGCGACCTGGCCATCGAATGTTATCCCCGCGACAACCTCGAAGAGTATCTGGCCGAAGGGGCTGAAAACCCTCAGGGCCGCCGCCACGAAAAAAGACGCCACGCCTCCCTCTGGGATATCCAGCCGGAAGAGGCCCAGACCAGGATCCTGGTCAGACCGGCCACCATCTCCGGCACGGTAACCGATCTTAACGGCCGGCCGGTAGAAAACCTGGTGGTCACCGCCTACCCGTCCATGGGTATCGATCCCTTTCAGATGCACATCCTGCGGCTGATCACCGAAAACCGGGCCAGGACCGACGATCAGGGGCGCTTTCGCATCGAACTGCCCGGCGGCGGCCTCTACTACCTGCAGGCCCGGGAAAAGATCGGCGCGGCCCCGGAACGTCTCGAATACTACGGGCTTTACGAGGGCAACCGGAACCACGCGATCCGGATCAATCCCGGCGAATCCCGGAGCAGGATCAATATCCAGGTCGCGAAAATCATGCCTTTCTCGGAGGTGCGCGAACGGCTGCAAGGGGAAGAGCATGATTAAACCAGTCATCCGCCGGGTCATATTTGCACTGGCCCTCGTCGCGGCCGTCTTTTACGGATCAGCGTCAGCCGCCCCAGCCGAGGGGCAAGCGCCCTTCCCCGCCCCCTCGCTCAATCTGCAAGGTCAGGTGATCAAAACCGACACCACCTGGTCCGGCACCGTCATTATCGAAGGGGTAGTGGTGATCGGCCGGGCCGCGACCCTCACCATCGCCCCCGGCACCGCGGTCCGCTTCAGGAAAATCGATCGCGACCTCGACGGGACCGGCGACTCCGAACTCCGCATCCTGGGCGGCATCATTGCCGAAGGCGCCGCCGGCAAACCGATCACCTTCGCCTCCGCCGAACCGGAACCCGCCCCGCGCGACTGGTCATACCTGTTGATTTACACCTCCAGCCGGCTCAACCGGATCAAATTCTGCGAATTCCGCCACGGTTTCAGCGGTCTCCAAGTGCAATTTTCGACCGCTTCTGTTAAGAATTCCCTATTTACCGATAATAATGAAGGATTGCGCTTCGGCCGGGCCGATCTGGCCGTCGAGAACAACCGCTTCGACAACAACAATATCGGGATCAGATTCACCAGGATGGAAGGGCCGGTGCTCATCAGGAATAACGAGATCACCGGCAACAGGATCGGGATCTTCCTGGTGCCGTCCGGCCAGAACATCAAGGATTTCTTCGAGCCGGACCGCGGCGGCCGGGCCTGGAATACCGGGCGGCTGGAGATCGGCGCCAACAACATCCACAACAATCTCGCCTACAACCTGAGTCTCGGCGAAAAGCAGCTCTGGAATCTCGATATGAGCGGAAATTACTGGGGTTCCGGCCGGGATGAACTGATCGAGGCCGGCATATTCGACCGCCACCGGGACCAGTCCCTCGGCAAGGTGATCTACAAACCTTTTGCCGCCGAAAAAATTCCCGGCGCCGGCATCGGGACCGACAGGTAACCGCATGGATCAATGGTATAACAGCGAACCGGAAATCGTTGTCGAATACAGCGATCCTCTGGAAGGCTTCAAGGGCTGGCTGGTCATTGACCGGACCGTGCACCGGATCAGCGCCGGCGGCATGCGGGTCCAGGTCGGCCTTACCCGCGAGCATCTATGCGAAATGGCCCGTAACATGACCCTGAAAATGAGGATCGCCGGGCTGCGGGTGGACGGGGCCAAATCCGGGATCGACTACGACCCGGCCTCGCCCGGCAAAACCGCGGCGGTTGCCCGTTTCCTGCGGGCCATCTCCCCATATATCCGGCACGGCTACTCGATGGGGCCAGACCTCAATATCGACATGAACGAACTGCAGGCGGCGGCAGGGCAGGCGATCCCCTCGGTCAAGATGGCCATCGCCGCAGCCCAGGGCTGGGAAATGGATTACTTCCTGAAACGCTCCGCGATCCTGGCCGAAACCATCGACGGTTTCAGTCTGGGACGGCTGCGGGCCGGTTACGGAGTGGCCGCGGCGGTCCTGGCCATGCTGGACTCCTTGCGGATAAAGCCTTCCGATGGGGCTATCGCTGTCCAAGGCTTCGGCAATCTGGCCAAGGCCGCCCTTTTCGGCCTAGACCGGGCCGGTTGCCGGATTGTAGCCCTGGCCGACGCCGAAAAATGTCTGATCAACGAGCAGGGCATCGATCTTAAGGAGATCCTTGCTTCCGATTTATCCCTGCTCCCCGAGCAGCTGAACCAGGAAGGAGTGCGCCGGGCCGAAAGCCAATCCATCTTCGACTGTAAATGCGACATTCTGGTGCCAGCGGCCCTGGAAAACACCGTTACCCCGGAAATCGCCGAAAAACTCCAGGTAAAAGGGGTGGTTCCCGGCGCCAATCTGGCGGTACCGGTGGAAAGCGATGCCATCCTCTACCGACGCGGCATTCCGGTCCTGCCCGATTTTCTGGCCGGCTGCGGCGGATCGTTATCGATGGAGGGGCTCCACGGGTCCGATCTTCATCCCACCGCCCGGGAAGTTCTCGATCACGTCAAGAGCCGGATGGGGGAGCTGGTCCGGCAGGTAATCGATAAAGGCTTCGCCGACGGATCTTCACTCCGCGAAGCGGCTCTGCGTATCTGCGCCGGAAGAAAAGATCACCCAGACAGCCGGCCCTACGGCCGCCCGGAGTAGAATCGATTCAAGTAAACTCTTGGGATGGTGTCACAAAAAGGCAAAGAACAAGTCATTGCGAGCGTTGCGAGGCAATCCAGAAAGCTGCAACTAGTTGGAAATACTTGATTACTTCGCCGCTACTCCTCGTAATGACGTGGCAAATCAGTTTTTGCGAATTCATCAACTACGATGAATTCGTAAAAAGTCACGGGATTAGCTAGGCAAAAATGCGCCGCGACGCAGCAGATCGATTTTTTTTGCGACGCCATCCACTTTTTACAGGTAAAACCTTATGCCGTCTCATCCCTTTGATTTCGAGATTCAGGCCGACATCTTTTCGACTCCGGAGATGACCTCGATCTTCGATGAACAGCAGCGCTTCAACCGCTGGCTCCAATTCGAAGGGGCCCTCGCGGCGAGCCAGGCCGAACTGGGCATTATCCCCGTCACGGCCGCCGCAGAAATTAACAACCGGGCCAAATATGAGAACCTCGATCCGGCCACCGTCCGGGAAGGCTACCGAAAAAGCCGTAACTCCCTGATCCCGATCATCAAGGCCCTTCGCGAAGCCTGCCGAAACGGCCACGGCGAATTCGTCCACTACGGGGCCACCACCCAGGATGTGCTCGATACCGGCCAGATCATGGAACTGCGCGACGCCTTCCGGATCATCTACCGCGATCTTAAAAAACTCGAAGAATCACTCGCCAGCCTTGCCCGGAAGCATTCCGCCACCCCGATGATCGGCCGCTCCCACGGCCAGCAAGCCCTGCCGATCACCTTCGGCCTAAAATGCGGAGTCTGGCTGGCCGAAAACCGCCGCCATATCGAAAGAATCAAAAATCTGACCCCCCGCCTGCTGGTCGGCCAGCTGAGCGGCGCGGTGGGCACCATGGCCGCCCTCGGTGAACAGGGTCGGGAGGTGGCCCGCCGGACCATGAACCGCCTGGGGCTCGGCTGTTCACTGATATCCTGGCATACCAGCCGGGACAACATCGCCGAGGCGGCACACCTGATGGCGATGATCGCTGCCAGCCAGGAGAAAATCGCCAACGAGATTGTCGAACTCGGCAAGAACGAAATCGGCGAGCTCCGCGAACCGGCCCCCGACGGCGCGGCTACCAGTTCGACCATGCCCCACAAGAGAAACCCGGTGTTCTGCCAGCGCATCGCAGTGATGGCCAGACAGACCAGAGCCCTTTCCGGGACGATCACTGAAGCGATGATCCACGAACACGAAAGGGACGGCCGGGCCATCTGGTCCGAATGGCTGGCCATGCCGCAGATCTCTATTTACACAGGAACTATTCTTAACTATATTAAGCAGGTCATCGGGGGCCTGGAAATAATCCCGGAAAAGATGGAGAAGAACCTGAAGCTGCACGGCGACATGGTGCTCTCGGAATGGCTCCTTTTCCGGCTCGCCTCTACCCTCGGCAAGCTGAAGGCCCAGGAAATAATGGGTGCCATAACCGGCGAAGCCCGCACCAGCGCTAGATCGCTGAAAGATTGCCTGTTGGCCGACGATCAAACCGCCGCTCTTTTGAACCGCGATGATCTCGCCTTTCTGGATCATCCCGAAAAGTATCTCGGCCAGTCCGAAAACATGATCAACGACCTGCTCGGCGAGATCTCGGCCCAGCAGGCCATCGACCCGGAAAATTTATAATGACCTGTTGCCGGAGCCCCCGCGGCCACATAACCGATTCCAGCTATTACAGCGGGAGTTACACCACCCTGGAGGCAAGGATGGTTTTCTGCGACCAACGCCGCCTCCAGCGCTGGCTCGATGTGGAAGCGACCCTCGCCGTGAGCCAGGCCGCCCTGGGCATGATCCCCGCCGAAATTGCCGCCCGGTTGCGGGAAACCGCCAAACTCGATTTATTCGATAGCGAGGCGATCAGAAACGGCATTGCCGAAACCGGCCACTCTCTGATCCCGCTCCTCGATGAATGGCAGAAGACGGCGGGTGCGGAAGCCGCCCGCTTTATCCACTACGGCGCCACCACTCAAGACATTCAGGATACTGCCCAGTCCCTGGAGATCAAAGAGATCATCGGCATCGTCGAACGGGATCTGGGCCTGATCATCGGGGAGCTGGCGAAACTTTCCACCGCGCACCGCCGGCGGGTGATCATCGGCAGGACCCATGGCCAGCATGCCCTTCCTACCACGCTTGGCCTGAAAATGGCGGTCTGGCTCGACGAAATGCTGCGCCACGCCGAGCGTTTACAACAGTGCGGCCGACGGGTTCTGGTCAGCCAGTTGTTCGGAGGAGTCGGCACCATGGCGGCCCTGGGTGATCGGCAGCAGGAATTGCTCGAAGATTTTTCCTGCCGGTTGGGACTGGCCTCACCCAATACCGCCTGGCACAGCGCCCGGGACCGGATCGCCGAATTTCTCTCCTGTCTGGGAATGCTTACCGGCAGCATGGCCAAGATCGCCAACGAAATCTTCCAACTGGCAAAGAATGAAACCGGAGAGCTCGAGGAACCTTTTCATATGGGCAAGATCGGCAGCACCACCATGCCCCATAAACGCAATCCGGAACTCTGCGAACAGGTGGTGGTTCTGGCCCGGCTGGTCAAGGCGGCGGCGGGCCTCGGTCTCGACGGCCTGATTAACGAACATGAACGCGACTATCGGGCCGTCCGTCTCGAATGGGCGGGGCTGGTTGACGCCTCCCTTTACAGTTGCGGAGCCCTGGAGCTGCTCAACAAGATTCTGAAGGGATTGATCGTGCATCCCGAGCGGATCGACCGGAATCTCGCCAGTTCGGCTTGTCTGATTTCCACCGAGGCCTTGATGTTTATTATCGGAGACAAAATCGGCAAGCCGGCCGCCCATAAGCTTCTTTACGAGATATCCATGGAGGCTTACGGCAGCGGCGTGCCGCTCAGCGAGTTATTGAGCCGCCATCCCCTGGTGAAAAGTTCAATCAGCGAAGAAGAAATCCGCGCGGCGACGGATCCCGCCGCCCATATCGGCTCGGCGGTCGAACAGACCGACCGCATCGTTGCCCTGGCCTGGGAATGGCTGGCTGAAAACAAGCCGAACGACCAAACCAAGGTGGTCTGCCCACTGGCCGACAACTGTCGCTGCGCGGTGGCGGACCCGGGTGGAGCAACGCCATGATCATGGAATCCGGCATAATGCTATACCCCAGCGCCGTAGCGCTCGGCGCCCTGCATGCCTTTGAACCGGGCCACGGCAAATCGCTGATCGCCGCCTACATGCTTGGCACCAGAGGCCGGGCCCTGGACGGGGTAATTCTCGGCTTCATCGTCACCTTCACCCACACCTTCAGCGTGATTATCCTCGGTCTCATCGCCAAACTGATGGCCGGACAGTTGAGCGACGCTCAGCTCCACACCTGGCTCGGCCTGCTTTCTTCCCTGCTGATCCTCGGGGTTGGGCTCTGGATGTTTTATGACCGGCTGTTTAAAGAGCGCCCCCGCCACTTTCACTTTTTCTGCAAAAACGGTCATGGCACTTTAAGCCATGTTCATCCCCATGATCACGACCATATCCATCCCGCCCCCGGCCGCGAGGATGACAAAGTCAACTTCTGGCGCCTGACCCTCCTCGGCATCTCCGGGGGCATGGTCCCCTGCCCTCCCGCCATCGCGGCGTTACTGGCCGCGGTCGCCGCCGGCAAAATCGGCCAGGGGTTGATCGTCACTCTTTTTTTCAGTCTCGGCTTGGGCATCGTCATGATGGGCATCGGCATTACCCTGTCCCGGGCCGGCAGGCTCACCGGTAAAATCAAGGAAAACCTTGCGTTGGGCCGCGGGCTCGGACTGGCCAGCGCCGTAATTATTACCGTCCTTGGGGCGATACTATTGTTTAATTCAGTCAGGGAAGTTATTGCCTGAGCGTATTTCACCATTGCAATGAGGTATAAGCATTATGTTTCAGAGAATTATTCGCATCTGCCTGGCAGCCTTTATCATGATTACCACAACCGCCGCTTTTTCCCAGGCCTGTGTCGGCAGGATCCTTTATATCGGCGCCATGGAAACAACCGAGAGTAAAACCATGGCCGAAATGCTGGTTATCCTGATCAATGAAAGGACCGGCACCAACGTCAAGATCAGATATTTCGCCGATAGAGGTGAAATCTATCACGCCTTTCAAGCCGAGGATGAAGAGAGCCGGGTCGACATCGTCGTCGAAAACACCAGCGACGCGATGGCTTATCTGGATAAGAAGAGCCTCGCCGAGCCGGACCGGGAATATCTTGAAGTTAAAAAGATCTACGCGGAGAAGCTGAACGTCATCTGGCTCAAGCCCTTCGGCTTTACGAATTATAAGGGGAAGGAGAGACCGTCGATCAGCGCCCCCCTGATCAGAAATGACGTATTGACCAATTATCCCCTATTGCCGAGAATTCTCACCAAGCTGAGCGGCGCCATCGACGATGCAACCTTCACCGATTTGATCGGCAGGGTCAATGCGGGCGAGAAAGCCAAAAACGTGACCAAGGATTTTCTTAAGATCCGGAAATTCATCTAAGAGGGAACCAGTGAAAAACAAACTCCCATCATACTTCGCTGCCGCCGCGACCCTGCTCGTTTTGCTGATCGGCGCCTGCCCGGCCGGTGCCCATGTCGAAGGCCATATGCCCGACTCGGTCGCCGAAATGGAGTACCGGATCCTCCTTGAGTTCAAGCCGAAGGATTCCGTCACCCGCGTAAAACTGGCCATGGTTTTGATAAACCTCGACAAACTGGCCGAGGCCGAAGAAGAATTTGAGCGGGCTCTGAGCCTCGATCCGCAAAATCTCCAGGCCCACATCGGCTTGAGCATTCTCAGGCTGAAACAGCACCGGACCGATGCCGCCCTGGAAATGATCAAAAAGGCCGCAAAGCTCGCTCCTGACGCGCCGGCGGTATATCTCTACCACGGCCGAATTCTTGAGGCGGATCACCGCACCTCCGAAGCCCGGCACATGTACAATCAAGGCCTCGAGCAACTGGCCGGCGGTTCCGAAAACCCCGATTCCGAACATGACCGGCGGCAGCTCGAAAAAGCCTTGTCGGGATTGGAAGAAAAGCTTAACGAAAAAGCCCTCTAACTAACGACCGTCCGAAATAGACTCGCGGACCGACACAAACCAAGAGAAAATCATGCCCGGAAAAGCCACCGCCATCATCCTTGTCCTGTTGGCCGCCATTGCCTGCACCCCGAAAAACGACAATGAGGGGGAGCGGCCGACCTATAAGATCGGCTACATGATCTGCAACAGCGAGAAGGAGACCCTGGAGAGATTTATCCCCTTTTCAAAATATATGGGCGATAAACTGGGAGTCAATTTCGAGATTATCGCCATCGACACCATCAACTTCAGCCGTGAAATCGACAATCTAGATTTCGTCCATACCAACTCCTTGCTCTATATCATGCTGAACCGCTTTAACGGGGTGGAGGTCCTGGCCGCCGAGGAAAAAGGTTCCCTCGGACATAAATCCCAGGGCATTATCCTAACCCGAAAGGATAGCGGCATTACCGAGCTCGGCGATCTGAAGGGCAAGACCATGATCTTCGGGCCGATGCTGGCCCCCACCGGTTTCATGGCCCAGGTCGACCTTCTCCAGGAGGCCGGCGTGGACCCGGAACAGGATCTGGCCTTCTACACGATTCCGCCGGGCTCATTCAAGCACGAGAAGGTGATCTACGGGGTGTTTTTCGACAAATACGACGCCGGTTCGATCCCGATCGACGATCTGGAAATCATGGTGGCCGACAACCGGGTCGCCATGGAGGATTTCAATATAATCGCCAAAAACGAAGCCATCCCCTACTGTAACTTCGCGGTAACCCAGAAAATCGACGAATCCCTGGCCCGCAAATTCAAGGAAGTGCTCCTGGCGATTAGCGAGGATGATAAGGTGGAGATCGACGGCGAGACCATCAAGGTGCTTGACCGGGCCCTGGTCTCCGGTTTTGTCGACATCAACGACGGAGACTTCGATATCGTCCGGGAAATGGCCAGACGAACCAATATGCCGCCTTACCAGAAGTATTGAGAGATCCCGGCTGAATTCGGCGGAAAGCTGTCGATACTTATCAAAGTTGATGGCAATCAGAAAAAATACTGATATAGATGGATCTCCCGGCAGTGCGATAAATTGATAATTGATAAAAAAGCCATAAAGTATGTCGATTAAGATGGCAAGGAGTTGATTCGCGATGAAGAACATTCTACTGGTAGAAAACAGTCCCGAGCTGTTAAAGACCATAAAATCGGCATTCAAGAAGTATGAATCGCAGTTGAAACTGATGGTGGCGGAGAATGGCGAAGAGGCCGTCAAAACCATTGAAGAAACGGCAATCTCCGCACTGATCACCGATCTGTACGTGCCGGAGGTGGATTTCCCGGAACTCTTGGCCTGCCTGAGCCGCCGGCAAGCCGATATCCCAATTATCATGACCTCCTTCGGCAGCCCCGTATTAACCGATATCCTGACTGACCTCAACATCCATCATGCCCTGCGGAATCCCTTCAAGACCAATGAATTATTAAAAGCGGTCTCCGAGGCGATCGGCAAAACAACGAAGGTTGAGTCCCTTCAAGGTTTCGCCTTGTACGGTTACCTGCGAATGCTTCAGGAGGAGCAGAAAACCTGCGCCCTGGAAGTGATCAATCAGGAGAGTGGGCGCGGCTCGTTTTATTTTATCGACGGCACGCTTTACGATGCCGAGTGCGATGGTCTCCAGGGAGAAGAGGCAGCCATAACCATCCTGGGCTGGCAGAAAATTTCCCTGAATCTGAAAGAACTGGAAAGCGAGGATATTCCCGCCCGGATCGATACAGATTTGAAGACGCTGATCGCCAGGGCCGGGAATTCGGGGAAGGCGGCGGTGCCGGACCCGGAAAAACAAAGTTCCCAAAGCAACGAAAAAGATCCGAAGAAGCTTATAGAGCAGGCCATCGGCCAGGCGAAAGCGGGACACGGGAGCGCGGCCTACAAGATTCTGGCAATGCTTCTGAAGAATAACCCCAAAATCAGCCTGGCCTGGTTATGGCTGTCGCGAACCTCCGAGAATCTGAAGACGATCGATGTATCCTTGAAGAACGCGGCAAAGATCGCCCCCGAAAGTGCGGAGATCAAAGAAGATATCGAAAAATTAAAGAGCGCGGTAAACGCCGGGTGCGGCGAAGCCGACAGCCTCAAGCACTGTCCTTTCTGCTGGGCTCCGGTTATCCCGGACAAAACCTCCTGCCATTACTGTAACGCCCATATCAATATCCACGAGGACTTCTTCCATTCGATGTTCTTCAGTTCTAATAAAGAACCTAATCTCCAGATAGTCGAGAGTTCCTTTAAACGCTTTAATAAGGCAAAAGCCAAGGAGCCGGATAACCCGCATCCCTGTTTTTTCCTGGCCATGGCCCATATCAACCTTAACCAGTGGAAAGAAGCCCTGCTCGAACTCGAACAGACCAGAGAGATCGGCCCGGAAAATCCCTACCAAAAACAGCTTGAAATACTGACTGACTTTAACGCCGATCTGGAATCATTTTACACCGATGAAGATGAACAGCCGGAAAAAGGCGAGGAATTCGGGGATCAAGCGGATGAGCCGCTCGAAATACCGAAGCAGCTGATCATGGTTGTCGAAGACAGCACCACTACCCGCAATATCGTGGCCAGCATGCTCAAGAAAGAAGGCTATGACGTCGTTGAAGCGAAGGATGGCGCCGAAGCCATTACCCGGTTCGACGAAAACAGGCCGGACCTGCTTTTACTCGATATCATCTTGCCGGGAGGGATGGATGGTCACCAGACCCTGGCCCAGTTAAGGAACAAACCTGGTTTTAATGATACCCCCGTAATCATGCTCACCGCCAAGGGCAGTCTGATCGACAAGGTAAAAGGCAAAATGTCCGGACGGGCTGAATATCTCACCAAGCCATTCAACTCAGCCGATCTCATCAAGAAGATAAAGAGAACCATGGGCTAACAACTACTAGAGCCTTGAAACCGGTAACCACGGAGCTCTACTGGGCAGTTTGCCGTTTCGAACTCCCACGGGTTCAGTCTGGATTTTGCAGTTATCATACCTTTACCAGATCGAGGGGCTCGGCGATTCCCAGTTGTTCGTGGGCCATGGCCAGATAGCCTATCCCTCGCCAATCCCGTCCCAGCAGACCGGTACCGTACACGTCGATAGCGACCGGGTCCCATGACGCCGCCAGTTTCCGGTGGGGCGGTTTACAGGTCGGTCCCCAGAGGTGTGCCTCCTGCATGCCCACCGTCGCGTCGAGAACCGTGAAATCCGGAGTCCGGTAGCGGTTGAGATCGAAAACCGCCGCCTGGATATCTTGATGGAACGAGGCCTTTTTCCAGTGGCCGCCCTGTTCGTAATAAGCCGGCGGAGCACAGCCCATCATGTTCTTCAGGGTCATGGTCACTCCGGCCAGACTATGGGCCTTCAAGACCGGGACCGAAATGAGGAACGACTCGAAAACGATTTCGGGCAGATGCATCTCCGGCCAGCGGCGGCAGCCAGGATTCCGCATGGTTCGGAGCGGCTGTTCGTTCAGATCGATTAATTCGACCCCGAGGCGTTCGGCCATCTCGACATAACCCAGTTCCCGGAAGGGGTGGAAGGTGTCGTAGTCCCGCGAGCCGGTGCCCTCGCCGACGATGATCCCGAGCTCGCTTTTGCGCTGCCGCAGGTAGTCGACGATGGCCTCGATCAGGCCCACCGGGGTAGTGATCGGCGGTTGGAGGTTTTCAACGAGGTTGGGCTTGAGCAGCACGCGATTCTTATCGCCGAGGGCCGCGAGCAGGCCGGCTCCGTCCAGGAGCCGGCTGACGCTGTCCCGCCAATCCGAAAATTCAGCTACAAATACAGTTCCACGGTCACTCATAAATATTTCCCCAGTTGAATCAGGATTTGCCAATGGTTACCCTCTTTCGAGAAGAGGTGGCTAACATCCTTGATCTATGTTAAAAGTTCTCCCCTTTCATCCTTTGATGGCATCGCAAAAAGTTAAAGCTATGTTGAGCAGCTTGCCTCTCGTACGAAACTTATGCCCTGTGGGTACAAAAAATGGGATGGCTAAGCAACAATCGTCAGATCCAAGGCGCGTAAATTTTGCGGAATGAAACCTACTTCAGTACGTTGCAATGACGAGACAATTTGCAGCAACGCCGAAGCTGGCGATTTATGCCCTTCGGGGTGCTTTTTGCGTCACCATCAGCCTTTTTAAACCTTCATTATAATAGTGCGATGATAACGATCAACATAATAGTGCGATGATAACGATCAACAAATTAAGCCTGCAATACGGCGAAAAACATATTTTCAAGGAAGTTTCGGGCCGGATCAACAACCAGGACCGGATCGGCCTGGTCGGGGTCAACGGCACCGGCAAGTCGACCCTGCTCAAAATGATTGCCGGGGAGATCGAGACCGATCACGGCGTCATAACCAAATCCAAGAACGACACGATCGGCTATCTTCCCCAGGAGGTGGCCACATTGCCGGCGGACCGCACCCTTTATCAGGAGGCCGAATCGGCCTTCGGCGACACCCTCAATCTGCAAAAAGAGGTCGACCGGATCAATCACGAACTGGCGGCCTGCGCCCCGGATTCTCCCGAGATAGCCTCTCTTCTTGGACAGCAGGGAGAATTACAGCATCAACTGGAGCAGGCCGACATCTTCACCATGAGTTCCCGGATCGAAAAAGTCCTGCATGGTCTCGGTTTCACTCCGGCCGACATGGATCGTTATTGCAATACCTTCAGCGGCGGCTGGATCATGCGGTTGATGCTGGCCAAGCTGCTGCTGGCCCAGCCCGCCTTTCTCCTGCTTGACGAGCCGACCAACCATCTCGACATTGAATCCCTGACCTGGCTTGAGGACTTCCTGGCCGGTTACGGCGGCGGCCTGGTCATCATCTCTCACGATCGCGCCTTTCTCGACTCGCTGACCACCACTACCTGGGAGCTGAGTCTGGGCAAGCTGACCGCCTACAAGGGCAACTACAGCAAATATCTGGTCGAAAAAGAAATTCGGATGGAGGTCCAGCGGGCCGCCTACGACAACCAGCAGGCCATGATCCAGCAGACCCGGAAGTTCGTGGATAAATTCCGGGCCAAATCGACCAAGGCGAGCCAGGTCCAAAGCCGGGTCAAGCAGCTGGAAAAGATGGATATCATCGAGATTGAAGATACCGAGTCCAAGGTCTCCTTCCGCTTCCCGCCCGCCGCACCGAGCGGCAGGCTGGCTATCGCGGCCGAAGGGGTAACCAAAAGCTACGACGACAAACCCGTCTTTGCCGATCTCTCCTTTGAATTGCACCGGGGTGAAAAGATGGGAATCGTCGGGGTCAACGGCGCCGGCAAATCGACCCTGGTCAAACTCCTGGCCGGACTTAACGACAAGGACAGCGGCACAATCAGCACCGGTCACAACGTCAAGATATCCTACTTCGGTCAGCATCAGGCCCAGGAGCTGCCCCAGGATTTCACCGTCATGGAAGTGATGTCATCGGTCAACTCCGGAATGACGGTCACTCAGATCCGCTCCCTTCTGGGCGCCTTTCTGTTTCGCGGCGACGAGGTCGACAAAAAGGTCTCGGTGCTGTCGGGCGGTGAAAAAAGCAGGCTCGCCCTGGCCCGGATGATCTCCTCGCCGGCCAATCTTCTGATCATGGACGAGCCGACCAACCATCTCGACATGCCCTCCCAGGACATCCTCCTGGAGGCGCTGATCCAGTACAATGGCTCGATCATCGTGGTTTCCCATAACCGCTATTTCGTCGACAGTTTCGTCAACAAGGTTCTCGAAATCAAAAACGGCCGGGCGACCATCTTCGACGGCAATATCAGCTACTATCTCGAAAAGACCCGGGCCCAGCGGCAAAGCGACGCAGCAAAAGAGAAGGAAACCGAGATCATCGAAGATGCTCCAGACGCCAAAAAACTTCACGGCAAGGATGCCCGCAAGGCCCAGGCCAAGCTGCGCGAGGAAAGAAACCGGCTGCTTGGTCCATTAAAGAAAGATGCCGCCAGCTACGAAAAAGAGGTGGAAGAGCTCGAGAAACGCAAAAAAGAGCTGGAGAGCATCCTGGCCGATCCAGAGCTGTACAATGATCAGAAAGCCTTCACCGAAAAAAGCAAGGAGTACAGCGCCGTCGAGCAAAAACTGGAAAAGGCTTTCGCGGTATGGGAGGAAACCTTGACCAGAATCGAGGAAACCGACGCGGATATTTGACTCATAACAGGAATGTTTTTCCCCCTACCGCCCGTTGGCATGATAATTTCAGAAAGATTGTCGAACAGTTGCAAAAGATGTTAAAGAGATCAATTGAATTATATCCGCGCGACCGCCGCCTGGAAACATTTGCCTGAATCCGTGAGCGTTCGAGAACGGTGCAGATGCAAGGCGGCAACGATATTGATAATACTAATGGTATATCAACGAGTTGCCAACGCGGCAGATGCGCCGTTATCGGGCGCCCCGGAGGGCGGCGGAGTGAATCGAGGCAACTCAGGGAAAAACCATTATTTGATGCAATTACAAAGTGATAAGGCAAAATCCTCACGAAGCCGTCACTGATTCAGAATTTGGGATAAAGGTCCGTTAGTGACCCGGTGCAGATGGATACCATTGATATCAAATATATCTTCAAATTCTCCGATGGCCGCCGGGAGGATATTGAACTCCAGCTCGATCCCCACACCCTTGATGTAGTCAATAGATCCCTGGAAAGTCCGCCGGAATGGACCGGGATCGACTACTGCCGTTGCCCCCGCTGCCCGTTCGATCCGCTTGACATCTCATATTGCCCGGTGGCCTTGAGCCTTGTCGATGTCGTCACACGGTTCGGCAATGTCATTTCCCATGAGCCGATCGACCTGGAAGTGGTTTCGGCCGGCCGGATCATATCTCAGCGTATCCCTGCTCAGAAAGGAATAAGCTCTCTGCTGGGTTTGCTGATCTCGACCAGCGGCTGCCCCTATACTGATTTTTTCAAACCGATGGCTCGTTTTCATCTGCCGCTCTCCTGCGAGGAAGAGACGGTTTTCCGGGCCAGCGGCATGTATCTGCTGGCTCAATATTTTCGGAAAAGAGAAGGCGGGAAGGAGGATCTCGAATTACAGGGTCTGGCCAAAATTTATGACAATATGCATATGCTTAACGTCAGCGTTGCCAGGCGGCTACGGCATGCCACCAAGGAAGATTCCTCGATCAACGCCATGACCGTCCTCGATGTTTTCACCCACACTTTTCAGTATGTTATCGAAGATGAACTGGCAGATTTGCGCCAGCTCTTCATGCCCTATTTTACAGAGTCCTACCAGAAGCTTCTGGATGATCTTTAGTGATTGAGAGATTGATCACTACCATCTCCAAATTCAAAAAGTCATTTTAACTGAAAGGATGCTTCTGCTCAGTGCCTTTCGGAAAACACGGCAAACTCTTCAAGCAAATGATGATCTTCGCTTCCCTGTCACTCACCAGAGACATAACCTTTTCTCCACCTCGAAGTAAACCAGATGTTTCGGGGACCGTCTTCACCGGTCTTTTCAAGATAAAAGCCTTACTCCGGCGAGGGAGTTCCGATCTAAAGTGGTCGGGGTTAGTGAGACAACCTGAGGTGTGAAATAAGCAATGCCCCGTGGTTGTTGATACTGTCGGCTTTCAGGCAGCCGTTTTTAGTTCCTCAAGACCCCGGGAAAATGCCTCATCGGGGGTCAATTTGGC
>JAGXFP010000046.1 GCA_024637225.1 Desulfobacterales bacterium
GTACCACTTCCTGCCACCCCGCCGCTGGCGGTATGGCAGGAAGTGGTACAGGTGGCCAAGTTGGCTACACGGGTGGTGTGATCGACACCGGTGGACCCGGTATGAATCGTGGTCCAGGTCGAGGTGTTGGCATGACAGCCCTCGCAGGTACCGGCAACAACCTGATCCGCGTTTATAAAGGGTCCACCGCTCAATCCGCCGTCACCGGTACCGGTGTGGCAGGTGCCGCAACCGCCGCCGCTATGAACCTCACCGACCCCGGTAAAAGGCGAGTTGACAGCATCACGAGCATTTGAGCCGGCCACTGCGTTGGCATGACAGCTGTTACAATTAATCGAATTCTGAACCCGGCTGGTCGCATGATCAACCGTCGCCGCTGTATGAATCACGATCCAAGTCGAGGCATGGCACTCATCGCACTCAAGGAAGGTGCTGCTGTCATCATCGATTGCGCCGGCGGCGCTTCCCTTCAGGGAACCGTCGTTCGGGACTGACAAATTATGGCATGTTCCACACTGACTAGTCGCATGGACATCACCGGCACCGACAAAAGGCGCCCCGGTGGCGGCCTGGCGGGCGTTAGTACCAACCACCCCGTTACCGTGACAGCTTTCGCAAGTACCATCGATATTGGCACGTACCCCATGACCATGCAGGTGGCCGCCGCTGGCGGTTCCGAAATAGGCGCTGTGACAATCGGTACAAGTACCGCCGTTACCTAAATTGACCGTGGCATCGCCGACATTAACAGCAGTGCCGCCGTAGCTTGCTGCATTGGCGGCGCCGTTTACCCTGGCCCCCGTGGTGGTGTTATGGCAGTTGGCGCAATTACCCTCGTGGGTGCCCTGATTAATTTCGACCGCGGTCTGGCCGTTGATCACGTCGCCGGTATGACAGCTGTCACAGGGAGCACCCGTGGTAACGGTCGTAGAATGATCGTGGGTATGATCGGTAAAGGTATAGGTGGAATGACAGCCCGAGCAGATCGCGGCCGGAAGACCGTCGCCGACTGTGCCGCCGTTGGTTATGCCGGCGGCCAGGGCGGTGGGAGCTACCAAGTCCATCTGGTAATCCGTGAGGATTTGATGGCAGTCACCGCAGGTGTCGTGGAGCTTGGTGCCGGCTGTATTATCTACCGGCACGGTTGTTGTGGTACCTTCCGTGCCGACATGACAGGTCTGGCAATTGGTCTCGTTGGCCACGGTGGTACTGTGATCGCCTTCATGACCGGATGTTCCATGGCATTGAGCGCTATTACAAGTGGTGCCGTCATCGGTAATCGGATTTGCGAAGGTTACGCTGGCGTTATTGTGATGGATGCCGCCGATTGAGCCGGCATTGACATCGGGATCGCTAACATCATGACAGGTAGTGCAGGTTGAAGCCCAGGTGCCAGCATCGCCGTTGGCGATGGTGGCGTCACCGTCCACACCATTGGCCGAATCGCCAATCTTTTCGGTACCGGCATTGGTGCCGGAAGCGGTATCGTGACAGTTGGCGCAATCGTTTTTGTGTACTGCGATTACAGAATCTGTGGCGCTTCCGTCGCCATGACAGGCTTCGCACCCCCCGGCCCAGCCGAAATCGGTGTCGGTGTGACCGCCGTGGATACCATCGCTCAGCCCCTGGGGCTTGGCGTCGTGGCACTCACCGCAGAGGATCGGGGTGAAGCCGGCGTCGGTGACAAATTCTAGAGGAACAGTTGTATCTTGCACACGGCCCAGGGTTCCATAGGAATCGGCGGGATTATCGACATAGTTATAGTTCCCGTTGTCGATCAGGGCGTTGTAGACACTGGCCCCGTTATCGGGCGGAATTCCAGCGCCACTGAAGGTATTGAAGTTGATCTCGGGTTTCGAGGCGGTGTGGCAGGTTTCGCAGGTCGGATGGCCGGTATCGGGAGAAGTGACGAGCGCGGCATGGCAGTCGGAACAGTAATAGGCCAGGTCGGTTGACTGGTCGTCAGCTATAAAATTAGCGTGGTTGGTGCTCGCGGCGCCGCCGGTGACAATCTCATGGCAACTGTCACATTCCGTGCCCGCAGTAGTATTGTGAACATCCTCCTCGGAGCTGTTATCGAAATAGGCGGTCTGGGTATGGCAGACCTGGCACATCCCGACCGGCTCGGTAATGCCGGTGGTCAGATCGACCGGGCCGCCCTCTCCGTCAAGAACCTTTTTGGGACTGTAGAACTTGACCGGACGGCGCACATATCTGGTCCTGCCTTCACTGTCCAGATAGCTTTCCGGCGTTTTAACGGTGTCTCCCAAGAGGCCGCCGTAGATCACTCCGAATGGGACAGTATGTCCAATTCCAGCAGCGCTGAGATCGCCCTTGACCGTCATGGTGAATTTACCGCCGCCGTTATTGACCATCTCGATTATTTCGTAGGTGCGGGTCGTGGGGAGATCGTTGATACCGGTTGTGGCGACCAGGATCAAGCCGCGGGACTGATCGCCGCCGCGGGTATTCCAGGGATTTCCGGTGAGAGGGTCATTGCCCTTTTCGCCTTTCGCGCCCCAGTCGACGGCGGGATCGCCATCAGCGGTTGTCGTATCGGCGGGGTCGTAGATCGGGTTGGCATAGATGAGAACATCAATGGTTGAGGTGCCGATCCCGGCGGGGGCGCCCCTCCCGTACAGGAAGTTGTCAGGGTCCCAGACATCACTTTGATTTCTGACTACGCCTGTAGGATATTTTAAAGAGTCACTGAAGTCGTATTCGCCTTGGGCAACATAGATAATCTCGGTGGGGTCGCCCAGGGCCCAATTGATCTGTTCCTGAAAATGGGGGTCGTGACAGTCGGTACAACTGGTGGTCCAGCCGCCTACGAGCTCCTCGCCGGTGGTGGTTTTCAGGGAGTGGGTTTTCTTCTCCGGGCCTCTATGGGTATCACTCGGGGTCGTAGAAGCGGCGCCGGCATGACAGCGGTTATAGCAGACCCAGTTATAGACCGAGAAATCGGGATCGCTGCCGGTGTAGGGATTATACCAGTAATCGTTGCCGTCGCTGTCCGCGCTATGGCAATGATAACACTTGATGCCGCTATCGGTGTTATGTGGATAGTCAAGCATTAAGGCATCGGCATGGGAATAAACACCGATGATAACCGCAAAAGCGATTGCAAGAAAAAAGGTATGCTTTCTCACTGATCCCCCCCCCCGGAGTAATAATTACAATCCTTTGATTTGATATAAGGCCAGAAAGAAAATGGCTATAATTTCTTTAAATCGTTTTACGGGACAACTTTAAAAAAGATCTAACAAACAGTCTATGATTTTTTGATTAAAACTTCAACTTAATTTTATAAAAAAATGCCCGCTAAATAGCGGCGGAAAGATCTCGAGAAAGTTTGCCTTGAATTAAATCAGCAACTCCGTCAGGCAAAATCACCCCTCCTCCCGGTGCCCCGAAGCACGGCAAGAGATAATGCCGGGCCAAGCTCGGGCCCCCCCTAAATCACCCCCCTTTGCCCATAGCCCTGAATGGCAGCGCTTACCGAGGGAAACCTGCCACACCCTCATATCCGCAGATCAACAAACCACCCGTACGGGCAAGTTCCGGCTTAAAAGCAGGTCCTGACTGCTGCCGGGCGGTTTGCCGGCTTCTGCCTCGCGGGGACACCTTTGCCCCGGCTAAGGATTCGCCTTGTTGGGCCGGTCGATGATTTTGCAGGCATCAGCCCGCCGCCCGGCAAATCGAACCCAACCGGGCTTGGCGCATAAAAAAAAGGGATCAACCTTAACGGTTAATCCCTTGAAAACTGCTGGCGGGGCCGACGAGACTCGAACTCGCGACCTCCGGCGTGACAGGCCGGCATTCTAACCAACTGAACTACGACCCCGCATAATGGTCTTTGGTGGGCGGTACAGGGCTTGAACCTGTGACCCTCGGCTTGTAAGGCCGATGCTCTCCCAGCTGAGCTAACCGCCCCGATAGGAAGGAGTTTTTACCAACTACGCCCCGGATAGTCAATAAAAATACGCACCCGGGAAACAATTAATTTAGAAGTTCGTCAGTGCCGGACATCAGTGGCGTCATCCACGGTCTCAGCACAGAAAGAACCGACCGGCGGCAGGTTCTTGAAAAGCTTGTCCCCTTCCGGGATCAGCAAGGCCTTTTCGAAAACCTCGTCGATGTTTTCAACCAGAAAAATTTCAAGACTTTTAACGATCCGGGTCGGGATCTCGCTCAGCTCCCGCTGGTTCTCGCTGGGAATCAGCACCGTTTTGATATTGCCGCGCTTGGCGGCCAGCAATTTTTCGGTAAGACCGCCGATCGGCAGGACCCGGCCGCGCAGGGTGATTTCGCCGGTCATGGCCAGATCGTTTCGGATCGGCACCTGCATCAAAGCGGAAATCATCGAGGTCGCCATGGTGATCCCCGCCGACGGCCCGTCCTTGGGGATCGCCCCTTCCGGAACATGAATATGGATATCCAGCTTCTGATAGAATTCGGGGGAAAGACCGAGACAGAGGGAGCGCGAGCGGATGTAGCTCAAGGCGGCCTGGGCCGACTCCTGCATAACCTCGCCGAGTTTACCGGTGATGGTCAGCCTCCCCTTCCCCGGCATCAATACCGTTTCGATCTGGAGCATTTCACCGCCGACCGGAGTCCAGGCCAGACCGGTGGCCATCCCGATTTCGTCGGCCTTTTCGGCAAGACCGAAACGATAGCGGGCCGCTCCCAGATAGCGGGCCACCGCCTTGGCGGTCAACCGGTATTTGCGCTTCGACTCTTTCTTGAGCCTCTCCCGGGCAATCTTCCGGCAGACCGAGGCAATGGAGCGTTCAAGATTGCGCACCCCGGCCTCGCGGGTATAATGCTGGATAATTTCCAGGACTGCCCCGTCATTGAAGACGATATCCTTGCCGCCAAAACCGTTGGCCTCCAGCTGCTTGGGGACCAGATAATCCTGGGCGATCCGCAGTTTGTCTTCTTCCGTATAACCGTTCAGCTTGATAATCTCCATCCGGTCCTGGAGCGGGGCGGGGATCGAGGAGAGGTTGTTGGCCGTGGTGATAAAAAAGACATCGGAAAGGTCGTAATCGAGATCAAGATAGTGATCGTTGAAAGAGTTATTCTGCTCGGGATCGAGAACTTCCAGGAGGGCGGAGGCCGGATCGCCGCGAAAATCCATGGACAGCTTGTCGATCTCATCCAGGCAGAACACCGGATTATTGACCTTGACCTTCTGGAGAGATTGAATGATTTTGCCGGGCATCGCCCCGATGTAGGTGCGGCGATGGCCGCGAATCTCGGCCTCGTCGCGAACCCCGCCCAGGGAAAGGCGGACGAACTCACGGTTCATCGCTCTGGCCACCGACTTGCACAGGGAAGTCTTGCCGACCCCGGGAGGGCCGACCAGACAGAGGATCGGCCCCTTGAGCTTGTCGACCTGGGCCTGAACGGCCAGATATTCGAGAATCCTCTCCTTAGGTTTGCTCAGACCGAAATGGTCTTCATCGAGGATAGCCTCGGCCCGGTTGATGTCGATGGAGCTGTCGGACAACTCCCGCCAGGGCAGGCTGATGATATAATCGATGTAGTTTCGCGAAACGGTAGCCTCGGCCGACATCGGCTGCATCATCTTTAATTTCTTGAACTCCTTTTCGACCCTGGCCCGGGCTTCCTCCGGCAGCAGCTTATCCTTGATGGCCTGCTCCAGATCGGCGAGGTCGCTCGCCGCTTCGTCGGTCTGGCCGGACTCCTGCTGCAGGGCCTTGATCTGCTCGGCAACGTAATAGTCCTTCTGGGTCTTATCCATCTTCTTTTTGACCCGGGTTCTGATCCGGCCTTCGATGGACGCGACCTCTATCTCCCGATAGATCTTGTTGAGCAGAATCTCCAGGCGCTCATGAATCTCGACTGATTCGAGAACTTCCTGCTTCTCGTCGGTCTTCAGCGGCAGGTGGGAGGCAAGGACATCGGCGAATTTGGAGGCCTCCTCGATCCTGACGACCGAATTCATCACCTCTTGGGGAATTTTCTTCTTGACCTTGCCGTACTCCTTGAAGGCCTCTTGAATTTCACGCAGATAGGCGACGGTTTCGGACTGACTCAGCTCTTCAACCGGGAATTCCTTCAGTTCAACCGCCAGATATTCCTTATTGGGCAAAAATCTTACAACCGCGGCGCGCCGCTTGCCTTCGACCAGGGCCTTGATCGTTCCGTCGGGCAGACGGAGGAGCTGAAGAACCTTGGCGATGGTGCCGAGCCGGTAGATGCCATCCTCGGTAGGCTCATCCTCCGAGGCATCCTTCTGGGTGGTCAGAAATATCTCGGTCCGCTCTTCCATGGCCTTCTCAAGGGCCTTGATCGACTTTTCCCGACCCACCACCAGGGGAGCGACCATGTGCGGAAAGACGACGATATCTCGGAGGGACATCATCGGATAGATTGTTACGGAATTATTTTCGGACATATCTTAAAACCTTGTGTGGGTTAGTGCCGGTCCGGCAGGGAGGATTTTGTCCGAAAACGAAGAGCTGGGATATCAAAATTTCTCACCTGCGGTTCTGCTGGCAAGCAATTTCCCCGGAAGCGACCCGGTTACTGGACAAGACCATCCATGGACAGGCACATGTTAAGCATATGGCAAGCACCCCGCAAAACCTCTTCGCAATCACGCGAGGCTTTATGGTTTACAGGGTACTGGTTGGCTATGGATTACAAGGTAATTATGATCGGGTCCGACAGCAAGACGGTCAGGCGCTTTTCTTTTTCTCATTATCGAAGAGGATAACCGGATAGTCGCCATTCAGAATGACCTGCTCGCTGATCACGCACTCCTTGACCCCTTCCCTGGAGGGAAGTTCGTACATGACCTCAAGCATGGATTCCTCAAGCACCGAACGCAGGCCCCGGGCTCCGGACTTTCTCTTCAGGGCCTCGCGGGCAATGGCCGCAAGGGCTCCATCGGTAAAACGCAGGCGGATATCGTCATAGGCAAAAAGGCGCTCGTACTGCTTGGTCAGGGCATTTTTAGGCTCCTGGAGAATCCGAACCAGATCATCCTGCTCCAGCTCTTCCATGGTGGCCATTACCGGCAGACGGCCGACAAGCTCGGGAATCAGCCCGAACCGGAGGAGATCCTCTGGCCTGACCATGGACAGCACCTCTCCCATTTTTTTGACGTTCTTGCTGATCACCTTGGCGCCGAAGCCCATGGATTTAGTCCCGGTCCGTCTTCTGACCACCTCGTCCAGACCGACAAAGGCCCCGCCGCAGATAAAGAGGATATTGGTGGTATCCAGTTTTATATACTCCTGCTGCGGATGCTTACGGCCGCCCTTGGGAGGCACGCTGGCCACGGTGCCCTCGATAATCTTCAGCAATGCCTGCTGAACCCCTTCCCCGGAGACGTCGCGGGTAATGGAGGCGCTGTCGGATTTGCGGGCGATCTTGTCGATTTCATCGATGTAAACGATGCCCTTGCTCGCCTTTTTAATGTCATAATCGGCGGCCTGGAGTAAATTGACCAGGATATTTTCGACATCCTCGCCGACATAACCGGCCTCGGTAAGGGTGGTCGCGTCGGCAATGGCGAAAGGCACGTTTAGAATCCGGGCCAGGGTCTGAGCCATCAGGGTCTTGCCGCTGCCGGTGGGACCCATCAATACCACATTGCTCTTTTGCAGCTCCACATCGCTGCGGTCGTCAAAGGTGCTGACGCTGATCCGCTTGTAATGATTGTGGACCGCGACCGAGAGGACCTTCTTGGCCCTTTCCTGGCCGACCACATAACTCTGGAGATGTTCATAGATCTCTTTCGGCTTGAAACTGGCAGGCTCCGCTACCGAATCGGACTTGTTCTTGAGATCGTCCTTGACGATATCGTTACAGAGATCGATGCACTCATCGCAGATATAGACGGAGGGACCGGCAATCAGCTTTCTTACCTCTTCGCGCCCTTTCCCGCAGAAAGAACAGAGGACCGTTCCCTCTTCGTTGTTTTTATTGTCAGTCATAAAATCTTACCGTTCCTCTTCAACAGACTCCCGTTTTGCCAAAACCTTATCGATGATACCATACTTTCTGGCTTCTTCGGCATTAAGAAAAAAATCGCGTTCGGTATCCACCTGGATCTTCTTGAGCTTCTGACCGGTATGATCGGCCATAATCCGGTTAAGATCCTTGCGAATCCGCAGAATCTCCTTGGCGTGGATATCAATATCGGTGGCCTGCCCCTGAAAGCCGCCCATGGGCTGGTGGATCATGATCCTGGCATTGGCCAGGGCATAACGTTTGCCGGGCGCACCGGCGGTGAGCAGCACCGCGCCCATACTGGCGGCCTGGCCCAGGCAAAGGGTGGCGATGTCGCATTTCACGTACTGCATGGTGTCATAGATCGCCAGTCCCGCCGTCACTACCCCCCCGGGGGAGTTGACGTAAAAAGTGATATCCTTATCCGGATCATCCGCCTCCAGAAAAAGAAGCTGGGCTATAATCAGGTTGGCGACCTCGTCGTTGATCGCCGTGCCGAGAAAGATGATCCTCTCCTTCAGCAGCCTGGAATAGATATCGTAGGCCCGCTCTCCGCGGGGGCTCTGCTCAACCACCATCGGGACAAGACTCATTATTCATCTCCTTCGGCCGGACTTTCCGCCTTAGCGCTCTTGGCGGATTTGGCGGCCGTCTTTTTCTGCGGGGCTTTCCCGGCTTCTTCTTCCGGGGCTTCACTTGCCGCATCGGTTTTTGCCTTGACGGCCGGCTTCTTCTTTTCAGCTTTGCCGGCACCCTTTGCCGGGACTTCGGCCTTCGCACCGGCAGCTACCGTTTTGACCTTGGCATTGTCCCGCAGGAATTTAATGATCTTCTCGCTCAGGAGCTCGTTCATGAAAGGCATCAGGTCGTCGCGATTAGCGAAATATTTCTTCACCTCGTCAACCGGCATGTTGTAGCGCTCACCGATCCGCTTGAAACCGCCCTCGATATCCTCGTCATTCAATTTAATCTCTTCAACCGCGGCGATCTTTTTGAGGATAAAATCGCCCTTAACCCTTTTGGAAGCGGTATCCTTATACTGTTCGACCAGCTCGTCCCGATTCAGACCGGCGGACTCCATGGTCATATTCTGATTGGTCAGGTTGTCTTCAAGCTCCTTGATCATCGAATTGATTTCGTAGGCGACCAGACGTCCGGGCACTTCGAAGTCGTGGGCTTCAAGAAGCTTCATTACCAGCTTGTCGGCCATGGTGCCGGCGGAGGCCTCCTCTTTTTCAGTGGAGAGTCTTTCCCTGAGCGCCAGTTTCAGCTCATCTAGGGAAGCATATTCCGGCCCGGCATCCTTGGCAAATTCGTCGTCAAGATCGGCCAGGACACGTTCCTTGATTTCCTTCAATTCGATCTCGAATTTAACCTTCTTGCCGGCCAGCACCGGGTTGGGAAAATTCTCGGGAAAATCGATTTCGCGCTCGGCCTTTTCGCCCTTCCGCAAACCGATAATGGTCTTTTCGAATTCATCGCCGAAACGGCCGGAGCCGATATCGATCGAATAATTTTCGGCCTTGACCTGTTTCATCTCCTGACCGTTGTTAAAGCCCTGGAAGTCAACCACGGCCACATCGCCGATCTGGACCCCGCGATCATCGACGGAGCGCAGGGGCGCGTTTTCGCGGCGCATATCTTCAAGAGCTGCCTTGACCTCATCTTCCGAGGCCTCGGCACTCTCCATTTCAATCTCCACGCCTTTATAATCCCCAAGTTCGAATTCCGGGCGCACGGCTACTTCAGCCTCGTAGACGAAAGAACCATCCTCATCGAACTGCTGAGCGCGAATCTCCGGGTGGGCCACAACATCGAGCTTGCTCTGCTCAAGGGCGTCGAAATAAGACTCCTGAATCAGCTTTTCGGCGGTTTCCTGCTGGACCTTGGGACCATACTCCCTCTCCAGAACCTTGCGGGGCACCTTGCCTTTCCTGAAACCCTTGATCGAAACGCTTTTGCCCAATTTGCGATAGGCCTTGTCAAGCTCCCTGGTAACGTTATCGGCTGGCAGAACTACTTTCAGAGACTTGTTGTTCGAGCCGGAATCTTCAACGGTAACCTGCATTATTCCCTTCCTTATTTTATATGCATAAACTTGATGGCATCGCAAAAAAAGTAGCCGCTCCTAAGATTGCTGCAAATTGTCTCGTAATTGCCGCGTATGAAAGTACGCTGCATTCTCGAAATTCGCGCGCCCTGGATCTGACGGTTTTTTTTGCTTAGCCATCCCATTTTTGACTTTTTGCGAGTTTGTCAAACTTGATGATGTCGCAAAAAAAGAGGAAAATCAAGCATCACGAACGCAGCGAAACAATCCAGGAACATGCAACTACCTGAAAATACCTGATTACTGCGCTGCACCCGTAATGACGTGTTCAATCGTTTTTTTTTGCGAATTCATCAAATTGGCTAGGCGACCTAAATTCAAAACAAAAGTTATTTCTTGCACTCGGGCGCGGCTAAAAACTACCGTATACCCACAGGGCATGAGTCTCGTTTGGCAGATAAGCTGCTCAACTCAGCTGTATCCGGGAACCCTTGCCCGTCAGGCGTTCGCAAGAGTGGCCTGAAAACGCTTACATGTTTTCGCGATCTGGTGCGAGAGGGGGGAGTTGAACCCCCAACCACTAGGTGGGCTGGATCCTAAATCCAGTGCGTATACCAATTTCGCCACTCTCGCGCGAATCAAGCAAATTAAACAACTTTAGGCGCGCAGTCAAGAGCCGGCCCCTCAAATAATTACCGGCGGCTCGCCCAACCGGCAACCACGCCCCAATCGCCGGAGCTTTTTAAATCACTGCCGAAACCCTGAATTTGATTGACATCCAACCCCATAATTGATAGCTAAAGAGGTTCTTGCAAAATTAAAAATACAGCATAATTCAGGAAATTAAATATGACACAGCAAGCATCCGCACAACCCTCACCCGACAAAACGGCGTCTGAAAAATTCTCGCCGCGCGGCCTCGCCACCCTGATCGGCAGCCTGCCCGTTCCAGACCATGCCAAAGGCCTGGAAATGATCAACCGCTACACCCCGGAAATCCCCTTATGGCCGCAACTGCCCGGCAACCCCAGGGAAGGCATGCTGGTCCAGTTCATGGAGGGCATGATCGGTCTGGTCGAGAGCGAGCGCACCTACTTTGATACCACCGGTGATTTCGACGAGAAACTGCTGCCCTTCTTCGAGGAATTTCTGGCGGTCAGCGAAGATCCCGACGCCCTGATGAGTTCCCGCTTCGCCATCAGCCGCGAAAGAGCGGGCGGACTTTATCTTCTTAAGGATACAGTCGCCGCCTCGACTCGCGCCGAAGCGGTCAAGGGGCAGATCACCGGTCCCTTCACCACCCTGACCGGACTCCAGGACCAGGACCAGCGCTTAAGTTACTACAACCCTTCCCTGCGGGAGATGATCGTTCAGGGTCTGGCGATGAAAGGCGCCTGGCAGGTCAATTTTCTCAAACAGACCGGACTGCCGGTTCTGATCTTCATCGATGAACCGGCCCTGGCGGGCCTCGGCTCCTCCTCGTTTATCACCATCTCCCAGGAAGATATCGCCGAGGACTTGAACCAGGTGGCCGGGGCTATTCGCGGGGCCGGCGGTCTGGCCGGGGTCCATGTCTGCGCCAACACCGAATGGAACCTTTTACTGACCGGCAACATAGACATTATCAGCTTTGATGCCTATAATTTTTTCGACCGGTTCATCACCTGTCGCAGCCAGATTCATTCCTACCTGGAGAGGGGCGGGATCCTTGCCTGGGGTATTGTTCCCACCTCGGAAGAAGATAAAATCGCCGCCGAATCCACCGAGTCGCTGACGGCCAGATGGGAAGCGCAGGCCGCGGAACTGAGCACCGGCCGCTGGACTATTCCGGCTATTCTGGAGCAGAGCCTGATCACCCCGAGTTGCGGGACCGGCTCACTGGCTCCGGAACTTGCCGAAAAAGTACTGACCCTGACCAGTGAAGTATCGGCCACCCTGCGTCGTAAATACCTCTCCTGAACCGGCTATAATTTTTCATTTCCAGGATTATAAATGAGCGAAGAACTGAACCAGGTATTACGGCAGAGACGGCAGAAAGCCGCCGACCTGACCGATCTCGGCGTTAATATTTACGCCAACGACTTCAAACCGACCTCGTCGACCAGCGACCTTTGGGCCATGGCCGAAGAAATTACCGACGAAACCGAGCCGGGTCAGGGGCCGACTTACACGATAGCCGGCCGGATCGTCGCCCTGCGAAAATTCGGCAAGGCCTCTTTTCTCCACATCCAGGACGAAACCGGCCGGATCCAGATTTACGTAAAAAGAGACGTGGTCGGCGACGAAGCATATTCGATCTTCAAGAAATTCGATATCGGCGATATCGCCGGGTTCAGCGGCGGTCTGTTCCGCACCAACAAGGGAGAACTGACTCTCCAGGCCGCTATGCTCAAACCCATCACCAAGTCCCTGCGGCCGCTGCCCGAAAAATTCCACGGCCTGACCGACATCGAAACCCGCTATCGCCAGCGCTACCTCGACCTGATCGTCAATCCCGAGGTCCGGGACACTTTTCGTAAACGGGTTGAGATCATCAGACTTATTCGCGATTTCCTGGTCAACCGCGGCTTCATGGAAGTGGAAACCCCGATGATGCAGCCAATCGCCGGCGGAGCCACCGCCAAACCGTTCAAGACCCACCACAACGCCCTGGGGATGGACCTGTATCTGCGGATCGCTCCGGAGCTTTATCTGAAGAGGCTTTTGATCGGCGGCTTTGAAAAGGTCTTCGAGATCAACCGCAATTTCAGGAACGAAGGCCTTTCCACCCGCCATAATCCCGAATTTACCATGCTCGAATTCTACCAGGCCTTCGCCACCTACCACGACTTGATGGACCTTACCGAAGAGATGATCTCCTGGATCGCCTCGGAAGTGACGGGGTCGATGGTCGTCAGTTATCAGGGCCTGGAGGTGGATCTGTCGCCACCCTGGAAACGCTACACCATGGACGAAGCCCTTATTGAAGTGGCGGGAATCGCCCCCGGCGACCTGGCCGATCCGGACAAGGTTATGGCCCTGGCCAGAAAACACGAGATCCGGCTGGAACCGGAAAACGGACCGGGCAAGGCAAAAACCGAGCTTTTCGAGCTGCTGGTCGAGGAGAAGCTGGTCAATCCGACCTTCGTGACCTCCTACCCCACCGAGGTTTCGCCCCTGGCCCGCCGCAACGAGGAGAATCCCGAGGTTACCGACCGTTTCGAACTGTTTATCACCGGCCGGGAAATCGCCAACGCCTTCAGCGAATTAAACGACCCCATCGACCAGAAAACCCGGCTGGAAAAACAGATCGCCGATCGGGGGGAAGACGAGGAGATCTTTCCGGAGCTGGACGAGGATTTCATCCGGGCCCTGGAATACGGGATGCCGCCGGCCGCCGGCCAGGGCATCGGCATCGACCGGCTGGTCATGCTGCTCACCGATTCCCCGTCGATTCGCGACGTTATCCTCTTTCCGCATCTGCGCCCGGAAAAATCAGCCGGCGCCGGGAGCCGCTGACCTTGCACTTCGAATGGTTTGTCAGCCGGCGCTATCTGAAGGCCAAGCGTAAAAAGGGATTTATTTCCCTGATTACGGTGATCTCGGTAGTGGGGGTCGCGGTCGGGGTCATGGCCCTGATCTGCGTCCTCGGCGTAATGACCGGCTTTACCGAGGAGTTCCGGGCCAAGATTCTGGGAGTCAACTCTCATATCGTCATCCAGAAATACGGTGGCACCATCACCGATTACGCCGAACTGCGCGAGCGACTTCTCAAGAGACCCACGGTCACCGGCGCCACCCCCTACCTTTACACCCAGGCGATGATCACCGCCGGGGATGGCGGGACCGGTGCTATCCTGCGGGGCATCGATCCGGCCACGGCCTCAACGGTGATTTCGCTAGGCGACCAGATGGTGAAGGGCGGGCTGGCCGATCTCGACTCGACTTCCGGCAAAGTCCCGGGTATCGTGGTCGGCATCGATCTGGCCGAACAGCTTAACCTCCGCATGGGCGACCGGGTCAGACTGATCTCCCCCGCCGGCCCGCTTACCCCGATGGGAGTGATCCCGAGGATGAAGCCCTGCGAGGTGGTCGGCATTTTTGAAACCGGCATCTACGAATACGACTCGGCCCTGACCTACGTCTCCCTGGCTACCGCCCGCGACTTCCTCGATCTTGATGAAGGCGTGCACGGCATAGAGCTGCGGCTGACCGACATCTATCAGGCGGACGAGATCGCCCGGGACATCGAAAGAGAACTGGGCTTAAGTTATGTCGCCAAGGACTGGATCAAGCTCAACAAAAACCTCTTTTCAGCCCTGCGCCTCGAAAAAACCGCCCTGTCGATAATCGTCGCCCTGATCGTCCTGGTCGCCGCCTTCAACATCGTCAGCACCCTGATCATGGTGGTCATGGAGAAGGCCCGCGACATCGCCATTCTTAAATCGATGGGCGCCACCTCCGGCTCGATTATGCGAATTTTCATCTATGAAGGGCTGGTCATCGGCCTGACCGGTACCCTCTTAGGGGTATTGGGGGGGCTGGGAGGAGCCGAACTGTTGAGCCGTTACCAGTTTATCAAGCTGCCCGATGTCTATCCCATGACCACCCTGCCCGTCCAGGTCCTGCCCCTGGATGTGGTTATGATTGCCGGCGCGGCCGTCATTATCACCTTTGTGGCCACCCTCTATCCGTCCTGGCAGGCCTCCCGGGTGGAACCCGCGGAAGCTCTGAGGTACGAATGAAAAACAGCGCTGGCCATCCCGGCACGCCACTTGATTGCAAGGCCCGGGGCATAAGAAAGACCTTTGTTCAAGGTCCGACCCGTCTCGAAGTACTGAGAGGTATCGACCTCGACCTGCAGAGGGGCGAAATGATAGCCATTGTCGGCACCTCCGGCACCGGTAAAACCACTCTCTTGCAGATCCTCGGCGGCCTGGACCGCCCCACTTCCGGTTCGATGTTTTTCAATAATGAGGATATCTTTCAGAAGGGAGACCGGGAGTTATCGAAATTCCGCAACCACGCGGTCGGTTTCGTCTTCCAGTTCCATCACCTGCTCCCCGAGTTCACTGCCCTGGAGAACGTCATGATGCCGGGACTGATCGGCGGCGAAGAGCGCCTTCCCCTGATGGAGCGCACTCAAAATCTGCTGGACCAGGTAGGGCTGGCCGATCGCAGCGCACACAAGATCGGCGAACTTTCAGGCGGCGAGCAACAGAGGGTGGCCCTGGCCCGTGCCCTGATCATGCAACCCGATCTGCTTCTGGCCGACGAACCGACCGGCAATCTCGATCCGGCTACCGGCGACAGGGTTTTTGACCTGATCAGAAAAATGAACCGCGAATTGGGTCTGACCACGGTGATGGTTACCCATAACCATGCCCTGGCCAAAAGGATGGACCGCTGCCTCTCTCTGCAGGACGGCGTCCTCCGCGAAGCCATCCTGACGATCTGAAAAATCCCCAAAAAAGGCAAGACTGCGAGCGTTTATTAAATCATGATCTCTAAATTCATTAAAATTGTTCTGGCGATATCGATTACCACCATACTGGTTATCCCGGCCGGCGCTCAAGAACGGGCGTCGACCACCATCATTCTGCCGCTCAAGATCAATGCGGAAAGCGAAAAAGATCAGCTGGTCAGGGATGCCGACCGTTTTTTGCAAATGGCCGCGAAAGACCTGAACCTCGAGATGCTGGCCAGGAGCGAAGCGGTTGAAGAAAAGCTGGCGGCGGGCTGGCCGCCGGCCATGGATGCCCTGAGGACCATTCCGGCCATTAACCGGTATGACAACATCGCGGTCGGCAGTCTGACCCGTCTGGGCGACCGTTTAAGCCTCGACATGACGGTTTTCGAGGGGGATGACCCCACCACCGCCGCCACCTATTTTTTCAAGGATATCGGCGCAGATGAAGAGCTGGCCACGGCGGTCAACCAGATCGTCAAGCAGGTCGACGACTTTTCCAGGCGTCATCAATTTATTGCCTCGATCAAGGTTGAGGGGAACAGCCGCATTGATTCCGGCGCCATTCTCAGGAAGATCTCAACCAGTCCCGGAGACAGCTTCAACATTTCCGCATTGCGGAAGGACCTGAAGGAAATCTTCGCCATGGGTTACTTCCGGGATATCAGCATCATCACCGAAGAGACCCCCCAGGGCCATGTGGTCACCTTCGAGGTTCGGGAAAGCGACCTGGTTGGTAAAATCGAGATCAGCGGCAATGACAAAATAAACGAAGAAGAGCTACGGGCGGCAATAAAGATCAAGAGTCATTCGATCATTAATGACAAGGCGATAAGCGAATCGATTGACAATATCCGCAATCTTTATCGGGAAGAGGGCTATTTCAATTGCCGGGTCACGGTCGAACAGAGCCCGGCCGGCAAGGACCGGGTCGATCTGACCTTTTTGATCGAGGAAGGCGATAAAATATTCATCAGGGAAATCATTTTCACCGGCAACGAAAACTTTTCCGACAAAAAAATCAAAAAGACCATTTCCAGTTCGGAAAAGGGCTGGCTCTCCTTCATTACCGATTCCGGATTGATGGATAAGCAGAAACTGGAACAGGATGCAACCCGAATCACCGCCTTTTATCACAATCAGGGCTTCGTCGAAGCAAAGATCAGCGATCCGGAGATCGTCCAGAAAGAAAACTGGTTCTATGTTTATTTCCACATTGATGAAGGGCCTCGCTATAAATCCGGCAGCATCGAACTTTCCGGCGACCTGATCGTCAACGAAGATCTGCTCCGCGGGATGATCAAGGTGGATGAAGCAGAGTTCTTCAGCCGCAGGATTCTGCGCGAGGATGTCTTGCGAATCACCGATTTCTACGCCGACAAAGGCTACGCCTTCGCCGAAGTTTACCCGAGGACGACCAGGAACCGGGCCGAGCAAACCGTGGATCTCGATTTCCGGATCGACAAGGGGCAGCTGGTGACCATCAACCGGATCGTCATCGAGGGCAACACCAGAACCCGGGACAAGGTGATCCGCCGCGAGATCATGCTTAAGGAGGGGGGGCTGTTCAACGCCACCGAGCTCAAGGAGAGCAACCAGAAACTGGCCAGGCTCGAATACTTCGAGGACGTCAACATCTCGCCGGAGCCGGGCCTTGATGAAAGCCAGCTTGATCTGAACGTCGAGGTCAAGGAGAAGCCCACCGGCAAATTCAGCATCGGCGGGGGCTACAGCACGGTCGACAAGATGACCTTCATGGGCGAGATCAGCGAGAACAACCTGTTCGGCCGCGGCCAGCGCCTGTCACTGATGGCCAATGTCAGCGGCACCGCCAATAAGTTCAACCTCAGTTTCACCGAGCCCCATCTTCTGGACAGCAAGCTGCTTTTATCCTTTTCCCTCTACAACTGGGACCGGGAATACGACGATTATACCAAGGACTCCAAGGGCGGCACCATTCACTTCGGTTATCCGATCTGGGAAGAATGGCGCCTGAACACCGGTATCGGTTATGACGATACAAATCTGACCGACGTGGATCCCCTCACCGCCTCCCAGGATATCCTTGACTCCCAGGAGCACCCGATCACCATCTCCATAAAAACGTCCCTGCACCGTGACACCCGCAACCGGATGTACGGGGCCAGCAAGGGTTCCCAGAACAGTCTCTCTGTGAAATACGCCGGCGGACCACTGGGCGGCGACAACAGTTTCACCAAGATCGAAGGGTTAAGCAGCTGGTTTTTTCCGGTCACGAAAAACACCACATTTCACCCGAAAGTCGCCGCCGGTTATGTGGCCGGAAATTCCGAAGGTCATCTGCCGGTTTTCGAAAGGTTTTATCTGGGCGGCATCAACACGATCCGCTCCTTCGACAACGGTCAGATCAGCCCCATCGATCCCGCCTCCGGCGACCGAATCGGCGGCGATAAGATGTGGTACGCCAACCTCGAATATATTTTCCCGCTCGCCAAGACCCAAGGGCTTTTAGGTGTGTTATTCTACGATATAGGCAATGTTTACTCGAAAGAGGAATCCTGGCGGCTCAGCGATTACAAGCACAGCACCGGTGCCGGGATCAGGTGGCTGTCGCCGATCGGCCCACTGCGGCTGGAATGGGGTTACAACCTTGACCCGGTAGGGGATGAAGACTCCAAGAACTGGGAGTTCAGCATCGGCGGAAGCTTTTAAATCCAGGTTTCCCGAAATCAACTTTCCGCGGCAATTTCCCTTTCCCCTGAATCCGTGAGCGTTCGAGAACGGTGCAGATGCAAGGCGGCAACTATGTTGAAAATACTGATGGTATATCAACGAGTTGCCATACGCCGCAGATGCGCCGTTATCGGGCGCCCCTCAGGGCGGCGAGAGCATTCCAGCCACCACGGGTCACTATCTATATTTGACGTAAAAACAATCATATCGTGAATCAATGCCCAAAGACGTCACGGATTCAGGTTTCCTCTATCCAGATTCTCTTCCGTTATAGCAGCCAAAGCTGACGAGTCCGACAACAGTCAAAAATCAAGTCATTGCGAGCGCAACGAAGCAATCCTGAACGATCTAAATCATTGAAAATACCGGATTTATTCGTCGCCTTGCTCCTCGCCATGACGTGGCATATCTTTTTTGCGATGCCATCAAAGTTTTCAAGCACGGCAAGATGAAAGAACTTTTAAAGAGATTATCCGATCAGAAAAAATTCTCCTCGACGGTCTCGGGACTGCGGGGCGGCGCCAAGGCGCTGCTGGCGGCACGGGCGGCGCGGCAACTCCGGCGTCCCCTCACGGTGATCACCGCTTCCGAGGACAAGGCCGCCGAAATGGAACAGGATCTCGCCCTGTTCACCGACATGCCGATTCTGCTCTATCCCGGTTTCGACATCCCCGCCTACACGCCGCTTTCTCCGGATTCCGCCACTATTGCCCGTCGTATTTCCACGCTCTACCAGCTGATCAGTATCGACACCCCTTTTATCCTGGTAATTCCCGCCGAGGCCTTGCTGCGCCGGGTAATACCCAAGGGGATCCTCAGCAATCTGGCTGAACCGGTGATCGCCGGCGAGGAGACCGACCAGGCCGACCTGGTCCGGCGGCTGATCGCGGTCGGCTACGAAAAGGTCTCCCTGGTCCAGACTCCAGGCGAAATCAGTCTGCGCGGCGGCATTCTAGATATCTTCCCGCCCCACCCCGGCAAACTGTTCTCCTCCAGCCGATCTTCGGCGGTAATCTCCGAAAGCTGCCCAGTGCGACTCGATTTTTTCGGAGACACCGTCGAGTCCATCCGGTTTTTCGATCCGATCAGCCAGCGCTCGCTTCAGGAACTTGAAGAGTTCGCTATTCTGCCCGCCTCGGAAATAATCTATCCCCCGCCGGTTGACGACCTGACAAGTTCCCCGGCCGAGCGCCTGCTCGAACATGTCCGGGGACAGGGCTGGGAGCCGGATGAAGTGGACTCCCTGATTGACCGGCTCAGGGCTAAACGGCGCTTTCCCGGCATCGAGTTTCTGCTGCCCCTCTTCCACGCCGAGCCTTCGGTCCCCCTTGATTTCATCCCCGCAAACTCGGTGGTCGTCCTGGATGACCCCCTTGAAATCGGCAAAAGCATCGATCTGAGCTGGGAGAGGATCAGGGCCAATCACCGGGAGATCATGTCCGCCGGCCAACCGGCCCTCGCGCCGGTCGAACTGTTTTTGAACGCGGCGGAGCTCACGGAGGGGCTGCAAAAGTTTTCGCTTATCACTTTGAGCGACTTCCCGACCTTGCCGCCGGGAGACGCCGGGGACTCCTCCCGCCTCCTGCTCCCTGAAACCGCCGGCGAGACCCGGAGCGTCACCACCGGCAGCCACGCCTTGCTCAGCCAGGAACTGGAACTGCAACGCCGGCAAAAAGGGCTGCTGGCCCCGCTGGTCGATCGCATCGCGAAATGGCAGGCGGAAGGCGACACCGTTATCCTGGCCTGCCGCTCCGAGCGCCATGGCGAACAACTTGCCGAATTTCTCGGCCACCACGACCTTCAGGTAGTCCCAGGCAAAATCCCGGCAGCGGAAGCGCAAGCGCCCGGCGCCGAACCGGTAATCACCCTGTACACCTCGCCCCTTTCGGCCGGCTTCGATCTGCCCGGGGAAAAGCTCCACGTCCTTTCAGAAACTGAGCTGTTCGGCGAGAAAAGATTGGGCAAAAAAAAGAGCCGCCCGGTCAGCGACGGAGAATCGGTAACCTTCGAGGAGTTGAAGGCGGGCGAGATCGTGGTCCATATCGATCACGGCCTGGGCAGCTATGCCGGCCTGATCAACATGACCGTCAACAACATCGAAGGCGACTACCTGCAGATCGACTACCAGGACGGCGACAAACTTTATGTGCCGGTCGATCGTCTCAATGTGGTCCAGAAATACAAGGGTTTGTCCGACCAGACCCCGAAACTGGACAAGCTCGGCGGCAAGGCGTGGCAAAATGCCAAGGCCAAGGTGAAGGAGGCGGTCTGGAAGGTGGCCCAGGAACTGCTCGATCTCTATGCCAAACGCCAGATCATCACCGGCCACCGTTTTTCGGCGCCGGACGAGATGTTCCATGAACTGGAGGAATCTTTCCCCTTCGACGAGACCCCCGGCCAGCTCAAGGCGATCAACGACGTGCTCGACGATCTCACCTCGGAGCGGGTCATGGACCGGCTGGTCTGCGGCGATGTCGGCTATGGTAAAACCGAAGTAGCAGTCCGGGCCGCCTTCAAGGTTCTGGCCGACAACAGCCAGGTCGCCATTCTGGTGCCGACCACGGTACTGGCCGAGCAGCATGTCGCCACCTTCAGAGAGAGACTGGCGGGCTTCGGGGTCAGGATCGAGACCTTGAACCGCTTCCGGCCCAAGGCCGAACAGAAGCAGACCCTGAAGGGGCTCAAGGACGGGTCCGTCGATATAGTCATCGGGACCCATCGCCTGCTCTCCAAGGATGTCGACTTAAAAAACCTCGGCCTGCTGGTCATCGACGAGGAGCACCGCTTCGGAGTCAAACATAAAGAACGGATCAAGAAAATCCGAACCGGGGTCGATGTCCTCACCCTGACCGCCACCCCGATCCCCCGTACCCTGCAGATGTCGCTCCTGGGAGTCCGGGACCTGTCGGTAATCAGCTCGCCGCCCCGCCATCGCCGCTCGGTAAAAACCTTTGTGGCCAAATTCGACGACCTGGTGATCAAGGAGGCGGTCACCCGGGAATTGCAAAGAGGCGGTCAGGTTTTCGTGGTTCATAACCGGGTAAATTCGATCCACGACATGGCCCGGCGGATCCATGAACTCAAGCCCGAGGCCCGCACCGCCATCGCCCACGGCCAGATGCCCGGCCGGGCCCTTGAAGAGATCATGGTGAAATTCGTCAACCGTGAAATCGACGTTCTGGTCTGCACGACCATCATCGAATCAGGCCTCGACATCCCCAACGCCAACACCATAATCCTTACCCGGGCGGACCGTCTGGGAATGGCCGAAATCTACCAGTTGCGAGGCCGGGTCGGCCGGAGCAGTGAACAGGCCTACGCCTATTTACTGGTTCCATCATTGGAGGGGCTCTCCCGGGATTCCCAGCGCCGGCTGCGGGCCCTGATGGACTATAACGAACTTGGCGGCGGCTTCAAGCTGGCGATGAGCGACCTGCAGATCAGGGGCGGCGGCAATATTCTCGGTGAATCCCAGAGCGGCAATATCGCCGCGGTCGGCTACGACCTCTATCTCGATCTCCTGCAGAGAACGGTGGAGGATCTTAAAAATAAAGCCGCCGGGGGCGGCGATTCAGGGGGGGAAGAACTCGAACCGGAAATAAACCTGTTACTGCCGGCCTTTATTCCTCACGAATATATCCAGGACACCGATCTGCGTTACATAACCTATAGGAAGATCACCTCCTGCCATAGCGAGGAAGCCCTGGCCGACCTCAGGGACGAACTCCGGGACCGGTACGGCGCCCTGCCGGAAGAGACCCTGAATCTCCTGGAGATCATCTCCCTCAAGGAAACCCTGGTAAAGCTTAAGATCAAGCGCCTTGATCAGGGCGAAAATAATCTGGTCTTCACCTTTACCGAACAAACCCCGGTTGATCCCAGCCGCCTTCTGGAGATTATCGGCTCTTCAAAGGGAGCAATGCGGCTCACCCCTGACAGTCGTCTGGTCGTTAAATTCGAGGCCGGTCCCCCGGAAGCTATTATAGGAGAAGCCAAAAAAATATTGCGGACCCTTCAGGGTAATGCTACTTAACTTATATCGTTTATCTTCGGATATTTTCGTTTAAGATTAAAGGCGAGGAACCCCATTTCCAGCGTGACAATAAAAGTCTTATTTTTTTGCCGACAACCAATCTCTTTCAAGCAGGACAACAAAGTTAATGATTGACTCCATAACCACATTTAGCCGGATCCTTTTGCTTTCCCTAACCATGGCGCTCTGTTTGGGGGTCGGCGCCGTTCAGGCCCGAGTGGTTGAAAAGATCGCAGCCGTGGTCAACGGCGAGGTAATCACCCAGACCGAGCTCGACAAGGCCGCCGGGGATACCCTGAGCGAGGTCCGGCAAAACACCCCGGAATCCCGACTGGATGAAAAATTACAGGCAGCGCGGCATCGGATTCTCGACAAAATGATCGAGGATCTCCTGATCCGGCAAAAAGCCGAGGAACTTCAGATCAGCGTTTCCGAAGAAGAAATCGACAACGCCGTCGCCACCATCAGCCGCACCAACAACTTGACCGTGCCCGAACTTTACCGGGAACTGGAAAGAACCGGGGCGGACCGGGAAGAGTACCGCCGGAAACTGGCCAACCAGATCCGCCGCTCGAAACTGATCAGCTACGAGATTCAATCCAAAATCGTGGTCAGCGAGGAAGAGGCCCGGGAATACTACGAAACGGAATACACCCGGCAGGATACCCCGAGTGGTTACCATCTTCTCCAGATCGGAATTAGCTGGGGAGCGCCGGAATCAGCCGCGGACAGCAAAGAAAAAGCCAGAAAACGGCTCGAGGGGATCAGGAATCTGGCCCTGCAGGGCCAGGACTTCGGGGAGTTGGCCAGATCCTTCTCCGAACTTCCATCGGCGAAGGACGGCGGCGATATCGGTTTTTTCAGCGAAAAAGAAATGGCTGAATCCATGCGGGACAGCATCACCGGGCTGGAGCCGGGTGAAATCAGCGAAATTATCGAAACCGGGAAATCATTCCAGTTTTTCAGGCTGCTGACCAGAAACCTTGACGGCACCCCTGAATTCGCCCCTTTTAACGACGTCAAGGAGGAGATCATCGACCGACTCCGACAAGAGGGACTTGAAAAGCGCTACGATAACTGGCTGAAGGAAATCCAGGAACAGGCAATCATCAAAAAACTTATCTAAAACTCCATCTGGTAAACCGGGCACCGCGGCAAATACTGTAAATATTCGGCCAGGAAACGCGACATGACAACAGAGCAAACCGAGAATGAGGAACGGCTGGAAAACACCCTGGGAGAACTTCTGCACCGGACCCGCAAGGCCGGACACAAAACCGTCGAGGAGGCCGCCGAGGCGACAAAGATTCCCACCAACTTCATCCGGGCTCTGGAAAGAGACGATTTCGAAAAGCTGCCGGGAGAAGTGTTTGTCAGAGGCTTTATCAGGTTATACGCATCCTATCTGGGACTGGACCCGGATGACACCTTCAGACACTACGCCATTCAGGAAGAGGTCGAATCCCAGGCACCCAGGGTCAATCACTACCGCAATGACGTCATCGACGAGGAAATCCTGGACCGGACCTCGATCTTCATCAAAAAGAAGAAAAGCAAGGTCCTGCCGATCATCATCATCCTCTTAATCCTCATCCTCTTTTATGTTTTCGGCTTTTTGTTTAAATCCGAGGACCGTTTTTCCAACCTGCCGACAATCACCGGCATAACCTCTTCCCGGATTGATGATATCATCCCGTCAGGTCTGGAAGAGACTTCTTCCGGACCTGAAGAAACCCCTTCCCGGGTCTTCCAAGAGCAAGCCGTCGGAGCAGAAGAAATTACCGGCGAAGCCACTCCGGAAGTTCCGGAAAAAGAGCCCGCTGCCGAAAATATGCCGGTTCACGACGAGACGGCAGTGGAATCCACTGCCGTTTTGACCGCCTCAACCCAGGCTGGCACTCCGGCCAGACGGTCCTCGCCCTTCACGGTCAGCGTCGCCACGGACAAGGTAGCCGGCAACCGGCCAAGTCGGCCATGACGTTTTCGCCCTTCCCCACATATTGAAAGTGATTTTTAGAAACCACGACGATCCGGGAGGCAATTGACGGCCAACCGCAACCACCGCTGATCCCCGAACCTGGAACGGTAAATCCGGGAGGCCGGGAGGAGCATCGTCCGATCTCGAAGTATCGCAAACCCCTCTATCAATTCAAGGAATAACGCATGAATTCCGGCAGAACTCCGGCGGTAGTCATCGGAGTCAGATCCTACGGCGAGTCCGACAAAATCGTCACCTTCTACAGTCTGAGCCGGGGCAGGTTGAGCGGGATCGCCAAGGGCGCCCACCGGAGCCTGAAACGTTTCGTCAATAAACTTGAACTGTTCTCTCATCTCGAAATACTCTATACCGAAAGCCGCAGCTCCTCTCTGGTCCGGATCGACCAGGCCGAACTGCTTACCCCTTTCCCTCTGATCCGGGCAGACTACAATCGGTATGCCGCCGCCTCTCTGGCAGCAGAACTGATCTTCCACTGGACCAGGGAAAACGACCCCGACGAGCGGATATTCGAGCTGCTGCTCTGGACCCTGGCCTCCCTGGAAAACATCAAGCAGCCACCGGCCTGGACCGCCATCCTTTTCAACATCAAATTACTGACTCTCCTCGGCTACAAACCGGCCTTGGAAGGCTGCACAGAATGCGCCACCCTTGCGCCCCGGAATGGCCCCTACCGCTTCTCTCCGACCCGAAACGGCCTGCTCTGCCGGAGATGCGCCGAAACAAATAATAACGCCGACCCCGAAGGGGGAGCGGGGCTTGCTTTCTCGCTCAGTACCGCCCGGCTCCTCCAGAAAGCCCAGGAACTGCCCCTTGCCAAACTCGACCGCCTCCGCTTCAGCCCAGCTGCGACCAAGGAAGCCTTGACCATCCTGAAAATTTACGGGAACAGCCTGCTGCAGCGAGAAATTACATCCTGGGATTTTATTGAGAGGTAACTATCGATATGTTTGGGGCTGAACGCGCCCCAATCCTGGTTTCTCCTGTCCCTGAATCCGTAAAGGCGATTGGGCAGCCTCCCTTGCCAGCCTATTTACTTGTTTATCTACCAGTGCTCGCAATCGGGAACCTGCCAACCGTCGTATTTTCTGTTCTTGGTTTTATTTGGTTTATAGATTAGACAGGAAAGAGCCGGAAAGGAGAGATAAATTGGAATCAGTTTGACTGTTATATTGAGAACCTGGTGGGGACTGTGGAAAAAACAGATTCAATGACCAAGCTGCTGAGTCTTCATAGAGCGGAGATTTCCGCGGTAAAGGCGAACAAGACTTTGGTGGCTCTGAACCTGCTCTCCGAAGAAGAGCGGCCCAGCGCGAAATATGCCGGCAAGATGAAAAAGTACAAGGCCCTTACCGAAACGGGATTGCCGTACGGGATAAACCTCGAAAATCCCAACAGCCCGGGCCAGACCACCCCCCATTACTTTATTGATAAATTTGCACACCTGCTTGCCCTGATTCAGGAGGAGATTGAGCGGAAAGGCTAGGGACAAACGCGGGCTTATCAGGGAACAGCCTCCGGGGGCAAGAGAGTTAGGTACGAACCGGGACAAGGAAGTGCGTATCCCGGCCCTGCTTCAGCCCCGCGGGGTCAACCGAACTTGACCAGACAGAATCGCCGCTTGCCTACCTTGATCAGGACTTCGCCGCTGGCGGCAAGTTCGTGAGCTTCGTCGTTAATCTTTTCACCGTCAAGAGAGACGGCATTCTGCTTGATCATCCGCCGGGCCTCGCCGGTACCTTTCACCAGACCAGCCTCGGTCAGAAGTTTCGGCAGCCAGATCTTACCGGTGTCGGGCCGGCACGGGTATTCCGGGATTACGTCAGGCAGTTCGTGTTTTCTAAAGACATTCTCAAAATTTTCTTCGGACCTGGCCGCCGCCTTTTCGTCATGGAAGCGGGCGGTCAACTCCCGGGCCAAATGCTGCTTTACCACTTTGGGATGCAGGCGGCCTTCCTCAATACCCTGCTTCAGGCCGCTGATCTCGTCAATGGAAAGGTCGCTCAGCAATTCGTAGTATCTGAACATCAATTCGTCAGAGGTAGACAGGGTCTTGCCGTATATGTCAGCGGCGCTCTCGGTGATGCCGATATAATTCCCCAGTGATTTACTCATCTTATTGACCCCGTCAAGCCCTTCCAGCAGCGGCATGGTCAGCACCACCTGAGGCTTCTGGCCCCAGACCTTCTGGAGGGTACGGCCCATCAGCAGGTTAAACAACTGATCGGTGCCGCCGAGTTCCACATCGGCTTCCAGGGCGACGGAATCGTAGCCCTGGACCAGGGGATAGAGAAACTCGTGGATGGAGATGGGCTGTTCATTGTCGAACCTGTTCCGGAAGTCCTCCCGTTCAAGCATCCTGGCCACGGTAAGCTGGGAGGCGAGCTTCACGAACTCGTAGGAAGTAAGTTTTTCCAGCCAGGTCGAATTGAACACCACTTCGGTCCGGTCCGGATCAAGTATTTTGAAGATCTGCTCCTTGTAGCTCTCGGCATTCCGCTTGACATCTTCGACGGTGAGCGGTTTTCGGGTTTCGGATTTCCCGGTCGGATCACCGATCATCCCGGTAAAATCCCCGATCAGAAACTTGACACTATGGCCCAGATCCTGAAAATGCTTGAGCTTCTGGATGAGGACCGTATGGCCGAGATGCAAGTCGGGCGCGGTGGGATCGAAGCCGGCCTTGACGGTCAGCGGCTTCCCGCTCTCATGGGATTTTTTGAGCTTTTCGGCCAGTTCCTCCTTGGATATAACATCAACCGCCCCCCGGACCAGCAAGGCAAGCTGTTCATCAATCGTCAGGCTCATTTCGCGTACTCAACCGCTCTGGTTTCTCTGATTACCGTAACCTTGATCTGACCCGGATAGGTCAGTTCCTTTTCGATCTTCTTGGCTATATCGCGACTGAGAATGACGCTTTCCGTATCGGAAACATCGCCGCTGTCGACTCCGATTCTGATCTCGCGCCCGGCCTGGATGGCGAAGGCCTTGTCAACCCCCTCGAAAGAGGTGGCGATCTGCTCCAGATCCTCAAGGCGCTTGACGTAACTTTCCAGCATCTCCTTACGGGCGCCGGGCCGGGCACCGGAAAGGGCATCGGCTGACCGGACAATGATATCGAGGAGGCTTTCGAGGGGAATATCCTCATGGTGGGCCGCAATCGCATGAACAATCTCCGGCGATTCGCCATATTTCTTGGCCAGATCGCGGCCTAGGGCGGCATGGGTGCCTTCGACTTCGTGATCGACGGCTTTGCCGATGTCATGGAGAAGTCCGGCCCGCTTGGCCAGTTTAATATTGACCCCGAGTTCGGAAGCGATAATCCCGGAGAGATAGGCAACCTCCAGGGAATGTTGCAACATATTCTGTCCGTAGCTGGTCCGATATTTAAGACGGCCGAGTAGCTTGATCAGTTCCATGTTGATGCCATGGGCGCCCACATCGAAAGTGGCCTGCTCGCCTACCTCACGCATGGATATTTCAAGTTCCTCGGTAACCTTCTCGACAATCTCCTCGATCCGGGCGGGATGGATGCGACCGTCGACGATCAGTCTTTCGAGGGCCTGGCGGGCCACTTCCCGGCGAACCGGATTGAAACCGGAGAGGATAACGGCCTCCGGCGTATCGTCAATGATGATATCGATGCCGGTGGCCGCCTCGATGGCCCTGATATTACGGCCCTCCCGGCCAATAATCCGGCCCTTCATCTCCTCGTTTGGCAGAGGTACGACGGAGACCGTCTTCTCGGCGACATAGTCGCCTGCGTAACGGGAAATGGCAAGAGCTATAATATTCTTGGCTCGACGATCCGCCTCTATCTTGGTCTCGTTCTCGATTCGGACCAGAGCTTTCGAGGATTCCATTTTCGCTTCGCTCTCAATACTTTCGGAGAGAAGCCGCTTGGCTTCTTCCCGGGAAATTCCGGAAATCTTCTCGAGCTGTAGGCGTTGCTGGTCGATAATTACATCGAGATCCTTGCGGCGGTCGGCCAGTTTTTTCTCCTGCTCGAAGAAAGACTGCTCCTTTTTGAGCATCTCCATTTCGCGCTTATCGATCAGGTCGATTTTCCGCTCGATCTGATCAAGCTTCTGACCGAACCTCTTCTCCTCTTCAATAAGATCCTTTTTACGACTTTGCAGCTCCTGCTCGGCCGCTTGCTTCATCTGGTAAGCATCGTCCTTGATCTGGACAGAAGCTTCCTTCTTCAACCGTTCCACTTCGGCCAGGGCATCGTTAATCAGCTTGCGGCCCTGGGCATCGTAATCTGCCTTGTTTTTTTCGATTATCAGTTTGCGTAAAAATACTCCGACGACAATACCGGCGACGGCAGCCAGTAACACAGCAATAATGATCGACGTGCTCATTGCAGCGTCCTCCCCATTAAATTTATAAAAACAGCCTTGCCGCTAAAGCGGCCTGCTGGTAGACACATAAAAAATAGTCGCCACCTCGAGTTGCCGACAAACTAAAGGCAACCGGGACGATTTTTAATATGATTTTAAGCTAGGGTTCCTGAAACAGAAGACTGGACGCGGAAACGATGCAGGTGCGGAAGAAATTGCAGGTTGATTGAATAGTGCGATTTTCACCGGGAGCAGGGCAAAGGATTTTTGCACACCACCCTTTCGTTATTTGGTATTCAACTAATCATGCAAAGGCAAAAGGTCATAAGCCATCAAGTGATTGATTAAATAATAAAAAAACGATATCGCCCATTCAGAAGCAATTTCAAGCCGATATAAGACAAATCGTGACGCCATTCCAAACAACCACGACAAAGAAACACACCAGAATCTCTCCAAATCATTCCCGATCTTCAATTAGGGTCAGGGGAACCGTATAAATTTGAAGTATTCATCCTCCTGATAATTATTTATATATAAAACCGTTCGCTTCGCTTGAAACAACGGTGGATCCATAAATCAACCCCCACCGATGCCGTGTCGACCAAGTTGATATCGAACCTAACGTAGTTAGGTGGGCGTTACTCTTATCCGTTTCATGGAATTCGTCATAGACGACTTCACTATCACCGAACAGGGGAGTCACCCTAGACATCAATGTTGGCTCGGACAACCTGCCGATCACGAACATGGCAGGGGTTAATTATCACTTTAGCCCAATCGGACAAAATCCTCAATTTTTTTCCTGATCCGCCCGGAAAGAGTTTCAACTTCATGTCGATAATCTTCGAATTCCCTTTTCAACTTAACATACTTGCCGGCCATGTTGAGACTGGCAAGGATTACCGATTTAGTGGACGGCACCACGCTGGTGGACCTATTTGTTTCATGAAGATGCTCCCTGACCATTTCCAAAATCTCCTGAACATCCTCTTCAGGCGCTTCGGTATTTAGGGAGTATTCATGCCCGAACACTTCAAATCTTAACGGTTTAGCCAACGATATTCACCCTTACTTGATGGCGTCGCAAAAACTCGTCAGCTCCTGCGTTGCTGCAAATTTTCTCGTCATCGCAGCGTCCTGAAGTACGTTGCATTCCTCGAAATTCGCGCGCCTTGGGTCTGACGATTTTCACCCCGCAAGGGGGTAGTGCATGCTTAGCCATCACATTTTTGAATTTTTGCGAACTTGTCACTTAAATAGGTTCGAAAAATTTACTGCTGCTCGGCAAGGCACCCTGGATATGATTTTCAAAAGAGGGTCTTTTCCACCGTGGCAGCCTCATCAACTCCGGAGCTTTCGGTCGATCCGTTCAGATTCTCCCATTTTTCAATGGCATTAAGCAGACCATTGACCTTGGTTTCGATCTTGCTTCTTTCTCCCTGGAAGGCCTGCAGTTCCCGGCTGAGAGTTTCAATCTCCTGTTCTTTGCTGGCAAGCCTCGCTTTGAAGGCGAGTTTTTCCTGCTTCATTTCACTGACTGTGTTGAGTAATTTTTCAACAGCCGCTTCCAAGCGGGTCAGATTCTCGATATTTTCCATATCTACCTCGTCATAGACAAATTATCATAACAAGTTGTTTTTAACCCACAGGGCATAAGTTTCGTACGATCAGACAAGCTGCTCAACTCAGCTTTATAATTAGCGGAATCCGTAAATGTGCGAGAACGGGTCAGACAAAAAACGGCACGACTTGATCATATTAAGGCAATCAACGAGTTGCCGATATGGCCCGTTATCGGACGCACTGAAGGGCCGGTGCAATTCCTCCATCTTAAATCACGGGCAGATTAATAAGTAACCACAGGTTAAGAATGGCAAATTATCTTGAATCACCTCTTAAAAACCTGGCGATCTCCAGAAATTATCGTAGCGCTGTCCAGGGATGCGCCCTTATCAACCGCGCAGTTTTCTAGATAGCAGAGGGCACCGACAACAGCGCCATTTCCCAGGCGACAATTTCTTATTACCGTATTCGACCCGATTCGACAATCGCGCCCGATGACGCTGTGCCCGGAAATAACGACATTACGGCCAATCTCGCAATCGGGACCGACTCCGACCTCCGGGGCTATATCAACGGAGTCCGGTCCGATTATGGTTACCCCGGCCATCATCAAGTGCTGATTACGCCGTTTCTGGAGAAGGCCGTGGGCTGCCGCCAACTCTACCCTGGAGTTAATGCCCAGCACCTCAAGCGATTCTTCGCAGAAATGCCGGTTAACCGCCAATCCTTCCGAACGGGCGATTTCGATAAGATCGGTAAGATAAAACTCTCCCTGGCGGTTATCCGAGCCGATATTCCGCAGGCCCTTGAAGAGAAAAGCGCTGTCGACACAGTAGATACCGGCATTGATCTCGTTGATGGACTTTTCGGTAACCGAGGCATCCTTTTCCTCTACAATCCTTAACAGATCCCCCTGCTCATCGGTCACGATCCGGCCATAGTTGGCGGGATCCGTCATTCTGGTGGTCATCACGGTCAACGTGGCCCGGGCCGCGTGATGCGCATCCAGCATGCTTCGCAGGGTTTCGGTTCTGACCAGGGGGGTGTCACCGCAGAGGATCAGAACCGTCCCCTTGAAATCCGCCAGGCCGGCTTCGGCCGCCGCCACCGCATCGGCGGTACCAAGTTGTTGTTCCTGTCGGGCAAAGGTTACGGTGAAACCCGCCAGGGATTTCTCGACAACCTCGGCCTGATGACCTGTCACCACGACGGTTTCCAGAAGATCGAGGGGGATAACGGCATTTACGACATGGTGCAGCATCGGCGCAAAAAAGACCTCATGGAGGACCTTGGCCCGGTCGGACTTCATCCGGGTCCCCTTGCCGGCGGCCAGCACGATCGCCTTGATTGGATCATTTTTCATATAATTTGCGCAGTCAGGGATAAAAAGTTAAACTGTAGTTTATGTTTCTGATATAAAAGCAGTAACCGCCGACAAATTCAACACTTCAGTTACTAATTTTTTCCCAACAACAAGAAAAATCGCGCGGGAGGCGACAAGGTGGAGAAGCGAATCGAATGTTATTGGCCCTGGCAGAGCGATTGTCCAAGCCCCAAACATCTTTTCTTTTAACGGTCGATCAGTTCGATCCTATTCCGATGACGGCCGCCGGCAAAGGGGGTTTTCAGAAAAACCTGAAGACAGGCCAGCGCCGTTCCGAAGGGCATAATCCGCTGCCCCAGGGAGATGAGATTCGCATCGTTATGCTCCCTGGCAAGTCGGGCTAATTCAACCGTGTTGCAAAAAGCGCATCTTATCCCGGGGACCCGGTTAGCCACCATTGCCTCGCCATTCCCTGAGCCTCCGAGAACTACCCCCCGTTCATACTCGCCCGAGGCAACCGCTCGGGCGACGGGATAGATAAAAAGGGGGTAATCGACCGGGTCCGTGGAATCGGTACCGAAATCCTTCACCTGATGCCCTTCCCGATCCAGATAATCGATGATTTTCTCTTTGTACTCAAAGCCGGCATGGTCCGAGCCGATTGCCATTTTCATCTTGATTTCCCTGAAAATGAATTTTAGGGCAAACGCCCATAAAGGCGGCGGGATAATTCTCCGGCGCTATTACGGACAGATAAATATGTAGTTACAGTTGAGAAAAACCTAAATCCGTGAGCGTTCGAGAACATGCAGATCCAAGGCGGCAACTATGTTGATAATACTGATGATATATCAACGAGTTGCCAACGCCGCGGATGCGCCGTTATCGGGCGCCCCGCAGGACGGCGGGTGCATATCAGCCACCACGGATCACTGCCTATATTGGGGAAGTAAAAACTATCAGACATCGTGAATCAATACACTAACCCATCACGGATTCAGGTAAAACTCAACCAATAGACATCGGTGCGTCAGGATATAAGTTAGCCCCCTACAGTCGTTGCAGTCTTCGCCGACGATCTAGCCGCCGTCATCCGGTCTCTCGTAAAAGCGCCACTCCTTGGAAACAATCAGTCGTGCTCCCCGACGGAATGTCAAAAATGACAAAGCCCAGTTCATGATAACGAATAATCTGTTTTTAAATCCGGTCAGATAATAGATGTGGACGATCAGCCAGAGCAGCCAGGCAAAAAATCCGCCGATTTTCAATTTTCCCATCTCGACAACCGCCCGGCCCCGTCCGATGGTCGCTACCTGACCTTTATCTCGATAGGCGAAATTGTGCCGCGAATTACCCTCTATTTCACGCAGGATGTTTTTTGCGATAAAACGCCCCTGCTGGAGGGCAACCGGAGCCAGGCCGGGCAGAGGCCTCCCGGTCTGGTGGGAAAAATTGGCAAGATCGCCGGCCACAAAAATATTCGGGTATACGCCCTGACTCAAATCGGGCTCGACGATAATTCGCCCCTGGGAATCCAGCTTTACACCAAGTTTTCTGGCCAAAACCGGAGCCCGCACCCCGGCGGCCCATAAAACCGTATCCGAGTAAATTTTCTCAGAACCGATCTCGACTCCGTCGCCGCTGATCCGGCTTACCTTGCTGGTAGTCCGCACCTCGACCCCGAGACTCGCCAGATCTCGAACGGCTCGACGTGCCAGTTTATCAGAAAATGAAGGAAGAATACGATCGCCGGCTTCGAGGAGGATAATTCGGGTTGAGGCGGGATCGATCCTGCGAAAATCCCGGGCCAGGGTGTAGCGGCTCATTTCACCGATGGCTCCGGCCAGTTCGACCCCGGTCGGACCACCTCCGACGATCACGAAGGTCAACTGCTTCGAAGGCTGTTCCTCGCTCAGATTCCGCTCAGCCTTTTCAAAAGCGGTGAGGACCCGTCGGCGAATCTCAATGGCCTGTTCGATCGTCTTTAAGCCAGGCGCCCATTCTTCCCAGTTTTCCTGACCAAAATAGGAATGTTTCACCCCGCAGGCCAGAAGAAGGTAATCGTAATCGAATTCGGCGAAGTCGGTAGTAAGCCGATTATGGTGGGGATCAACATTGATCACCTCTCCCTGAAATACTTTTATATTCGAATATTGCGACAAAATGCTTCTGATCGGCGATGAGATGTCGGCCGGACTCAAGACGGCCATTGCGACCTGATAGAGAAGTGGTTGGAATAAATGGAAGTTTTCACGATCGATCAAGGTTACCTCGACGCGCTTCGATTGACCTAATACCTTTGCCGCGTTCAGTCCGGCAAATCCTCCGCCCGCTATCACAACGTGCTTCATGACTTTCCTCCGACAAACGGCTTGATTCGTTTTATTTTCAGAGAAACAGATAAGATCTTCCCGGGAACGGCACTGATTAGAGTTCTCACCCGGACTGAATTTTATGCAATCCCGCCGGATCACGACCCGGTTCTGCCAAGCAAAGAGGGGTCTGATTAAATGCGCTTTTATGACCGAACAACAAGACGCCTTCCGTTTCCCGAAAGCTAAATGAAGCTATATAATATTGATGATTCGACCTTATGCATTTTATTCTAAGGAGAGATTGAGCCGATTGTAAAACTAAATCTTATCGCCGCTTGAAAAGCTTCAATTACTTGCCGTTCAGGAAGATCGCTTTTCAGATGATCGCTATGCCGGCAAACTACGCACCCTGAGCCTGGCGAGGGGTATTAAAGGCTGCGGCGCGAGGAAAATCAAAAAAAAATGCCCTCTCCCTTTGCAGGCAGAAGGCATTAAAGAAAAAAATTCGGCGGCGACCTACTCTCCCACACAGTCGCCCGTGCAGTACCATCGGCGCTGAGAGGCTTAACTTCCGTGTTCGGTATGGGAACGGGTGTGACCCTCTCGCTATTGCCACCGA